>CAZBNB010000001.1:0-180487 GCA_964493245.1 uncultured Legionellaceae bacterium
CGTAAAACAGCCTGAAAAGTGGCGCTCCCGCAATCCGCTAAACAAAACAACGCAGTCTGCAGGATAAACCCGCGAGATCGTCTTTTGAAACTAGGGTCTATTGTCAACAGACTCTAGCACTTTGGATATACGCGAGTGGCCACAACCTGAAGTTTTTGACCGCGCACAGTATAACAACGCCTATTCTTAAGAGGATTCTAATATGCCAGCGCCATCTGCTTATCTTGTTCTTTCTGATGGTACGCTTTTTGCCGGCCAGTCTATTGGTGCGCAAGGTGTATCTGTGGGTGAATTGGTTTTTAATACCGCTATGACTGGCTATCAGGAAATGCTTTCTGACCCTTCTTATGCTGAGCAAATTATTACACTCACTACCGCACATGTTGGTAATACCGGCTGCAATAGCGAAGATTATGAATCGGATAAAATTTGGGCCAAGGGATTGGTGATACGAAATTACTCACCACTTTATAGTAACTACCGAGCGAACCAATCACTACAAGATTGGTTGATCGCACACCATGTTGTTGGTATTGCTGGTTTAGACACTCGCGCGCTGACACATCGCTTACGCAGTAAAGGTGCTGTGGCTGCTTGTTTGACTACACAGCTTGATCAGTTAGATGAGGCTAAAAAGTTGGCTCAGTCTTTTTCAGGATTGGCCAATTTAGATCTCGCACAACGCGTTAGTCGCAACAGCATCGACACGTGGCCTGCCGAAACACAATCGGCGTCGCAACGTATTTTTCATGTGGTTGTTTACGATTATGGCGTGAAACACTCGATTTTACACTTACTCACGAAGCGCGGTTGCAAATTAACGATTGTGCCAGCCAAAACCCCCACTGAAGTGGTATTGCAAATGCAGCCTGATGGTATTGTTCTCTCTAATGGTCCAGGTGATCCTCGTGCCTGTGATTATGCAATTGCTGCAGCAAAACAATTTGTAGAAATGGGTATACCCCTATTTGGTATTTGTCTTGGTTTTCAGTTATTGGCCTTGGCTTGCGGTGCCCAAGCACTCAAAATGAAATTTGGCCACCATGGGGCTAATCATCCTGTGATTGAAGTTGGTCAGCAAAGTCGGGTTTACATTACCAGTCAAAACCACGGTTTTGCCGTTGATGAAGCCAGTTTGCCAGAAACACTGTTTGTGACACATCGCTCCTTGTTTGATAGCAGTTTACAAGGTATTATGCATCGGGATAGACCGGCTTTTGGTTTCCAAGGTCATCCTGAAGCGAGCCCCGGGCCACACGACATTGAAGTCCTGTTTGACCAATTTATTAAATTTATGATGGAGTATAAGTCCTGTGAATAACTCAAATGTATTTACCTCAGAGTCAGTTGCTGAGGGTCATCCAGATAAAATTGCTGACCAGATTTCTGATGCAATCTTAGACGCGATTATTGAGCAAGATCCGCATGCGCGTGTTGCGTGTGAAACGTTTGTAAAAACAGGTATGGTGATGGTTGGTGGCGAAATCACCACTAAAGCATGGGTTGACGTGGATGCGATTGCGCGAGGCGTTATTAGAGATATCGGTTATAACAGCTCTGAAATGGGTTTCGATTGGGAGTCTTGTGCTGTTCTCTCTGCGATTGGTAAACAATCTGTTGATATTGCGCAAGGGGTTGATAATCAAAAAACCAATATTTTAGGCGCAGGGGATCAAGGCATGATGTTTGGTTACGCGACACGCGAAACAGATGTGTTGATGCCAGCACCGATTGCTTACTCACATCGATTGATGGAGCGACAAGCACAATTACGTAAAAGCGGTGAGTTAGCTTGGTTACGACCAGATGGTAAGTGCCAATTAACCATGCGTTATGAGCATGGCAAACCTGTTGCCATTGATACCATCGTTTTTTCCACACAGCATGCTGCAAGCATTGATCATGCTGATTTGGTGAAAGCCGTACGCAAACACATTATTGAGCCTGTATTACCGGCAGAATGGTTGTCATCAGCGACTCGCTATTTTATTAATCCAACCGGCCGTTTTGTTATTGGTGGTCCATTGGGTGACTGCGGTTTGACTGGACGCAAGATTATTGTTGACACTTACGGTGGTATGGCACGTCACGGTGGTGGATGTTTTTCTGGTAAAGATCCTTCTAAAGTTGATCGTTCAGCAGCATATGCTGCACGCCATGTGGCAAAAAATATTGTGGCAGCTGGTATTGCAGATAAATGTGAAATTCAAGTGTCTTATGCGATTGGTGTTCATGAACCCACATCGATTCATGTAGAAACATTCGGTACAGGGCAATTGAGCGAACGCGCTATTATTGACTTGATTCAAGAACATTTCGATTTGACGCCACAAGGTATTATTGATCACCATCGCTTGCTTCGTCCTATTTATCGACAAACAGCAGCGTATGGTCATTTTGGTCGCGCTCAACTCCCTTGGGAGCAGTTGGATAAGGTTGCTGCACTACAAAAAGCAGTGTCTGTTTCTTCAAAAAAGGAAACCATATGTTAGTAATGGAAGAAGAAATCGTGACGACTCACGATTATAAAGTAGCTGATATTAATTTAGCTGATTGGGGTAGAAAGGAAATCGCAATTGCTGAAACGGAAATGCCAGGCTTAATGGCATTACGTCAAGAGTTCGGTGCATCAAAGCCGCTCAAAGGTGCAAGAATTGCGGGTTGTTTGCACATGACCATTCAAACAGCTGTCTTGATTGAAACGTTGACAGCGTTAGGTGCTGACGTGCGATGGTCTTCTTGTAATATTTTTTCAACGCAAGATCATGCTGCTGCGGCTATTGCTGCAACCGGCGTACCTGTTTTTGCTTGGAAAGGTGAAACAGAGGGTGAATATTGGTGGTGTGTTGAAAAAACCATTCACGGTCCTGACAATTGGACTCCCAATTTGTTGTTAGATGATGGCGGTGATTTGACGCAAATCGTACATGAGAAATATCCTCAGTTGCTAAAAAACATTATGGGTGTATCAGAAGAAACAACCACGGGTGTTGCTAGACTTTACGAAATGGCAAAATTAGGCGAGCTCAAAATGCCGGCTATTAATGTCAATGACTCAGTGACTAAATCAAAATTTGATAACTTATATGGTTGTCGTGAATCGTTACTAGACGGTATTAAGCGTGCTACCGATGTCATGATTGCTGGTAAAGTCGCTCTGATTCTTGGTTTCGGTGATGTGGGTAAAGGCTCTGCACAAGCATTACGAGGACAAGGCGCAACCGTTTATATCGCAGAAATCGATCCGATTTGTGCGCTACAAGCAGCAATGGAAGGGTATCGTGTTGTTAGATTAGATGATGTCGCTGAAGAAGTGGACATTATTGTGACTGCAACCGGTAATTTCCACGTTGTGACTCAAGAGCACATGTTGCGTATGAAAAATCAGTCTATCTTATGTAACATTGGCCATTTTGATTCCGAAATTGATATTCAAAGTCTTAGACAATACGAGTGGGAAAACATCAAACCTCAAGTTGATCATGTGATTTTTCCAGATGGAAAACGCATTATTGTGTTAGCAGAAGGGCGTTTGGTTAACTTAGGATGTGCGACAGGTCACCCAAGCTTCGTGATGTCAGCTTCTTTCACCAATCAAGTTTTAGCACAAATCGAATTGTTCACCCGTGCGCAACACTATGACAAACAAGTGTATGTATTACCTAAACACTTAGATGAAAAAGTGGCGCGACTACACTTAGAACGAATCGGTGCAAAACTCACGCAGCTAACAGCAAAACAAGCTGAGTATATTGGTGTGCCATCAAATGGTCCTTACAAACCGGAACATTATCGTTATTGATGTTCAGTAAGCAACGCTCTTAAAAATCAAGAGCGTTGCTTAAATTCAAACTATTTATACTTCTGACTGTTTAAATCATCCGACGCTACAATTCCTTTTTGACAATACTGCATTTTTTCATGATAATGAGTGGCTTATAGAAGTTGATTAGCACGGAACGCTATGTGGCTTGTTCGAATTGCACTTTCCCGCCCTTATACCTTTATTGTTATCGCAATTTTACTGGTTATTTTAGGTATTATGGCGATTTTTCGTACGCCTACTGATATTTTCCCCGCCATTAATATTCCCGTTGTCAGCGTTGTTTGGCAGTATTCTGGTATGCCGCCACGTGATATGGCCGATCGCATTACCACCGTTTTTGAGTTAGCTGTCACTACCACGGTTGATAATATTGAGCACATGGAGTCGCAATCATTACTCGGCGTCAGTGTGACGAAAATATATTTTCAAAAAGACGTCGATATTGCCCTAGCCTTAGGGCAAATCACGTCGATTTCACAAACCATGTTGAAATATTTACCCCCCGGTATTACACCACCCTATGTACTCAGTTACGATGCTTCAACAGTCGCGGTTTTAAATGTGTTGTTATCCAGCGATACTCTCCCTGAGCAACGTTTAAACGATCTTGCCAATAATTTTGTGCGCCCGCAATTAGCAACCGTTCAAGGTGCAGCACTTCCCTATGCGTTCGGAGGGAAAAGCCGCATGGTGACCGCAGACGTCAATAACGAACCGTTACAACAATATGGGTTATCAGCACAAAATATCAATACCGCGTTAAACAACCAAAGCTTAATTATCCCAGGCGGTACGGCTAAGGTTGGTCAGTATGAATATATTGTGTATCCAAACAACAGTCCGGTTAAAGTTGATGATTTTAATAAATTTCCAGTGATTGCTTCCCCCAACGTGGTCATTCACATGGGTGAAGTTGCACACGTACGAGATGGTTTTCCGCCGCAAACCAATATTGTTAATCTCAATGGTGTACGTGCCGTGATGTTGGGCGTTGAAAAAACAGGGGGTGCATCTACTTTAACCATTATTCAGCGTGTCATCGACATGTTACCGCGGGTTCAAGCATCTTTACCTAAGGCGTTGAAAGTGGCATTGGCCGGTAATCAAGGGCTTTTTATTACCGCAGCGATTCATGGTGTTTTGACAGAGGGATTAACCGCGGCTGTTTTGACTGGCATCATGATTCTTTTATTTCTAGGAAGCTTTCGCAGTACATTGATCGTCACCATTTCTATTCCACTGGCAGTCTTAAGTTCGCTGATTTGTCTTTCGGCTTTGGGTCATACGATTAACATCATGACATTGGGGGGCTTGGCTTTGGTCGTGGGTATTCTGGTTGATGATGCCACGGTTGCTATCGAAAATATTAACTGGAACCTAGAGCAGGGCAAAGGGCTGCGAGACGCTATTCTTGATGGAGCCAAACAAATTGCTATTCCTGCGATCGTATCAACCCTGTGTATTTGTATCGTCTTTTTGCCTATGTTCGATTTAGAAGGCGTGTCTCGATATTTATTCGTTCCCATGGCAGAAGCGGTGATTTTTGCCATGATGGCCTCTTACTTTTTATCCCGTACGTTATTACCAACCATGGCATTTTATTTATTAGACTCGCAATATATTCATGAAACGGATGTGAAAAGCAAAAAAAAATCGCGATTTGAACGTTTTCACGTGAGTTTTAATCATAAATTTGAATGTTTACGTCAAAACTATCAGCAACGTTTAAGTTGGGCACTGCATAATCGTAAAAAATTCTTAAGCTTATTTTTGACGTTTGTGGTTTTATCCTTAGCAATACTTTGGCCAACGTTGGGAACCAATTTTTTCCCCACGGTGGATGCCGGGCAAATCTTGGTCCATTATTCAGCGCATGCAGGGACACGAATCGAAGAAACCGCGCGGTTAGCCGCACAAGTCAATGAGGTGATTCATGAAGTTATTCCGGCGAGTGAATTAAATAATGTGGTTGATAATATTGGGTTACCCATCAGTGGTATTAACTTAACTTACAATAACTCCGCAACCAACGGTGCAAATGATACCGATACCTATATTTCGTTAAAAGAAAAACATCATCCTATTGAATCTTATATCCATATTCTTCGCGAAAAATTTCATCAACGGTTTCCTGGTATAACTTTTGCATTTTTACCTGCTGATATTGTCAGTCAAATTTTAAATTTTGGACAACCTTCCGTGTTAGATATTCAGCTCACGGGACTCAATGATACGGGTAACCGCGATTATGCAAATCTTCTGCTGTCACGCTTAAAGAATATTCCTGGTGTGGTGGATGCACGTATTCGCCAGTCGGATCATTATCCTGTGTTGGCGGTTGATATCGATCGTATTCGTGCTAAAGAGCTTGGATTAACACAGCAAGATATTGGTAATACGTTGATGGTGTCATTGGCTGGTGCATTTCAGACCACACCGAATTTCTGGATAGATGAAAGTAATCATATGTCTTATCAAATCCAAGTACAAACACCGCAATATAATATGGATACGCTCAATGACTTATTGAATACACCGCTTATGACCATGGGGCTTAATATTAATCCGCAAATTTTAGGTGCTGTTTCAAAATTAAGAATTACGGGGACACCTCAGGTGGTGTCGCATTACAATGTGCAGCCTGCGATTGATGTGTTTGCTAGTGTCGATGGGCGTGATTTAGGTTCAGTGGCTAAAGAGTTAAATGCCTTATTAAAAGAAACCAAAGATAACCTACCACCGGGTTCACAACTGTTTGTTCGAGGACAATTGGCAACACAAGAATCAACCTTTGGCACTTTGTATTTTGGACTCATTTTTTCAATTGTGTTAGTTTATATGATTATCGTGATTAACTTTCAGTCCTGGCTTGATCCGTTTATTATTATTACCGCGTTACCGGCCGCGTTGGCAGGGATTGCCTGGATGTTGTTTTTTACACATACCACTCTCAGTGTACCTGCATTGACAGGTTGTATCATGTGTATGGGGGTGGCCACCGCCAATAGTATTTTGGTCGTGAGCTTTGCGCGTCAAAATATGAATGATGGCATGGACCCACTGAATGCGGCTTTAACTGCCGGTGCGACACGGTTGCGTCCGGTGATGATGACGGCTTTAGCAATGATTATTGGTATGTTGCCAATGGCATTGGGTTTAGGGGATGGTGGTGAGCAAAATGCACCATTGGGTCGTGCGGTGATAGGTGGATTGTCATTTGCAACGATTGCAACGCTGTTTTTTGTTCCTACTGTATTTTGTTTAATGCATAGTCGGCATCGTTCACAAGAACACCCTCAAGAGATCCTATGATGTTTAAACGAATCAAAACACATTTTGCATACGCCAAGCAGCACCCGGTTTCTACTTTTTTTTATCTTTTTATTATCTTGGTGTTATGTATTTTTATTTCTCGTTATTTGGATGAGCGAGCACTGAAAAAACGTACCTTGTATGACGCCGTACCCAATGTAAATGCCGTGATTGCTAAAGCGACCGCTGAAGAGGAAAAAATTTATTTACCTGGTAGCGCCTTGGCTTGGCATGAAGCCCCCATTTATGCGCGTACCAAGGGATACCTGAAGGAGTGGTATGTTGATATTGGCTGGAAGGTCAAAAAAGGTGATTTGCTGGCGGTGATTGAGCGCCCTGAGCTAGACGCACAATACTATGAAGCAAAAGCATATTTAAAAATGATCACCGCACAAAATGATTTGGCACAAATTACCGCGCGTCGCTGGAATCATTTGGTTCAAACGGATTCGGTTTCTAAACAAGCAAATGATGATAAGACGTATGAAGCGGCTTCTTTGTTGGCCGAGAAAGTAAAAGCGCAAGCCAATCTTGAGTATTTGTCTGCTTTGGTCAGCTTTGAACGGGTTGTGGCACCTTTTGATGGTACCATTTCGTTACGACAAACAGATATTGGCGCGCTGATTAATATTGGCAGTGACCCATCAGAAGCTCAGCCATTGTTTCGTATCGTCCAGCTTAATCGGTTGCGCTTATATGTAAATATTCCTCAAATGTATATCTCACGTCTTACGCCAAATATGCACGTTACCATGCGATTTGCTGAGCATCCTGGTGCGGTTTTTCCTGCTAAATTACTGAAAACAGCGAATGCAATCGATCCCGTTACACTAACCTTACAAGCTGAATTTGAAGTGCAAAATGAGCGTGAAATTTTGTTACCAGGTAGTTATACCATGGTTGAATTTACCCTAAAACGCTACTCAGATAGTGTGATGTTACCTATCAATACATTAATTTTCCAAGCCCAGGGATTGCAAGTTGCTGTTTTAAATAAAAACAATTGCCTAGATATACGAGATGTCACGGTGGGTACCGATTATGGTAGTACCGTGCAAATTAACAGTGGTCTCAAGGTTGGAGAGCGTGTGGTGATTAATCCTTACGATTTTCTTCACCAAGGTGAGTGTGTCCATGTTGTTTCTTAAAGCATGCGCTGATGCGCTATCATCAAAAAGCTTGATTGTAGCTCGCTCTGCTCCAAGTCATGAGACACGTTTTCACGCAAGCCCAATGAATGACTGTATTAGGCGTAGTCGCCTTAGAAAAGAACGCAACCAGACAGATTTATTACGGTTTATTTTGCTTGGTACTGCGTTAATCTTCTTAACATCATGTAATTTAGCCCCACGCTCTGAGCGGCCGGCTATGCCTATTCCTAATCAGTATAAAGAAATCAGCCATTGGGTGAAAACCAAACCGACATTAACCGTTGCGCGTCAAGGTTGTCCGTGGTGGACGGTTTTTAATGATCCGGGATTGAATAAGTTGCAAAACAAGCTGACTAAAAGCAACCCAAGCTTACAATTGGCTTATTCACGCTTTCAAGATGCACGTGCCATGACACAAGCGGCACGCTCGCAACTGTATCCGACGCTGATAGCGATAGGCGGTCAATCACGTCAACAAAATTCAACAAATGTAGCGAATGTTTATCCCGATACCAACTTTCTCTACAATACAGCGACTTTTCAAGGGTTATTGTCCTATGAGGTCGATATTTGGTATGCCATTCGAAATACCGTCTCTGCCAGCGCGCATGCCGCACGCGCCAGCCAATTTGATTTAGCTGGCATGGAGCTTAGCTTGCATGCGACATTAGCAGATTTATATTTTGAATTGAAAGGCGATAACGAAATTCAAACTTGGTTAGATCGCAACGTAGAAGTGTACGAGCATGCTTGGCGATTGATACATCAGCTCCATGTCGGGGGTGCTTTGTCTGCGCTAGAGGAAGACATGGCAGTGAGTGATCTTGAAAGAGTTAAGACAGCAGCAACAGACATGCGCCTACAACGTGCGGAATTATCTCATGCGATTGCCGTATTAGTTGGCGATATTCCCGCTAATTTTAAACTACCTCATATGAATAAGCCTGTACAGTTTGTGCCCATTGCACCAGACTTACCTTGCGCGCTTTTACAACAACGTCCCGATGTTGCTGCCGCTTCACAACGTGTTCGTGCTGCCAATCAAACCATAGGGGTTGCTCGAGCTGCTTTTTTACCTAATCTTAATCTCAGCGCTTTGGCGGGTTATCAGAGTCAACGCATTTCTTCTCTGTTTTCTAATCCCAGTTTAATTTGGGCTTTAGGACCACCCGGTGGATTAAATGTGATCCCACCTCAAATTACCCAAATCGTGTTTGATGGTTATTATTTACAAGCGAATTTAAAGCGAGCCAAAGCAGGCTATTACGAAGCAGTGAATAGCTATAGGCAAACCGTTTTAACGGCTTTTCAAGAGGTTGAAGATGGATTAGTGGCGACACGTCGCCTGGATCAAGAAGTCACCACACAACGAGCCTCCACAGAAGCCGCTTTTCGTGCTTTGAATCAAGTACAGCAACGTATGCAAGATGGGATGGATACGTATCTCGGTGTTTATCAAACCGAAAACAATGCCATTCAATCAAAAATCGCTTTAATTAACTTAACGACCAGCCGTCAGTTAGCCAGCATCCAATTAATTAAAGCATTAGGTGGTGGCTGGAAGATTAAAGAGGCGCTTAAATATCCTATTTAATGTAAAGACGTATTTTTGATCATGTATAGTGAATTAATTTTTAAATGGCACGCATCGTTCAATTAAAAATTAACCCACTAAAATAAAATCTTTGTCTATAATATAAAGAGGAAGGTAATGGGATGGCGCGATCCTGAGGATAGTGCTCGATGCCTCTTTTTTTAATGAGCAACCATTAGCTTTAAGCAGGGGGCGAGTGCCTCTGTTATACAAATAGATAAGGATGTAATTTATGAATACAACATATTTTGTCGGACGTCTTCTGAAAAATTTTCTGTTTGGTGCAGTTGGTTTTGCTTTGCTTATGATCTCTGTATCTGTAAGTGCTTCTGATAAGTCTAGAGTTTGTGCTGGTGTAGATCCGGGCGCGTGTTATGAACAGTGTGTAGCTGATGGGGCCATCGGAGGTGCTTGCAGGGCAGGGATATGCATATGTGACAATCCTTAAAATCATTGTGACTATTCGTGCATTTCTCAGGTAAACGCCATATTTAGTCCAACCTGCACTCGTACTCGTTCAGGGGTAGTGCTTGAATCTTGAGGAATGGCTGGATTGAGTTCAGGTTGAGCGAAAAAGTTGCTTAACAAGCGCAGCATACATTGGCTTGGCCTGTCCCGGCGAAGGCCGAGATGAGCATTGTTAAGCGACTTTTTCGCTCAAGATGTGCCAAGTACAGCCGTTCGGTCAACTGGCGTGAACACTTACCAAACAATTAAGTATTTATCATGATAAGGCTAGTAATAACTTTCTGATGGGCACGTGGCTATTTCTCCGGTTTAATACAAGGATAAAGTTTGGTGACACCAATTAAAGCGACTTGTGAGACAGTCATTTTATCTTTATCAATTTGTCGACTGGAGATATCTCGATACGTTTGTTGAATGAGTTCGTTTACCACCACGCCGTTTAAACGTACCCCAGGTGGTAGACAAAATAGCGGTTTACCTTGTTGTGTAACGGTATCATTTGCCAAGGTCAAGCTTTCACCGATACTTTCGCTGGTCAGAATCAGAATGTTTCTGGCTGAGCGCGCCCAAGCCTGAGAGCGCGGATCGGCACGCATGGCCATTTTCGGTACCGTATGCACAATGCGCATGTAATGATCAATGGTATCCGCCTGTATTAGGCTTGAAAAACAGGCTAAAAAAAACAAACTGATGTTTCGTACAAATCGTTTCATGTGCTTCACCTTTTATACCGCATGTGGTGTGATTAAATTAAATTTGAAAGCTAAAAATAACAAAATAAACAAGCTTAATGATAAAGCAACCCGCCAAGTTAATGCCTTGACCGTACGTTTTGATTGACCTTTATCACGCACTAAAAAGATCAACCCACTTCCCAGCGATACGACAATAATGATCATAACCAGAACAATTAAAATTTTGGTAAACATATGTTCAAATCTCCTAATTTTTTAAACTTTTCAACATATAAGTAAAAAATCGATGTCGCAGGTTTCTCGTTTAGAATGCGTTGATTTATTGAGCGGGTTGCGGGAGCGCCACTTTTCAGATTGTTTTACGGGGTAAAAAGCACATGGATGTGCTTTTTAGCGACTCTGAGCGGGAGCGAATAGTCGCGGCCCCTTAAAACAGTCTGAAAAGTGGATCAAGCGGACGCTTCCGCTCAATAAATCAACGCATTCTAAACGAGAAACCTTTCTCCGATCTGACGGCTTTAAATCTAGCATTTTGAAAGATCACGGGTATAATCATAAAGCTATTAGCATGCGAAACGAGTTATTCATACCCTATCGTAAAAAACGCGGGTGTTCCTAAGTAAAACAATCTCTATAGATAGAAAAAATATGTTCAGTTTATCTTTTTTTGGCGTAACTTTCACCTTTTCTTGGCGAATGTTTTTATGTGCACTCATAGCCATTCTTGTTCTAATGGGACTTGGACACTGGCAGGTCATGCGCGCCCAGGAAAAAAAAGCGTTATTGTTACAAGCACAACGAGCCAGCGATTACCCACCAGTATCGTGGCAAGGTGCCAAACTCCCCGCGCGTTATCAATCGCTAACCGTACAAGGTACGTATTTACCCCAAATATTTTTATTAGATAATCAGCATCATGCACATCAATTTGGGTATGATGTGTTGTCTGCGCTAGTACTTAGCAATGGCTCCGTGGTATTAGTAGACAGAGGATGGTTAAAAGCGGATGTCATAAGACAAACGTTACCATCGGTTTTTATACCGAAAGGGCGACAAAAAATCACCGGATATGCCTATTATCCCTCACATAAACAATGGGTACTTGGTCCCGTTGTAGAGGTTAAAACCCAGCAAATCAGCGTGATTGAAATGATTAGCCCCCATCTTATCGGTAAAATTTTGCATAAATCGGTTTATCCGTTTATTATTCGTCTGCATGCTACGGAACCCCATGGGTATCTGCGACAATGGTCGCTGGTATCGATGCCACCCAGTCGACATATCGCTTACGCGATACAGTGGTATGCCATGGCCGCCATAGTATTAGGTCTTTTTATTGGATTAAATGTGAAGAAAGCCCGATGAAAATCTTAAAATCGCGTTTTGTAGTGATGTTTTTTTTAGTCATCATTTTTATCGCCCCCAGCGTGTTGGCGTATTTGTATTATCGTCATCCCACCTGGTTATCCAGCCCGTCAACGAATCGCGGTGAACTCATCAAGCCGCCTTATCAGTTGCAGCATGTTGTGCCATCCGAACGCTGGCGGTTATTGCTTTGGTCTCCCTCTGCTTGTGATACGACGTGCTTAGAGCGACTGAATGCTTTGGCGCGCATTCGCCTGGCATTAGGGCGGCGCCTGTATCAGGTACAAGCGTGTGTTCTATTGGCAGATGAAAAAATGTCTTTTCGCCTTAAAGATACAAAAATACTACAAGAAGAAGATGTCTGTGTGTTAAAATTGCCCGAGCAAGCACAGGCGGATCGAAGTGCTCTTGGCGATAACCCTACGTTTTTTATTGTGAATCCAGAAGGTTTTTTCATTCTTAAGTATCCTGTTGATATGCAAGCGGATGATATTTTTCACGATATCAAACATTTATTAACCGAACCGTCATCATCATGAAAATACTGCGATTTATCACCACTCTTGCACTGATTTTGGCCTTTTTTGTGGTCATGTTAGGCGCGTATACACGTTTGACAGACGCTGGACTAGGTTGCCCTGATTGGCCGGGTTGTTATGGCCGTATGGTGTTGCCGACAGCGTATGAAAAAACAGCGTCTGTGCAACAAGCCTATCCAGACTTGCCATTTGCCTCGCGCAAAGCGTGGACTGAAATGATACATCGCTACGCGGCAGGCAGTTTGGTGCTATTCGTCATGACGATGATTGTGAGTGCCTGTATTCAGCGTCGTCGAGGTGAGCCTGTTTCTCTTTTTTTCCCATCAATATTGATTTTTCTGATTGCTTTTCAAGCAGCATTGGGGATGTGGACCGTGACCATGAAGTTACTGCCCGTGGTTGTTATGGGGCATCTTTTAGGTGGAATGTTGATCGTCGCCTGTTTATGCGCTTTTCGTTGGCAATTAAGTTCTGTTCGAGGAATATATAGCCTGGTTTGGTCAAGATGGGTCAAAGTTGGTCTGCTGATTCTCTTGGGACAAATTATTTTAGGTGGCTGGGTCAGTGCTAATTATGCCGGTATCGCCTGCATTGGTTTTCCGCAATGTAATGGACAATGGTTGCCCGCGCTGCATCTTGATTCGGTGTTTCGCCTGGTCCTGAATACCACAACGAATTATCAAGGTGGTGTCTTAGATCACGCCAGCCGAGTCGGTATTCAAATGGTTCACCGCTTGGGTGCTATGATAACAGCACTGTATTTGTTTACTTTGATGTTGACACTGATTCGTTGTGTTTCTTTGTCACGTGTTCGCTTGATGGCTGGTTTAGTCATGTTTTTGGTCACCATTCAATTCGCTTTAGGTGTGAGTAATGTTTTATATTTATTACCACTGAAAGTGGCTGTGGCACACAACGGTGTTGCGGTCTTGTTGTTAATGACGCTGATTGGCTTGCATCACTTGGTTTCGAGGGAGAGTCAAAATGTGGCGTGATTATCTAGAGTTATGTAAGCCACGTGTGGTTGCCTTGATGTTATTGACTGTGGTGGTCGGTATGTATCTTGCTGTGCCAGGCTGGGTGCCTTTATCGATCCTTGTTTTTGGTTTATTAGGGGTTGCACTCTGTGCCAGTAGTGCTGCAACCATCAATCATTTGGTTGATAGGCAAATCGATAAATTGATGGCACGCACCAAGCGTCGACCGGTTGCTCAAGGCCGCGTGTCGGTCAAACAAGCGATACTGTTTGCGACCACTATGGGGCTCAGTGGTTTAATCATTCTGGTCTATAAAGTCAATGCATTAACAGCGCTGTTAACGTTTCTGACTTTAATCGGTTATGCCGGTATTTATACCGGTTATTTAAAACGCGCAACGCCACAAAACATTGTGATTGGTGGGTTGGCAGGCGCTTCGCCACCTTTATTAGGTTGGACAGCAATGACCAATCATTTAGATCCGCAGGCTTTGTTGTTAGTGCTGATTATTTTCACTTGGACGCCTCCCCATTTTTGGGCACTGGCTATTTATCGTTATGAAGAATATCAACATGCTGAAATCCCGATGTTACCCGTCACACATGGTATCCCTTATACAAAACTGAGCGTGTTACTGTATACGATTCTGTTGTTAGTCGTAACGATGTTACCCTGTGTGGTAAGCATGAGTGGTATTATTTATTTATTGGGGGCATTGGGATTGGGTGCGCGATTTTTATACTGGGCTATTTGTCTAAAGCGTAGTAATGATGCCAGAGTTGCCATGAAAACGTTTCGGTTTTCAATTATTTATTTGATGTTATTGTTTGTGTTTTTGTTAGTGGATCACTATGTTAGCATCAGACTTGATGGGTTGTTTTAAGAGGAGCGCAATATGACGCAGTCCCAACGTGGGGTGTATAAAACCGTGGTTTGTTTGCTGGCATTGGTTGCTTTGATCATAGGGCTTTATGTCGCACAGCAGGTTTACGGTAATCAAAAACAGACGTTATTGTACGGCACACGCCTTGATAAACCACGCGAGGTCGTTCCTTTTTCGCTGACAGGCACAGACAATCAGCCATTTACCAATGCGAGTCTACAAGGTCAATGGACCATGATGTTTTTTGGTTTTACCCATTGTGGGTCAATTTGTCCTACGACCATGGCTGAATTAGGACAAATGTACCGCTTGTTAGCACAAAAGAATGCACCGATGATGCCACATGTGGTGATGGTTTCATTAGATCCAGAGCGTGACACGTTGACGCGCTTAGGCCAATATGTCAAGGCGTTTGATACACACTTTTACGGTGCACGTGGTGAGTCATCCATGATAAAGCGTTTAACACAAGATTTAGGCGTTGCTTACACCCATGTTGTGCGTAATACGACTGATGAAGCAGTGAAGGCTGATGATATTGAGCATTCAGGCGCGGTGATGTTATTTGACCCGAATGGCGATTTGGTCGCGTTTTTTACAGGTCCACATCATGCAAAAGAATTAGCAAGCGATTTTTTACTTTTTGTGTAATTGATCACGAAACATTATTTAATATAAGGAAACATGTTGTTATGAAAATTGCCATTTTGGCGACAAACCCAGATTTATATTCGCATAAACGTTTGGTCGAAGCCAGCCAAGCAGCCGGGCATGAAGTGTGTATCATTAATCCACTCAATTGCTACATGAATGTTGCGGTTTCTAATCCCAGCGTGCATTATCGTGGTGGTGAGCCTTTAGGACACTTTGACGCAGTTATCCCTCGTATTGGTGCTTCCAATACTTTTTATGGTACAGCGGTTTTACGGCACTTAGAAAGCATGGGTGTTTATACGATTAATGAATCGATTGCCATCGCACGTTCGCGTGATAAGTTTCGTTCTCTACAATTATTAGCAAGAAAAGGTATTCCCATGCCCAGAACGGGCTTTGCACAATCACCTGATAATACAGAAGATTTGATTCGCATGGTGGGTGGTGCGCCGTTGGTGATTAAGTTATTAGAGGGTACACAAGGAAAAGGGGTTATTTTAGCAGATAGCCATCAATCCGCAGTGAGTATTATCAATGCGTTCAAAGAAATGAGCGCCAATATTTTAGTACAAGAGTTTATTCAGGAGTCGCGTGGTACAGATATCCGTTGTTTGGTTGTCGGTGACAAAGTCATTGCTGCGATCAAACGCCAAGCCAAAGAAGGTGAATTTCGTGCGAATGTGCACCAAGGTGGCCAAGCAATGAAAGTCAAACTCACTTCTGAGGAGCGCCACATTGCCATTGCCGCGGCAAAAGCCATGGGACTTAAATTAGCTGGCGTTGATCTGATTCGTTCTAACCAGGGTCCATTGGTATTAGAAATTAATTCATCGCCTGGTTTAGAAGGTGTTGAGCGCGCAACACAAGTGAATATTGCTGGAAAAATTATTCAATTTATTGAAAAACATGCAAAGCATGGAATGAATAAACGATTTCAGGGATGAGCGCCATCTTCATACTCAGCGTTTTTTGTAAGTCCTGAATGATTATCTAAATCACTTTCCACTCTCATGTGTGGTCAGCGTAGAAGTAACAAAGATGCCTGACCACACAATTCTTTGGTCTCAAACTCAGCAGCTCTCGGGCCCCAAGTATTCCCTCTTAACAATTACCAAACAAATTTTTGTGGTCAAAAAAAATAACAATTCGCGTGTAATTATGAAAACATTATTGACCTTTGTGCTCATTTATTGTAAAATTTGTTTTTTTGAGTTGCTATTTTAGGAGGGGTAATCATGGGACTTTATGATGTGGCAGATGACATTGTGGTAACAGAAAGTTTTGCTAAGAGAGCTTATAACTATCTCAATTTAGATGATTCGGATAAAAAAATTGGGGGTATGTTAGAAGAAGAAATGGATTTTATTAAGAAACAGCGTCAAGTCTTCGGTTCACCTTATCGAGGCACTTCAGTTGTCTCACAATTTATGGCTATATTTTTACATTTGACAAAGTTTGTCAAAAATATAGTATCTTGTGTGGGTATGCTATTCCTCGCATTAGTAGCAGCTTTGAATGATTGGAGTGTCGCAAATAAATTACTCATGATGGCAGCTGGTCGAGCTGTTTTAGTGGCTTTAAATCTAGCTAATACTTTGTTTGCTTTGACTGCATTTTTTGTTAATGGAGTTCAATCGATTGTTAAAGGAGTTCAATCGATTTTTTCTTCAAAAGAAAAGCTTGATTCGGCAACGATTAAAGAAAACGAAACAGATAAAGAAAACCAAACAGATTTTAACGTTAAAGTGCATGACAGCTTTTTCAAATCAACGAAAGTGATTTCAAAAAAATACGACACAACTGAAAAAGCCTTAAAGGAAGTGAACGCTGAAATGAAAGAAATGGTAACTGAGATGAAAATCCATTTTTCACCTTCAAAATAAGAGCTTCAGTGGGTACCAGTGTTTAAACCTCGGTACTCGATCAACAGGTGTCAACATTTACTATCATCAAAACCAGAGCACCTTGCACTGGTTTTGAATTTCATCCCTGATTTATCTAGATCGCTTATAACTAAATAAGATACGCATCTTAGTGTTTACGATCTTCACCCAATAGCCATTTCTCACTCACTTCTAATTCTTGTGATAGGCGTTTTAGTAAATCTTCATCTGGTAGAATGTTACCATTCAAAATAGAAGCAGCTTTGAAGCGCGGTGTTTTAAACACTTTGGCAAACGATTCGACTCGTTCATCAAAAAGTTCTGGCATACCGATTTCGTTTAATTCATGATTCAGGCGATCTGAAAATACTCTGTGCATCATGTTTCTCCAAAAATAACGCATCCTGTATTTTTATATAGCACAAAATACACAGATTGCAAATATTACAGGACTTACGCACCTGTATCATTGGGATTTTGTAACTACCCAGGTACTCAAATCGCCTCCTCTCCTCCGCGCGCGCAGCGCGTGGTGGGAGAGGATTGAGGAGAGGGGGGTATAAAAAATGTCGCGAAGCGACTTCATTTGTATTTAGATTTTCAGTTGTTCTCTTTCAGCATGCTTGTGATGGCGTCTATCCAGCGATCTGTATTATTTAATGCCGGAATAAACGTAAATGACTCTCCGCCCAAAGCATGCCATTGCGCTTGAGCACGAATAGCGATTTCCTCTAGGGTTTCTAAACAATCTGTCACGAAAGAAGGGCAAGTGATTGTTAAATGGCGAATATCTTTTTGTCTTAATTGCGGTAATACCTTATCTAAATAAGGCTGAATCCAAGGTGCTTTACCCAGACGCGACTGAAAACACGTTTGATAGGTGTCTACAGGTAAATCAAGCCCCATCGCAATGGCACGTGTTGTCGCGTAGCATTGTGCTCGATAACAAGCCATATAAGCGTTTTTTTCAGTGATAACGGGACATTCATTTTGACACACGGGTTGACATCCTAATGTGTGTAAGTGTTGTTCTGGTAAGCCATGGTAACTAAAAAGTACGTATGATTTTGGTTGTAAATAGGGACGCATGTGCTCAATCGTGGCATGCAAATACGCTGGATGTTGATAGAAATCACGAATAACACGCAGTGATGGTACAACATTGGCTTTAGCCAAATGATGCAACACTGCCTCAATGGCTGAGCCCGTTGCTGAAGAAGCGTATTGTGGATAAAGTGGCAGAATAGTGAGCTTGTCACAATGACGCAGTTGCTTCAAAGCGTCAGCAATGCTTGGTTCACCGTAGCGCATGCCTAAAGCAACGCTTACTTCACTGCCTAAAACCGCTTGTAACTTGTCGCATAAGCCTTGATTGTGGACACGTAAAGGAGAGCCTTCATTCATCCAGATAGCTTGATATGCTTTAGCGGTTTTTCTTGTGCGAAACGGTAAAATAAAACCATACAGCAAGGCGTAGCGGAGTATGGTAGGTAACGTAATCACCCGTTTGTCGGCAAGAAATTCACGTAGATAACGGCGTACAGAACGCCGGTCAGGGCCGCTTGGTGTGCCCAAATTAATGAGTAACAACCCATTCTGCATACTTATTATTCCCAGTATCAGCAGTGGTGCTCAGAGAGGTGCACACGTGTTGCTTTAAAGCATTGAAAAACAAAAAATCAAGCGGTTGCCTCTTCCTCAATATTGAGTACAGTCACGTTGATAGCATGTAAACCACGCTCACCGCGCTGTAAGTCAAAATTCACAGTTTGACCTGCGATTAAGGTCTTGTATCCAGTCCCGTTAATTGCTGAGAAATGGACAAAAATATCTTCACCGCCCGCTTCTTGAGTGATGAAACCCCATCCTTTGGTGTTATTAAACCATTTGACTTCACCTGTAGCCATCCTTCTCTCCTTTTTATCATCCTGACAATAACACCATACTGAAGATTGTTGGCTTGCTCAATAGTTTTTTTAAAAAAACCTTATTTATCATCATTAAATGACTTAAATTCAGACATTTTGATATGAATATCGCGTTGTGGAAAAGCAAATTGAATCTGGTGCTCGCGAAATAAACGTTCAATTTCAAAGTGGATAAAGCTTTTGATATCTGACTTATGATTCCCATCTTTGATTAAAAACCAAATTTGAAAAACCAGGCCGTTTTCACCAAATGAATGGAAAAGAACGGTTGGTTTGTTACGTGAATTTTTAATAATTTCATCGTGCTTTTGCACCGCCTGTAGCAATAAATCACGTACCAAGTGTGTATCGGTACCATACGCGACATTGACTGCACAATGAATAGATAAATATTTATCGCTGTACATAAAATTGGTAACAGGACGGGTAATTAAATCAGAATTAGGGATGATGACATCTTCGCGTGCTGATGTCGTAATTTGAGTAGAGCGCACACGGATTTTTTTAACGATGCCCTCCACACTATCAACCCGAATACGATCGCCAGGTTTAATGGGTTTTTCAAGCAGTAAAATAATGCCTGATACAAAGTTGTTAACAATACTTTGTAAGCCTAAACCAATACCGACGGATAAAGCACCAGCGATAATCGCGAGTCCGGTAAAGTTAAATCCAGCGACCAAGAGTCCCAGAATCATTGACAAGGCAAAACCAAGATAAGACAGTATCGATGCAATCGCCACTTGCGCTTCTTCTTCCTCTTCAAATTGCTCATGTCGGCTAAACGTTCTCGATAGCGCGCGACAGAGTAAATATAACAGACAAAAAACAACGGTGCCGGCAATAATGCGCGCGGGGTAAAAGGTAAAGCTGCCAAAATGAAAACCAAATAAAATTTGTCGATAAAGGCTTTCTATATAAATATTTGCATAGCCCCAGCTGTGAAAAATCAGATAAATGGCCAGTGCAAAAATACAAATTCGCAAGGTGATTTTAAGCACGAACATTTCTGTCGGTGTTTGTGAGGGTTTATAACCAAACAGGCGATTAATCTTGTTATGCCACGCCCCTAAATGGGTACAGGCGAAATAAAACTTACTCATCGCTTGATCTAACAACCAAGCACAAAAACTTACAGCAAAAGTTGAAATATAAGCAAACGTTAGATGCATCGCTAACATATGATACCCAAACACATCCAATGTGCCACAAGCTAAAAACAAAACGGTACTCAGGTGTTTTACCAAGCGATGGTGATGTTTGATAAACGGAATATGCCGATGCACATGGCAAAAATAATACACAAAAAAGATAGCGGTTGTCAGGACCGCCAATAGAAAAATACTGGTTCCCAATTGCCATAAAAGCGGTTGGATGGTGATATGTTTAGCAACGAATTTAGCTAAAAAAGCCAATGCATAAAAGCTAAATAAAAACACGGTTAACGCTTTAAAATATAAGCTATCCAGTGAGTACCAATAAAAAAATGCTCGTATTCGTTTGACATTAAATAACAACGCAATAATTAATAAACCCAAGGTATAAAGAGATAAGGCTGTCATCAAGTGTAACGACATGATTGTTTCTAGGGTATGGTGTAGCGAATAGATTTTGAGTTGTATCGCAAACAACGTACACCATAAAAAGGCGGTTAAAATAAATAAGTTGGACACTTGAAACGTTCGAATACGCAAATGACGTTTAATCCAGCGCTGGCGTCTAGCTGTTACAAGAAAAAAGCCAGCAATCAGTGCGCTGATAAGCGTTAGGCCACTGTAAAATGTTAGCGAAGTGAACGGTTCTGGAAGTGTGAGATGAATGGATACCTGTGGTGTTTCGGCGGGCAATTCCTGAATGGTTTTTACAGTTGACCATGCGGTGAGTCCGCGCGTGAATGTTTCCTCGTGTTTGAGCTTGGTGATAGTTACGCCGTATGCGTCAACGGCTTCTTTTGCACGTATGGCAAACAAACGGCATTGTGATAATTGTGAAGCAAGCTTCTTGCGCTCGGTATTCAAATAAACCAAATCAGCATCCGATTTATTGATCTCAGCAGAGGGAGGCGCAGTACTTGCGTTACCAGCGGTCGTTGCTGTTGTTGTGCCGTTGGCGGCAATGGCTTGTTGAATTTGTTCATCTAATGTACCCAGGCGCTTTTCATTGACATCGATACAATCGTTGGCATTCGCAATGAGTTTATTCAAAATTTTGACGGCTGAGGCGAGTGTTTTCAGATCCAAATTTTGTGTTGATAATTGGATATTAAGTTTATCAAATTGTTTGTTAGCGTCTTTGATATCGAAAGTGGGTTGATTACTATGTAATGTCTGAGTCACCGGTAACGTTGGTGCCGCAGAGTATAGATTATGACAAAATATCCAAAAAAAGGCGTAAATCACAAAACGCATCATACCAATATCCTTGATAATGTTTTGAGCCTAATGTTAACAGAATGTAAGCGGAAAGAAAGTCAGTCCTGTTTTAAACCGATTTTAGCTATACCTTGCGTATATGAATTTTCGGTTTTTTAGCGCTCAGATATGGTTCATCTCGTGTGTTAAAAAATGCGCGCATCGTTATTCATATGTAAGCCTTTTTTAACACACGAGATGAACCGTAGATGGGATGCTACAAAAGCGAAAATTCATGTGCGCAAGGTATATATGGTGTATAATTAGAATTAATTGATGATATGGATATCATAATGACTAAACAAATGTCGTTAGCGAATCACTTCTTGGTTGCCATGCCTTTGTTGGACGATGTCGTTTTTGCTCAGTCGGTGATTTACATTTGTGAACACCATGTGCAAGGTACAGTTGGAATCATGGTGAATCGTCCAACAGAATATCCACTCGATTTGATTTTTCAACAATTAGATATTGAAGCAAGTAACCCAGATACGCGTGATCAACCCTTACTGTTCGGTGGTCCATTACAGCCCGAAAGAGGGTTTGTGATTCATCGACCCGGTGGTGTTTGGCGTTCGAGCCTGGCTTTGATGAAACCAGATGTGACGATTACGACATCAAATGATATCATTCGAGCCATTGCAAAAGAACAAGGCCCCAAAGATGTGCTGGTTGCGCTGGGATATGTCGGTTGGGAAAGCAGTCAATTAGAAAAGGAAATTATTGACGATGCTTGGTTAGTTTGTCCGTTCAAATCGGAGCTATTGTATGATGTTCCGTTTGAGGATCGATGGAAGTCAGCGGGTTTATCATTGGGTGTGCATATGGATCAATTAATTTCGAGTGGTAGTGGGCATGCCTGAAGCAGTTTTTCTTGGATTTGATTTTGGTTTCAAACGTATTGGCACCGCAATTGGACAACGCTTGACCGGTGGAGCCTCGCCACTGTGTACTATCGCAGCAAAACAAGGTGTTCCTGATTGGACGCATATTCAGCAGCTTATTGAAGAATGGAAGCCATGTGAACTGATTGTTGGTTTGCCAACCTGTATTGATGATCGCGAACTTTATACCACCCAAGCAGCACGTCAATTTGCAACCGAGTTACAAACTCGTTTTGCATTGCCAGTACATTGTGTTGATGAGCGACTAACCACTGTTGAAGCACGAGAACGCTTGTATGCCAAAGGCGGTTATCGTAAGATCAAAAAAACACAAGTCGATTGTTTGGCTGCCTGTATTATTTTAGAGCAGTGGTTGCATGAGTAGCTAATTTCTTAATTCGATTATAAGAAGAGCGTTTTCGCTCGCCCCATATCATTGATTAAACCACAATGTTACAACTAATCCGGATATAATATGAAGCATTTCTTAGATATCAATCAACTTTCTTATGAAGAGGTCATGCAACTCATTGATCGCGCTTTTGCCTTTAAACAGACCAAGGTTTTTCCTGATTATGCGTCACAATCCATGGTGAGTTTGTTTTATGAAAACAGCACACGTACACGCGTGAGCTTTGAGTTAGCGGCGCGTAACTTAAATATCCATGCAGTGAATATGGATTTAGCATCTTCTTCAGAACAAAAAGGAGAAGGGATTGAAGATACAATTCATACGCTTTCTGCTATGGGCATTTCGCTTTTTGTGATTCGTCATGCTCAAAATGGTTTACCGCAAGCCATTGCCGGTGCTTTCACTGAGAATGTGCATGTTATTAATGCGGGGGATGGTACGCACGCGCATCCAACTCAAGCATTATTAGATATCATGACGATTCTCGAGAAAAAACCGAATTTAAGCCAATTGAAAATCGCCATTGTCGGGGATTTATTACATTCGCGAGTTGCTAATTCTTTGCAAAATATTTGTTCTTTGTTGGAGGTGGGCGAGTTGGTTTTGATTGCTCCCGAGGCTTGGCATCCCAAAGTGGTGCATTATGGAAGTGTGACCACTTCTTTGCAGGCAGGTTTACAAGACGCAGATGTGGTGATCTGTCTGAGAGTACAACGCGAGCGTTTATCGCAAGAGGCACATCTTGATTTAAAGGATTATCATCAGCAGTATGCGATTACCAAACAAACCTTGCTTTGGGCAAAACCTGATGTGATGTTGATGCACCCAGGGCCGATGAATCGAGGTATTGAAATTGACAGCGATGTCGCGGATGGGCCTAAATCGTTTATTTTTAAACAAGTGGAAAACGGCGTATTTGCTCGCATGGCGGTTATCGATGCGATTTGTCGGCAAAAATAAAGCCTATTCCGGGAGCTCGCTTAGCGAACTTAACCAATAAATTAGGTACTATTCGTATCAGCGAGCATGCTTGGCATCAAGTTAAGCACGTCGCTGACAATCTTAGTGTGAACGCTCTCTCGACAAGTTAAGCCTTGAGCTTACTTGGAAAGCGGAGGCCCAATTTTAACATCATCTTCTTCGACAATAAGCCGCGATCTCAACTCTTTCAAGTCTAGTGTATTGTGTTTGACTAATTGATTAAACGGATATTGGGTGTTGAACAAGCCTAAAACCATCAGGTCGTTGGCTATAAACAACCTGCCCTCGCCTTTGAAAATAGGCTTGATGGAAGGTGTTTCCAACAAGGGGATGATCCGTACTACGGGATTTTCGTACTGGTAGCCAGCTTGAATAATCTGTGTTTCTTTCAGCAATGCCTCATTCTGCGTATTAGATTGCTCACGATAACGATTACAAATCACTGCAGAGCCAACTCCAGACGCCACGATCAAAAGAGAAGCACATAAAGCTGCGCCAGCAGCAATACCAAATATTGTTGGGCTTACTATTGCGGCACTACATAGAATAGCGATGATAATCGTTACCAATCCTGTTATAAATAAACTGACAATAGAACACATTGATAAGCGTCGGTTTATGATTAGATAATATTCACGATTTGCATCTAACTCTTTTATTGGTTTTATTTGCTGTTCAATAACCGAATACGCTGCATTGAATCCCGAAAGTAATACATTGTCTTCTTCAGATTTTGATTCTGAATGTTTTTGATCTTCAGCATCCAAATGAAGAATGACTTGATTCGTATCTGATTCGAGTAATTTTTTTGCGACTTGCATGACGGCAATCATGATGCCGTATGTTATTACCTGAGCCATATGGTTGGAATAATCAGCGTACAGCATGGGGGCAGGCATCTGGTTTCTGTGGCGAGTCGTTTTGTTCTCAGCATCTCTTATTCCGGCATCAATGATGCTTATATATCGATCTCGTTGATTATTGCTTTCCATTATAACTCCGTTGATAAGGCTTCTGGACTTTAATTATTTTGGACAGGACTTGTGAAAAACGCCTGTTTGAATGATTAAAGTACAGTTAATTTTTTTGATTTTCTTATTATACGATTAAATATTTTTTAGTCAATATGTTCTTATATTTGTGCATCTGTTTCAAATATCCTATCTGAGAATTCTAAATGAAAGAGCCTGTTGAATATCTGAGCGCTCTATCTGCATGGCATCACGGCGGTCAGCAATGGTTCTTGCGACTTTCAAAATACGATGGAGTCCGCGAGCGGATAATTGATTTTTCTTGAGAACTTCTCCTAATAAAGCCCGTTCTGCTTTATCTAATGCACAGATAGTTTCGTATTGATGATTTTGTAAATGCGCATTTAAGCATCCTTGTCTTTGTAGTTGTTTTGTACGCAGGGCGGTTACTGCTTGACGAATCTCAGCACTGATTTTTGTCGATATTTGAGGTTGTAGCAAATTATTTTCACGGAGCGCTTCGACATCAACACGTAAATCAAAGCGATCTAGCAAAGGGCCAGATAGTTTTCCAGTATAACGCTGAATCGCCTGTGGGCTACAAGTACAAAAAGCGGCTGAGTTACCATATTGCCCACAAGGGCATGGATTCATCGCGGCAATGAATTGAAATTGTGCTGGGAATTCAGTTTGTATGGCGGCACGCGAAATGCAAATGGAGCCGGCTTCTAATGGTTCGCGCAATGTTTCTAATACACGACGATTAAACTCAGGTAATTCATCTAAAAATAATACGCCGTGGTGAGCAAGTGAAATTTCTCCAGGTTTCGGTGGATTACCACCACCGACTAAGGCAACAGGTGAGGCGGTGTGGTGAGGGGCTCTAAAAGGGGGTCTTTTCCAATTATTGAGGGTTGGGTCATGACTGTGAATGGCGCGAATACTTAAACATGTTAATGCCTCTGCCTGAGATAAATCAGGTAATAAGGTCATAAAACGTTTAGCCAGCATGGTTTTTCCACTGCCTGGTGGGCCAGATAATAATGCACTGTGTCCGCCACATGCAGCAATTTCTAAAGCAAATTTAGCATGCTCTTGTCCTTTTACATCGGACCAATCTAAATGGTCTGCCGTATCAAAAGACAAAACAGGCTCTGGCAAAGCCAATAAGGGTGTATCTTGGCACAAATAGTTGCATACGGCACTTAAGGTTTGGGCTGTTAAAACATGGGTATAACCTGTTAACGCGGCTTCATTGGCATTAGCGTTCGCAATAATCAATGGGCGATTGGTTCCGTGTGTGGCAATAACGGCAGCAATCACTGCCTTGATATCACGCAACGTACCGTCTAGTGCTAATTCAGCGAGAAACTCATGAGAGGTTAGTTTTTGTGCGTTAATTTGTTTGGACGCGGCGAGAATACCCAGCGCAATAGGTAAATCAAATCCACTACCCAGCTTGGGGATATTAGCCGGCGCTAAATTAACTGTAATTCGTCGACAAGGAAATTCAAAATGGCTATTGATAATGGCCGAGCGCACGCGATCTTTACTCTCTTTGACCGCTGTTTCGGGTAATCCAACAATTGAAAAAGAAGGCAGACCATTGGAAAGATGGACTTCAACAGAGATAGGTTGGGCGTGAATACCGACAATACTCCGTGTGTGGCATATGGCGAGGTTCATGGTTGTTTCCTTTAACCAGTGTGGCCTGAATCTACCATTTTAATTTTATTGGAGCAAGTGGATGTTATTAAAGGCGTTGTTTAAGATTCGTTTTGTTTTAACAATTGATCGAGTTGTGATTGTAATGCGTCGATTTTTTCACGTGTGCGTGTCAGTACTTTTACTTGTACATCAAATTCTTCGCGACTGACCATATTCATACGGGTAAAAGCCGACTGTAGAATATCTTTAAACTGTTGTTGAACTTCAAGTTCGACTGCCTTGAAACTAGCGGGTAAAGCGGAATATAAGGATTTTGCTAATTCTTCTAGCTGCTTTGGTGCGAACATAATGGCTCTACAGGTGTCACTTTTGGCTCACGATCATAGCAAATCTTGTTCAGAAAACCAATAGATCGCTTTTTCTGTTATGACCGCGTCTAGCGGTTTGTCCCACGACTCGGTCGGTAATAAAGCTTGCTTTTGGAATTCATAAGCGATACCAATACATAACGTATCATGGTGACTGGCTAAATAACGATCATAATATCCTCCGCCCATGCCAAGACGATGACCTTGCATATCAAAAGCAACTAAGGGCAAAAAAATAATGTGTATGGCTTCAGCGACGATAGGATGCGCGCTCGAAACGACTGGTTCTGTTATGCCGAAGCGATTCGTTTGTAACGCAGCACCGTTTGTATAGGGCAAAAAAAGCATTGTCTTATCTGTATGCATAACAGGGAAGCAAAACGTTTTTTCGGATGGAAAGGGGGCCCATAACGCAGCCAGATCAACTTCATTATTGGCAGAAAAATAGCAAGCAATGGTGTGAGCTTGTTGATAGGCTGGTAACGATTGAATGTGTGCGACAATATGAGCCGATGTATTTTGTTGAATAGTGCGTGACAAATCGCGGCGTTGCTGTAAGATATCACGCCGTATACGGGCTTTGATCTGTTGAATGCTCATGCTAGAATGGTACCTGAAATCAAAAGACAATACAGCAGTTTAAACCTTAATCGAAAATAGAGCGATGCTCGTTTCAACTTTTATAAAAGATAAAACAAAACGTGTATCTATTCACCCGATTTTGAATGTTTTAGGGGAATAGTTACCCAAACGTCTAGCGTGTCTAGGAGAGCGATATGAGTGAATTGTTTGATGAAACGGATGATGATAAGGTATTAACTGTTGATGATGATTTGATCGAGGCTGAACAGGCCTTGGGTGATGTTCGACAAAAAAACACATCAGATGCGCGTCGTCGTTTAGAAGATTTAATGGAAGAAAAACGATTGCGTGAGGAACTTGAAGATTATCTTGATTAGGATAAATCATGGCTAGTGGTGGCTTTTCTCCGACGGCTCATTGGCGTGACTCTGCACGAAGTGCGCGTTTTTTTATGGTTGACGCGCGAGCGGCGTTCCCTATCTTTCTGTTTTTAATGCATATTCGTGTATGGACAGGGCTATTAGTGATTGTTTCTGCTGTATTTTTTGGTATCCTTGAACATTACGGATTTACTGTACCGGTGTTTTTACGTTGGCTTAGGTTGTTTTTTGCTGGCCCTGTAAAATCATCACACCCATGGTGGCGCTAGATGGAAAAGGATTTATCTAAGTGCATGGCATTGATAGCAACCCGTATGAATGCCAAATTTTATTTAAATGATCGCTTTGTTAGTTATGATGAAGTGTTTTCATCAACAGGACTATTGCCTGCTATTGCTAAACGAGCGGATCAATTATGTTCATTGTGTTTAGGATATGGGTTAGGAGTATCATTTAACGACGCAGAAGGTGCGTTGTTGGGAACACAGGTGATTTTTGATGAAGTCACACCGAGCACCTTGCGTTTATTGTGTATGACGGATGTCGTGAATGAGCTGATTCAGGGAGGACCAAGTCGCGATTATACACCTTTAGATGAATTAATGTACGATTAGTTATTTGGTTTTTCTTGTGGTTAACAGTCGCTAAAAAACAAAAAAGGATTTTTGGTTCAAAAAATCGACAGTTTATTTCTTTTTAAGACATATTCTGCTATAATCTGAAGCAGGTAGGTTGTATTTTGAGGTTTTAAAATGGGTTTCTCTGCTGATGATGTGTCTAAAAAAAATGTTGACTCTGGCGATGCGATGGTCGATTTGCGAACGTTAGTAGATGAAGATGTTCGCCAGATACACATGATGATTGAGACTGTGAAGACGTTACAAAAGATGAAAGGTGTCGACTTTTCTGCGATGGCTCAACTCAATTTTATCATTGAGGCGATAAGTGGACAGCGACCAGATGAAAAGTTGAGTGCAACGAAAGTGGGCCAAACTTTTTATAAAGGTAAAATATTAGAACAAAAACAGGGCGCTGCTAAATCAGACGAAGCCTCAACAGAAGAGCAGAGCCAAACAACAATAATGAAAAGTAATTAAATCGTTGTCGTTGACCTTGTGTTTAATTGTAATCCTTCGTTGAATAGGCGAATATTTACGTTTGATTTTATCGCGCGTTATCATTTCTTTTGATTGTTACAATGCGTCAGGTTTGTGTGGCAGCGGCTCAATTGAATAATTTAAGGCCATTATGGATGAAACAGTTAAGCAAAAAGCAGAAAAACTGCTCAAAGCTTTAGATGAAGCAATCGCAAATGGCTCGTGGGATGAAACCAATTTTATTTTGATTATTGGCAAAAAATTGCGAGTCATGCGAGATACTTTGGCGGCTCAGTTAAAACATCTCGATGAAGAGCCGACAGGATCCGCCTCATTCTTGGCGCGTCAAATGGCAATGCAAAGTACGTTAAAGCAGGTCTTTGTTGGACTGTATTCTTTAGAAGGGGTCAGTTTGCTCGCTTGGGAGCGCATTATTGCGAACTTGCGCCGTCAGATGGTCTCTCGTCCTGTTTATGAAAATGAAACAGATATTCAAGCGATGATTAAGACCAAAGAGAAAAAAATCAATGAAGCCTACGTTTCTATCTATGTCGATCCCAATAGTATTCTAGATCTGGGTAACGAAAAAATGCCGATTGATAAATTAGGCAAGCCCATGTTGGTTTTAAAAGATAATGCGATTAACTTGGATAATATCGATTATTTTATGCATCTTACAGGAAAGTATCGGTATATCCGTGGCAAGTTGATCAAAACAGAAGAGTAACACGACTCGTCACTGCTCACTCAATGGCGTCAGCTTAAGGCGTCACATCGCGAGCTTTGCTAAGCAATCTCTAGCTCTGTGTACTGTACTCTCGCACTTTGCTTGAGAGGGCGAGCATCGAGTAATTAAAAATTAACTTACTATCACCCCATTTCGGCGTTTTTATGCTTTTAAATCGAGAGAAATCAATAATTACTTCGTTAAACGCTCTAAAAAATGCTCACATTAGCGCTGCTAGTGCTGCGCTTTTTTAGAGCGTTTGCCTCGTACTCATTGATTTCTCTCGATTTAAAAGCATAAAAACTTCGAACTGGGGTTACTATCGTTGTCGTTGTTTTCTGACTTATAAAGTCCCCGCGTCTACTTTTTCCAACGCTTCCCAACGTGCCATCAATGTGTCTAGTAATTGCTCTTTTTCTTCTAAGATTTGCTTAAATGTACTGATTTGTTCGGTTGGTTTTTGATAAAATGTTTTTTGCGTCATTTCAGCTTGCATGTTTGTGAGCACTTCTTCCAAGTCTTCTATTTTTTTGGGTAATTCAGCAAGTTCCCGTTGTTCTTTAAAACTTAATTTACGATTTTCTCCTCGTGATTGCTTCTGGAGTGGCGGTGTTGATTTTTTGCTCAGTGTTTTTTTCTGCTCGACGTAAGTATCATATCCGCCGACATACTGGTGAAATTTACCATCTTTTTCATAAACCAATACATGTGTGACCACATCATTAATAAATGCTCTATCATGGCTAATCAGTAGCAGTGTGCCGGTATAGTCGACCAAAATCGACTCTAGCAATTCCAACGTTTCAATATCCAGATCATTGGTCGGTTCATCCATAACCAATAAATTAACCGGTTTAGCAAATAACTTTGCTAAAAGTAATCGATTTCGCTCACCACCTGATAACGATGAAACAGGTTGTTGAAAACGGTCGGGTGTAAATAAAAAGTCTTGTAAATAACTGGCGACGTGTTTATTTTTTCCGTTAATGGTCACAAAATCAGCACCATCAGCCACATTATTCATAATACTGGCATTTTCGTCCAACTGATTACGTAATTGGTCAAAATAAGCAATAGCCAGTGATGTTCCTTGGCGTATCTCGCCAGAATTCGGTGTCAACTCTTGCAATAGAAGACGAATTAACGTTGTTTTTCCACATCCATTCGGACCAATGATGCCAATTTTTTCGCCTCGCGATAACAGTAAAGAGAAATCTTCGATAATGTTTTTTTGTTGAATCGCATAGTTAACTTGCTTCGCTTCAATCACCAGCTTTCCAGAGCGCATTAATTCTAAAGACATGTTTTTAACGTCTCCTTGACGTAACTGTCTTTGACGATACGTTTCTCGCATCGCTTTTAACGCACGCACACGCCCCTCATTACGGGTACGGCGAGCCTCAATACCCTTACGAATCCAAACTTCCTCTGCTTGTAAGCGTTTATCAAATAAATCATGTTGCTTTTGTTCACTTAATAAGCGTGCCTCACGGCGTGCTAAAAAAGTCTCATAATCACAATGATAGGTGTACAGTCGCCCACGATCCAGCTCTACAATTTGGTTTGCAACTTGATCTAAAAACGTTCTGTCGTGTGATACAAAAATCAATGCGCCTGAATATTGTTTCAAATAAGACTCTAACCATTCGATGGAATGAATATCCAAATGATTGGTTGGCTCATCTAACAATAAAATATCTGGTGCTGTTATAAGTGCTGCTGCTAATAAAGTGCGCCGAATCATTCCACCTGATAATTGTGACATACGAGCGCTGGTGTCTAATCCTAAACGAGAGGCAATCGATTCAATCGTATGTGGCATGTCCCATGATGACAAATGCTGAGCGGCTTCTGTTAATACATCATTCACGGTTTGAGTCGATGTTTGAAAGGGAGGAACTTCTTGTAAAAGCGCTGCGATACGCAATCCGTTGACTCTTAAAATTTGACCAGACTCTTGCACTAGGTGGCCTTGCAAAAGATTTAACAACGATGATTTCCCTTGACCATTACGCCCAACCAATGCAATGCGATCCTGAGCCTGAATGTGCCAATCGACCTGATCCAATAACCGATAACCTGACAAACATAAAGTGACTTTCTGTAGCGATAACAAACTCACAAGCATCCCCGGCAGCTTAAGGTCTGTTGACATTTGTCAACAGACCCTAGATTCGATGCCTTTTATTTTCGATTTCATCAAAAACACGAAAGAATGGCACCAAACTGTTTATAAATAAAAACCTGGATTCTATCATAGTTTCATTTAACCGCGGGATATATAGCGAGTTAACTTTTAAATAACACCGCCCAAATGAGAAACTTTACTCCGATCTGAAAGATCAAAACTGACCATCTTCGAAAGATTAAGAAGATAGACATTTGAACTTCTTTTGCGAATGAGTATATACTGCTAAGAAAGAACTTTGAGGCATATTTATGGCTCAGCAACCTCCTCAGCAGCCGGGCGGCGGCGATCACTCCATGGCGCCCATGTGGATCATGGCGCTGGTTTTAATAACCCTGTTTATTATTTGGAAAACAAGTCACCAATATATTGTTTCTTTTGTATTTTATCTGAATGTTTTGCAAGGTAAATTTGTTAATTTATTTCTCAAAGACCCCAAGTTAGATCAAATTATTTATGTAATGGAAACCATTGATCCCCGAACAGTTGATCTACCTCAACTGCGTGATTTTACAGGTTATGTGGGCTCTTATGTACGCTATCCAGCCATTGTCATTATGATGGTTATGTCATTTTTTCTTTATCGATCTGATGTCACGATCCGTTTTCGTAAAACCCATAATATGCAGACGCTTAGTCATCAAGAGCAGCAAAATTGGCCAGCCATTATGCCTGTTGTTAAAGAAGATTTGGTTAGTACAGATATTAATTCTGGGCCATGGGCTATGGCGATGAGTCCCATGGAGTTTGCACGAAAATATAATTTACTCAAGAAAAACGATTTGCTTTTAGACAATGCCGTGCCTGGTCAAGAAATGACAGCGGGATTACGTCGAGGTGATGCAAAACGGGTGTTTACATTGCAACTTGGACCAGCTTGGGATGGTTTTGAGCGATGTCCTTTGCATGTACAAGCGCTGGCTGCCGTCTTTATGGCGCGAATTAACAGAGACAAAGCAGCGGCTAATGAAATTTTAAAAGCGCTGGATGTTTCCTATGTCACTGGAAAATTGTCAGCTCCCACCACGAGCAGTGTCTTACAGAAATATACACAAACCGAATTGGTTCAAGATGTGATACAAAAACATGCTTACTTATTGACAGTGATGGCGTCGTTACTTGCTGCCGCCAGACTAGATGGTGTTGTTCCTTCTTCAGAGTTTTTATGGTTAAAACCCACAGATAGACGCCTATGGTATGTCTTAAATTGCGTCGGGAGACAAACACCCTATAGTGAAGTAGGTGGGCCATTTGCACATTGGTTAGCAGAAAAAGCCATGCAACGGCCTTCACGAGCACCGATGATTGATGAAGCGATTAAATCACTGGAAATTGCCATCAAAGAAGTTAAACTGTCACCTAAAGAGCTTAAGGAATTAGAACCATGATGCGGGGTATTGATTCACGGAATGAAATTGATCCCTCGCGGTTATTGCGGGATACGCGAACGATCGGGCAGCGTGTCAATGATTTTTTTAGTCAACCTAAAAACGTTATCATTTTTTTCTCCGCTTTTTTTGTTGTGGTTATCTATGTACCCGAAATCTCGGTTTTTGCATTATTAATTTGTGTGGGGATGTTTTGGTACTCCATGACCCGCAAACACGCACTGCCTTTTCGTTTACCTCAGGTTTCAAAAACCCAAGATTTTAATGATCTGAAACCGGGCATCAAATTGCCGTATATGGCGCGTGGTATTGCTTATTTTGGTAATGAGAAAAAAACCAATAAAGAGTTATGGTTTGCCAACGAAGATATGCGTACACACGTGCTGATTTTTGGTTCAACCGGTAGTGGTAAGACCGAAGCGTTGGTTTCAATCGCCTTTAATGCCTTGGTACAAGGGAGTGGTTTTATTTATGTAGATGGTAAAGGTGATAACTCCCTCTATGCTAAGGTATTTTCAATGGTTCGCGGTATGGGACGTGAAGACGATTTATTATTAATTAACTTCATGACCGGTGCGCGTGATATTGTTGGTCCGCAAGAAAAACGTTTATCCAATACGTTAAATCCATTTTGCCAAGGCTCCTCAAGCATGTTAACGCAGCTGGTAGTGAGTCTAATGGGGGAGTCGGCAGGCAGCTCAGATGGTGATATGTGGAAAGGCCGTGCGATAGCTTTCGTTGAAGCACTGATGCGCTTGTTGGTGTATATGCGTGATGAAGGCGCTATTTTATTGGATGCCAATACGATTCGAAACTATTTTGATTTGGGACGATTAGAATCGATTGTGATTGATAAAGTCTTTCCTCGTGATGAACAAGAGGCGGTCAACATCGATCAAATCCCCAGATTAGTGACCGATCCGATTCGTAACTATTTGAATACTCTTCCTGGTTACAACAAAGAGAAAAAAGGCAAACAGGTTTCGCAAGTTTTAGAACAGCATGGTTTTATTACCATGCAGTTGGTAAGAAGCTTTTCATCATTAGCGGATACATACGGACATATTATTCGGGTCAATCTTGCGGAGGTGGATTTTAAGGATGTGGTGTTAAATCGTCGTATTTTGGTTGTATTGTTGCCTGCCTTGGAAAAATCGCCTGATGAGTTGTCAAACTTAGGTAAAGTCATTGTGTCTTCTTTGAAAGCGATGATGGCAGCCGGCTTGGGAGAGGAAGTTGAGGGCGATTATCGAGATGTGATCGAGCGCAAACCAACAAACGCACCTACGCCTTATATTTGTATTCTCGACGAATATGGATACTACGCTGTAAAAGGCTTTGCTGTGGTTCCTGCACAAGCACGTTCATTGGGATTTTCTGCCATTTTTGCGGGACAAGATTTGCCCGCGTTTCAAAAAGCCTCGAAAGAGGAAGCGGCGTCAATTGGTGCAAATACCAATATCAAAATTTGTATGAAGCTCGAAGATCCGGCCGATACCTGGGATTTCTTTACCAAGACCGCGGGTGAAGCGTATGTTACTAAGGTTGATTCTTTTCAAACGAAGGAAAACAGTTTAACCAATAGTTATTTAGATACCAAAAGCTCTTCATTCGAAAAAAGAGCGCGTGTTGATTTACTTGATTTAAAAGATCAAACCGAAGGTGAGGCCCATATTTTCTTTCGCTCACAAATTGTTCGCGCCAATATGTTTTACGCAGCCCCCAAACCGGTTAAGCGTTTAAAGGTGAATCAATTTTTAAAGCTTGAGCCGCCACCAGATGAGTATTTGGAAAAACTACAAAAACAATTAAAAGGGTTTCAAACAGTACTCGCTGAGTTCGAGCCAGGTATTACGGCAGAGGTATCTGGCGAAACTATTCAAACGATTAGCCAGTTGTTAAAAGAATCGGATGTCAAAGAGCCTATCGAAAGAGGCGTCTCGATTTTATTAGCATTCCATAAGCAAAATGAGCCTGAAGAAGTTGAAGACCTGGTTGAAGAAGTGATTGCGGGTGAAATTACTATTTTCGCTCAATTACAGCAGCCTCCAGGCAGCTTGCCTTTGTTAACAAAAGATGTCGCACGCTTTTCTGAGCCCCTATTACCGATTAATGAAACACGTAACAGTATTATTGCCATCGAGCGATTTAGTGGTGAAAAAGCCAGCTTGGCGGGCAATATTGCCAATGAAATTATTAAAGACTTCCAAACGGCTACGCATTATCCACCATCTGATCGTACGATGGTGAGCGAAGAGCAGTTGGTAGAGACAACCCATTTATTGATAGAAAAAATCAAACGTGAGCGTAAGCGTGCTAAAGAGTCATCGTCCTCAACGTAATGAAATCTTTTGAAAAGTACTTGTATCTCATCTCACAGTATGTTCTGATTTCTACAGGACTTACGAAAAACAACGAGGTCGAGGCGGATTTTATTTTTAATGAGGGAGTTTAGATAACTAAATGACCGAATTAAAAATAAAATCCAACGAAGAGATCGGTGTTTTGCGTAAGTCCTGTTCTATATCGGAGTCACTCCGGTTATATTAAAGCATGGAGTCTTTTTAGTGAGAATTTGCTTATTTTTGATGCTGCTGATTATCAGTGTGGTTGGCTGTCATCAGACTACGCCGGTGGTTGACGAAGAAAAACCTACTTTACCAGAGGCAGTTGCAGGGGCCTCAGATCCAGCCATTGTTTGGTTACAAAACAAACTCACTAAACAGGGCGTGCAGGTGATTTCCATGGGGCAAATGTATTTGATTAGCATCCCTTCTGCATTGCTTTTTGCTGAAGAGTCACCCAAATTAAATTGGGGCGCTTACGCGTTGTTAAACGATGTGGTTTGTTACTTGCAAAAATTTCGTAAAATATCGGTGCATGTGAATGCATATGGTACCTGTTATCTTTCTGAAAAAAGGACTCGCGTATTGACACTGGCGCGTGGTCGAGAAATTGCAAATTATCTCTGGTCGCAAAATGTTGAATCCAGAATGGTGATTGCGCAAGGCATGGGTGATCATAAACCAATTTATCGCAATAAGTCGTGCTCGGATTCTTCTCCAAACTCAAGAATTGAGATAATATTTAGAAGGGCTGTTGCATGAGTAAAAGAACGTGGGATCTCATTAAGCATTCAAAGCGCTTTTACGTACGTGTATACCGTCGATCAAACAATGTTTTACTCGCATCTACAGTACTGAATGTATTGTTAGGCATGGGCATATGGTATACCTACAGCCACATACCAGAGCGAGATTTTTATGCGACTTTTGGTGAAACACCGCCAGTGCTTTTGACAGCGATGAATACACCAAATTACAGTTCTGTTCCATTACTGCCGAACGATCCAAACCAAGACAGTAATGTGCGAACCATACCGCAATGAGAGGATAATTAACATGGCAGAAGATGCATTAGCATATGTGGCAATGCGGAATAGTTTTTATCGCGATGGTCAACGTAAAATCATTGGTATTATGCTGATTTCTGGTTTGGTCAACTTGGTTTTGGGTGGTATCCTTCTCTATATTATTACCCATCCACCCGCGCCAAAATATTTTGCAACCAGCATTAATGGTCGTATTACACCTCTGGTTGCTTTAGATGCGCCTAACCAATCCGACTCTGCTGTGTTGCAATGGGCAAATCAGGCTGCTATTGCTGTATTTTCCTATAACTTTGTTAATTACCGCTCTGAGCTGGTATCCGCTTCTGGCTTCTTTACTGCGGAAGGTTGGGATCAATTTATCTCTGCATTGGGAAGCTCGAACAACTTAGATGCGGTTAAAGCAAAAAAATTGGTTGTTTCTGCGGTCGCAACCAGTGCGCCGGTGATTTTACAAAAAGGCGTTTTAAGTGGACGCTACGCATGGCGTATTCAAATGCCGATTTTAGTGACTTACCAAAGTGCCAGTGAGTTTTCTCAACAGAACTTAAATGTTACGATGTTGGTAACCCGTGTAGATACACTGAATTCGCCGCGTGGTATCGGAATTGCACAGTTTGTTTCGGCACCTGCGAGCGGTGGAACAAACTAATGATGAAAAGGATGCGGTCATTGACTTATCGATGTGTTATCGCGAATTTACTGATGAACCTGATGTCGCTTCTTGCTGATGGGTTTCGTGGTGTTTGTTATCAAAAAATCAGGCACATCCTGCTTTTGGTGTGTTTAATTGTGCTGCCACTGGATGTGCTTTTAGCTAATGATACTTCAGCCGGACAAGCATTAGATCAATTACGCATGTTACAAAAACAACTGCTGACAACCTCTGCTTCAGCAAATCCACTGACACCAGAGAGTAAACAACAATCGTCTTCATCAACCACCAAAACATCACCGCTCATGCCGCGTCAGGCGACCCCGCCTAAAGCAGCTGAGTCGGCATTAGAGCGCCGTGAACGTATGGCAGGCGCTACGTCTTCGTCACGTACGGATTCATATGATGTGATTGATCAAGAGAAATCGATAGATAAATTAGCCTTTGAAGGGGTTGAAGGGCAATTGTTTCCTCTGAGTGAAAAAGAAATAAAAGAATTACATAAAGAATATAATAGCCATGAGTATGCTCGTGCTACGCCGGTTGATACGCCCCCTAAACCGATTGCAACCTCACAGTTTGTGAATTTGTCTCCAGGTTCAACACCACCGGTTATCCGTCTTTCACAGGGGTTTGTTTCATCTTTAGTCTTTCTTGACTCCACCGGTGCGCCTTGGCCAATTAATGCGTATGACCTAGGTGATCCAGCCGCTTTTAATATTCAATGGGACAAAACCAGTAATACACTGATGATTCAATCTAACAAATTGTATACGTATGGTAATCTGGCGGTTCGTCTTAAAGATTTAAATACCCCGGTTATGCTAACACTGATTCCAGGGCAGAAAGCAGTCGATTATCGTGTTGATTTACGTGTGCAAGGATATGGTCCTAACGCCAAAAATATTCCCATGGAAGAGGGTATGCCGCCCTCCGCCAGCGATGTTCTTTTGCATATATTGGATGGTGTACCGCCAGCAGGCAGCCGACGTCTCACGGTGAGTGGCGGTGATGCACGTGCTTGGTTGATGGAAAATACGATGTTTGTACGGACAAATTTGACAATTTTGTCGCCAGGCTGGGTGGGTAGTATGACCAGTGCTGATGGTATGCATGCTTACGAAATGCAAAAATCACCGGTTTTATTGGTTTCTTGGCATGGAAAAGTCATGCAATTAAAAGTTGAAGGGCTATAATGGCAAGTAAGAAAGACAACATAAAAGCTTTATTCTCAAATACGCGTACACGCATTATTATTGCGTTCACGTTTATTTTGTTAATTACCACCATTACTATCGGATTTATGAAGTTTGGTAAATCACTGAATCCGTTGAACGCCTCTTCTGATGTTAGCCAAACGCCCGGGGCTATAGAATCTATTCCGGGAGCATTGAATCAAACCGCGCAATATTCAGCTTTGCAACAGCAACAAAACGTTGAGCAAGCACAAGAAGCCGAAAAAAAAGGCAATAGCTCGATTCCCACGATTATTCGTTCACAGGCTTTTGGTGAAGGTGTCGAAGCCATTGGTTCTGTGGGCGGACAAGGCAGCGTTGGTTTTTCTACATTGGCTAGAGAAACATTAGGCGGACCACAAAGCACAGTCTGGTTTCAAAACTTACAAGATACGCAGTGCAGCAAAGATGCCGTCAGCAAAGCAGTCAACCAAAATAATGCGACCATGGACGATCTCAAATTGGCATGCAGTTGCGCTCAGCTTAAAGCCGTTGGTTATAAACTAGCTGATTTAAAGTCAATTTGTTCTTGTGGTGAGTTAAAAACACTGGGATTCACGATCATGGAGTTCAAAACCGCGGGATATAATGCGACCGATCTGCGTATGTGCGGATTTGTTTCTTGTGAAGAGCGGGCAGCTGGGTTTTCTGCGCAAGAAATGAAAAATGCTGGTTACTCCGATGGTGAATTGAAAGGCAGTGGTTTTACCGATCGTGAAATTGCGCAAGCGGGCGGCTTACCAGATAGTTTTACGGTAGGCGATGTGCAAAAAGCAGGTTGCTCAGTGGATAATTTACAGCGTTTACGTGCGGCTGGTGTCACCGCTGCTGCGATTCGTCGCATCTCGGGTTGTAGTGCAGCACAATTAAAAGCGGCTGGTTTTCAAGCAGATGATTTAAAAAATGCAGGCTACAGTGCTGCGGAGTTAAAAACAGCAGGATTCACACCTGAACAACTCAAAAACGCAGGTTATCGTGCACGTGATTTGATCAATGCCGGTATATCGCCTGATGATTTGAACGCTTTGGGATACAGTGCAGCCGATGTCGATGCTGCTGAGCGTGAGCTTCCTCCTGGGTTTTCTCGAAAAGATATACAAACAGCAGGATGCGATCCTGAAGCCATCAAAAGACAGCGTTTGGCGGGTGTCAGTGCCAAAGCAATTAAACAAATTACCAATTGTACGGCAAACCAGTTATCAAAAGGTGGATTTAACCCAGCCGATTTACGCAGAGCGGGTTTCTCGCCAGCGGATCTCAATCCAGCACAGCATTTATCAAATATGGAGCTTGCCGCAGCTGGTTGTGATCCGACGAAATTGAAGGCATTGATGAAAAAAGGTGTTTCTGCCAAACAAATTCGAGATGTCAACGGTTGTGGTGCCGATGTGTTAAAGCAAGTTGGCTTTAGTGGTAAGGATTTACTCGATGCAGGTCTGACGCCAGAGCAATTAATCGCCGCTGATTTTGCTCCCGAATCATTTGATGATCTGGCCATGAAAAAAATAGGTTGTGATGCAACTAAATTAAAAGTTTTAAAAGAGCAGGGAGTGGATGCAAAACGTATTCATGATATGAATGGATGCGATGCGGCTACACTCAAAAAAGCTGGATTTTCAGTGGATGATTTAGCGGCAGCCGATTTTACACCAGGTCAACTGTTAGCAGCTGACTTCACGCCCAGTGATCTCGAGCGTGCGGGTGTTGGATTAAACCCCGCCGGTATTTTAGCTTCAGGGCGTCAAGGGTGTACACCGGAGGCACTAAAAGCGGCTAAAGCCATGAAAGTTTCAGCGGCTACTATTAAACAAACCTTAGGGTGTTCAGCGGCTGCGATGAAAAATGCTGGATTTACTCCCTTGGAGTTGAAAGACGCTGGATTTTCTGCAGCGGAATTAAAAAACGCGGGGTTTTCTGCCGGTGATCTGAAAAACGCAGGTTATGATGCAAAAGCGTTGCGTGCTGCAGGGGTTTCAGCGGCGGAGTTAAAAGCGCTTGGTCTTGATGCAAAAAACCTAAAAGATGCGGGTTTTGATATAGATGCTTTGAAAGATGCGGGTTTTGGTGCAGACCAACTAAAAGCGGCCGGTTCTTCTGCTGCTGAATTGAAAAAGGCTGGTTTTTCCGCTGAAGCATTAAAGAAAGCGGGCTTTGTAGGTAAAGACCTAAAGGATGCCGGATACACCGCTGTGCAGTTGAAAAATGCAGGGCTAAGTGCCGATGATTTAGTGAATGCTGGTTTTTCATCTCGATCGTCAGCGTTGGCTGAGTTAGAAAAAATATCGCCTGTACAGCCACAAACCTCGAGTCTAAATGGTATTCCAAGCATTGATCCTAAAGTGAGCGGTCAGAAAGATGTACGTCAAAGTGCTGAAAATGCAAAGCGTCTAGAAGAAATTATGAAACAGCAACGCGCGTTGCAGATGGATCAGCGATTTCAGCAAAAAGTTCAGCAGCGTATGGGGCAAAAATTAGCAGCAGCCAATCAAGAAGTGAGTAGTTGGCGAGCCGTACAGGCACAACAATATACTGCGGGCAATGATAAAGAAGATAAAGATGCACAAGCGAATAAATTAGGCGGCATGCCAGGTGATGGGGCATTAAATAATGGCAATCCAAATGGAACGACACAAGCGGATGGCGTGACATTGGTGCGCATGGGGGATGTTTTATTTGCGGTGATTGATACATCAGTTGATTCAGATGAGCCTGGCCCTATTCTTGCAACGATCGTAACAGGCGCCCTAAAAGGTGGTAAATTAATTGGTTCGTTTAATTTGCCGAGCAATGCCGATAAGATGGTGATCTCATTTAATGCGTTGTCTTTACCGGGCGCTCCAAAAACAATGTCAATCAGTGCTTTTGCGATCGATCCGAATACCGCTAGAACCGCTTTATCGAGTGAAACCGATCACCATTACTTAATGCGTTATGGATCGTTGTTTGCGTCTACTTTCCTAGAAGGGTTTGGTAACGCATTTCAATCAGCTGATACCGCGATTACGATTGGCGGAACGGGAGGCGTTCAAGATACCACGGTTCAGAATGGTATCGGTCGTTCTGCACTTGAAAATGCGGTTATTGGTTTGGCGACTGTTGGTAAAGCATGGGGACAAGTTGCACAACAAAATATGTCTAGACCAACGACTGTGCAGGTGTATTCAGGCACAGCGGTTGGGGTGTTGTTTACGCAAGACTTAAAACAATAAGAGAGTGGGCCATGAGTGATAATCAAAACGACGAATACCTTAGCGAAGAATATCATTTTGCCGAAGAGCCAGATATAAATCTTGATGATGCGCCTGCAGAAAAAGAAGCGGTCGCCTCTACAGCAAAAAAAGAGCCTCTCGCATCGCGTTTTCAATTTGATGCAGATAAGGTTAAATCTTTTTTCAATGAAAACTCACCCGCTCGTAATGCGGTTGTGATTGTGTTGATATTGCTAGCCTTATTAATTGTTTACAAAGTGATTGCCAGTATATTTTTTGATGAAAAATCTGCGAAAAATGTTGCGCAGATGTCGGCTAAACAGACACAATCTATTCCTAAAGTTCAGCCCATTACACCGATAGAACCCATCACACCGACAGTGAATCAAACAACAGCTTTAAATAATGATGTTGATTCTTTGAAGGCTAAGGTAATGAGTATGGAGCAAACGGAATCAACGTTACAAAGTCAGGTTTCATCACTCAATAATCAATTGGTATCTGTGAATACCAATTTAAATACACTGTCAGAAAAATTAGTACAATTAAATCAACAGTTGGCAGATATGCGTCATGTTGTTCAAGAGCAAGCAGAACACGTGCTTATTTTAAAAGAACAAGCGAAAAAAAGAGTTAAAGCCACGAAACGAATTTATCCTCATGGCCCAGCAGTCGTCTACTATTTAAACGCAGTGATCCCTGGTCGGGCGTGGTTGATAACCAATGCTGGTAGTACAATGACTGTGAGGGTTGGAACTCCCATTCCGGGTTATGGTGTTGTGCGGTTTATCGATGCGATTCAAGGGCGCGTATTAACGAGTTCTGGAAAATTAATACGTTTTAGTCAAGACGATAGCTAAGGTTACAACATGAGTGATACCAATTGGTATACTGATTTATATACAGACAGTGTGAGTATTTTAACAAATTTAGCTAACTCTCTCATTCCTGTAGAAAAATTATTGACGGCCTCGTCCTATTTAATGGGCATTGGTTTTGCGATTAAAGCCGTGCTTACCTTGAAATCGCATGGCGAGCAGCGTAGCAGCTTGTCTGGTACCGGTAATATGAAAGAAGCGATCATCTATGTGTTAGTTGCTTCTATGTTATTGTATTTCCCAACCGCATTCGAAGCATTGATGAATAGCACATTTGGTTATTCTACTGTTTTGGCATACAGTCAAAGTCCTTATTTAACAGGCATATTTGGCACAAATAATGCGGTTGGTACGTCTTTAACAATTGTGATTCAAGTGATTGGCCTCTTTGCTTTTATTAAAGGTTGGATTATGATTGCTAGAGGGGCGTCGCAAGGGCAATCCGCAGGGAACACTGGTAAGGGCTTAATGCATGTTTTTGGCGGCATATTAGCCATGAACGTTGTAGGTACCATACAGATTGTTATCAATACGCTTTATGGTTGATAACCTATTTTAAATAGAGCAATTACAATAAAGGAGATAAAGTGAAAAAACGAATCAGCTTGAACGGAAAAACAGGTCTTCTGTTTTGGTTATCTTTATTGGCTATTGTGTTTTTTAGTGGTGGTGCGTTTGCTGAAAAAGAAACCATTGGAACCATGGCTGCAACGATTACGTCAACGTTTGAAAGTGTTGGTAAATTGATTACCGCATCTTCTTATGTGGCTGGTCTTGGCTTTGCCATCAGTGCGATTCTAAAATTTAAGCAACATAAAGATAACCCACAACAAACACCGATTGGTCAGCCAATTGGTTTGACGTTTATTGCCGCGGCATTGTTATTTCTACCGTCTATTCTGTCCGTTGCAGGTAATACCATGTTCTCTAGTGGTGGTACGACGGCAACGTCTAGTGGTACTGAAATTGGTGGTAGTTAATCGCGATGAGTGAAGACAACAAACAGGCGCCTGAGTTAAAATTAACGGCTACACCAGGCGCCTGGAGGTTGTATTCTGCCAGACAATCTGACCCTCGATTTAAATTGTATGAAAAACGTGTTTTCGAACGCGATCATTATCGTTGTCAGTTTTGTGGTTTTCAAGCACGTTTATATCAAGACGTAATCAACTTAGATGGTAATTATAACAATAATCAACTAAGCAATTTGGCGACCGCTTGTTGTTTTTGTTCACAATGTTTTTTTATTGAGTCAGTAGGGGTGGGTGGATATGGTGGCGGTACGCTGGTTTATTTACCTGAATTAACTCAATCTGAAGTCAATAGTTTCTGTCATGTATTATTTTGCGCTATTACCAACGATACGGGCTACAAAGCAACAGCGCAGACCATTTATTTGGGTTTTAAGGTGCGATCACAGCAAGTTGAAGATAGGTTTGGTGAGGGAACCAGCGATCCGGCGATATTTGGCCACTTGCTGATTGATTCAGCACCGATTACTGAAGATAAAATGACACAAATTTGTCATGGTATTCGATTACTTCCTTCTCGTGCCAAATTTAGAAAACAAATAGAAGGTTGGGCTGCGAGTGCATTAGACGAAATTGCAGAGAAGAAATAGCAAGGAGTATAAATGGCTAGTTTTGCAGAATCTTTTTTCGAGGGAGTGGATACTTTTTTTGCGTGGTTAAGCACCTCATTAAAGCAAACCACCGAGTCTTATTGTGAATTAGAAACTGCGGATAGTCCCGATGTATTGGTCAATCATGATGGTTCTTTGTTATCAGTCATCAGCATCGAAGGCATTACCTCTTTGGCGGGTCAAGATGAATTTAATCGACTGGTTGAAGGTTTAACAAATGCATTTCAAGGCGGAATGGGGCGAGCAGGGCACGCCTTACAAGTTTATTTTAGCCATGAAAAACAGAATATACAGAAAGTCATCCGTGATATTTATGCGCAAGCAACTAACACGGCAGGTCGTTTGAATTTAAATTTAGATGATTTGTTTGAAGAGCGCGTCAATTATTTAGCGCGCTATTGTTCTGAAGAACGCCTCTATTTTGTTTTGTTTACCAGACCTTTTAATTTGGCTGCAGAACAGTTAAAAATCGCGAATAAAACAAAACTCAAAACCATTCGTGAAGAAAAAATTCCTCCTTTTCGTAATTCTCAGGCTGTTTTTGCTGCAATTGCTGAGCTACGTGATACCCATAGCGCTTATGTCCGCGCGGTGATGCACGATATTGAAACCCTCAATATTTTTGCGCGACTGCTCAATGTACACGAAGCTGTCCATATTATTCGCACCACCGCGGATCCTGATTTTACCGCAGATGATTGGAAAGCTTCTTTACCCGGGGATCCCTTAGGCGTACGAGAAGTCAATGATTTCGAGGGTGATGCGTCTGATTTACTCTGGCCCTCTTTGGCCAAACAAGTGATTCCAAGAGACGCAGAAACCATCGATCGCCGCACGGTTTTAGTGGGAAATAAGATTTACTCTTCGTGTTACATCGACTTGTTTCCAAAAGATGTCAGGCCTTTCATGCAGTTATTTAATCGTATTTTACCAACGCATGTACCCTGGCGGATTTCTTTCTTCATCGAAAGTGAGGCTTTGAATACCGTACGTCTTAAAGGATTGTTGTCTTCTATTTTGAGTTTTTCGTCGCCACAAAATCGCTTGATCAGTGATTCGGTCAACTTACTGAAATATGTCCACCTAAATACAGATGAGGCGATTGTTCGTTTACGTGTGATTGCAACCACTTGGGCTGCCGAAGGTGAGTTGCCTTTATTACGTCGTCGCAGTTCAGAACTTGTCAAAGCTGTACAAGGCTGGGGAAGTACCGACGTTTCAGAAATTTGTGGTGATCCATTTGCTGGTTTTGCTGCCAGTATGTTGGCTACGACAACCAATAGTCCTGCTGTGGCGACCATTGCCCCCTTGTCACAAGTGATGACCATGTTACCGATTACAAGGCCCGCTTCTCCTTGGCAAGCAGGCGCTTTGTTATTTCGCTCTCCGGATGGCAAGCTGTGGCCGTTTCAACCTGGATCATCGCAACAAACGACCTGGATTGATCTGGTTTATGCTCGGCCTGGTTCGGGTAAGTCGGTTTTATCCAATGCGCAAAATTTAGCATTGTGTTTATCAGCGGGTATCACGCGTTTGCCGCGTATCGCGATTATTGATATTGGTCCATCGAGCAGTGGTTTGATTTCTTTACTGAAGGAAGCTCTCCCTGCTGATAGCCGGCATTTAGTGGCTTATTATCGATTACGCATGACGCCAGATTATTCGATTAATCCTTTTGATACACAATTAGGATGTCGTGCTCCGACCGCAAGTGAACGCTCCTTCTTAGTCAATTTTTTAACGCTGCTAACGACACCATTGGGTGCGAACAAACCATATGATGGTATGCCTGACTTAGTCGGCATGGTGGTGGATGAGCTTTATAAGAGTTGTGCTGACGAGGGTAAACCCACACCATATGCATCCGGTATTGAAGAATTTATTGATAGTATTTTAGAAGAAATTGGTTTTGTACGTGATACAAAAACGACTTGGTGGGAGGTAACAGACGCATTGTATTCAGCTGGTTTTGTCCATGAAGCCATGTTAGCACAACGTTATGCGATGCCTTTATTGGCAGATGCAGCTTCTATTTGTCGTACACCGTCCATAGAGGACTTATATGAAAAAGTCACAACACCAACCGGTGAGTCTCTTATCAATTCATTTTCACGTATGATTTCTGGTGCTGTCCGCGAATATCCAATCTTATCACGTGTCACTGCTTTTGATATCGGTGATGCGCGCGTGGTGTCATTGGATTTGGATGAGGTCGCAAAGAGTGGTGGGGATGCGGCAGATAGGCAAACATCCGTCATGTATATGTTAGCGCGCTATATTTTGGCAAGACATTACTATTTAACCGAAGAGGGCATGAATAATGTTCCTGAACAATATCGCCCATATCACAAGAAACGTGTGCTAGAAATACGAGAAGATCCCAAACGCATTGTGTATGATGAGTTTCATCGTACAGCTAAATCAATGGCAGTACGTGAGCAAGTGATTGTTGACATGCGCGAAGGCCGTAAATGGAATGTACAAATTTCTTTATTGTCACAATCGATTGATGATTTCGATTCGGTGATGGTTGATTTTGCAACCTCGATTTATATTATGGATGCCGGTCCAGCTCAAACTATCGAAAAAACCACACAGATATTTGGTTTGTCGGAAACCGCACAAACAGCACTGAGAACAAGGGTACATGGCCCCCGTCATGGTGGTGCAACCTTTCTGGCACAATATGCCACCAAAAGCGGCATTAATATTCAATTATTAACCTTGACGCTAGGACCTATCGAACTGTGGGCTTTCAGTACCACCGCTGAAGATGCGGCTGTACGTAATCAATTGTATCGACAAATTGGCCCCACCGAAGCCAGACGTTTTTTAGCAAGTTTATATCCCAATGGTACGGTTATGAAAGAGATTAATGAACGGCTTAATACCATGAAAGTGACAGGTGGATTTATAGAAGAGGAAGCCAAAACCAGTGTGGTAGAAGGTTTAGTGAATGATATCTTGAAAGCATATTCTCATGATCCTAACAGTAAAAGTTTATTATTAACCGCGGAACGTATGTAATAAACGATCAAAGACGTATTGTCAGCCCAAATAATGAATCAAAAATACAAAAAGAGTACACTTTGAGTTCAAAGTTTGGTATAATAACCCTGATTATTTTTAACCTTTATTTGTTAAATTTTAAACAAATGTGTAAAGTGTTAGAGGGGTTTAATGGCAATTCAATGTAGTGTAAACAACGAAACATATGAAATCAGCCGTCTCGATGAGTTAATTAACGCTTTGCGACAGCTCGATGCCAACCAAACGGTCTCGTTGGTTTGTGATGCTGCTGATGAACTGCAAGCCCTGTTTACGCAATTACAGGCGTTGATTCCAGCACTGAATTGTTCTTTACAGTGGTTTCTTAAGCAAAATACCAAAATTAAACCCGCTTATGTCTGGCAACGGCAGCAATTTATCATTGAAAATCAGCAACGTATTGCAGAAATGCTGCGTAGCGATAATGCTGTAACCAATATAAAAAACATGGCGGCTAAAACACCAAACTGGATAACGCGGCATGGCAATGGGAATGGCATGTTGCAACAGCAGCTACAACATCGCCAACAACATCAGCAACAACAAGAAAAAATAATACGCTCATCTGGCAAAATTGACGCCGCTGTTGTAAAAGCACGTACCTTAGAAGCATTTTTTACCCCTGTTGATGCTGCGGTTCCTGATGTGATTACGCGTGACAATATTGAACAATCGTTACGCGCTTTTTATGATTCACTACCACCTGATGAAGCTCGACCTACTTTAATAGAAATTTGGGATAACTTAGTCGGTGGTGTTGGCGCACAATATATTAAAGATAAAAGAAAAACCATTACAGGCGTGACACCCGATGTCATGAAATTAATCATTCATCACTATGATTCATTTTTTTATGGTGTGAATACCAATAATCTTCCCGTACTTGTCAATGAGTTTGGTCAGTTTGTTCAGCGAATTGAGCTGTGTGGCCATGAGGCATCACAACAATATGTTTTGCGTTTTACTCACGATCCCGCTGCGTTGACAAACATCGATAAGTTTACCGTGCCGTTACGCTCTAAATTGAGCATTGAGAAAAAAGAGTGGTTGCGTGCGGAGTTTAAATCTCCTGAAGAGAGCGATTGGTTAGCATTATTGCCGACAGAAAGTGATGATAACGCCAAAACGACTTTGCGAAGCACCGTCACAAAATTAAAAAATACATCCGATGTTGAGCAAGCACGTCAGGCGTGTTTAAGCTTATTGTCTCTGTTTGCGGATACAAATAAAACAACGCAGTTAACAAACGCACTCACTGCATTTCAGCAATCGTTTAACAACACACTCACAGCGAATCATTATCGTTATTTAGCCGAGATGGCTGTTTATGGTGGTATTGACAGTGTGTTGATTTTTTTAAACACCGTCACTAAACCAACCGATAAAACGGCTTTTCTGCCTTTTTTTGATGAGCCAAGTAATTGGCAACAGTGGGCGAGCAAATTAGGGCTAGCTAAATTATTGGCGGCAATTGAATTAGGTGGTGTTGAGGCTGATTGGTGGCGAGCCTTAATTACCCAACATAAAGATGCCGCAGCCCCGATGCATTTCGGCGCATTGTTTGATGTTTTTGATGATTTTGTTGCAAAAGTTCGTGTTGGTAAAGACAATCAATTACCAGCGCAATTTCCTTTCAAAGGGATACGTCATATACAGCCTGCGCTACAACGATTGCTATACATTATTCAAAATAGTTCGGAAACAGACCAAATAAAGCGTTTAAGAAATCTTGGTTTGGGGCCTCTACAGGCTTATTTTGCGGTTTATTTTGAAGAAATGACGTCAGTATCTGATGAGATGGCCTTAGATCCTGACTATGCATTATTACAATTAGACAATCGACAAAATCAACCTGATTTTGCCTTCGTGAATCGACATCTTTTTAAAGCCAGCATGGATTTAGATACACGTCATGCGCAATTTATTTCGACCAAACAGGTGAGCCGTAATATTCGTTATGCAGATACGGTTTGCTTTTATTATCGCTATATTGCAAGACCGCTTGTAGGCAATATTAAAAGCCGTGATACCTATGAGCAGATGCAAAAAACGGTTGATGATTTGAGTTTAAATTTAACGCGGAAAGACGATGGGCCTGGATTATTTTTTGTTTTAGGTGATGAAAATACAACCCTTAGTTTACCAAGCACCCATCTGAGTGGTTATGTTTGCTTACGTGACTTTAACGGAAATCCAACCGCATTGTATTTTTTTGACAAACATGATCCCAGCTCTCCTAGACGGTTTAACTTGGATATCTCATTAAAAGGGCTATTAAGTCGCTTGCATAGTAATAAAGATCGTTTGGATCCGAGTGAGTTGCGAGAGATTGCTAAGTACACACAATTCACACCGATACAAGGTGACCAACACCGGTCTCTATCTGATTCGGCTAAGGCTTCTTTATTGTACATCTGTGCGATGGCTGGTTCAGGCACGCGCGCCAGAAATCAAAGTGCTTTACCTGCAGACGAACTTAAGGGATTTTTAAAAGCGCTGAAAGGATCAGCTGCTACGGCCTTAATGGGTTATGAGCAGCTGATTGCGTATATCCATCATGAAATTGAGTTGAACGAAGAAACCACACCAACGCTGGGTGAGTTAACAACGTTAATCAAAAGAATCCCGCTAGAGACAATCACCAAAAATAAGGCCACGTATCTTAAAAATACTTTAAAATCAACTTTAACGTTTGTCAGCCATTTGGGTGAAAATGCTTTTCGCATCTTTGATGATTATCAGACGCGTTTAGATCGTTGTGAAAAAGAAAAAAGTCTGGACAAATGTTTGCCTTATGATGTTTTTATTGAGCAATTAAACACCTTTTACCGCGATACAGAGCGAGATGCAGGTGAGCTTGAGTTATTATGGCAACTGTCTCCCGTTTTGGCATTATTAGAAAACGTGACAGATATTGATAACGCTTCTTTGAAGCGCTTGTTTGCAAATATACAACAGCTCGACCCGAAAATAAAACAGCATTTATTGGGGTTGCTGTACGATGTTAATCTGCAGATAACTAAAAAATTACCGACATTTGAAGTCCTGAATGCGTTAGTGGTGTCATTGAAAAACATTGGGTTTGTTGATGGAGACGATGAACAAACCGTTCCGAATGTCATGACAAAAAAAATGTTGAAAAATCATGTTCAAGTCAATACACCGTATTGTCTTGGGCGTGGTCCTATGCAAAAAATGACGATTAACTTAATCGAAGTTTTCAAAAAATTTACCAGTAATGAAAAGTATGACAAGCTTGACCAGCTTGTAGAACCATATCAAGGTGTGATGAAGGCCGTTGGTTTATGGACCGAAGTTTCTGAAGTATTAGCGAGTTTGAAGCAGTTTAAAATTTTATTGAACAGCAATGTAGTGCAGGAAAATGTATTCGGATTTTTAATAAGTATAGATGAAAAACTATCGCAACTCATGATTACGGCCAAATCCAAGTTAGGCACTATGGGGATCTCCACGATTCAATTGGCTGCTAAAAAATTTGCGCCTGCATCAGCAGAACAAATTGATAGGTTTTTTGAAAAGCCAGGACTGGGGGTTTTTGCATCAGGATTCTTCAATGATTATTGTACCCCAACGATTAGACAACAGTTAAAGGATTTACAGATTGGTAGTAGTAGCAGCCGTGCTTTTGTGAATTTTAATGCCGAAGATGTGCGTTCTCTAACGACCTTTTTGAAAGGGAGTGAGTTTGAAGCGATTCGGGAAAAATTAAAAGACCCCTCAAATGCTTTGTTGACCACAGATGAAGTCGCCAGTGTTCGATATGTACTCGAATCTCAGCATGTTAAAGATAAAAAACTACTACCAGAATGTCAAAAACTGCAAAAAAAACTCATTGATACTTTCGAAAGCTATATATTAGCACGAATCACCCCTGATAATTTAGAAGGTAACGTTGTAGAGATTTCTCAACGATATGGTGAAACGTGCGAGCGTGTTGCTGATTTTCTCAATTCATTGATTCGATTGCGAAATAATAACGCAGAAAACTTTCGTCTCTGTTTAGATAAATTGCTACATAATCAATTATATCAAACCTTTGCCTTTCGAGATGTTGCACGTTTGTTTGATGTGCTGAGTCAATTTGATGAAAAAATTTCGATTCAACAACAGCTAACGTTTATTTTGTCTGATCTACAAGATACACAATCACCCGGTGATCCTAAAAAGTTGGCGCAAGTTTTAGATGGATTGCAGACATTGAGTGAAGATCAAGCACATCTAGACAGTGATGAAGCATTACTGACGTATTTTAAAGACTCCGTCACTCACAACTTTAGATCAACGCAACCCTTTAATTTTAAAGGTGAAATTAACATTCAAAAAATGTGTCAGAACCTGAACTTGAAGGATCAAAATGCAAAATCTTTCAGACAGGCTGTATCTCGTGTTTTCAGTATTCTGAAAAAAACTGACATGGAGCTTGCAAATCAATTTTTAGATTACACGGAAAATGCCCTACAAGGTAAAATGCCGGAGGCATTACCTTTTATGCGGCTTTTGTTGGAAAGTATACGTAGTAAAGATGATTGGTCTACTTATTCAAGACTGTTAGATGCGATCCCATCTGATAAGGCTTTGCTAAGTCAGTGGCAGCTCATTTTCTCTGCTGATACAACCATGGATTCACTCACGATTGTAGAGATAGAGGCTGTTGTAAAACGATTACAGACAATGGATAAAGCGGCGCTATCATCGATGTCTGATATTTTCTTTGCCTGCGAGCCTTATCCAGAAAAAAATGCGTTTATTAAAGCTTTTACGCATGATGATCCCTCGGTGTTATCTTCTTTTCAGGAAGAGTTTGACCGTCATCCATATGGATTAGAAAATTGGGAAAAAATGCGGCATAGCTTTGATACTGATAGAGTCATCGATGTCATCACCGGTATTCACCATTTATTAAATAATCAGCCTTTAAGCACAGCAGAGCAAATTGATTTAAAACAACAGTTTGATTATGTCAATGCGTTAGGGAAGCCTGATTCAGCTTACACATTACGCCCGGTTAATCGTGATGGGCAGCTTTATCCATTGAAGACAGCCGATGGTAACGTGCTTTCAGAAATTTCTTTAAGAACATGTTCACGTCAAACACTCAAAGAGTTGGCTGATCATTTGATTCAAGAATTTTGTTTAGCCGAGCAGGCCAAGGGTAAGACTGATTGTTTGTCTGCACGAGCACACCGTCAACTGACACTACAATTATTAGCTGTGATGCGAGAGTCTTATTATCGCGCAACAGGGCGGGTGCCCAATTCGACACAAATGTTGTCATTAATTTATGCATTGGATTATCCAGAGCGGCAATTGTTGGGTATTCGCACCGGAGAAGGCAAGAGTATTACCACGGCATTGTTTGCCGCGCTCTTGTGTGCGAAAGGCGGTACAGTCTTTGTGCCTACAGCGAACCGTACTTTGGTCCGTCAGGATTATATTGAAAAGCACAATCGACGTTTTTTTTCATTGTTGGGTTTTCCATCCTCTCAAATTGACAATAACTCGGAAAAAGAAACCTATCATGTCGGCGGTATTCACTATGGTGCTGATGGCGATTTAGCTAATTTTTTCTCAAAAGCCAGCTTAAAAGGTTGGAATTTATTTAATAGAGGAAGACGTCGATATCCTCTATTCATGGTTAAAGATGAATACGATTATTCGATGGATGACCGTACACAATTTCGTTTTGCTATTTCTAAAGATCCGCAACATCAAGAAAAAAGTCCTTATGAATGGATTTATGAGGCCGCGAATGCATTTGTTAAAGAAAAACGTGAGTCATTTTATAAAGCAAAAGAGGCTTTGAGCGAAGAAGCGTGCGCACTGCAATTTAAGCGTTTTTTAGATGTGAAAGCAGAATCATCACAAACCAATATCGAAGAAAAGAAAAATCATATTATACAGTGGTTGCCTCAGTTAAGTGCGTTACTTGAATGTGCTGCCGATGCAACTGATTACGTTGAAGGCACTGATTTCTTTATTACCAGTCAAGATGATGAAGGTCGTCCGTTAGGCTACTCGATTGCGGTGCCTTTTAATAGCAATGGTGTACCACAATGGGGCGGAACATTTGCAGATAGTCGGCATGCCTGTTTACATGCGCTTTTAAATGCAAAATATCCTGGTCGGCTTTATCGATTTCCGATTGATCCGGAACAAATTTGTATCGCGTCAAAATCCAGTATGGGGTTCATGCGCTTATTTCTCGTCGTCATTGGCTTGACAGGCACACCTGGTTCATGGGAAGAGTTATTAGAGCAACAAGATAAAAACGGCATGTTTGCAACCGATTTTCCGCAGCATAGACCGGGTAAGCGCAAAGAATTACCGCCTTTAATTGTGCGAGAGAATGCACTGGATGATGCTATTTTGGATGCGATTCTTCTGCACAGTTGGTATAGCTATCCATTACCGATGTTTGTGATTCGTGTGTTAGATCGCATTGTGTCTTATTATCGAGCATCATTACAATATTTGTACACTTTGTTTGGGTATGCTCCTATACCTGAAGCACCGCAACAACCTCTTTTAATCGTAGTAAAAAATAAAAATAAAGCCGAAGCACTGTACGATAAATTGGAAAAAAAGCTAGGTAAAGATCGTGTGCAGACGATTACCGGAGAAGAAACCTATACTGAACGTGCTGCACTTTTAGAAAAAGCAGCACAAGATGGCATGGTAACGATTGGTACGCCACTGGTAGGACGAGGAACCGATTTTGAGCCCACACATCAATCTGGTTTGGTTGTGTTTCAAACCTTTTTAGATACCCTGAGAAATATGTTACAAATTATGGGTAGAACGGCTAGAAAAGGACAGGATGGTACATCAGGGGCCATCTATGCTGATTTCGGAGTACGCTTTTCTGATTGGTTAAGTAGATTGTTTGGACCAAGCTTAGCGCAGCGCAAAGAAATGATTAGCCAACAGCAGACAAGACTAAATAAAGAAGAGGCTGTGCAGCGTTATTACATTCAAGAAGTGGATGAAATTCAACAGGTTATTTTCGAACAATTCGATGCTTGGATGAGTGCTTTTTTAGGTGAGGCTGGTGAGCGTCGAGCAACCGTGGCGCATGATGATCCTTTATCAGAGGCGAGTTTACTCCGCCAGCGTGGAAAATTAATTGAGTTGTTAAATGACAGTTGGCAAAAGAACTTACAATCTGTGACACCAGAAGGATTATCTAATCCATATGTTTATTGGGTCAATGATGTTTTAAATACAGAACATTTAAATAAAGCATTAAAAGATAAAAATAACCAGGGGTTTGAGTATGATGCTTTAAGGATTTGGCAAACGTTTGCTGATGATTTGAAAATGAAAGCCGACGCAGCGAATGTAGCAAAATACTCCTATGAAGATAAAGCACGACTTGAGCAACTGAAAGCGGATGACATGCAAGAAATGCTGCAGTATCGCAAGTTAAGCCAACAACGCAAACGATTTGATTGCAAGCTGGCATTAGAAAAAAAACAAAGCGAGCAAAAAAGGTTGCTTGAGCTTGCTTCGAATGAAGCGTTCGCAGTGCATTATTACGACAATCAACATTTATCAGTCGAAGATCAAACACGTATTTTGCAAACGCACGCGGAGATTTATTTACAACAAGTTTTTAATCAATTGCCATCCGCATTGAAATATTTAAATCAAGATGAGCCGGATATTTTGAAGCGCTATTTGCAATTGATAAAAAAATTGGCATCAGACGATGCGTTCAAAAAAGAAGTGGCTGGCCAGAATACGGCTTTAGAGTGTATCGCGTTTTACCAAACAATCAATAATCATGCACTGTCTTTATTTTCCAAAGAAGATAATTTTGCTATTAAAACCCTGACTCACAGTATGAGCCAAGAATATGCGAAGCAGTTGCTGAAAAATCTAGGAGTGAGTTTACAATTTAGTTGGACTAAAAATACCTTATATCGCAGCCTCGAGTCGCCTCAAGTACTCAAGGCAATCACCGCTATTCATAAAACAATGGATCAACCCATCACAACGGGCTACTCGCAGCAACAAAAAATAGCCGATCTTCAGCAAATACTGACGCAATACCAGCAACAAATAAAACAACAGCGTTTTTATTTTCCTTGGGTATCTTATTTTTTTGGTTATCCTGATCCAAGAAAAGTGATTCGCGACGCTTTAGCGCAAATACATATTTTGGCAAAATTTGAACATTATTCGGAGCATCAACAAGCGATCAATCAAGAAATTGGCCAATGTCGTGCTTATTTTGCGGATTTTTTACAAGAAATTGAAACAGTGTCAATCGATAGCGCGGATGATCAAAACTGGATATATTTGAAAAAAGAATTAAAATCAATGTATGCTGATGCGAATGATGGTTTTGCTGTTGTTGATATTTTGATGTCGCGTTTATCAGATATCAAAGAAGGCAGTGAGATAAAAATGAAGCCCCGTTTGCAAAACAGAATGTGTGGTTTTTTCACGCCCGCTTCTACCAGTGTCACGGCGCATTTAAAAGAGCATTTAAACCTCATCCGTAAGAAAATCCGTCGAGATCATCCTGGTTATAATGATCCTTTATGTGGCGAATTATTTTTGTCGCGCAGAGAGGCAGCATTAAAAGACTCACTCAATCGTATTTTTTACGCGACAACCAATCATGATGATGGTTATCAATCTATGCAACTTGAAGTCAAGGCTGGACATACTGGTTTTGAACCTTATTACGAAGTGATTATTCAGAGTAATGAATGTGATTCTATTGATGTGAGTGAGTTTATCCGTGATCCACGCCGTGATCGAATAGAAAAAGCATTGGCTGCTGAGAAAAATAATTTAGAAGAAATCACCAAAGGATTGGCATTGATTCGTGCGCAAGGCGCCGTGAAACAATGGAAAGCAATGGTGGTAAGAAACAAAGAAAACAAAGGTAAAGAAGCAATGCCTATCGAGCAAAAAGTGCACGTGAAATCTTCATGGGATAAGCTCTTTGCTGCTTTACCTTGGGGCTCTCGACAGCCAGCGAATACAGAGTCACACCCTATTAAAGAAAGAAGAAAAGGATTTTTCTCATCACTATTTAAGAGACGCATCTCAAAGCCTGCTGTAGAAGATAACAAGATACTTGCAGAAATAAAATCGAGTGAGCAAGCGATTGTTACACCCGACGAAATCACTAAAAAAGAGATCGCTCGCTTAAAAATAAAACAAAAAGAATACCAAGGAAAAGTCATGGTTTTAGAGGAGCGCCTTGCTAAGTGCTCGTCTAATCTCATGTCAAGGCGCTTTGAAACATTGCATGATCTGTTGCATTTTGAAGCAGAATTAAAAGTAAGAGCGCAGGTCTACCCTGACTTACTGCCAATCACTGAAAAAGAGTCAAACTCGGTTGCAACGTTGGAAACGGATGCGCGGATGTCAGACAGTGATGATGTGTTTGAGTTGGAGAGTGTGGCAGGCTCAGATTATAGTCTCGGGTGGTAGTAAAATATAGCCGTTCGGTCAGCAGGCCTATACAATTGTTTCGTTTAAGCTAAATTCGTTTAAGACACCAGGAATAAATGGATTCACGGGATTTTGCGTTTTTAGCAAGTAGCGCCCGGCATTGCCATTGATTTCAAAAACGATTTGCAAATTTCGACTGTCTTGTTCATCCACCAGAACATTCACTTTTTGTAAGAGTTTAAACAGCGCCCAAGTGCCTAACTCTTCAATTTCATAATGTTGTCCTTCGATAGAGTTTACCACTAAGCGGATGTTTGCTTGAGGCCAATGAAACTCGGTGAATGAATGACTAGATTGTGTATCACGTAAACGAATATCACCTAGCGATAATTGCAAGTTGGCGATGATAGGATCGAGACTTATTTTTTGTAAACTAAATTGAACTTCGCTGTTATCGCCTTCATCTGGGAAAAACATATGTGTGATAACGTTGGCACGAATGAGCTCATTTAGCATATCAGAAGAAATAGGCATGACATAATTATCCACCGCTTTCAATTGCCATTGTGGCTTAGACATATCTAAGAAAGGTTTTAAGTAATCGTTCACGAACTGGCTCAAAATCCCATGTGTTGCAAAGAAATGCTCAAAGTGACTCATGGTAATTTCGTCTGGCTGAGTGGGATCAAAAGGATATCGGTTGGCAATGGTATTTTGATAATCTTTAAACACCAATGATTGCCATTCGTGATTTAAGTAATCACGACTTTGGTTGATTAAGTTAAACCAAGCATCATCCGCCAGTGATTTTGCCCATGTTGATAAGGGTTGGGGTAATTGATGTGATTGTGCGTACAGCGAGCTGAGTGGATTGGCTAATGTATCGCCTTCAAAACGCGCTTTGGTTAGTTGATACGCTGTTTTGCCTTGATCTTGTACCACTGAGAGCGTTTGTAAGAATTTTTCAAGCTCAGCTAATGTTTCGTTGAGTTGACGCAATGACGATTCGCTGATTAAATTTAACTCACTGAATTTACTCGCCACTTCTTGATTAAATAGAGGCGTATTGCCTTGTGTATCTGGTCCTGTCTGTTGTTGCAAGGTGTGAACCAATGCGGTGATAGTATTGGCTTCACGTAAAGTATGTACCAGCTGATATGTTTCTTCATCATCAGTTCGTTGTGGTCGTATCGCTTGTATCCAATGTTGCCACCAAATGACATATTCATAACAATAGGCTTGTTGTAAAAGAATCAATAAATCGGAGAGATCTTGCCGCTCTAAGATCCAATTATCTGTTTTCAATTGCACGACGACTTTGGGTAGGGCCGCGATCACGGTTTGAAAGCCTGATTTGGTTAGGTAGCTGGGAACACTGGTATGAGAAACACTGAAACCTGTCGTATCCAGTGGAACCGGGTTTTTATCAAAAGAAACCTTTGCTAAAGAATAAAAAAGATAACTAGAGGGCAGTGCATTTAAAAAATTTCTTGCATCGGTGACACGTTGTTGATTAACGGGCAGCGATTTTTGTTGAGCAGCCGTCAAAATTTGTTTTAATAATTTAAGCTGACCTTGTTTTATCACCGTGTTTTTTTCTGTTTGCCAGTGTGTTTGAAACCAATCAATGATTTCTGCTTCAACACGGTGTTGAGGTTTATCAAGCATCAGATATATTTTTAATGCCTGATAACGTGCAGCAGGGCTGGCTTGTGAGTCAGTCATCACGCGCTCTATTTCCTGGCGTAAGCTTGGCAAGAATCGCTCATTTAAAGCTTGTTTACTGTTGATTTTTAAGGTGTTTTTCAGTGATTGAATGGTTGGTAAAAATGTGTTGTTCGATGGAACCTGCATCAGTGCTTGTGTGGCTTTGGCAAGATGTAGCGTCAATGCGGTGCGTTGAGCGTTGGTCTGCCCAATACTGTCTAAAGTAATTAACTCTTGGCTGGCCTTATCTAACATGTTTGATGCATGAAAATGTCGGTATCCAAGTAACACCAGGCCGAGCGCAGTGACGCCCATTAAGGTCCACAGTGTCCATTGTTGCGAGCGAATTAATTTGGGGGGCTCAACCTTCGTTTGTGTTTGAAAATTTTCTAATGCACCTTGTGTAAAATAAGCACGATGATTGATTGATTGATGTGATTGCTCTTGCAAGGTCAGCGCGTAATCGCGTTTGATTTTTTTATTTAGCCAATCAGTACTGACACCGCCTTGTTCACTGCTGGTGAAATACAATGCCTGTAGGCGAAATATCGGTGGAATGCGATTAATTAAAGGCATTAATGTGTGCCGCAAGCTTGCCAATTGTAATGGGAATTCACGAATTAACGTTCTTTTACTGCTAGAGCGTATAGGATGGATTTTATGAATCACCTGTTGCCCAAGCATCACAATTAACTGGTCAAATTGCGTTTTAAAAGCTTCGTTTTTGGCCGAATCATGCAGTGCGGTATGCAGTGAAAACCCCAAGGGTTTTTGCAATTCTGAGGTATGATCTTGTTGAAAAAAATCACAAAAACCGGTTAGCAAATCTAGCTTGGTGCAAACGAAGCCTAAATCAAGGGACGTGTTGAGTGTTGTTGCTAATCGATCTAATAATTGTGTATGTGCAGACAAAATCCATTTGAGCTCGGTTGGTTCTGCGATGAGAATTTCGTTGATATCAATACACATCAAAATACCAGATAATTTCAGTAAACGATGTGCACGGTTCATTTGCTTTAATACATGATTGAGGACGCTTTTTTCACTTTTTAGCAGCGCCTCTTCAAGCTCGACAACCACACCATGTTGATTAAAAAAAATTTCTATACCCGGCATCGGGGAGGGCGCATGCTCAAGTTGGCTTTGACTCAATAAAGTTGTTTTACCTTGTTGCTCACGACTGATCAATAACGTCAGGGCGATAGGCGCATGTTGCGGCTTCAATAAAGCCATTATTTTTTTGAGTGCATCACGCAATGTGTTTGAAGATTTGTTTATCATGAAAATGCTGCTAACCTAGTGTTGCTCACTGAAAGAATGTGCAGTTAATGTCTTAGCCTGCCTCTCCAGTAAACTATTACTGCCTACGTAAGTCAAGAGCAATGCAAAAATAGCTGCTGCCGATGCTAGTATAATGGGTTTGTAATAACGGGTTTCGGTGACTGCTTCGTGATGGGTTTTGAATAAAGGGCGTGTTTTATGTGCGCGGTGTTGTAAGATCAATTGATGCAGCTCTTCGATAAGATTGTCTAAAGCTTGTCGCCCATCGGCTTTAACATGGTATTCGCCCTCGAAACCAGCGATGAGGCAATAGTATGCTAACTCTAACAAATCCAAATATTGTCCCGTGTGCTCTTTTAAATGACTAATAATCACGAAAAAATGATGCTCAGGGCCGACCCCATCTTGTGATGCGGGAGTGAATGCTTGAAATTGTGCTTGTTGGCCATATAAACGCAAGTGGTTTTTACCTAGGAGCTCATCGATGGTGGCGCATAAAAAATAATAGGCGATAGTCACTGTATTTTCGGCATATTTTTGATAAGCCAATCGGCTTTGAAAAGCCAATAATTCATGCTCGATGTTACTGCGAATGTGGGTTATGTCTGGCAATGTCGGTGTTACACAAATGCGTTCAACCAGCGATAAAATCGGACTGGCTGCCGCAATTAATGGATTATTGGTTGAATGCGTCGAAAATAACTTAGAGCGAAAATATCCAGCCGGAATAAGAGGAGAGTTTGGCACCGTTAATGTTGTCAATTCTGATCCGGACATGAATGATTATCCTCTCTTAGGACCCCAAAGCGGCCGTCTATTGTTTAGCGACAGCCAGCCCTTTGAGGATCGTTAACGCAGCGTATAACTGATAGTCCTCATGCAATAAACCGACTTCATCACCACTGGGTTGATTATTGGCTACATTTTTAGTTGTACTATTCGCATTGCTCAAATGTCCGCTCAACTCAGCTTCAGAAAATCCTGAAAAATTGGCTTTGTCAGTACTGCCTTTTGGAATCGAAATTTCTTCCACGACGATATCAGGTGTGATTCCTTGTGCTTGAATGGATGTTCCTGATGGTGTGAAGTATAACGCAGTGGTTAATTTAATACCACGAGCTTCATCGAGTGGTAATACGGTTTGTACAGAGCCTTTACCAAAGCTACGGGTACCCAAAATAATCGCACGGCTATTGTCTTTTAATGCACCGGCAACAATTTCTGAGGCAGATGCAGAGCCATTATTAATTAAAACCACCATCGGTGCGCTTTTGAGAATGTCATTGGATGTTGCCATAGCAGTAAATCGTGAGCCTGGTAAACGACCTTGGGTATATACGATCATTTCTTGCTTACCATTTTTTTCTTTATTTAAGAAAGCGCTGGAAACGTCAATGGCAGAATCCAATAAACCGCCTGGGTTATTGCGCAAATCAAGAATTAACCCTTTTAAATGCCCACCTGATTCTTCTTGCATTTTTTGAATCGCTTTTAACATGTCTTTATCAGTGGTTGACTGAAATTGAGTTAAACGCACATAGGCATATTGTTTATCAAGTAGACGATTTTTAACGCTTTTGATTTCAATTTTTTCTCGAGTCAATTTAAAAACAAGGGGTTTTGCGTTGCCTTTACGTAAAACAGTCAGATCAATTTCACTTCCTGCAGGGCCTCTCATCAAATTGACTGCGTCTTTCAACTCCAAGCCTTGAACGGATTTAGAACCAAGCTTAATGATGTAGTCACCCGATTTAATTCCCGATTTAAAGGCAGGTGTATCTACTAAGGGGGTGATGACCTTAACGACGCCATCCTCCATGGTAACTTCAATGCCCAATCCACCAAACTCACCATTGGTAGATGCTTGTAATTCTTTAAAGTCATTTTCATCTAAGTACGATGAGTGCGGATCTAAGCCACTCAACATGCCACGGATAGCATTGTCAAACAGCACTTTATCATCCACTTCTTTGACGTAATAACGTTTAATCAAACTCAATGCATTCGAGAAACGTTGTACGTTTTCCATTTGGATTTGTGAGTCGGCCTCTTGTTGCTCTTGTGCATCTCTCATCGGAAGTGCGTAGAGGGGAAAAGACAAAACGGTTGCCAAGGTGATGTTCATGGCGCTTGTTATTATTTTAGTTTTCATACGCTCTCCATTACTTTAACCATTGCAAAGGTGGGACAGCTTTCCCACGATGTCGTATTTCAAAATATAGACCATTTTGGCGAAAAGCGCCGCTATGACCAACACTTGCAATATGCTCACCTTGATTGACGCTGTCTCCCTTGTGTTTAAAGATTGCCTGATTGTTTGCATAAAGGGTCATGAATCCCCAGCCATGATCAACGATGATCAATAATCCATATGCGTTTAACCAATCGCTGAAGACTACTTTTCCAGGATAAATGGCTTGTACAGGCGTTTCCTCATTGGTTGCAAACAACACACCTTGATTTGTGTTTCGCTCTTTGGTGTCGGCTGCAATCGGTCTTATTAATTTGTGTTTCATTTGTGATAATGGGTGCCTGGTTTGTAAGACACTTTGTTGGGTTAAGGTTGTCATCAAATGCGACAGATGAGTTTGGCTCTGGCGGAAGGCAGCAATATTTTGTTGGGTTTGTTGAATATCTTGATTCAGTGATTGTATTAAACTCGCTCGGTAACGCTGATCTGCGCTGAGTTTCTCTTGATCGTGATGCAATTTTGTTTGTAAATCTGCCAATGTTTGAAACTCATGATCTAGTATGGCTTTTTTTTCTGCCAAGCCTTGCTGCGTGTTTTTCAAATTTTCCATTAAATGTTGATTGGTTTGTAATAGATAACGATAGTATACAAATAAACGCTGTGATTCTTGTGTTTTAGGTTGCTGTAACAGTGCGATCACGGCTTTTTTGTCCGCCATCTTATAACGCGCTATGATCAATTTTGTAAGAGATGTTTGCATACGTTGGTATTTTGCATTTAAAGCATCGAGCTGTGTTTCTAGCGTGGTGATTTCTTGTTGCTTGATCTGATATTGTTGTTGTGTCGCTTGGAGTTGTGGTTGCAAGCCGTGAATACGTTTTTCGATGTCGGTGATTTCTTGTTTTAAAAGCGCTTGTTTATCTTGTACTTGTGCCAGGCGTTTTTGCATATGCTGAATTTTTCTTTCCAGTGTCGCTAAACTTTCTTTTGTTTGTGAAAGCGAGTTAGCGGCGACAGTCGTAGAGATAAGCATCATAAAGAGCGAAAAAAATCCTATTTTCGACCACTTTATTATGCCCATAAATTTTGACCTGTCATGTCATTGGGTTTCGTCATATTCAGTAGCGCCAGCAATGTTGGCGCTACATCTGCCAGGCTTGCTGGACCGGGTTTAAATTGTTTTTCGGCCGAGCCAATATAAAGTAGCGGTACGGGCTCACACGTGTGTGCGGTATGTGGCTGTTGTGTGGCTTCATCAAACATACACTCGGCGTTGCCATGATCTGCTGTTATCAAAAGCGCTCCTTGGGTTTTTTCAATGGCTTGTCCTATACGTTGCATCGCTTTATCAAGCGATTCAATTGCCTTGATGGTGGCATCGAAATTACCCGAGTGTCCGACCATATCTGCGTTAGCATAATTACAAATAATAACATCATAATCTGCTTCTTCAATCGCTGCAACGAGCTTTTCGGTCAGTGAGTCTGCACTCATTTCTGGTTGTAAATCGTATGTTGCGATTTTAGGGGAGGGAATAAGGCATCTGTCTTCTTGAGAAAAGCACGTTTCTGTGCCGCCATTAAAGAAGAAAGTGACATGAGCATATTTTTCGGTTTCGGCGATGCGCAATTGTTTTAAGCCCTGTTTAGCAAGCACTTCGCCCAGCGTGTTGTGTAACAGGCGAGGTGAAAAAGCGATATCAGTGATGAGATGTGCACCGTAATCTGTCATGCTAATAAACTGTGTCAGCTCGGGTGGCTTTCGTGCAAATTCAACGGCTGTGTTGTTTTCAGTTGAAATGATAGCCTCGGTTAGTTGACGTGCTCTATCTGCGCGAAAATTGAAGAAAAATACACTGTCACCCGCTTCAATCGGATTGGCCTCACCCAATTGCGTTGGTGGAAAAAACTCATCCGTAATACCTTGTTGGTAATAATCTTGGATAGCCGCGGTGGTTGTTTCATAATGATGCTGAGCGTTGCCCTCAATAATGGCGCGGTATGCCTGTTCGGTGCGTGTCCATCGTTTGTCACGATCCATGGCGTAATAACGTCCTGTCAGGGTGCTTATTTTTGTCGAGGTGTTTAAATAAGGTTGTAATCGTTCTAAGTAAATGGAAGCACTTTGTGGTGGCGTGTCTCGTCCATCCATAAAAAGGTGCAAGTAAACATGCGGGCAGTCGAGTGATTGGCATAAGGCAATAAATGCATGCAAATGTGCTTCATGACTGTGTACGCCCCCATCGGATAACAAGCCCATGACATGGATAGCACGGTTATTTTGTTTGATTTTTTGAATAGCATTGATAAAAACGGGATTCTCAGCAAAGCGGCCTTGTTTGATATCTTGGTTGATATAGGTTAAGTCTTGCAAGATTTGTCGGCCGGCCCCAATGTGCATGTGTCCAACTTCAGAATTTCCCATTTGTCCTTCTGGCAAACCAACTGCCAAACCAGATGCATCCAGTAATCGATGCGGACGTGTTGCCCACCAGTGATCCCATTGGGGTGTTTTTGCATTTGCAATTGCGTTATACGTGTTTTGGTGACGATATCCCCATCCATCTAAAATAAGGAGTACAGTCGGGCCTTTTTTTACCATAATGCCTCTTAATCTTTTTGCAGGGGTAATGTATACTTCCGGACCCATGAGTATAGCGCGAATCACCTAAAATCTAAATTGCCAATCATGAGTTTTATTCTTATTGTTGGTGGTTGCCCAAATAAAGGAAGCATTGGTTTGAAGCACACAATACCAGAACATGTTGCCATCATTATGGATGGAAATGGCCGTTGGGCACAATCTCGAGGTTTGTCTCGCAGCGAAGGTCATCTGGCCGGTGTCGCCGTGGCTAAAGAGATTACCAAGGCCTGTGTGGCTAGAAATATTCGTGTCTTAAGTCTTTGGGCGTTTGGTCAAGAAAATTGGGCAAGACCGACAGACGAAGTCGATTTTCTCATGGCGTTATTTGCGACATCCTTAACCAAAGAAGTCGATGAATTACACCAGAATGATGTGAGATTACGCTTTACCGGTGATAAAAGTCGACTTGCACCTTCACTATGTCAAGCCATGCAAAAAGCAGAAACACTGACGGCATCCAATCAAACTTTAACTCTGAACATGGTGATTAACTATGGTGGTAAGTGGGATATTACACAAGCCACAAAGCGTATCTGTGAAGAGGCGATGAATAAAAAAATTCAACCAGAAGATATCAATGAAGCACTTTTTTCAAGTTATCTTTGTATGTCTGATTTACCCGATCCGGATTTGTTTATTCGCACCAGTGGTGAGCAGCGTATTAGTAATTTTTTTCTCTGGCAATTATCGTACACAGAGCTTTATTTTTCACCTTTTCATTGGCCTGATTTCACGGCAGAAATACTCGATGAAGCATTACACAGTTTTGAAACAAGAGAGCGTCGTTATGGGAAAACGTCGGCGCAATTAGATACGATCGTGAACCGAGAGTGATATGTTTAGAGAACGCTTTATAACCGCGGTGATCTTAATTCCGCTTGTGTTGCTGGCAATTTGTTATGGCAATATCTGGGCATTAAGTGCAGTGATGTTGGTATTAATGGTGGGGCTGGGATATGAGTGGATGTTTTTGATTCCACTGAAGCATATCACTCACCAATGTTTATTTATGATCCTTTTGTTATTGGCCTTATTACCCAGTTTGTTCGCACTGCATTTTTATTTACAACTAAATTGCATCATTTGGGGCTTGATTTTTGTAGCCTTATTGACTTACCCTGCTTCACAGTCGTACTGGGGGTATCGTTTGATTGTGACGATACTGTGCGTATTTAGCTTGCCATTGTTTCTCAGTAGCTTGCATGCGTTGCTGCTAGAAGATGATGGGCGTGTCATGCTGATCTATCTGTTGTGTTTGGTCTGGTCGGTTGACATCGGTGCCTATCTAGTTGGAAAGCAATGGGGGCGGCATAAGTTGATTCCCGCTGTGAGTCCGGGCAAATCCTGGGAAGGCGCTTTGGGTGGTTGTTTGGCTGCCCTATTGGTTGCCTGGGCTGGATATATTTATGCACAGCCAACACAGGTAGTTTGGTGGTTTGTTAGCGCGCTGTTTATTGTACTGATATCGATGTTGGGTGATTTATTTATCAGTATGTTGAAGCGTCGCTGTCAACTGAAGGACACGGGACGTTTGTTGCCAGGTCATGGTGGTTTGTTGGATCGATTAGACAGTTTAATTGCTGCATTGCCGTTTTTTTACTACCTCTATCCATCCCAGTTTCAATAAGAAGAAACACAGTAACAACTCACTCAAACCTGACCGTTGGCCAAGATGCTGACTGAGTGTGTGAGTGGTTACGAAACACGAAGTGAATAATAATGAAAAAATTGAATAAACGCCTGATTTTAAAGCTTGGTTCGACAGCCATGATTGCTTGCACATTGCAAACAACAGCTGTTTACGGTTTTATTGTGCGAGATATCAAAATTACCGGTTTGAAACGCGTTAGCACGGGAACGGTGCTCAATTACTTACCTGTTCAAATTGGTGAGGATGTTGATGCCGAATCCACACCACAAATGATTCGTGCACTGTATGATACCGGCTTTTTTCAATCAGTTGTCCTTGAGCGTCAAGGCAGTACATTGATTGTTAATGTGGTTGAGCGCGCCACCATTGGCTCTGTAAATGTCGTTGGTAATAAAGAAATCCCCAATGACAAAATGAAAGAAATTTTGAAGCAATTGGGCTTGGTGAAAGGACAAGTGTTTCAGCGCTCATCGCTTGAGCGTCTTGAGAAAGAGTTAAAGCAAGCTTATAACGCCAGAGGTAAATATAATGCGCGTATTAGCTCCAAAGTCACACAACTGACAGAAAACCGTGTTGCAATTAATATTACCATTTCAGAAGGGCGGGTGTCTCGTATTAAAGATATTCGTATTATTGGTAACCATGATTTTTCTTCATCTGAGCTGTTGTCGCAACTAACCCTGTCAACCAGTAATCTTTTAACTTATTTTACGAAAAAGGATCAATATTCTAAAGCCACAATGGATGCTTCTTTAGAAGCTTTACGCTCGTTTTACCTTGATAGAGGGTATTTGAAGTTCAAGATTGTGTCTTCACAAGTCCTTTTAGCCCCTGATCGTAAAGATGTGTTTATTAATATCCACATTGATGAAGGTCCACAGTATTTCTTTTCTGGTTTTGATTTTGCGGGCAAGACGATTTTATCAAAAGAAAAACTGAGTACATTGGTTGATATTCATCAAGGTGATGTTTTCTCACGAAAAAAAGTCACGGAAAGTGTGTCTGCTATTGGATTGGCGTTAGGTGATATCGGTTATGGTTTCCCTGCGGTTAATGCTGAACCTAAAATCGATGAAAAAAATAAAACGGTTTTTATTTCCTTTGTTATCGATCCGGGACGTCATGTTTATGTCAGGCGCATTAATTTTCATGGTAATACCAAGACTGCTGATTATGTTTTGCGCAATGTGATTCGTCAAACTGAAGGTGGATTGTTGTCTTTACACAATATCAAAGAATCTGAACGCCAATTACGTTTGTTAAATTATTTAAAAAATATTAATGTCAAAACCACGCCGATTCCGGGCGCGAACAATCAAGTTGATTTGGATGTGGATATTGAAGAAGCGCCTTCTGCAGAGGCGAGTGCTTCTGTGGGTTACGGTACCACGGGGCCTCAGGTCAATGCAGCGTTTAACCAATATAACTTTATGGGAACGGGGCGTACGATTGGTTTCGGATTTAACGCCAGCTTCTGGGGGCAGGATTATTCATTCAACTATTATAACCCGTTTTATACCAGTACCGGCATAGGGCGAGGTATTGGCGCTTATTTCCAAACAGTCAATCCAAAACACCTGGATGTTAGCTCTTATAACTCGGATCGTTTTGGTGGCGATGTTACTTACAATATGCGCTTAGGTGAAGCAAGCAGTGTTCAGGCCGGTTATGGTTATCAAGGTTTGTCGATACGCTCTGTTGGTATCGTGCAGCAAATTCAGAATTTTGTAAACTTATATGGCCGCGACTTTAATCAAGTCCGATTAACCGTCGGGTGGAGCCGTAATACTTACGATCAAATGCCTTATCCCAAAAAAGGGATAAACCAACAAGCGGCGGTATTATTTTCTTTACCGGCATCATCTAATTCTTTAAATTACTTTAAGCTTGCCTACCAGACACACCAGTATTATCCGCTTTATCGTGGTTTAATTTTTACCGTCTTGGGCAATGTTGGCTATGGAAATACCTACTCGCGCCAAGGGTTGCCTTTTTATGAAAACTACTACGCAGGGGGTATTGCACAGCCGGGTCAAGTGCGTGGTTATGAATCATACTCTTTGGGGCCTTTAGATAGTACAAATCGCGCACTGGGGGGTAACTTATTGTTAAATGGTAGTGCTGGTTTGATTTTACCTTATCCGCTGAGTCGAGAAACGGTTCGCACCACCCTGTTTGCGGATGCTGGTAACGTATTTGCGCAAGGTATTCCGGCAGCGCTGACGGGGACATCGGCTGGTCCTATTCGTTATTCAGGGGGTGTTTCGATTGAGTGGCGTTCACCTTTCGGTCCTCTGGCATTTAGTGTGGCTAAGCCTTTAAATATGCAACCGAGAGATGATGCACAGTATTTTCAATTTTCTGTGTCCTCTGGATTTTAGTTTTCGTGAGTACGGTGATTGATTTAATTTAGTTCCGGAGTATACTTGCTCTGGTGTTGGATATATACTCCTAATCTTTCAAACGGCGGGCTTTTTTGTTGCTCAAGATTTGATCAGGGTATGTCATACGAAATTTTATGTCAGGAGTGGATAGAATGAAGCGTTTAGTGGGCATGTTGATGGCGTTGTCGTTGGTGTTCAGTGGTGCGATGGCGTACGCGGATGGCAGTAAAATTGGTGTTGTTGACTTGCAAAAAATTATGCAAACGTCATCTCAAATGAAAGCCATTCAAGAAAAATTAGAAAGAGAATTTAAGCCCCGTCGAGATAAACTGATCGCCATGGAAGAAACGTTGAAAAAAGACATGGAAACATTCAAGCGTGATACCGCGGTGATGAGCCAAACACAACGCAAAGATTTAGAGAAAAAAATCGTCGGCGAGCAACAACAGTTTGAACGTGATGGTCAACAGTATCAACAAGAGTTAAGCACAGCACATAATGATGCGATGGAAGATTTCTACAATAAAATCCGTGCAGCCATTTCTAAAGTTGCAGAAAGTGACAAATACGACATCGTTTTCCAAAAAGATGCGGCTCCTTTTAGTGTAGAAAAATTGGATATTACTGCGAAAGTTATGCAGGAAATTAAGTAGTTTTTTGTTAGACTCGTTACGGTTTGGGCAGTCAAAATAGATTTTTAGCTTGACTGCCATGAAGTACAAAGATAACTTCTTAGTGTCTTGTTGCTAATCTGGACATGTCCTTCTCTAGAATTGTATCCCTGCTTGCGCGAGGAACCATGTTATGAGACCGAATTAATGGGACTAGGCACTGTGTGGCACATCATCTTTTAAAAATCTTTATCAACAGTTTTTTATATCATTTAAAAAGCTGATAACTGAGTAGAATATTATGGCTGGACCAGTTGAAATCGACAAAATTTTTGAGCTATTGCCTCATCGTTATCCTTTTATTTTGGTTGATCGTGTTCTTGATTATGAGCCCTATCAATTTTTAAAAGCGATTAAGAATGTCACCATTAATGAGCCATTTTTTACGGGACATTTTCCGAACAAACCGATTATGCCTGGTGTATTGATGTTGGAAGCGTTGGCACAAACCTGTGCGATTTTGTCCAACTTATCTCGTTCGGCAAAAGAAGGACATGAGTTTTTGTATTTCTTTGCGGGCATCGATAATGCAAAATTTAAGCAAGTGGTCACACCGGGTGATCAATTGTTATTAGAAGTAAAATTGATTGCGCAAAAGCGAGACTTTTGGCGCATGCAAGGAAGTGTTCACGTGGGAGATAAGTTAGCGTGTTCTGCTGAATTAATGAGTGCTGCAAAAGAAATACCAAAGGAAAAATGACGTGATTAGTGAACATGCGATAATTCATCCCACTGCGAAATTAGCTGCTGGCGTAACGGTTGGTCCTGGTACCATTATTGGGGCAGATGTTGAAATTGGTGAAGACACATGGGTTGGTCCCCATGTGGTGATCCAAGGACCAACGACCATTGGCAAACGCAATAAAATATTTCAATTTGCGTCGGTTGGGGATGCGCCGCAAGATAAAACTTATCAAAATGAGCCAACGCGTCTTGAAATTGGTGATGACAATATTATCCGCGAATTTGCGATGATCAGTCGCGGCACGCTGAAAGGCGGTGGTTTGACTAAAATTGGAAATCATAATTTTCTAATGGCCTATTCACATATTGGCCATGACTGCGATGTTGGTAATTACGTGGTATTAGTGAACTATGCTGCTTTGTCTGGGCACGTGGTCGTTGAGGATTATGTTAATATCGGTGGCTATGCTGCTATTCATCAATTTTGCCACATCGGAGCTTATGCTTTTGTCGCGCGCGCAACTTATGTCACAAAAGATGTACTGCCTTATGTGATGATCGCAGGCCACGAGACGAATGCGTGTGGTATCAATACCGTTGGTTTGCGCCGTGCTGGGTTCTCTTCTACAGCGATTGATTCTTTGCGTCGCGCTTATAAAACTATTTTTCGTAAAGGCCTGACCGTACAACAAGCGGTTGCAGAGCTTGAACTCATGCAACAAGATTGTCCTGAAGTCCTGCGCTTGATCGATGCGCTGAACCAATCGACACGCGGAATTGTCAGATAACGAGGAATACTCACTCAGCATACAGGAGCGGCCCTTCGTTCAAAATGTGCCAAATATATGGTCGTTCCCTTGTGCGGAGTGAATACTTACAATTTATGACGAATGCGCTATGGCGATAAGATACAGCATGGCTTCTAAATGGTTATTCTCTTGTTTTCGAGCCATTATTTTTTCTTGATGTGTTATTTTCAAACCATGTTGCTCACACAATAACTGAATATATTGCGGATGGTGGCAGAAGCGCATGCTTTTTTGTAGGTGCCATGGTTCCGTATGAGATATTTCCGTTGTAAAAATCAACCAAGATGTTTTTTCATTCAGTCTATTGAGGACGCATTCAAACCAGCGTGCTAAATCACCGAAGTACGGTAATACATCTGCGGCGACAATCAAATCGTAGCTTTGGTGGTTATTTTCTAAAAAAGTAACAATTTCTGACTCGATCAATTCATCATATACTCTTTTAGCGTTTGCTATTTTAAGCATTTTGGGTGCGATATCGACACCGGTTAAATGTTGACTAATTGGCTTTAACATAAGTCCTGTTAAGCCGGTTCCACAACCTAGATCGAGTGTTTTTGTGTCGTTGATTGCGAATTGATTTAATAATTCCCAAATTCGTTTTGGAACACCGTAATGTAGTGTATCTTGCATGTGTTGATCATAATACAGTGCATAGTGGTTAAACAGATCATGTACATAAGTAGGGCAGGCATCTTGTTGAGGTTGGTCACCGAGTAAAGCATGTAACATAAATGTACTGCTTTGATCATCTGGTTTGACAGTGAGCGCGCGTTTTAATAACGAGATAGCTTGTTCACGATGATTTAAACGCATTTGAATAGCGGCCATGTTACTGAGTGCGCCAAAATGTATGGAATCTGTTGCCAAAATTTGCTCAAAGAGAATGGTCGCTTCTTTGAGATGGCCTAAGCCCATTTGCGCAACAGCAGTATTGTATTGATACTCCACGTTATCTGGATCGTCTTTTAATAAAGCTAAGTAATAAGTGAGTGCATTTTCATACCGATCAAAGTGAATAAATGTCGCGGCTAAGTTATTACGTGCTTCAAGATGCTGTGGATCAAATGCCAATGCACGGGTGAAAAAATCAACGGCCAATTGCTCTTCTTTTTGTTTTAAGGCGATAACACCTAAATTAACCAAAATGTCACTGTTTTCAGCATCAAAACTTAAGGCGCGTTGCAAGTAATCTTTGGCTTCATTCAGCGCATTGTTTTGCAGCGCCAATAATCCCAAATAGTAAAGTGCTAATGGGTTTTCAGCATCCAATGCCAATACATTTTGAAATTGTACTTTAGCTGATTCAAGTTGTTGATGTTTTAAAAACAAAAGACCTAAATTCGAATGTGCGGGGGTGAAAGCAGGATCAGCATGCAGTGCATCACGGTAATACTTCAATGCTTGATGAAAATGATTTTCTTCGGCATATAAGCCCGCCAAATTATTATTTGCTTGTGCATACTTGGGATTGATTGCCAGTGCTTGATGATAATGTTGTTTGGCTTCATTAAATGCTTTAATACGTTTCAGCGCATTACCCAAATTTAAGTGTAAATTGGCGTCGTTGGGCTGCAATATCAAAGCTTGCTGAAAACAGTCGATGGCTTCAGAGATATTCTCAAGCTGTGCATGCGCTAAGGCTAAGTGCCGTAAGGCCTCTGTTTGTTTCGGATCTTGTTTTAATATGTCTTGATAGCATTGAATGGCTTGATCGAGCTGGTTGGCTTGATGTAATGTATAAGCTCGTTGTAGTAATGTGGTTGTGTTTGGGACCATAAGTGCAATCACTCTCAACGTGTTGTGGTTCTGTCGATTTAGTTTACCTGAAGACGGGGCGCTGGAGAATGAATTTAAGTTTGATCGGGAAGATTTTATGCACGCATCCAATTACGTATATCATCATGGTGAACAAGCATTACATGGTTATTTGACTTACGATGACTCAGCAAAAAAACCTCGCCCTGCTGTGATTGTTGTTCATGACTGGTCGGGTAGAAATGAATTTGCCTGTCAGAAAGCAGATATGATGGCAAAATTGGGTTACATTGGTTTTGCAGTCGATATGTACGGCCTAGGGCGTATTGGTGAGACCACGGACGAAAAACAAGCACTGATGCAGCCACTGGCTAATGACCGGCGCTTATTGCGCGCGAGAATACAAGCAGCTTTAGATGAAATGGTGATGATGTCTGAAGTCGATAATCAACGCATTGCGGTGATTGGATTTTGTTTTGGTGGGATGTGTGCCCTGGATTTAGCTCGCACAGGTGCGAATATTGCGGGTGCTGTGAGTTTTCACGGTTTATTGCAAAAGCCAGACTATTTGATGACACACCCTATTCAAGCAAAAGTCCTTTGCTTCAGCGGTTATGATGATCCGATGGCAACGCCTGAACAAGTACAGGCTTTTGGTGATGAAATGACAAAAGCGGGTGCAGATTGGCAAATGCATTGGTATGGACAAACGCAACATGCGTTTACGAATCCGAAAGCCCATGATCCCTCATTGGGTTTGATGTACCAAGCAAAAGCAGCGCAACGCTCATTACAAAGTTTGACAAACTTCTTAGACGAATTATTTATGTAAAGAAGGAAGTATACCGTGACATTTTCTAGACAAGATTCTCAATTAGCCTGTGAGCAAGCGTGTTATGCATTGGCAAAGCAGTTGGGCGAATATTTACGCCAGCACCAGTGGAGCTGTGCAGTTGCAGAGTCGTGTACTGGGGGTAGTTTAGCTGCAGCGATAACGGATTGCTCTGGCAGTTCGTCATGGTTTGATAGAGGGTTTGTCACCTATTCTAATCAAGCTAAACAAGACTTACTGGGTGTATCAGCGCAAACATTAGCTGAATACGGGGCGGTTAGTGAAGAAACAGTACGCGAAATGGTTGAAGGGGCGTTACGTCAAAGCGCGGCGCAAATAGCGGTTGCTATCAGTGGTATTGCTGGGCCGGATGGTGGCACTAGCCATAAGCCGGTTGGAACGGTCTGGATCGCATGGTCTTTTTTACCGACTCAAAAAACCACCGCGCGTTGTTTCTTATTTCAAGGTAACCGTGCGACCGTGCGTCAGCAAGCCGTTTATGAAGCTTTGTTGGGTATGCTGCCTCCCGAGTTAAACAACGAAAAATAATTCTCCAAATCTTGTTGGGATGTTTTTTTGTCTTGCGTGTTACTGAATAATCGATATTCATTTTCGGCAGAAATATGCGTTTTTTGATGGCGATAACAGGCTTTTTCATATTTTCGATGCAGATCATTGGCAACAGCACGCAAGTTATACAGATCAATGGGAGGAAACTCCTCATATTCACTCACATATTCTTTTAGATTTTCATTGGCTAAATAATCTAAGCCTTGCTTGGCTGTGCGTTGAACGCCTACATTGGTTTCAATCGTTTTTAGCGGTGAAAAAACCGTTATGATAGCGCGAATCAGTGGTTTTAACGTCCAAGAAAGCGGCGTTAATCCAATTTCTAGCGCGCCTCGAATCAATGTTAATAAACCATCTAAGAAAAATAATCCGTCTTGTTTGGTGATACTTAAGAATATTTTTAAAACGCCAATATAGAGATGGCCTATCCCAAATAGAGGTTGTTGAATATCGTGTTTAAAATGAAAAAAGGATTTATATGGCGTGAAATAATCGGAAAAAAGCTTCGTGATTTTTTTTAAGGTGTGTTCAAAAGGAACAAAAGTAAATTGTTCAGAAATAACCGGATCATAAGAGCGGTGAGGGTATTTTTTGATCTGCCATGTATGCAACGAAGGCATGTTTTCTTTAAGATTCAGATAATTTTGTATAAAAGGATTTTCCGAATGCATGGCATTGACGAGCGAGCCTGATTTAAAAAATTGGACTGTCCTCATTAGGTAATATAATGGTCTAACCCGTGTCACACTGAATAATGCGACTTCTTTGATTTTTTTAGGTACAAATTTATTTAAAAACCAATTTTGATAATGTGTAAGACGGTCGATGATGTGTGCTGGGTTTTTAAATATGGTTTGATCTGAAAGCATCTCTAGAAGTTTCGCTGTGGATTCTAAGCCGGCATTGAGCCCTTTAAAATAAGAAAGACCAAGGCTGGCATCACCGATTAAAACCACGGGTACTTGATGAGTGGATTCATTGCAAATGAAAACCTGTTTAACCGCCGTTGCAGGTGCTTCAATAGCGGAAATTTTAATCGAATCGGACAAAATACCCTTTCGCCAAGATAATTGGGCTAAGTAATTGGTCACGAATGTTTCCAGGCCATGTGATAGGGTTTTTTTATCCTGATGATGAAGGTTTTTTAGCGTGATCGGTTCTTTAAAACTAGCTGATTGCAGCGGCTCATAATCCTCTTTTGAAATAACAATCTGTAAGGTGACAGGTGTTTTGTTATCAACCGTTTTACCTATAATCTCTGATGCAATGATACCGAGGTGTGACATTTGCTCGTACAGCTTGAGCTCGTGATTAAAATCAGCATTGACGGCACCAGTGACTTCGTAACGTAAGACCAATAAGTAATCAAATACTTGTTTATATTGATTATCCGGTGGAAATAATGTTTGATTGATCGTACTTTTAACGCCATCAGCACCCAGAACTAATTTGACATTTGGATATGTCATAAAAATTTGACTATGCAGTGTATCAGGCTCCACTTTTGTATATTCAATATCAACATGGTGTGGCTCTAATGCATTTAAAAGAATGGCTTGCAATTCATTGGTGCGGATGCGTGCATCGTTTTGAAGGCGTCGATAGAGGGCTGCGATGGGATCATTGGAAATGAAAAAAGCGGATTGTTCATGTTCAGGAATAGCAGCATCAATGACTTTTTTTAATTGCCGATGTTGCATGAGCAACGTATGTTTACGTTGTGGCTCTTGATATTTTTCGAGAATTTTGCCCCGTAGATTGGGGTTTTGACGAACCAATCCCCATACCGTTAGTGCGCCGATGGGGCCGGCTCCAACAGTCACAACATCGTAATCTGATTGCATATAAGGTGATCTTTATTTGGTCAAAAATCACATTATATGCAATCGGCACAAAAAGAACAAATTTAATTTTTAATGACCAAAGTGAGTCACATTGAATCTAAGTATTTTTCTGCATCCAGTGCTGCCATGCAACCAAACCCAGCTGAGGTAACGGCTTGTCGATAAACATGATCCGCCACGTCTCCACACGCAAAAACACCTGGAATGTTGGTTTCAGTTGCCATACCTTCTAAACCTGAGCGAATCGTTAAATAACCATCACGCATATTCAATTGATTATGAAATAAAGCGGTATTAGGCGTGTGTCCGATGGCGATAAAAACACCGTCAACAGGAATGTCACTCAGTTTGTCGGTTTGTACATCGCGCAAGAGAGCGCCGGTTACTTTATTGTTATCGCCTAATACTTCTTGTAATGTGTGATTCCAAATTAACGAAACGTTTCCTGTACGTGCTTTTTCAAATAATTTATCTTGTAGGATTTTTTCGGCACGTAAGCTGTCTCGGCGGTGTACCAAAGTGACGTGGGCGGCAATATTGGATAAATACAACGCTTCTTCAACGGCGGTATTGCCTCCACCAATGACACAAACAGATTTGTTTCGATAAAAGAAACCATCGCAAGTCGCGCAAGCAGAGACGCCCTTACCTTGATATGCTTTTTCTGAGTCTAAGCCCAGATAACGTGCTGACGCACCAGTGGCGATGATTAAGGCATCACAAGAGTAGGTTTCAGTATCGCCTTGTAATAGAAAAGGGCGCTGACCGAGATCGGCTTTAACAATATGATCAAAAATAACTTGGGTTTGAAAACGTTCTGCGTGGCGTTGCATCCGCTCCATTAAGGCAGGCCCTTGCAGTCCCTCGACATCTCCAGGCCAATTATCGACGTCGGTTGTTGTTGTCAGCTGGCCGCCCATTTCCATCCCGGTGATAACAACAGGGCTAAGATTAGCGCGTGCTGCGTAAATGGCCGCAGTATATCCAGCAGGGCCAGAACCTAAAATAATTAATCGATGATGACGGGGTGTATTCATTTTTATACGGTCTCTTTTGTGGTAGTATGTCGAGATAATATGATAAAACGTGAGTCTTTAGAATACCCATGGAAAAACATAAGAAGGTATCGGAGGCAATTTCTTCTCATCAAGCCTCTTCTCATTTTTTAAGCAAACATTTAGCTGAAGGTGGATTTATTCTGGTTTTGGCCGTTGCTTTGTTTATTTTCTTATCTTTAGTCACTTATCAAGCCGTTGATCCTGGATGGACGCCTTTGTCTAAAACGCCTGTTCATGCTGCTAACGCTGGTGGAAAAGTGGGTGTTTACTTGGCCTGGATAAGTTATTGGGTGTTTGGTTATGTGGCTTACTTGATTCCTTTGTTTATGACCTATGTAGCTGCCGTGGTTTTGATTGAGCGCCGTCATCTGCAAATGTTAGATGAAACGACCGTTATATTTCGTGGTGTGGGGTTATTGTTAGCCCTGGTTGGATCATGTGGTTTATTGAGTTTACAAGTACAAGCCAATCATGCGGTTGGTATTTCTTTTTCTGGTGGTATCGTTGGACGTTCGGTGGTGGTTTTTTTTGGCCAATCTTTCAATGTACAAGGCGCACTTCTGTTTGTGATGGCACTGCTGTTAGTCGGGATGACCTGGTTGACCGGTCTCTCTTGGTTGCGTGTGGTCGAAGTGGTAGGTCGTTATACTTTATTAGCATGTCGTTACGGTGTGCTTGGTGGAAAAATAGCGATTGCTTGGATACGTGAGCAGATTAATAACATAGAAGCACGACCTAAAGAAACACTTGTCAAAGTGAATCAAGTTTTACCTGTGATTTCTCGAGCGGATGTCGTGAACAAAAAAGACAAACCGGCACCACGTTTGTTGCCAAATATGCCAACACTACTCAATAAAAAAGCACCGCCAGAGCCGACTGTTGTTAAAAAAGAGCCATCGCAAGCGGTGGTCAAAAAAGTTGCGGTTGGCACAATGCCATCGCTTGAGCTATTGGAAAAAGGGCAGCCAGGCCAACCATTCGGCGGGTATGAGCCACAGGCATTGGAAACGTTATCACGCGATGTTGAACAACATTTACTCGACTTTGGTATCCATGTGGATGTGGTTGCCGTGCACCCAGGACCCGTTATCACGCGATTTGAGTTACAATTAGCGGCTGGTGTGAAAGTAAGTCGTCTAACCGCATTGGCTAAAGATCTCGCGCGATCACTCTCTGTAACGAGCGTGCGTGTTGTGGAAATCATTCCTGGCAAAACAGTCGTTGGAATTGAGTTACCGAATCCGAATCGAGCGATGGTGCGTTTATCAGATGTGTTTTCTTCAGAAGTATATCAACAAGCCGTGTCTCCTTTAGCGTTGGCCTTGGGGGTAGATATTGCCGGTCATCCTATGGTTGTGGATTTAGCCAAAATGCCACATTTGTTGGTGGCTGGAACCACCGGCTCAGGTAAATCGGTGGGCATTAATGCCATGATTTTGAGTCTTTTATTTCAAGCAACACCGGAGCAAGTACGTTTAATTTTGGTTGATCCCAAAATGCTGGAGCTTTCTATTTATGACAATATTCCCCACTTGTTAACACCTGTCGTGACCGATATGCGAGAAGCAGCCAGTGCCTTGCGTTGGTGTGTTGCAGAAATGGAGCGGCGTTATCGTTTAATGGCAGCGTTAGGTGTGCGTAATCTGCAGAGTTTTAATACCTTAATCAGTGATGCACAAGCGCGCAACGAAACCATCTCTGATCCTATTTGGAAACCAACCGATAGCATGAGTGCTGAGGCACCTATTTTAATGCCATTGCCATATATCGTCGTTGTGATTGATGAATTGGCGGATATGATGATGGTGGTCGGTAAAAAAGTAGAACAACTGATTGCGCGGATCGCACAAAAAGCACGTGCAGCAGGTATTCATTTAATTTTGGCAACACAACGGCCTTCTGTAGATGTTCTCACGGGTTTAATTAAATCAAATATTCCAACACGTATTTCGTTTCAAGTATCGTCTAAAATTGATTCGCGGACGATTTTAGATCAACAAGGGGCAGAACAACTCCTTGGACATGGTGACATGCTTTTCTTAGCACCAGGTACGGGTGCGCCGTTACGTGTTCATGGTGCTTTTGTTGATGATCAAGAAGTTCATCGTGTCACAGATGATTGGCGTTTACGTGGCGCCCCCAATTACATTGAGTCTATTTTACAAACAGCCGGGGAAAATGGTGAAAGTGATGGTTTAGATGATCGTGAATCCACCGAAGATGCCGATCCTTTGTACGATCAAGCCGTTGAATTTGTTATTCAAACACGTAAAGCCAGCGTGTCATCGGTGCAACGACGCTTTAAAATTGGTTATAACCGTGCGGCTCGTTTAGTCGAAGAAATGGAACGTACTGGTCTTGTAGGCCCGTTAGAGGGTGGTTTTCGAGATGTATTAGTGGGTTCTTCTATGGCAGGAGATGAATCGTGAGAAAGACAATAGCCTCTTGCCGTTGTTGGTATATCGCTTATATACCCAATAAACTTCAGAAGATTTCATGCATGGCGGTGGTGATGCTGGGGTTTTTGTTTTGGACTGATTTTGCTATCGCGGCTCAAGATGATAGCGCTGTTTTACAAGCTAAGCTCGGTGTGATTCATACCCTCAGTGCTTCCTTTACTCAGGAAGTCCGTGCGCAAAGACGTCATATTGGAACCACGTCTGGTCGTATGGCATTATCACGCCCAGGTTTATTTCGTTGGCAAACCAATCAACCGACCTCACAATTGGTGGTTGCAGATGGCAAACACATTTGGATATATGACAAAGAGTTAGAGCAGGTTTCTGTGAAAAAACAGACCAAAGCCATTGGTGGGGTTGCTGCTTTATTTTTAAGTGAAGATCCAGCGATGCTTAAACAAGACTTTCAAGTTACCAAGACAGCCACGGCATCACGAGAGGTGTTTACGCTGTTAGCCCGATCAGCGAAAGCCAATTTTGAAAAAATCCAATTGGTTTTTAAAGCACAGCAATTGAGTCAGATGATACTGTTCGATCAACTGGGCCAACGCACTCAGATAACGCTTTCCGATGTAAAAACCAATCCGAAACTAGCGACACAATTATTTCATTTTACAGTGCCGAGAGGTGTTGATGTGGTGCAACAATGAAATATAAAACGCATTTTCTAAAATGGACAAAAAAACTGTGGGTGGCCGCTGCCACTTTATTCGTTTTATTTGCCATTTTGTTTTCTATTTTTCGCGCTATGACCCCTTTGGTTAAGCAATACAAAACGCAAATCGAACAACAATTGTCTGTCTTATTAGGTCAGCCTGTGAGTATTGGTGATTTAGAAACAGGTTGGTATTGGTTTCAGCCCGTCATTAAAATGGACAATGTTAAATTTAACGACGCCAGTCATCAAGCGGTTGTCGTTAATCAGCTGCAGGTTGGAATTAATCTATGGCGCTCTCTGTGGCGCTGGCAAGTACAACCGGGTGTGTTGTATGTGCGTGAAACTGCGATTACTTTACGTCAAATCAGTGACTCGCAGTGGACTGTGGATGGATTACAATCAAATCCGTCTGTTGCTGCGGCAGATAAAAAAGCCTATTTACCGATGTTAGCTTGGTTGCTATCACAAGATACCATCGTCTTGAATAATGTGGCGTTGACTATACGGTTACAAGATAACAGTGTTTTGCCGTTACAACATGTCACACTTAAAGTGAAAAACGGCAGTGGTCATTTACGTTTATCTGGTACAGCACAATTGGCACAAGAAGCATCAACCGCTTTTTCAGTGGTGGCTGATTTAACCGTTGATCCCGATGATCTAAAAACATTAGCTGGTCATGTTTATTTATCCACATCCCATTTTTTCCCGAACCAATGGCAGAGTTTATTACCCAATTTACCCGTTAAAATTAAGCAAGGTGAATGTGATGTCAAATTGTGGGTAGATTTAGATCAAGGGCATTTAAGCAATGTACAATCGGTCATTCGTCTCGACGATTTTGCTTGGACAGAGACGGGCGGGAACCAACCTAAAGAGCGACGGCTTCAAGGATTATCAGGTAATTTTGCCTGGAAAAGAAATGCAAACAAAGGCTGGCATTTGGTGGCAGATCACCTGCAATTGCATTTAGACGATGTGATTTGGCCTGAAAATGCGTTTCAACTTGATTACACTGCCGCGAATGACTCATACACGTTATTTGTAAAAAACATTTTACTGGCGCCACTTGCCAATGCCGATATTTCATGGCCAGAAAGTGTACAATCTTTGTTTGCAAAAAAACCTCGCGGTGATTTAAATGACACCCAAGTGATCATCACCAATGAAAAAGTCAGTTATGTCCTCACACGCTTTGCTGATTTAGGATGGCAAGCAACACCGACAGTGCCGGGGGTAGCTCATCTATCCGGGGTTCTGTATTGGGAGCCAACTGAAGGTCATTTGGGCCTGGATGGTGAAAATGTCACCATCTCTCCGCAAAAACAACCTGCACTCACTTTTAATTTATTGAATACAGACTTGGCGTGGAAGTCTCTGAGTAATGGTTATCGTGTGAGCTTGGATAGATTGGTACTAAGTCATCCTGACTTGGTCTTGAGTGCGAATGGGGTGCTGGATAATCCTAAAACCCCTGAAGCCCATATGCAGTTGTCTGCCGATTTTTCCGCGAAAAATGCGAAAAAATTTATGACCTATTTACCGTCTCAATATTTAAAACCCAAATTAGATACTTGGTTAAAACAAGATATCAAGCGGATTGCGCATGCCAGTGGTCGTGTGACATTGAATGGCAAATTATCGGATTTCCCTTTTGACAATCAACCTGGAGAGTTTTCTGTCGTTAGCCATTTAAGCGGTGTTAATTTATTAATTAATAAAGATTGGCCAATGAATCGTGATATTGATGCTGATTTGATTGTTGATAAACGTAGTCTGATTGTCAATATTGACCAAGCCAATTTACATGGTGTGATGATTCATCAAATCAACTTATCAATTCCCAACATTGGTCTTGGGCGAGAGTCTTTGTTAATTCATGGGCAGGTACAAGCATCAGGTGAGCAAGTGAAGGGGTATATTTTCGCAACACCACTTCGTGATCATTTATCACGTTGGCGTGCGATTGAGATTGGTAATGACGTTGCTTTAGATTTACGTTTAGATATTCCCCTGTATCCGGAAAGTGACCATGTTATGGCACTGGGTACGCTTAGTTTAGATCAAAATCCAATCACTATTCATTTCCCCGTTGCAAATATACATGTTGATGATGTAAGCGGTGTATTACATTTTAACGAATATGGGCTGACAGATGGTGAGTTGCGTGGTGAGCTGGGTGGTGCACCGATTTCTTTACACGCGCAATCATTGATTAAACCGAAACAGGGGACTGTTTTAAGTATTGAAGCGGAGGCCAGTGCAGATTATTTGGAAAAAAACTTTCAAGCGCCGTGGTTAAAGCTGACTTCTGGTCAATTGCGTGCAGCGGCTTTATGGACTATTTACGCAAATCCAGCTGATCCTGACGAACTACATGTTGACTCAAGTTTAGAAGGTTTTGGTATTGATTTACCAAGCCCATTGGGGAAAAAAGAGCCTGATATTGCTCCCACGACCATGGATATTCGTTTTGATCCTAAACAGTTGCGTTTGCAGTGGGATTATAACCATCAATTACGCGGACAGATTTTTTTAGCGAACAATGCCGAGCGTTATCAATTGGATCACGGGCATATTCATGTTGGACAGGGAAAGTTTGTCACTCAAAACAATAAAGGTTTGGTAATCACCGCGTCTTTACCCACCGTTGATTTAGCCGACTGGCGTGATACTTGGCATGCCTTAACAGCAGAGACAAAATCAACTCAAGAATGGGACGTGATTCAAAGTATTGATTTGAAAATAGACGATTTATATTTATTGAATCAAAAGTTTCATCAAGTCGCATTAAGCATGCATCCCGTCAATCGAGATGACTGGAAATTGCATATTGAGCAAGCAGATGTTTCGGGTGATTTGCATTACTCTGTGTCTAAACATGCCTTATCCGGCGATTTTAAGCGCATTTATTTACAGCAAGCGCATCAAGTTGTTACAAAGAAACAGCATGATGCGAAGTTGACATTAAAACCAAAAGATATTCCTAATCTTTCACTGTCCATTAATGATTTGAAGGTACGTGATGTGCAAGTAGGGGCCGTACAGGTAAAAGCAACCAGTACACCAACGCTTTGGCGTTTAGATGAAGCGGTTGTGGCAGCACCGGAATATCGTTTTAACTTAAATGGAGAATGGAAAGTATTAAATGGTCCAGATGAATCTCATTTAAATGTCAATTTTGAAATGCGCGATTTGAGTAAAAGTTTAGAGCGTTGGCATGTGAAACCAGTTGTGCAGGCACACCGTGGTCGCGGTACTTTAAAAGGCAAATGGCAAGGTGCTTTTTATGATTTCTCATTAAGTCATTTGAGTGGTGATATGGAGCTGGTGTTTAAAAATGGCCGAATTAGTCATTTTGATAAAGAAACGGAAGAAAAATTAGGACTGGGTAAGTTATTGAGTATATTGAGTTTACAAACGATACCGAGACGCTTACAACTTGATTTCAGTGATTTATCTGAAGATGGTTATAGTTTTGATATTTTTAAAGGTTCGTTTCAAATCAAACAAGGCGTGATGAGCACACATGACAGCTATATTGATGGCCCCGTGGCGTATGCCCGAATGAATGGTGATTTAGATTTAAGTAAGCACTTATACGATATGAACTTACGCATTACGCCGTATATCACTGCCAGTTTACCCATTGTTGCCACGATTGCTGGTGGCCCTATCGCTGGAGTAGCGACCTGGGTCGCGAGTAATTTGATCAATAAAGGTATGCAACAAATCAGTGGTTATACTTACAAAATTTCTGGCCCATGGCTGGATCCAGTGGTACAACAAGTCAGTATTGAGAAAAAATAATTCGGCATAACACGCCATTATTGTCTATAATTTATACAGGTGATTCTGAACTGGATAAATCGTTGCTCGCGGGAGGAAGTAAGAGAGAGTAGCAGCTCAGTGATAACGATATAACATATCAATCGAGTCTAATGGAGTGTGTGCTATGAAATGGATAATGGTAGCAAATTCAAATGATTGTCGTATTTACGAATATGATCAACATATCGAAAAACTAAACCTCATTGATGAAATCAAACATCCCGAAAACCGATTAAAAAATCATGATTTGGACACTGACCGTCCCGGTCACTATCAGTCGCCGGGATTTGCCAGAGGCGCTTACGAACCTGAAAAAACCACACATGATCATGCTGTAGAAAATTTTGCCAGAGAAATGGCGCTCAAACTGAATGCAGGTCGCAATAAACATGCTTATGAATCATTGGTTCTTTTGATGCCACCCGCCATAGAGGGTTTATTGTTAAAACATCTCAAGAAACAAATTTTGTGTATGGTTCAACAAATTATTCAAAAAAACATGGTGCATTTAAGTGAGCATGAGTTGAAACAGTACTTATGTCGCGCTATTCGTGGTCATCACGCCTTACATTAGTATCCTCCAACAACCCGTAATGTGTTGTATCGTTGGGTTTTACGGGTTGTTAGATGCTGTTTATGTGATATTATCAATCTATATTCATCATCATGTGACTGATTATGTGTAGCGCACAAAAAGATGACCCCAACACGCGAATAAGCCCCAAAAGAGCCCATCAAACTGCTTTTGGTCCAGGGTTTTTTTGCCATAAACCACCTAGACTAAAAGATTTGGTTTATGCCATCAATGGTAGGCGAGTGGCTGATCTCTCTGAAGAAGTATTGAACGCGTTGCGAAAAAACAAAGAAGTTGTTACTTTCGAGACTTACAAAAATCGTCAGAAATACGTCTATACAGAAACGGGTGAGCCAGCTGATTTCATCGATGAAAATCAAAAAAATGAGTTGATAACAACAGGTTTCGTAATCACGCAAGCTGCGTACAAGTGCCGTCAACCAGTGCATGCATTGACTGGTATTAAACTAAGTGGGGCTGAATTAATAAAAGCGCAAGCAGAAGGACTGGACGTTGCTATATCGACCTATAAACAACGTAAATACGTTATAGCCGATGGTAAAATCATTACTTATGGCGCTATGAAATACCGTGAGCTTGTCAATGCCGATGGCGCTCCAGTTTCATTTGCCAGTCAAGATGAGAAAAACGAAGCGATAGAGACTGGAGCTGTAATGAAAAAAAGTCATTATTCTTATTTGAAGTCCAAACTTAAAAAAAGCTCTATTGATGAGCGAGAGCAACAACACAATGAAACACACGTACGTTCAACGATGACGAATGGCTAATAACGTAATGTTTTCAGCTTTTAGATAATTTTGCTATGAAGGATAACGATATGCATTTACATATTTTGGGTTTAAGTGGCACCTTTATGAGTGCGTTGGCTTTGTTGGCAAGGGAAGCTGGCTTTACTGTGACAGGCAGCGATGCCAACTGTTATCCTCCCGTCAGTGACTTATTAGCGGCATCTGGTATTCGTTGGACCGAAGGGTATGAAGATACAACCGATGCGCTACGTGCTGATTGTGTTGTTGTTGGTAATGCGATTAAACGTGGCATGCCGGTGATGGAGGCGGTTCTTGAGGCACGTAAACCCTATACTTCTGGCCCACAGTGGCTGGCTGAGCATATCTTACCACGTTACCGTGTCATGGCGGTGGCTGGTACACATGGTAAAACCACAACGACATCGATGCTAGCGCTTATTTTGGATAAAGCAGGATTAGAACCGGGCTTTTTAATCGGTGGTTTGGCCAGTGATTTTCAAACCAGCGCACGATTAGGTAAAGGCGAATGGTTTGTGATTGAAGCAGATGAGTATGATACAGCCTTCTTTGATAAAAGACCTAAATTTATGCACTACCATCCACAGGTTGCCATATTAAATAATTTAGAGTTTGATCATGCGGATATTTATGCAAACCTGAGCGCGATACAGCAACAATTTCATTATTTATTGCGAACCATTCCGCCATCAGGTTGGGTCATTAAGCCTAAGCAAGACAAGGCATTAAACGAAGTGCTGCAGCAAGGCGTTTATAGCCAAATTGCTGAGCTCAGTTTACAAGCAGATGCGACTTGGCGCGCGGTGATACAAGATCAAGTTGGCTCTGTTTTTCAGGTCTTTCACCAAAATAAATTGGTTGCAGAAGTACAATGGTCTTTGATCGGTGCGTTTAATGTTGAAAACGCGCTGGCTGCAATCGCTGCGAGTTATTATGCGGGTGTCGAGCCGAAAGTGGCTGCGAAAGCCCTGGCCCAATTTACGCCAGTGAAGCGTCGTTTGGAAGTCAGATCAAACAAACATCAAGTGACAGTGTACGATGATTTTGCACATCATCCCACCGCCATGGCAAAGACCGTACAGGCTTTGAAGCAAAGTGGCCGGCATCGGCGGATATTGGCGGTGATGGAGTTTGCTTCTTATACGATGCGCACGGGTGTGCATGTAGAGGCGATGGCGCATGCTTTAGACGGTGTTGATGAGGCTTATGTACTAAACCCAAAAGAATTTGACCACACGTCCATCACTGGACATTGGCAATTTCCGCATCATATTTTGGCTGATACAGGAACAATTGTAGAATGGGTCGCGAACAACGTGCAAGCTGGAGACGCGGTGTTGGTCATGAGTAACAGAGGGTTTGAAAACATTCATCAACGCTTGGGAAATAGAATTGATGAACGTTTTTCTGCGTAAACATTGACTTTATAACTTATCTACATTCACTTGGGCGGTATTTTGCAGGCAACGTGCCTTCTTTACAGCCCCATGTGATTTCGCCGGTAGGCTGAACAACAGGGCTTAAAACCATGGTGCCGTTACCCGCTTTAGGCGTATAGGTAATGATAATATCACCACTGTTATGATCGAGCACAATCGATGTCACATTTTCTGTTGGTTTAGGACCCTCATAACCCATGGCAATATGTCCAGCTGGCATACCACTGTTAGAAACCACTGCTTCAGCTACCGCTAATTTAGCCGATGATGCCAACGTTAGTCCTTCCATAACGCGTGCACGAATCACGTGGTTTTGATAAGCTGGAATGGCAATGGATGCTAAGATACCAATAATAGCAACCACAATCATGATTTCAATCAGTGTAAATCCTTTGTTCTTTTGCATCGTAAGTGTTCCTCAATAAGAATTGATAAAGTTAATAACTGTTCACGGTCTTGTTCTTGAAGACAGGTTCTCCGTATTTAGGTAAAATGTCTATCTAGATAACATTATTATGCAGGCAGCCATGTCTCGAGCCGATAGACTACATCAAATATTATCCGACGCGCTCATACCACAACATATTCACATCGAAAACGAATCGTATCAACATCGCGTTCCTAAAGATGCCGAAACACATTTTAAGGTGGTGATTGTTTCTCCGCAATTTGAAGGTTTAAGTCGTGTTGCTCGCCAACGCCTGGTTCATTCTATTATAGCCGCAGAATTTAATACAGGTTTGCATGCAATTTCCTTATCATTGTATACCCAGGATGAGTGGCAAAGACAGGGTGGGCAAATCATTCCATCTCCGCCCTGTCATCGTAAAAAGAGAAATGATTGATAATGGCCCTCATTTCCTGCTAGGATGATTGAAGCGTATCTATTTTAATATCTTAGGAATTAGGAAAAACGCCGAGATTGAAACGAAGCGCTCGGTGTTTTTCGTAAATTCTGTATCTCAAGGACATGGAGAGCCTGTTATGATGACCCTAAATCCCACTTCAAAAGCATATCGCATATCGACCGCTTGGAACGCATTAAAAGCGATTTATAATCTATCTGAGCCCGAGGTTGATGCGTTTGTTAAATCATACGAAATATACAATTGTGATTGGGAGCGTGGTGAGGCCATTAGCGATACTAAAAAAGTGAATTATAAAGAAGTAAAAGAAAATATTCTGAATTGGTATGGTGTGATCAACCATTTGTGTGCTGTTGGTGAAGTTGAAAAAATGTACATTCCACCGACACTCAATCCGCATGAAAATATTATTCGTAATCAATTAGCTTATGAAAAAGAGTTTTCACAACGATTGGGAATGAAGAAAGGCGATAATGTGTTTGAGCTTGGCTGTGGAAAAGGGCGTGTAGCTGCTCATTTAGCCTCTTCTACCGGTGCTCGCATCACAGGCATCAATATTGATCAAGGTCAATTAAACAGTGCTATCGAATTTGCAAAAGAGAATGATTTAGATAAACAATGCCAGTTTGTTAATGCAGACTTTAATGAACTCCCTTTTGTTTACGAAGACAACACGTTTGACTGCATCTACGAAATTCAAGCACTGTCACTGAGTCGAAATTTGGAAAAACTATTTAAAGAATTGTATCGTGTTTTAAAACCGGGTGGAAAATTAGCCCTAACTGAATGGGTCAAATTACCTGGTTACAAGCCTGAGAATCCACATCATGTTGAATTGATGAAGCAGATCAAACCATTGGTTGGTGCAATTGGCACGCCTTCTGTGGAGGACTATGAACAGGCACTGACTAATGCAGGCTTTAAAATTGTAGCGAGTCGCAATCCAAGTATGGATGGCGCTCAAGAACCTTTAATTCGCCAAGCCAGTCGCTTTTTTGATCGCCTCTATCCGCTGTTTCGCGTACTGAGCTACATCAAAATTATACCTAAGCATTTCTTAACTTTGTTTGAACGACTAGGACGTCATACCGAAGCATTGTGTGAAGCGGATCGTTTAGGCTTAATTACGATGAGCTATCAGTTTATTGTGCAAAAACCTGAGTAGTGTCTTGCGCAAGGGATATTCTCTCGTTGGCTGCTGTTCTTGGCGGCCAATGTTTCTTAAAAAACAACCAAAACGCATAGATGCTTCCATGTCCCCAATAATTCATCTATACTGCGTACTTTCCCTTCTGATTGCAGCGCATGAAAGCACTATCAACAGAAAAAATATCTGTGGTTGCACTGATTTTACTAATCACAGGTGCCATTGACAGCGTAAGAAACTTGCCAGCGACGGCCTTATTTGGCTCGTCTTTGGTTTTTTTCTTTGTATTGTCGGCGATTGTTTTTTTAATACCCGTCGCTTTGGTTTCGGCAGAGCTTTCTTCCACTTGGGCCGAGGAAGAGGGGGGGATCTACAGTTGGGTTCGCCATGCTTATGGCAGTAATATGGCGTTTTTTACCATTTGGCTGCAATGGATTAATACCATGGCCTGGTATCCTACCATTCTGTCGTTCATTGCAGGTACATTAGCATATTTGATTAACCCTGCATTGGCACAAAATAAATTCTATCTTATTAGCGTCATTTTGGCGGTCTTCTGGTCTCTCACGATCTTGGGTTTATCTGGATTACGTGCTTCGGCAAAATTTGCGGGCATATGTGCTGTTATTGGAATGTTGATTCCAATTGGTCTTATTATTGTACTTGCTATTATCTGGATGATTAAAGGTAATCCATGCGCAGTGAATTTAAATTGGCGTGCGCTGTTACCCGATTGGCATCAAACCCAATCTTGGGTGTCATTGACTGCCATTATGACTTCTTTTTTAGGCATGGAGCTTGCTGCAGTTCATGTGCGTAATGTGAATGATCCACAACGTAACTTCCCTCGGGCTATCTTTTTTTCAGTGATACTCATTCTCATTACAATGATTATGGGCTCGTTGGCGATTGCCATTGTTCTTCCACGCGAAAAAATAGAATTGGTTCAAGGGGTGATGCAAGCATTTAACCATTTTCTAGCTTCTTATCATTTAGCCGGCTTGATGCCCGTTCTAGTGGTCATGATCTTACTGGGCAGTGTTGGCAGCATGATTAATTGGATTATCTCTCCTGCCAAAGGATTATTGCTGGCCGCTGATCATGGATTTTTACCCAAAGGGCTTTATAAACTCAATCAACATGGTGTTGCATCACGTGTCTTGTTACTTCAAGCAATTTTAGTCACTTTATTATGTGGTGGTGTGCTGTTGTTACCAACGGTCAATGCTTTTTATTGGCTGTTTACTGCATTGAGTACCGAACTTTATATTTTAATGTACGTTATGATGTTCATTGCGGCTTTGCGTTTAAAATTCAAATATTCACAACGTCATAGACCATTTGCTGTGCCCGGCGGCAAGGCAGGATACATCATAGTGTGTTTGCTTGGTCTAGTCGGTTGCATCATTACCTTGGTGGTTGGGTTTTTTCCACCTGAAGAAGCGACTGGTATCGGCGGTGCAAGTTATTTCCGCTTCATTTTTAGCTTAGGAATTGTCATTATGTTGCTGCCAGCCTTGGGCCTTTATGTATGGAAGCAACGCGCCACTAAAGTAAAATCAATCTAACGGCTTTTTATCACGCCCAGCAATATACCCAATCGTTTCAGACTCGTGTGTTTTGAGATTTATTGGGTATAGTTGTTTAATTTAAACAAGTTTGATCCTAAAATAAACACATGATACAATCTGGCATCAAACAAACATGTTGAGCAATCTTTGATGATGTGTGCTGTTTTCATATCATTGCCCCCAAGCATGCTATTAGTGCATCCTCTTAATATAATATCTGTGGAAATAATATGACAAACAACGATTATGCGCAAAAACTTCTCAAAAATGCAGGAATTGATATCAATGATCTGTCTAATCCTGATTATTTTAAGATCGATTTTTCTGATGACGCTGTTGGAATACTTCATCTATTGAGTTGTTCAAACATACTGACAGTAGACAACGTGAATCTAGTACTAGAAAAACTAAATAAATCGGTCGTTTCTCGAATCACTGAAGAACCAACGCTATATTCTGCACTCCATATTTTATATAGCGGCTCACCTAAAAACAGTGACCCGAAGATTGTTATGAAGAACAGAGGATCGTCACGCTATACAGGACGTTCCTTTTATCAGCCGCCTCCCTCGGCATTGACCCAAACAAATTTTGATATCATCATAAAAAATCGTGTCCCAATCTATGCCGCTGCGTTGATTCGTCTATTCATAGACAACGGTGCATCTGAGTTTATTACGACACATGTTCATATATTGGATAAGAGTTCTGTCGATAATCGTGATGATAAAGATCGTCGTTATGTGCTGGCTGATCATACGGATGGCCCTTCTGAGAGCTATCGATTTGATCGTGCGTGTTTTAAAGCTGAGCGTGATAGCATCACGGGCTTTAAGATCCTCCGTTCCGCACGAATATTGAATACAAAAACAGAAGATAAATTATTACAGAAAATAAAACAATGTCGCTCCTGGCTTTCAGATGCTGATGACTATTTGCGGTGTTTAAAGCGGTTTCATAAAAATGATCTATTAACAGAGTCACTGTTTATGACGGTAAGTGATCATGAAAACCCCGTAGAATTTACAAATACTTATTTCTTATTGTTAAAATCTGATACAAAAATAGAATATCAAGTCTGGCTCGATGCGATTAGCAATATCGAATGTACGACGGCATTTTTAAAAACGCTGCCTCTGCTTCATCAGCAAAGATTATTAACTGCGGCAAGATTACATGATATTCAACAGTTAAAACGTGAAGAAATGGCCGAATTATTTGTTGCACTTCGTATTGTACAATCTCACGGTGTCCAACTCTCTTCGAAGATGTATGACATGATGATGACGCATGGTTCAAGTAGATATGCGGCAGCATTGATCTGTTTGTTAGTAAAAAGAAAACAAGGTTTTAATGAGCAACATTTTAATATTGTTTGTGTGCTTGCTCAGAATGAAAGGGCGAGTGATAATGACAGCCTATGGACTAAAGAATTCTATCTTAATGAGATTAATCGCTTATTTAATGAATATGAACGCCTGGGATTCAATGAGCATCGGTTTACGATAGAAAATAACTTTATAGACCAGCTTTATCCCAAACCTGCCTCAAGACCTCGCAGAGAGCTGAAACCACGAATATTGCATTCGTGGTGGTCTCGCGCATCAAGATCTTCAGATGAATCACCAGAAGAGTCAAAAAGGCTTGAATACTGGAAGTTTTAACTTTTATTTAGACAAAGTTTTTTCGAAGTGCACGCACATGAATTGTCGTGCACGATGAATGGTACCAACTTAAGTCGCTCGTCCTTGAGAGAAAGCAATCTTGAGTGCTGTGATCAATATGTCATTTTTACAAAATTATTTTTTCTGCCAGCTTATTTTGCAGCCGGACATAATCTGGTAGGCCATCTGCAAGATAAGGTGGATACGCCTCACCTTGAATCAACGGTGCGAGATAGCGGCGGCAGTTTTCAGTGATGCCCATGCCATCTTCGCTGATGAAATCGGCTGGCATTTTCTTTTCTTGATTGGCAACGTCAGCTAAAGGCACGTGACCAATTGACCAGCGATAGGGGGAGTCGTTCTCACGTACAATAATTGGCATGACAGCATTATGGCCTGCTAACGCCAATTCTACAGCCGCTTTACCCAAGGCATAGGCTTGCTCTACATCCACGGCGGATGCCAAATGTCGGGCAGCGCGTTGCAAATAATCGGCAACAGCCCAATGGTATTTGAGTTGTAGCTCAGATTTAACCAGTTGAGCGAGCACAGGCGCGACACCACCGAGTTGCGCGTGGCCAAATGCATCACGAAGACCAGAATCACTTAAGAAACGGCCATCTGTTCCTTTTATACCTTCGGACGCGACAACCACACAATATCCATATTGTTGCACGCAATCACGTACGCGTTGTAAAAATTGTGTTTGTTGAAAAGGAACCTCAGGAAACAAAATTAAATGGGGTGGCTCATTGCGTGCTTGACTTGCCAATCCGCTGGCAGCCGCTATCCAACCTGCATGACGGCCCATGACTTCAAGAATAAATACTTTGGTGGATGATGAGGCCATTGAAGCAACGTCAAAACCGGCTTCACGGGTAGAAACAGCCACATATTTAGCAACAGAACCAAAGCCAGGACACGCATCCGTGAAAGGCAAATCATTATCGACTGTTTTAGGGATCCCAACACACGTGATGGGATAGCCCATTTTTTGACTCATGGTTGCGACTTTGTGAGCGGTATCTTGTGAATCTCCGCCGCCGTTATAGAAAAAATAGCCAATATTATGCGCTTTAAAGACATTGATTAAGCGCTCATATTCTGCGCCATCATCTTTTAATTTATGTCGACATGAACCAAAAGCACCAGAAGGGGTATGCATTAATTTTGCAATGTCAGCATCGCTTTCAAAGTTAGTATCAATCAACTCCTCATGAAGTGCACCTAAAATACCATTTTTAGCGGCATATACGGTCCCAATCTGTGAACGATGTTGACGCGCAGTTTGAATCACAGCGCAGGCTGATACATTGATAACGGCGGTCACACCACCTGATTGTGCGTAAATTGCATTTTTCATAAAGGCTCCAAATTTAAAAATGATCTAACGACTCAACGCCTGTCTTGAATGCTTTGTGAATAGTTAAACTTCCGTTGTTGTATAAGTTGTTTCATATTCAAGAATAACCGCATCTATTTCCTCGATACATTTTAGAAATGTTGCTTGTACTTCTTGAATGGTTTTAACTTGAGATAATTGTTTTTCCAACTGTGCAACTTGGCGTTGTAATCGGGTAACGCCAGAGAAGCAACATGCACCGTGGAGTTTATGACTGGCTTTTTCGAGAGCGGTTATTTCCTCTTGCTCATATAACGTTATCAATTCAAGGCGATTTTTGCGTAATTCATCGACTAACTGACCAAGAAAATCTTGGGCAAGTGCTTGATTCCCTGAGAGTTTTTTAATACATAAAGACCAATCAATCGCGGGTTCTTGACTTTTTTCTGCTTTGCCAATCAATTGTAACAAGTGATGAAGTAAAAATGCTTCATCAATTGGTTTTTCTAAGCAGAGATTAATACCGGCTTCTTTTAAGCGTGTTTGTTGCAAATCTTGGCTATTGGCACTGACCAGAATAATCGGTGTTTTAGCATGTGATGCGATTTGTTGACGAATATAGCGTGCACACTCTAATCCATTGCGTTTAGGCATGTGTAAATCTAATAAAATGGCAGCATAAGCATGTTTTTGGCAGGCTTTAATTGCTTGCTCGCCATCATCAACGGTGTCAACCGTTGCGCTTTCACTGAGCAAGGATTTTAAGAGCAATTGACTAATTAAGTTATCTTCAGCAACCAGTAAACGTGCATTTTTTTCACGGAATTGTGCTCTTAATTGCAGGAGTGTTTGGTCATGCTGACTGTCGCGGTTAGATTCTATGGATAATGGATGCATTGACTGTACACGCAGTACAGAATTATCACACCAATCGGTATTTAATCCGCTGAAAATAGATTGATGTGTGGTTTGAAAGGTTTTGATGGTTTCTTGATCTGTTGATTTATTGTGCGGTGAAATGGTTTCAATTAACTGGTGTATTTTTTGTAAATTCAATGGCTTAGGTAAAATGCCTTGCGCACCAATGATTTGGTAGTTTTGGATATAAGATCGGGTAAAGAGAAAACAAGGCGTCGATTGTTTGCGTAAAATGTCGGCAAGTTTTTGTTCTTCTCGAGTATTAAAGCCTATCAGTGCGAGTTGACTTGCAGGATGCCGCTGTAATTCAGTCTCTAATTTTTCCAAGGTATCAACGGTAATCGCTTGTATACCCAGATAGCTGAGCCCACTCCACATTGCCTCGCGTTGCAGCGGATTTTCATCGTAACAAATCATCGTTAAATGAGAGAGACGATTATTTTGATGTTTTTCAACTTCATACATCGCTAATTTATCTAGTTTGATATAAATATTAAATGTTGCCCCTTGATGCGGCTCGCTTTCAACGGTGACATAGCCATGCATGTGCTCAACCAGTTGTTTACAAATAATTAAACCTAAACCTGAGCCGCCATATTGCCGAGTACTACTGTTATCTGCTTGAGAAAAGGCGGTAAACAATGTGGCTTGTGTTTCGGCAGACATACCGATACCAGTGTCGCTGACCGCCAGGCAAATCATATAGCTTGAATCGGTTTCTTCGACAATTTTTGTGCGAATTAAAACATGGCCATGGTCAGTAAATTTGATGGCGTTACTGACTAAATTGGTAATAATTTGTTTGAGTCGCCATGGGTCGCCTAACAATGTTTTGGGAACATGGGGGTCTGTAATCGGAATTAAGTCGATGTTTTTTTGATGCGCATTCGGCGCGGTGAGCGCCAATACATCGTCGATACATGCTCGTAAATTTAAAGGGATGTAATCCAGTTGTAGCTTGCCCGCATCGATTTTAGAATAATCTAAAATATCATTAATAATGACCAATAAATCTTGTGCGGAGGCCTTGATGGTTTTGACATAATCTAATTGCAGTGGATCTAATTTTGTATCCAAAAGCACATTGGCAAAGCCAATAACACCATTCATTGGTGTACGTATTTCATGGCTCATGTTGGCAATAAATTCAGATTTTTGTCGATGTTTTTCTTCAATTTTCTTTTTTTCTAGTACCAGCTCAATGTTTTTTTCTTCTAGCAGCTCTAAGCCTTGTTGTAAGTCAGTGGTGGCAACTTCAATGTATTGATTCGTTTCATTGATGGCTTTTAAGTAAGCTTGTTGTAGATGAGCACAGCCTTTCTCAATAAGACCTAGCTCACCAGGGCTGTGAACTTTAATCTCGGTTTCAAATTCGTTTTGCAAAATTTGTTTCATACTGCGACGCAAGCGCGCAATGGGTTGATAAATATTTTTGGATAAAAAATAATGTGCGAGCAAGACGATGGCAAGGCTGGATATTAAAATCACCAATACCGTGATATAGAGGTGATAACGTTTAAGCTCTAGGAGCTGATGTTCTACTTTGAGCGACAACCAACCGATGGAGTCACCAATCGATTTGATTTTAACGGGATTAAAGAGCTCATAAAGATTGAGTGCTTCGTTATATTGGTAACCATAAAGGATCGCACTGAGAAGAGCGACCAAGATAATCGGGATCAAACCCAAGATACGCAGCTGGTATTTTATGCCTAGACGCTTCATAAAATCATTGGTGATAGGTATAAAGTCAGCTATCATAGCATATGTCGAATCATAATACCCAAGATTTCATAATACGGCAGGGCAAACGCCTCTAATCGTGTGATATAAAATCACTTTGTCTACGTTACGCGCTTTATGCGCGGAATCCAGATTACGATCTTGATTAAGATTGTATGGATTCTGCGCATAAAGCGCACGACGTAGCCCACCCAAGTGGTGGTTTGTGTTCAAAAATTAGATGTGTTTGCCCGGCATAATACTGAATTTTTGACTCGCGCCTCCAAATGTCAACTATGTAAATAGGATTATTTTTATGCAAGTTAAAACCCGTTTTGCGCCCAGTCCAACCGGATCGTTACACATTGGTAGTGTGCGTACTGCACTGTTTTCATGGTTGTTTGCAAGACATCATCACGGGCAATTTGTGTTGCGCATTGAGGATACGGATAGAGAGCGATCTACGATGGAGTCAGTACAGGCTATTTTGGATGGCATGGCTTGGTTAGGGCTGAATTATGATGAGGGGCCAGTGTATCAGACCGATCGCTATCCTCGTTATCAAGAAATTATGCAACAACTCTTAGACAGTGGTCATGCTTATCGTTGTGTTTGTAGCAAAGAGCGATTAGAAACCTTGCGTGAGCAGCAACTCAGTAGAAAAGAAAAGCCGCGTTATGATGGGTTATGTCGAGAGCAGCATTATCCACACTCAACATCGACACCTCATGTCGTGCGTTTTAAAACGCCATACGAAGGAACCGTGTCATTTTCAGATCAAGTCTACGGTGATATTCATGTCAGTCATCAAGAGTTAGATGATTTGATTTTAATGCGATCAGATGGCCATCCCACTTATAATTTTGCAGTGGTGGTAGATGATTGGGATATGCAAATCACGCACGTTATTCGTGGCGATGACCATATTAACAATACACCGCGACAAATTTTGTTATTTGAAGCTTTACAAGCACCGGTTCCGGTGTTTGCACATTTGCCGATGATTTTGGGCGATGATGGTAAACGTTTATCAAAACGACACGGTGCGGTGAGTGTATTGCAATTTAAAGAAGCGGGTATTTTGCCACATGCACTTTTGAATGATTTAGTGCGGCTGGGCTGGTCTCATGGTGATCAAGAAATTTTTAGTCTAGACGAAATGATTACTTATTTTGATTTAAAGCAAGTGGGTCGAGGTGCATCGAGCTTTAGCTATGATAAGTTATTTTGGTTAAATCAACATTATCAAAAAACTGATTCGCCCGAATCGGTTGCAAACGTATTGGCGTGGCATTTTGCTTCACAAGGTATTGATGTCACACAGGGACCTTCTTTGGTGGAGATTGTCCGTGTTCAAGCAGAGCGATGTAAAACATTGGCTGAAATGTGCGAAAAAAGTGTGTATTTTTATCAAGATAATATTGAATATGATCAAGAGGCAGTGACGAAACATTTGACACCTGACGCACGATCTTTGTTAGCTGGATTGCTTTTGCAGTTAAAAGCGATTGAAGCATGGCAACCGGATCACTTACAAAGCTGTATTAATGACTTTGCTGTGTCACAAAACAAAGGTCTAGGGAAAATAGCACAACCTTTGCGGGTTGCTGTGACAGGCAATACCATGTCACCCTCGATTGATGTGACGTTAACGTTATTGGGAAAAAAGCGTGTTTTAGAACGTTTAGAAAAAGTGTTACACCAGTAATCGCTTAAGGGGCATGCTTGGCTCTCGGTGAGCATTTATTGAGATCAGAGTCTAAATGTTAATACTTTGAGAGGAGTTGCTCTACATCTTGATTAAGGAGGATAAATGTTAATAACGTTTTCTTGTGATGCTTATGAAAATATTACGCTCTTTGGAAGTGTTGCACATGCATTATTAACCATGATGGGGCATAGTCAGGTGATTCCCAGTGCGATTGTTGCGCAAGATGTTCCTGCTGCATTAGAACGACTTGAGAACGCTTTGAAAAATGTAAGCGATGACACGCAAACAAAACCATCATTTGATAGAGATGACGAAGAGCCGATCAGTTTAAGTAAAAGAGCCGTACCTGTGATTGCTCTTTTGAAAGCGGCGGTGAAAGCCCAATGCGATGTGATGATAAGCTAAGTACAATTACCAACAGACTCTAAGGAGTATATGTTGGAAAATGTCTTTTTTGATCTAATTCGATAGCATTGTTCTGACGATTTTTTAATCCAAAAAAACCAGGGACAACATGTTTCGTTTCGAAAGAATCCTCATTTACTTTATTTAACGAAGCTAAAATCCCTGCTGCGTAGTGTCTTGTGTCACTGTCTGGGCTGTAATTGGCTAAATCTCCGATTTTATAGAGCAACGACGTATCGGATAATAGATATCTAGCAAGCTTTGGGGAACAAGTCGTGAGTTTGAATAGAGCTGTGGTGACGGCTCGTACAAGCACAAGGTTTTCATTCTCGATGAGTGTTTTGATGGTGTAGTATGCATCGTACTTAATAAACGCAAGCACGTCCCCTTCGCTTTTTAAATAAATAAAAATCAAATCAAGTATACGTATTTGATTCTCTATTTGTTCATAATTAATCCAATAACCCAGGAATCGAAAAACGTACCTTGTTCTTGTTTGTATTGTTGGTATGTTTTGTTTCAATGCTTCTGTTAAATAACTGATGATATGCTCTTTTACAGCCAACTGTGGCATGCGGTTTAGATGTTTGAGCATTAAATAAACGGTATGCTCATTTGAGCAAGTCGTTCGAAGATGATCTAAGTAAAAAAATTTGTGCATTGAATCAAATAAAAGACGCTGCTGATCTTCATCTGTTATATTGTGGTTATTTTGAACCCAAAAAGCCAATATCTTATGATATAGCTTATTTTGAGTACATAATTCGAGCGTTTCAGGATCCGTTTGTGCAATCCCGCCTAGAAAATTGATAATATTTATAAAATTTTTGTTATCACATTTTTTTAATTCAAGATACGATAGTAGAAATATAACGGTTCCTGATTCAAAGAAGATATTCGAATCATTGTTGTAAACGTACATCGCAGAAATAATATCGACGAAAGTTGGTATTTCACTATTTCTTAAGTTATTACGACAAAACGCCAATAAAAAAAGAAAAGCATCTTTTGCAATCATTTTAAAAGGTGTTTCTGTAAAAGTGAGCTCTTTCAATGTTGTTAAAAAAAGGTTTAGCAAGAACAATTGATTAGTTGCATTTGGAGAGTAATAAGCGTCAGGATGACCGATAGTCCAAATGAGTAACGAGGTATAAGACTCTTGTGGAAAGTAGCGCTTATTTTTTTCTCGTGACTGGATAACCAGACATAAAAGTACGTAATATCGTTGCGAGAAGGAGATATTTTCTTGAAGAAGCATGCACTCGAGATCACTAATGTCATTATTAGTAAAACAATCCGAAGAGCATAATACCAGTGCTTGCATGATCTGCTCATCAAATTCAGGACCCTCACTATTTAAGGTGTCAAAAAGCGCCCTGGCTACGTTGCGATCGTGAATATAAATATTGTTTTCTGCAAAATAAGACTGAAATTTGACAAGTACGCGAATGGCGAACCTTTTTAATTCTCGATCGCCTAGGGGGGGAGTCGCGATAAATTCATATAATCTTCGAAATCCTCGATGATTTTCCTCACAGAATGGCGCAATAAAGTTCTGAATGTTAATCTGATTGTGTATATACAGTAGGGTATATTTGATTATTTCTATATCATCTTTAAATAAAGCCCCAGCAATATCCTTAGATGTATTAATAGGAGGTAACTTTACTTTTCTACCGCCGGTTTTTAGAGATGAGGATGGGACAAGGCTTGTTGGCATTTGCGAATTGTAACGCGCGCGCATTGCCTCTACTTCCTCAATTAAGTTTATGTCCTCGTTTTTCAACAAATCGCAATGTTGTTTTTCTCTATCCTTGATTAAATCATCAGAGATCAGATCAATAATTGCAATTTGAGACTTAAAATCAGGATTTGTTTTTAAACTAACGAACATATATTTAAAATAATCGGCCTGCGTTGTGTCGGGGTTCTGTTGTTTTTTTTTTATATAATTTAGGTATTTTTGGGATAATAATCCTGGTCCAGTTGCTGGCGTATTATTTGGAGCATGGGCTGTTTCTTCTAATTGATTAAAGAGCTGCAAAATGTCAGAAATAGACAGCATTTTTTCTCTTTGATTAAAGAGTTGCAAAATGTCAGGAGTAGATAACATTTCCTCTCTCAAAATATATTTAAATTGAACTCATTTTACATTTTTTGAACAAAAAAGTCAATAGACTCTAATACTTTGATCCCCTTTCAGTACAAAAGGCTCCCCCAACTTAGAACCTGTTTCCAAATTTATTTTTCCATACCCTCTTTATACCTTGCACAACATGCGTTTTCGCTTTTGTAGCATCCCATCTAAGGCTCATCTCGTGTCTTAAAAAAAGCTTACATATGAATAACGATGCGTGCATTTTTTAAGACACGAGCTGAACCATATCTGAGCGCTAAAAAACCGAAAACGCATATGCGCAAGGTATAATTATAAATCGAATGAACAATCTGGTTGACATGATATTACTGTACCATCGTACGCGTCGCATGTTACAGTGGGGCAGTCGCTTTTGAGTTTTGACTCCGCATCGTTTTTAACAGTGCTTTGAATATTCTCTTGAATAGTGCCTTGTTCATACGCTAGAGAGGTGATAGGTGCTAGGATTATGCCAATCATGAACAAAGTACTAAAAATACAAGGTAGCAGTGTTGGAGGGTTTAGAGTCGTTTTCATGATTAGTTTCCTTAAGTCGGTTCACGGACTGAGCGGCCGGCGTTGCCTTTCACGGATGTTCTCTCATTATCCATCTATACATGTACTCATATTGTCTCACATGCGCTAAGATCTGGGTTCTTGTCATATAGTCTCGACTTTGGCCATTTTTCATAAACTTTTAATTACGTTATAAACGCTATGTTTGATTTAAAATAATATCACTATTAAAATGTAGTCTGTTTTTTAGGGGCTGTCAAAAACGTCTCTTCACAGACCCTAGCGTTTGATTTGCTCTAACAGTGTTTTTGCAGCTATTTGTTCGGCTTTGCGCCGTGTTTCGGCTTCACCGTACGCGACTAAGTCTAGATCGGAAATCGTACACGTAATGTAAAAAATTTGATCATGTTCTTTGCCAATGACTTTAGATAGGTGATATTCTGGCAGTGATTTTTTTAAGCTTTGTAAATGCTCTTGTAATGCGGTTTTTGCATCTTTGGTGTTTTCGTGGAGTAAATTGTCATTCAGTCTGGAATCAAATAACATCAAAATAACTTGTTCGCATGTTATAAAATCAGCATCTAAGAAGATAGCAGCAATGATAGCTTCCAGTGCGTCAGCCAGTGTCGATGCGCGGCGAAAGCCACCACTTTTTAATTCCCCTTGCCCTAAAATAAGTGCATCGCCTAAGTCTAGTTCTTGAGCGATGTCGGCCAGTGTCTCACCTTTTACTAATTGCGCACGCAACCGGCTTAACTCTCCCTCGCTGCGTTTAGGAAATTTTTCAAACAATGCTTTTGCAATTACCATGTTGACAATCGAATCACCCAAAAACTCCAAGCGCTCGTTATTAGCACTGCCCATGCTGCGGTGTGTGAGTGCTTGTTTGATGTAATGTTGTTTTTGAAATTGATAATTCAATCGGCGACATAAGCGCGTGATCGCATTTGTCATATTAATACACCAGTTTTCCTAATCTGTCCCAACGAATTCGATAGGTTTTGCCATCCCAACTCATCCATATCACCAGCGCCTTACCACGGATGTATTCATCCCCAACAAACCCCCAATAGCGGCTGTCAGCACTGTCATCACGGTTATCACCCATCACAAAATAGCTGTTTGCTGGTACGATGATTTCAAAATCATTAGCCGGGATGTCTGCTCGGCGATAAATAGCATGCTCAACACCAGCGAGATTTTCTTGATACTGAGCAACTGGATTACCAGAGCTTTCATCGGTTGTGTATTGTGTAAAGGTTTGTTTGGCTTCTTTGCCATTGATGAACAATACTTTGTGACGATAGGCAACCGTATCTCCGGGGACACCAATCACGCGCTTAATATAATCGTAAGAGGGGTTAGGTGGCCAACGAAAAACAATAATGTCGCCGCGTTTAGGCTCTTTAATAGACAAGATTTTCTTTTCCCAAACCGGTAGCCGAATACCATAAATGAATTTATTAACGGCTAGAAAGTCACCGACTTGTAGCGTGGGTTCTAAGGAGCCTGATGGAATACGAAAAGGTTCGATTAAAAATGATCGTAATAGCAACACAATGAAAAAAATGGGAAAAAACGATCTTGAATATTCAATCAAACGATTGGGTTTTTGTTGAGGGCGGCGTTTTTTTGCCCAAAATAAAATATCTAATAAAGCAATGCATCCGCTGATAACCGATAATCCCAATAACCATGCTGCAAAATTCATCATATCATCCTTATTTCTTTTTATCCGCTTGAAATACAGCCATAAAAGCTTCTTGCGGGATTTCTACATGGCCGATTTGTTTCATGCGCTTTTTACCGGCTTTTTGTTTTTCCAGTAGTTTACGTTTACGAGAAACGTCACCACCATAGCATTTTGCAATGACATTTTTTCGCAATGCTTTAACCGTTTGCCTGGCAATAATGTGCGCGCCAATAGCTGCTTGAATCGCGACATCAAACATTTGTCTTGGAATCAACTCTTGCATTTTTTCTGTTAAGGCGCGACCACGACTTTGTACACTGCTGCGGTGTACAATTAATGCCAATGCGTCTACTTTATCACCGTTAATTAAAATATCCATTTTAACCAAATCAGCTTCATCAAAACGCAAGAAATTATAATCCAATGACGCATAGCCTCGACTAACTGATTTCAGTCTATCAAAAAAGTTGGCAACAACCTCACTCATAGGAAGATCATAAGTTAAAGAAACTTGTCGACCACTGTAAGTCATATTCACTTGAACGCCACGACGCTCAACACATAACGTGATAATAGCGCCTAAATAATCTTGTGGAACGAGAATATTGGCACGTACAATCGGTTCATACATGGTTTTTATATATTGTGTCGCGGGTAAACGTGATGGATTATCAATCAGAATCGTTTCATCTTTGGTGGTGATAATTTGATAAATAACGGTTGGCGCGGTGGAAATTAATTCTAAATTGTATTCACGTTCTAAACGCTCTTGCACAATTTCCATGTGCAACATTCCCAAAAAGCCACAACGAAAACCAAAGCCCAATGCTTCTGATGACTCTGGTTCATAAAATAAAGAGGCATCATTTAAGCTGAGCTTGGCCAAGGCTTCACGAAAAGCTTCAAAGTCGTCTGAACTAATTGGAAAAAGGCCCGCATACACTTGCGGTTTCACACGTTGAAAACCGGGCAACGGGTGATCCGCTTGGTTTTTTTCTAATGTCAGCGTATCACCAACCGGTGCGCCTTGAATTTCTTTAATACCTGCCACCACATAACCCACCTCACCTGCATGTAATGCATTTTGTGGTGTGCGTTTGGGGGTGAAGATACCCACTTGATCGACCTCATAACTACGCCCTGTTGACATCACGCGCATTTTATCGCCGCGCTTCAAAGCACCGTTGACGATACGCACCAGCGATACAACACCCAGATAGCTATCAAACCACGAATCAATGATTAAGGCTTGTAATGGCGCCTCTTTGTCGCCCACGGGAGGCTTAATATTGTGAACCAAGGCTTCTAAAACATCCTCTACACCCAAACCACTTTTTGCACTGGCGCGAATAGCATGGTGTGCATCTAAACCAATAATGTCTTCTATTTCGGCGATCACGCGATCGGGTTCGGCTTGTGGTAAATCAATTTTATTTAATACCGGCAATACATCGAGTGATTGATCAATGGCAGTGTAGCAAACCGCAACTGTTTGTGCTTCAACGCCTTGTGCGGCATCGACAACCAAGATAGCACCTTCACAAGCAGCCAATGAACGAGACACCTCATAACTAAAATCCACATGCCCTGGTGTATCAATGAAATTTAATAAATAGGTTTTGCCATCACGTGCTTTGTAATGAAGTGAAACGCTTTGTGCTTTAATGGTGATACCACGCTCACGCTCAATATCCATAGAATCAAGCACTTGCGCTTCCATTTCGCGATCAGATAAACCGCCGCAATACTGAATAAAACGATCAGCCAAAGTTGATTTGCCATGATCAATGTGTGCAATAATAGAAAAATTACGAATTAACGATAAATCACTCAATGTCAAAGCCTATAAAAGTAAATTGCGCTATTCTAGCTTAATTTTTGTGTGATGAGAATGATTCGGGCATATATACCTTGCGCACATGCGTTTTCGGTTTTGTAGCATCCCATCTACGGCTCATCTCCTGTGCGCAAGGAATAAACCCCCACAAAACCCAATAAGCACCAGAGTATCATATAATAGCTAGGCGCAAAGATGATATGCAGATTTGAAACCAATATAGATAACAACATAGGCGTTGTACCCGCGAAGAGTGCGGCTCCAATGTTGACGCTTAAAGCAGAGCCTCGGAAACGAAAGCGTGTTGGAAAAGCATCCATAATCAATACGGATGACGGTGCAGCCATACCTGAAGCGATGATTCCTAACAAGCATAACACACAGAGATTGATCCAAAAATGATGTAACTGGAAGCTTAAAAATCCCAAATACATTGCAATGCTGAATATGACCAAAGTAACACAATACGTGCGTTTGTGGCCAAAGACATCCGATAACCAACCTACGGCGGGTAAGGTGATGGTTTGTGTGATTAACCCCAGGGTATTGATCAACATGGCTTGATGGTAACTCATGCCACCATATTGCGTCAGATAGCTGATTAAAAAAACGAATAAAAGATAATAATTGATTAAAACGGGGGCGACTAACAAAATAGAAAAACATATGTTTTTCGGGAAGCGCTTGAATAATTCTTCTAAGCGTATTTTTTGTGGCGAGGTTTTTTTCTGACTATGAAGAAACTCTGGTGTTTCTGGCATCCAACGTGTGCGATTAAATATCATGATAAACGTAAAAATACTGGTTAAAAAAGGAAGGCGCCATTGCCAAAAATGAGACACATGGGGCTGTATATAATGGGGGTACACATAACCAACAAGGGAGGCGAGTAGAAAGCCTAAATTAGAGAATACCAAGGTATAACTCAATGTCATGGATTTCCTTTTATCATTGGGTTTTATAAATTCAACCAAATAGGTCACGCTCCCCATAAACTGGCCACCAACGGAGAGGCCTTGGCAGAGGCGTGCAATGATTAATAGGGCAGGTGCCCACCAGCCAATTTGATCAAATGTGGGTAGAAAACCAATTGAAAAAGTAGATAAAAACATCACGGGTAAAATGATTTTCATCGCGTACTGACGACCATACAGATCGCCAATATGCCCAAATAGCAAAGCCCCTAAAGGCCTAGATAAAAATCCAACAGCAAAAACAGCAAAGCTCGCGAGTAAAGATTCAGCCGCTAAATTAGGGAAAAAAACTTGGCCGATAACATTGGCAAAATAACCATAAAGACCGTAGTCATACCATTCTAAAAGGTTGCCTAAAGCCGCTGAAATGTGGTGTTTAGAAAAGCGTTTCATCTGATCAGAATAGCAATTCATTCTAGATAAAATCAATGAAAATATGGTATAAATAGGCATGGTGAATAAAAGAGGCTTTTATATGCGTCCTTGGATGAAATGGGGCATATTGGCATGCGCTTTGCTAGGAAGTGTCGTCGCACATGCTGATAGCGCAATGCTGAAACAAGCGAATGTGAAACAATTTATACGTAATATGGTCAAGCATGACCACTTTGATAGACGGCAATTAACATCGATTCTGGCGGAAGCCAAATTTCAGCCACAGATTATTGAATCGATGGAAAAACCGTTTGAGAAGAAAAACTGGGATGTGTATAAAGCGTTATTTTTAACTGACCAACGTGTTCGTGAGGGTGTTGATTTTTGGCGTGCTAATCAACGTACATTATCTCATGTTGAGCGTGAGTACGGCGTGCCTGCTGATTTGATTGTGGCCATTATCGGTGTGGAAACGTTATATGGTAAACATCAGGGTAATTATCGGGTGTTGGATGCTTTAAGCACATTGGCATTTCACTATCCTAAGCGGTCGGAATATTTTACCAAAGAGTTGCGTGAATATTTATTGCTTTGTCGTGAACAGCATGTGTCTGCTACGCGTTTTACCGGCTCTTATGCGGGTGCAATTGGTAAGCCACAATTTATGCCTAGCAGTTATCGTTTTTATGCAATTGACTTTAAAAAGAAGGGTAAAGCTGACTTAGTTGCAGAAGACAATGACGTGATTAGTAGCGTGGCTAATTATTTTGCAAAACATGGCTGGCGTGATAATGCGAAGGTTGCTGAGCCTGCACGTTTGAGTGCAAATGCAACCAAACAATTGATTCTGAACAGCAAGACACCGAATTATGCTTTTGTCAATTTGTTAGCCTTAGGTGTTAAGCCAGAAATCAGTGCCATGCAGCATCCTAAAGAAGCGGGTGTGATTGAGTTGATAACCGATGCAGGTCCTGAGTATTGGCTTGCTTACCCTAATTTTTATGTGATTACCAAGTACAATAGCAGTCCGCAATACGCTTTAGTGGTCTATCTGTTGGCACAGGAGTTACGCCAACAACGTTTGCAAACACAACGAGGATAGCGTGTGCAAACTTGTTTCCTTTTTGCAGAACATCTTGATGAAGAGCGGTGTTTGAGTTTACGTCTAGATGAATCAGGAAACTTAAGTGCGCCTTTAGAGCGGCGAACAGCACAGGCATTTCGTGAGCTGCAAAAAGACGCACAAACACAAGTGGTTTTGTCCGCTTCTGTATGCAGCTTATACCGTCTGGCGTTACCTAAATTAGCCGATAGTAAAGCACGCGCAGCGATTCCTTACGCACTCGAAGATCAGCTAGCTGAGCCGGTGACGCTGTTACATTTTGCTTTTATGCCTCATCCCACGATACCTGATCATGTGCTAGTCGCTGTTTTAAATAAACAGTATCTGATCGATCTATTGCATCGTTTGTCTCTACTTGAAATCATGTATGATGATGTGACATTAGATTGGTTCGCGCTTGCAGAGGGCGAGGCGTGTCTTATTAGCCATGCTTTTTTAATCAATCACAGCACATTTCAAGGGGCTGTTGGTAAAGAAGTGATGGCCTACACATTGAAAACATTACAACCGGCTCCGACCGTGTTTACTTTTCATGATCCTGCGCCTTTAAACAATGCGAATACGGTGGTTACTGTTGTCGAACCAACGCCTGTCTGGATAGCAACACGGTTATTTCAGCGCCATTACCTCAATTTATGTCAAGGTGAATTTGCACATGATACGAAACAACGCATGACGCGGCGTTGGTTTGCATGGGCTGGTATGCTGGCTGGTGCTTGGTTTGTGTTAGGGCTGGTTTTAAAAGTTATTTTGCTATTGACTTTACAACATCAGATTAAAGAGGTTGATCAACAGATTGCCACGGTATATCGCGTGTTTTTTCCAGATGCGAAAACGGTTGTAAGCCCTCGATTTCGTATTGAGCAACGGTTAAAACAAAATCAGTCAGGCACCGACGCGATGTTATGGCGGTTATTAGAAAAATTACCCACCACGGTTTTTCCACAAGGTATTATAAACACAGATGATACCATTCGTGTTCAAAGTATTCGCTATCAAACCGGATCATTGATCGTGAATCTAGCGTGCAAGGATTTTAAAAGCCTAGAGTCTTTGCAGACACGTTTGCATCATCACAGTGTGACAGTACGCCAATTGGCGGCCTCTCAAAAAGGTAAGCAAGTGATCGCGACATTGGAGTTAAAATGATTCGAGAAACGCTGGAGCGATATTGGAATCAGTGGAATGAGCGTGAACGACGTATGGTGGTCATAGCGGGTATTGTTTTGGCATGCTACCTTTGTTATGCGATTTTTTATGCACCGTTGAATGACGCAGTAACCAAAGCACAAGCACAATTAACAGCGGATCGTGACACATTATTGTGGATGCAAAGTGTACGTCAACAAAGTCAACAAACCCATACCCCTCAAATTACCAGCAGTGGTCAGCTACTAAGCACGTTGGGTCAACAGCTGAGTGTCAGTGCCTTTCATCAATTCGTTTATCAGCTAGAACAGACTGCTTCTGGCGATATACAATTGAGTTTTGATGAAGTGCCTTACAATGTTTTTTTAGTTTGGCTCAAGAAGTTTCATGCACAATACGCTTTTACGATTAAACAACTCTCAGCCGAGCGCACGCAAACCCCTGGCATGGTTAAGTTGCAGTTGATTATTGCGACTTGATAAAACCAGCCGCGGGCATATACCCAATAAACGTCATCGTTGTTATGTGACTGATTGGTTGGATCTTGCACTAGACTTCGCTGACAAGCTGCGGAGCCTAGGCTCGATAGAGGAATGGCGGTTAAGGCTTATATTACTCACCTAAATGGCTTTGTACTTGTCCCCATGTCGTGATTTTTGCATCTTGTTTGATATCTTCGGGTAAGTTATTTAATTTAGCTTGAGCGGCTTCGTAAGAGGGATAAGTACCATATACGCCGGTGTAAGTGCCTTGCGTGGTTTTGACTTCGGCTGAGCGCTCTTGTTTTGGGGCTTTATACAGCGTGCTGGCAACTTTAGATGCTTTGCTGTCTGTGGCCAACTCGATGGTATACGCTTGAGCGTTTTGGCTACTCACCCAGGTTTTATCAACATTTTTTGACGCTTCGGGGTTACCCATACTCAGATGATAGGTTTGTGGGACGACGACTGCGCCTGAACTAACTGGCCTATTACCGCGATCGGAAATCGCCTCATAACTGTCTGGGTAAAGCATGTTGTTTGGTAGGGTTTGATAAGATTGATAGGTGGTATTTTCATCTTGATGATTAACGCCATCAAAAAAACATCCTGATAATCCTAACACAGAGAAAACAACGCTGAGATTACGTATGGTTTTTAACATGATATGAGCTCCTTTTATTTTTATTTGCACAGCTCTTTGGAATAATATCTGCTGTTTTTAGAAAAACTTTAGCGAGTCTCTATCCCTCATCTTTTAAAATGCGATATGATAAATTCTTTAAAACGCCAAATAATGACATATCATGTGGACAGAGCGCCGATCAGGACAAAATCATCAACGTGGAAAACAAGATCACCGCGATCCCTTTGAGCGTGACCGAACACGCGTGATTCATTGCGCAGCATTTCGGCGCTTACAACGTAAAACACAAATCCTGGCCACCGGGGAAGGTGATTTTCACCGTACACGGCTGACGCATTCGTTAGAGGTTGCCTCCATTGGCAGCAGTATTGTGCGTAGCCTATTGATACATCATGCTGATAGTGAGTTGAGTGATTTACTGCCTTCGGATGATTCTATCAATGTGATTTGCCTACTGCATGATATTGGCCACCCACCCTTTGGGCATGGGGGTGAGGTGGCGTTGAATTATATGATGCGTGCATCGGGTGGTTTTGAAGGGAATGCGCAGACGTTACGTTTATTGACAAAAATTGAAACCAGTTATGGTGATTTTGGTTTGGATTTAACCAGAAGATCGCTTCTGGGTATTTTAAAATATCCAGTGCCTTGGTCTAAAGTTGAAGCCTTTGATAAGTCAAATCATCATACAACACGCTCACTTACGATTCGTGTTAATGATTGGTTGCCGCCTAAGGCTTATTTTGATGAAGAGCAAGCGGTTGTTGATTGGATTTTAAAGCCTTTTACAACGGCTGATCGTGATTTATTTCAGTCACTGCGTGTTGCACCTACGCAAAATCAACATGGAAAGTCAGCTTATCGTACTTTAGATTGCTCTATTATGGATATGGCGGATGATATTGCTTATGGTGTCCATGATTTAGAAGATGCTATTCATTTACGATTGATTAGTCGTGATCATATTGATTCCAGTGAATTTTGTCATTTGTTAAAAGCAACCTCACTCATGGTGAAACCAGACGCCTTTATTCACGCTTTGTTTTCAGTCGATTTACACGAACGTAAAGAAGCCATTGGTGAATTGGTCAATTATTTTATTGGCTCGATACAAATGGTCATTACCAACGACCGTTTTGATAATCCACTATTGCGATACAATGCCGAACTACGTGCAGAAGCGAAAGCGTTATTAAATGCCTTCAAAACGTGTATTTATCGCTATGTGATTGATTCTCAAGAGGCCAGAACATTTGAATATGGTGGTCAGACGGTCGTGCAGCGCCTATTTGAAGCTTTTAGTTCAAATCCAGAGAATTTATTGGATAGTAAAAATCGCTGGTTGTTTCACCAGGCAGAGAGTGAGTTGGGTGCTATGCGGGTGATTTGTGACTACATTGCAAATATGACAGACGAATACGCCCATCGTATGCATGAGCGCTTGTTTGGATTTAATACACGCACCATTTTTGAACGGTTATAGGCAATGAAACGAAAGATTAAATGTAAGCGTCCGCGGCTTCGTTCTTGAATCTCGGAGAACGGTCAAATATGCTCGTTCTCTCGTGCGGAGTGATTTACGAACCAAATGCCCATTGAATCGCCGCATAATAAAACGGAATACCCAAAGCAATATTAAATGTAAAGGTAATACCCAATGCCATGGGCATCAGCAAACTTAAATTTGCATTGGGAAGGGCGAAGCGCATAGCAGCAGGGACCGCGATGTAAGAAGCACTTGAACCCAGCATTGTCAGCAACAGTGCGTTTCCTGAGTTTAAATGGATGAGTTTTGCAATGGAAATCATGATGATTGCTGCAAATGGAGAGAAAAATAACGCGAAACCGCATAGAAAAAATCCAGATTTGCGTAATAATGAAAATTCAGTGCCGGCAATTAATCCCATATCTAGCATATAAATACACAGCATGCCTTTGAAAATACTGCCTACGAACGGTTTCATTTCAACCATGCCAGTGTAGCCGGACAATGCGCCGATAACCAAACTCCCTAATAAAACTAAAACAGAATTATTGGTTAATGCCTCGTGTATGGATTTTCCGAGATTGGTTTCAGTTTTCTTCGCTTTTTGATCGCTGGTTGGTGATAGTTTCACAATCAGAAGGGCAGCAATAATCGCAGGTGACTCCATCAGTGCTAGGCCTGCAACCATAAAAGAATCAAAAGCAATGTGTCGCTCTTCCAAGAAGGCACCGGTGGTAATAAACGTCACGGCACTGACTGAGCCATAGCTTGCCGCTATCATGGCAGCATCATAAACACTCACTTTAATTCTAAGTATTTTATAAACTAAAAAGGGCGTAATAAATGAAACTAACACACAGATAGCGAGTATTTGTACGACACTAAAATTGAATCCGACTTGACTTAATTCAGCACCGCCTCGCATACCTATGCATAATAATAAATAGAGTGATAGAAACTTTGCAATGGGAATGGGAATGGATAAATCTGATTTAACGATGGTAGCAAACATGCCTAAGAAGAAAAATAAAATCGGCGGATCACGGAAATTACTGGCGACATTAATTAGAATATCCATTTCTAAACCTCCGTTATTTTTTTCTTATTCTACAGAATAAGTGATTTATCGACAAAAAAGCAACGAATGAAAAATTGAGTTAATTGGCGATAAACGCGCTTTCATAATCAACATCAGTAATTTTTTTGCCACCAACAGCTAATAAATAATGCTCGTACCAAAAACGATCCTTATTAAAATAGTCTACGCTTTATAATAAGGATCATGTATTGCTCGTTATGCTGAGTACAGAGGAAAATGTCAGAAGTCTTTCACTGTTCTTAGAGCAGTCTACGGGTTCTTATATATGGTTAATTAATGGAGTACTGATCATGTCTAAAACAAAACTTATTCTAACATCACTTTTCGTCATGTTGATGAGTCGTTATTGTTTCGCGGAGCAATTACCCGGTTCTGATGGTATGAGTGTTACGGTCACACCAAACTCTGGCAAAGTTGTTGTCAACACACCGAATAAGCCAGTTCACTGTGTGAAAGGATGTACCCAAGCAGAAGATTGCCGAAACAATGAACCAGCTCCTATGGACGGCTGTACTTGGCAATGCAATCATGATGGGTTATACCGCGGTGCGTGTGATGGAACTTGCCAACAGATTCCGCTTCCAAGCGCTCCTGCTGGCCAAAATTGCTCACATAGAGTTGTTGATGATGCCGAGAACCAATAAGTGAGTTGGCAGGGTGCTCATTCATGTCTACACTTATATATCTTGCACACATGAGAGTTGGCTTTTGTAGCATCCCATTTAAGGCTCATCTCGTGCCTTAAAAAAGGCTTACATATGAATACCTATGCGCGCATTTTTTAAGACACGAGCTGAACCATATCTGCGTGCTAAAAAACCGAAAACGCATGTGCGCAAGGTATATTTTATAGAAACACGGATCACTTCAATTCAATGACGATAACAGAAACGACATGCTCACTCATGTTTTCATCAACATGCAATACACCTCGAGGATCTTTTTTCAAATAATAACTCATGCCCTTTTCAAATTTTAGATAATGCACTTGCTTTTTATTATTTGTGACTTTGAGTAAACCATTTGTTAATGCAACAACAACACGATCATGATCATGCCGATGCATCGTTAATTGCGCTTTTTTTGTTGGATAAATGATCGTTTTCCATACATTAACCCTATCGTTTTCAATTTGTGAAATACGCTGCGTCATGGTTGTTTGAGCATAAACAAAGATCGAAAACACCATCAGCACAGCGCAACTTAATGTTTTTATTAGTTTATTTATTGTCATTTTTAACACTTCTTCGTTGATTTAAATAAAATAGTGTTATGTACTTGAGAAACTGCCACGGTAAGTGGTAAAGAACGGCTGTATCTTTTGACGAATATGATTTGTTAACGCCAACGTAAGTTAAATTTTATGTTGGCGTCCCCAAGGGGATTCGAACCCCTGTTACCGCCGTGAAAGGGCGATGTCCTAGGCCTCTAGACGATGGGGACTAAATGAATAGTCACATTTCTTGGTTTTTTTGGTGGAGCTAGGCGGGATCGAACCGCCGACCTCTTGCATGCCATGCAAGCGCTCTCCCAGCTGAGCTATAACCCCGAACTGTTGGGCGCAGTATAGGGGACTCTGTTTTCTCTGTCAAGCGCTAAACACGCAAATGACGATGTTTGTTCATCAAATCCGTTAATAAGATCTCTAAAGCAGATGCTTTCTCTCCAAAAGGAAGAAGTGTTTGCTGTGCTTTTTGTAAATGTTGCTCAATACAGTGTGCTAAAGAAGGCTCATCATATAAAGTTGCAAACGTTTGTTTGTGATTAGCAAAATCGGATGAACGGCCTTTTCCTAGCGTGTCTTGTGGACTAAATCTGTCTAGATAATCATCTTGCATTTGAAAAAGTAGGCCTAAATGTAATGCGAATTGTTGTAGCGCTTGAATTTTTGCTTGCCAGACTAGTTCGGTTTCTGTTGTCGGCTGGCTAGCCGCGATGACCATTTTAATACAAGCTAGAATTAATTTACCGGTTTTGAGTAGGTGAATGTGTTGCAATGTTGACTCTTCAATCGTTTTGTCACAAAGCTCCGTCATATCTAAGCTTTGACCACTGACCATGCCAGCTGGGCCACAAGCATGCAATAATTCATGTGCAACCGCGACGATTTGCGCTGGGTTTAATGATGATAACTCACACAATAAAATATCAATTGCCAATGCTTGCATGCCATCCCCCGTGAGAATGGCGGTAGCCTCGTCAAAAGCGCGATGGCAGCTGGGACGCCCGCGCCGTAGATCATCATTATCCATCGCGGGTAAATCATCATGTACCAACGAGAAGGTGTGCATCAATTCGACAGCGACAGCAATGATGTCTAAGCTATGCAAGTCGGTATTTAATAACTCACCACAATAGTAAACCAGCATGGGTCTAAAGCGTTTCCCGCCTGGAAAGAGTGTATAAAGCATGGCTTCTTTAATGCGTGTCGCGGGAATATCCGCATTGGTGACCAGCTGTCGCAGGCATTCTTCGTGTCTTGAATAATAGGATGACATGTTCAGATTACTCATCGGTTTTATCAGTTGCGGGGGGTAAATTTAGATTTGAAATGTATTCAATACGCTGCTCTGCTTGATGCAACGTTTCTTGACAAGAGCGTACCAGGGTGATGCCTTTTTCAAATTGTTTGAGTGAATCTTCTAACGAAAGCTCACCTTTTTCTAATTGATTAACAATGGTTTCTAATTCTTGAATAGACGTTTCAAATGGGATCGGTTTTGTCATATTATAGTCGATAACCTGTCAATGATAAGCGTTGATTATACCCCTAATCATTCAAAATGCTAGATTTGGAAACGAGTAAGATCATCGCTTAAAATATCACATTTTGTAAAAATGACGAGGATACGAGCTCGTTTTATAAGGATTATTTATGAAAGTCAAAACGCGTTTTGTCTGCCAACAATGTGCTGCTAGCTTTGCACAATGGTCTGGGCAATGCACACAATGTGGCGCATGGAATGCCATTGTAGAAGAGGGGGCTGTGGTGAGCCACCGCGGTGCGCGTGTTGGGAATTATGCTAATCAACGCTCAACGGTGACACCGATAGAAGAAGTCATATTACAACATGAAATTCGCACGGATACCGGGCTGTCGGAATTAAACCGAGTTTTGGGCGGTGGATTGGTTGAAGGATCGGTGGTTTTAATTGGGGGAGATCCTGGGATTGGGAAATCGACGTTACTGTTACAAACGGTGGTCAATTTATCTAGGCATGAGCGTGTTTTATATGTCACTGGTGAGGAGTCGTTACAGCAAGTTGCGATGCGTGCAAAACGCTTGAGTTTACAAGCGGATGGCTTACATTTATTGGCAGAAACCCACGTTGAAACGATTATTGAACACGCTACACGAGAAAAACCGCGTGTCATGGTGATTGACTCCATTCAAACCATGTTTACCGACAGCATCTCAGCAGCACCGGGTGGTGTAGGGCAAGTACGTGAATCTGCAGCGCAATTGGTTCGCTATGCCAAAATGACGCACACAGCTATTTTTTTAGTTGGCCATGTTACCAAAGAGGGCGCTTTGGCTGGGCCGCGTGTTCTTGAGCATATGGTGGATTGTGTGTTGTATTTTGAAGGACAGACGGACAGTCGTTTTCGATTAATGCGTGCAATTAAAAATCGCTTTGGTGCGGTGAATGAGCTGGGTGTGTTTGCAATGACAGACAGAGGCCTCAAAGAGGTTGCAAATCCCTCGGCGATTTTTTTATCCAAACAGCCAGAACCGATGCCAGGCAGTGCTGTCATGGTCACTTGGGAAGGCTCTCGTCCGATGCTAGTAGAAGTACAAGCGTTGGTTGATGAAGCCCATGGCCAACAGGCCAGGCGTTTGACCTCCGGTTTGGAGCATCAGCGCTTGGCCATTTTGTTGGCGGTATTGCATCGTCATGGTGGTGTTGCAACGTATGATCAAGATGTGTTTATTAATGTGGTTGGGGGTGTAAAAGTCACGGAAACGGCCAGTGATTTGGCGCTCTTAGCAGCGGTGATTTCCAGCTTGCGTAATCGCGTGATTCCAGCGGATACCATTATTTTTGGTGAAATAGGTTTAGCCGGGGAAATTCGCCCGGTACAATGTGGTCAAGAGCGTTTAAAAGAAGCACAAAAACATGGCTTTAAAACAGCCATCGTGCCCCATGCAAACGCACCAAAACAAATGATGGGCTTGGAAGTGATTGGTGTGAAGCATATTCAAGAAATGTTACGGCGCGTGATTCATGCAGAGTGACAGGATGCATCGTGCTCTTTTAAGGATGGAGGTTTTATGAAAATAAAAATGCCTGATCACATTATCGATGTGATGATTCAGCCTAAAGATTTTTTTCCAGGCAACCTGCGCTTCCCTTTGTTAATCTACAAAAATGCATTTGATTCGTTGCATGATTCGAATGAGGCATTGGCATTGCTACATCAAAATGATTGGACACAGGCTTGGATCGACAGCATTTATGATTTTCATCATTATCACAGCAATACCCATGAGGTTTTGGTTATCATTGCGGGAGAGTGTGAAGTACAGTTTGGTGGGGACGAAGGCAATATATATGTGGTTACGCTGGGTGACGTGGTTATTTTACCAGCAGGGGTGGCGCATAAAAGCTTACGTATCAGTAAGGATTTTCAATGTATCGGCGCATATCCCTTTGATGTCGGTACCGATATGAATTGCGGTTCTCCGGAGGAGTATGCTCTTGCGATTGAAAGTCTTCAACGCGTTGGAATGCCCAAAAAAGATCCTGTTTTCGGAGATAAAGGCTTTTTATTCGACTATTGGGTATAAGCTTGGTTTCAAAACCAGTGCAACGTTGCACTGGCAGGACTTACGCAAAACAACGATCTCTTCGTTGGATTTTATTTTTAATTCGGTCATTAGTCATCTAAACGCCCTCATTAAAAATAAAATCCGTCTCGACCTCGTTGTGTCGCGTAAGTCCTGACTGGTTTGAAATCACCATGGAAACAGTGGCAGTTTTTGCCTAATTTTAGTAATATTCGCGGATGAATATTTTACACGTCTACAAAACCTTTATGAACGACACCATCGGTGGTGTCGAGCAAGTAATTGCGCATATTGCTAGGACCAATAACCAGGAAGATTTCGAGCACAGTGTTTTGTCTTTATCGAAAGATCACGCTGGGGTTGATACATCTTATTGTGGTATTCGTAATATTCGTTATCGAGAACAGTTTAATATTGCTTCTAATGCTATGTCAGTCGCCATGTTACGAGATTTCCCTCGTATGGTTGAGCAATATGATTTGATTCATTATCATTTTCCTTGGCCTTTTGCTGATTTAATGCACTTGCTTTGGCGCATCAAAAAACCATCTTTGGTGACGTATCATTCGGATGTTGTGCGTCAAAAAAATTGGCTAGCTGTTTATAAGCCTATGATGCATCGTTTTTTGAATAGTGTGGATCTTTTAGTCGCCACATCACCCAATTATTTAGAAACGAGCCCAGTGTTGCGCCGCTACCAGAATAAGACCAAAGTCATCCCATTGGGTATTAGCAAGCGCCATTATGTTACACCACCATCATCGACATTAGCGCACTGGCAGCAGCGGTTTGGCGATCGTTTTTTCTTATTTGTCGGTGTGTTGCGTTATTACAAAGGGTTACATATTTTATTACAGGCATTACACCATTCTACTTTTCCTGTGGTGATTGCTGGTTCTGGCCCATTTGAAGCAGAGTTAAAGGCATTGGCTGCGCGATTGAATTTATCAAACGTGCATTTTCTGGGCCAAGTCTCCGCAGAAGACAAAAATGCTTTGTTAAAATTATGCTCAGCAATGGTATTCCCTTCGCACTTACGCTCAGAGGCGTTTGGTATCAGTTTATTAGAAGGGGCAATGTATGGTAAGCCCATGATTTCAACAGAAATCGGTACCGGAACCAGCTATATTAATATTCACGAAAAAACGGGTTTGGTTGTGCCACCAAATGATCCAACTGCGCTGCGTGGCGCCATGGATTTTATTTGGAACCATCCGGACACAGCGCTGCGGATGGGTGATAATGCAGCGGATCGTTATCAGTTTTTATTCACGGGCAATAAAATGGTTGCTGAATATGAAAAGCTGTATCAGAAGATCGCCATTCGGCATCGTGGTTGATGATGAGAGCTTGCTGTCAATAAAACAAATTTTTTTAAATTATGATCATCGCACGTTAAAACAGCTAACTCAAACCTGACCTGACAGTTATCGGGTTTGCAGAAGCGCCTGTCAGGTCAAATCAGTCTTCACTATTATAAAGTTTCAGCACCGTGATCAGCGGTGTCCTGAATTTGCCCTGCAGCTGCAGCAGCGTCATTCGAACCTTTAGCAGGCGCTACTTTTTTCGCTTTTCCTACATCGTTCGATTGTTCTGCATCGTAGTTGGTGTACGAAAATGCCGCAGGCGCGAATAAAGACATGACACATGTCAAAATCATAGCCACAACCGTTTGCTTTTTCATTTCATTCTCCCTGTATGAACTGACTATAAGTATAGATGCTGGTTAATAAATGCGCAAATTGAATTTTATTCTTATGCCAACTTTTATTGTGATACAGAATGTGAATTTGTCATTGTGCTCCGACATATTTAATCCAATAGCCTATAAATTATTCATTTGATCTGGTATAATCCACTTATTTCTATATTTGAACAGTGGTGACTGGTATGTCAATAAATCAATCTGAGTGGTTAAACAAGCTGCGTGGTGAAGAAGCTCATACACCAGAGAGTAAAAAAACCAATGAGACCAAGGCCACTCCTGATACAGTGAGCACATCCAGCTCTACTAGCAACTCATCTCCTTCCTCTGTAAGAAGTGATGATGCTTCTGTAACATATAATGTTCTTTTGGGTGATCAACAGAATTTTGTGCAGGATGATATTCAGGCTGTAAGAAGACTATCGTTTGGATCGCACGGAGATATTGAGGAGGGTACTCTTCAGGCATCTGCTGCCTCATTTGTTCCTTTTGAAGTTCAAGCGGATGTTGGGCGTGATGGCACTGAGCATGGAAGAAGAGCAACCTCTGGAGCAGAATCAGATCTGCGAAACATTGTTGACCGTATTATACGAGATGTAAAATTATGTTTGATGTCAGCTGTACCGGCACCAGATAAAACGCTAGAGCTAACCAGTATTGTAACGCCGAGTGGGTTACATCAGCTAAATCAAAAAACCAACGCATTTGAGTTGATTTTAAATAAAGAACAATTGAGCGAAATTGGACTTGATGCGTTCTTACAAGAAGCGGAAAATCTTCCCGAAGCGAGCCAATCACCATTTTATCCTTACCTAACTTTAGAGCAGTTAAACAAAATGGAACGCTTGGTGCGTGCGCAAGGAGGCTTTAGCGTCACCGGTTATACTTGCATTGAAGAATTTTGGCTACGGTTGGTAGCATGCGGCCATTTCCCACCATTACCGAATCATTATGCGAGACGCTTTTTGGATTATATTCATAAGCCGATTGTTCAGGATGCGGTATTGGCGACGCGGATGATGGCGCATAGTGCGATTATTTATAGATTTGTTGATGAAATTTCTTTTGCGGGCAAGCAAGGCGGTTTGGTTTCTGCATACGAGTTTACAGAAGATAATGCTTTACCATTGTTTACTTCTTTGATGGGCGTTGGGCTACTGAGCTTTATTTTTTTGAGAGCTTATCAAGATAAAGAGCAAGCTGTAAAAATAATGTCTCGCATAAATTTGATGTTATCAACTACCATTGGTTTTGCTGAAAATTGGGATAATTATGGTTCATTAGTTTTTTCAGAAAATATGTTTCTGTATATTTTGATCCCTATAGTTATAGTAGGTATGGTTAGAGGCTTCTATCGACATGAAAAAGATATCCCTCATGTACTCGATATTAAAGAGTTTACACTGATAAAATTTTTATGGTATAGCCTGGCTTATGCACTAACAGAAGGCTCACTCTGGTCTTTGGGTATGGTCTCTCCGCTGAATTGTATTTTTATTTTCAAAAATATGAATGATTCTGATAATTTAAAGGCATTTTATGAAGATCTCGATTTTATACGATACAGTGTTTCCTTTTTAACTTTGTTTGCACAGCTAGTGCGTCATCCTGCTCTACCTATTCATTATCAAGTTGTTGGGCGTTATACATCCAATATAATAACGGCTACGGGCGAAGCTTTTCTTGATAATGCTGCATTATCACTTCTTCTTGGTTTTGCATACTGTTGGATTTTTGGAAATAACCCTTCTCCTAATGATATTGGTCAATTAACAGGCTATTTTGCTTTTCAAGCCCTTTTTACTATAGCTACTTTTTTAGTTTCATTTCCAATTACGCCAGAACTACCTGAGTATAAAGTAATTCCAACAAGGAACGAAACAGTGCTGTCAAGCCTTTCTAGTAACTCAGTATCAGAAATCTCTGATCGGTTTGAGCAGCGAGATTTGGGGAAAAAAAACACTCGTCCACGCTGGTACTCTCAAAGATTTTTGAAGCATGAAACATCTACTGGAGCGGTTGTTATGGAAAAAGAAAAAAATAGCCCCCCTAGTACTATACTAAAAGGGCTTAAATAATATTAACAAAAACTATGGTTGAGCATAAGAATCAGCACTAAGATCACCATCACCATGTGATTGATGAGAAGGTTTTTTTAGACTTTCACCCGCATTCGTGCCAGCAGGCGCTTGCGGAGCATTTACTGCTGAAAACGCCGAAAACGACAACAAAGACAAGGCGCATGTCAAAATGACAGCAGCAACAGTTTGTTTTTTCATTTCATTCTCCCTGTATGAACTGACTATAAGTATAGGTTTTGTTCAATAAATAATCAAATTTTAGTGTTGTTTTTGTAGCGGCAATTTTACTATGTCAGTCAGCAAGACTGAAAATTGACATGCTATATCCTTTTATTGCGAATGACGGTGTGCGCCGAGGGGAAAACTTCGAACTGGGTTTTACAGATCCAAGCTATACTATACCATCAACCATATGAGCACATGGCGCTTTTCGGAGAATCATGATGAGTGATAAAGTGATGTAATTTTGTTTATAGCTTTATATGCACAACCGCACTCATTCCTCAAAATGTTGCTGCACATACTGAGATATTGCTTGGTTGGTTTTCTCAATCACGCTCATCATTTGTTGATAAAGCTTTTCAAGCAAATCGGTGTGTCCGGCTTTTTTGTAGCGCTCAAGGTATTGGCACGCGACTTTTAATTGCTCAGCACCGACATAGATAGCGCCGCCTTTGATTTTATGCGCCAGGTTTTCAATGGTATTCCAGTCTTTCTTAAGATATGCGGTTTCTAATTGTTTTGTTTCCTGAGGCAGCTCTTCATTGACCATGGCTTTCAAGATGTCTTTTAAAATACTGACATCATTGCTTAGAAAAGAGAGCGCTTTTTCACTGTCGAAGATAGCCAAGTGATTGATTAGGAAGAGTGCGTCCTCTGTCTCTGGTAGGTCGAGTCCTAGGCTATGTTTGAGATGTGTCGCCTGAGGTTGCTTGCCATGGATTGGCTTTATTTGCAAATAATCTGTGAGGATTGTGTGCAGTGCTTGGCTTGAAAACGGTTTCGAGAAAACGGCGTTGATGCCTGCTTGTAGCGACTTTGTACTGATTTCGTCCTGTGTGGCATGGGCGGTGAGTGCAAAAATAGGAATAGGTGCTTTATTTTGGTTTGTTTCCCATTGCCTATATTGTTCTACAAAATCATTGCCTGACATTTTGGGTAATCCAATGTCGGTAATAATAAAATCAAACAAGTGTGTTTTGGCAGTATCTAAAGCCGATTCACCATCGGTGTTAGACTTATATTTTAGTCCGGCGTTAGCAACGATAGATTCCAATATTTTTAGCGCAATCGGGTTGTCTTCCACCAAGAGGCATGTTTTGCCCTCTATTGCGGTAGAGGTTGAAGTAGATAGATTGAGCAGTGTGTTCGATGTTTGTTGAAACTCTGAATGCGATGTATCAACAGTGGGGATAGCTGAGGTGATATCAATATAAAAAGTTGTGCCAGCACCTTCTTGGCTGTGCAGTTTTATTTCGGTATCGAGTGCTTTAGCATAAGATTGAGCGATGTGTAAGCCTACGCCATGTCCTGTGTATTTTTCTTTATAGGATGGTGAGGCACGAAAGAAGCGGTCGAATACTTTTTGTTGTTGGTCTTCAGGGATACCGATGCCTGTATCAATGACGGCAAAACGGACGGTGGCTAAGTTATTTTGTATGCTTAATAACTGTGTTTTGAGCGTGATAGAGCCTTTTTCTGTAAATTTAACCGCGTTACTAAATAGATTTAATAAAATGCGGTGAATTTTCGTTTTATCATTGATTAAACCGTTGGGAATCGAGGGATCTGCTTCTATTTTCAGGTTTAGATTTTTAACAACCATCGTTGGCTTTTCAAGCTGAATCACGTCTTCAATGCATTGGGTTAAATTGAAGGTCTCGGTAACTTTATCTTGTTCACTGACGTGGTCGGCGGACACAACATCTAGAATACTGTTTAACATCGCCAAGAGTTGTTGCCCACAGTCATGAATATCGTGCGCATATTGCTTTAATTCAGTATTTGCTTCTAGCTTTTCTAAGATATCTGAAATACCAATGACCCCGGTTAGTGGGGTGCGAATGTCGTGGCTCATGTTGGCGATGAATTCAGTTTTGGCGTGGTTGGCTGCTTCGGCTGAGATTTTAGCGGTTTCAAGTTGTTTTTCTAGTGTAACTCTATCTGTAATATCAGTTGAGATACCTAAGATTCCAACAATTTTTCCGTTTTTGTACAAAGGCTTTTTGCTAGTGAGATAAATTTTTGTATTATTATAACCATGTATCGTATCTTCTTCTGTGACTGTTATTTCTCTTTGAATAATTGATTGGTCCGTTTTAAGCAAGTTTTTTAGTCTCTCGTCCGTCCAGTTAAATTCCTTAGCAAGATCAATATCTGATTTTCCAATAATTTCTGAAGTAGATTTGTAGCCTAATAAGGCTGCGGCGTTTTTATTACAACCTTGATAGATAAAATGATTATTTTTCCAATAAATCAATTCTGGGAAATCCTCTATCACATTGTTAAGATTAATTTCACTGGCATTGTTTTTTTTGTTTAATTTATATCCAACAAGTAGACAACAGTCTTCATTGTCAATATGAGTTGATATTCCATCCCATCGATATAAATCATCTATGATTAAAATTTCTTTCATCCTTTTGTTTGGCTTAGACTTCAGATACAAATTGATTTTTTCTTGAAACTCTATGGGCAATATATTTAATTTGGAATCATTGTCTTTTAAATCAAGCCAGTTTCTAGCAATAGCATTTATGTATTTTATTTTGAATTCTGAATTTACCGTGACTACAGCGATATTTGATAAAGCTTGGACTTTACCAAACCCAGCTATTTCATTTTGAGATATCATTTTGGGAGTGGTCATTTATAATCTTATTTAGTAAATATAGCACATTAGTAATATTTGAATGTTCTAAAATACTTTGATGTGTTCCTTGAATGTAATGACATACGATTTCGCCAGAATTATAATCCTCCCAACCATTTTTCATCGTCTGCACTTGCTTGAACTCTTGCTGCTCATCTGTTGCTCTAAATAACACCATATCTTGTTTTGTTTGGCTTAATCGATGATTTAAGAGTAGTTTTTCTCTTTCCCATGCGAGATCGATTAATGTTTCTGATAATTCGGGATAATCTGTTTTTAAATATTGTTTAAATCTATTTGCATTTTGCAAAGGTTGAGGGTTAACTGCCCAACTATCAATAAGCCCTAAAAATTTTATTTCTTTCCCCTCTTGTTTGAGTTTGTTCACCAATTCGTAAGCAATCACGCCTCCGAATGAATAACCCAAAAGATAATAAGGGCCGGTGGGTTGTATTTTTTTTATTGATAACAAATAATCATCCACCATCGCAGATATACTGGTATAACGCATTGTTTTTGTAAGAATACTTGGATCTTGTAGTCCATAAAGAGAAATATCGAGTTCACTTTGTTTTACAAACGAATCAAAACAATTGATTAAACCACTGATTGGATGACATAAAAAAAGACAAGGCAAATTTTTATTAATATTTTTCAAAGGAACAATGATGGATATTTCTTTTTCTACGCTATCATCAATGATGACACTTAACGCTTTAATGGTAGGTGTCGTATAGAATTGTGTCATTGGAAGGTTGCATTTTAAGGCTTTATTGATCTTTTCAATTAAATTAATAGCTTGTAATGAATGGCCACCTAAAGAAAAAAAGTCATCATCAATACCAATTTTATCAATGCCCAGAGATTGTTGCCATAACTCTACGAGTTGTGACTCCAGTTTGCTACTAGGTGGTATGTAATTTTTAGCATCAATAGGCAATTCATCTCGGGAAATAGAGGGAGGCTCAATTGTTGCATTGAAACGCGTTTCTTGTACCTCATTGATATTATTTCTAGAAACGGCGACGCTTGAAACGCGTCCTTGCAAGAGATCTAAAAATATTTTTTTGCCTTCTTTAGGCGAAATGTCATCTCCTTTCCCTATAAAATTGATTTTTCCTTCTTTTTGATTTCTAGCGGCTATACCCACTTCACGCCAAGTATTCCAATTAATACTGACTATGAATTTAGCAGTACTAAATAACTCGGTCTTTGATATCGTATCTAAAAATGCATTAGCAGCGGCGTAATCCACTTGTCCAAACCCACCCAATATTGCTGATAGAGAGGATTTTAAAACAACAAAATCTAAGGGTATGGTTTTAAATGCTTGTATTAGATTTAATGTTCCTGTTATTTTAGGGGCAAATACGGCCTCTGCAGAATCAGTCGTTTTAGATTGTGTTGGTGCGGAAATTGCGATACCAGCCGTGTGTATGAGACCGTTTATTTTACCCAATTTTTTTATACATTGTTGGACAAGCGTATTCAGCGCGTCAGCCTGTGTAATGTCTATTTGATATAAGTGTAAGGTTGCACCAAGATTTTCTAATTCAATTAAACGATTTACTTGCTCATGATCGGGATGATTGGGATTGTTAGAAATTATTTCCCATTCTACTTTTGGCGACATAGCGCTTCTGCCAATTAATATGAAAATGGGTTTTGCAACCGTTTTGGTGATTATCTCACAGCAGCTTAAGGCAATGCCGCCAAGCCCACCAGTGATAAAGTAAACTCCATGGTCTCTTAATCGAGAGACTGTATTTTGAGATGATTTGATTTCGTTATAATGTAAATGCCACAAATGATCTTGACGATATGCTTCTATTTGAAAAGACTCATCCCAGTTTTGCGTACATTTTTCTATGACACTATAAATAACTTTTTCTGAGACCTCAGTTTCCATGCTTAAATCAAAAATTTTAAATTTTAAAAATGGATTTTCTTGTGTGATAACATGGCCTGCACCAGTTAGCGTTGCATTGAAAGGGTTTAATTCATCTGCGCTTGCTAATTGCTGCGTACCGCTTGTAATCATGCCGATTTTAATTTGAGAAAGAGAATGAGCGTTTCCTATTAGTGCTTGTGAAAGGTATAAAAGATGATAAAAACTGTATTTTAATTGCTCGTAAATAGATGTGGTGGGGGAGGAGATCTCAGTTTTAAGTCCGTATGATGATAGATCCAAAAAAACAAGATTATTATGATCTTTAATTTCTTTAACAAGTTTAAAATAATCATTTTTTTCGTTTGGGTTGATTTTAAATATTGTTATTTGTTCCTGTAAATAAAATTCATCATAATCAATAACCATAGGCTCAACATGGTGTTTTTTTAGAAAAGAGATAAATTGGTTTGCGAGATCAAAGCGATCTTTTATGACTACCCAAGTTTTGTCTTTTAATCCCTTTTTGTCTAAAAAACGGGGATCGTGATATATTTTTTGTCCAACCCATGCAGGTTGAAAATAGTGTATTTTATTTGTCCTCAATTCACGATCAGCCTCAACCCAATAACGCTGCCTTTGAAAAGGATAAGTAGGCAAAGGGATTTTATGTTGTTCAGTATGGTGATGTAATAAACTCCAATGAATATGAATTGATTTCATCCAAGCACGGCCGAGGACCTCAAGCACTTGTTTGAAGTCATGAGCAGGTGATAGTGCGTGACTAATGGTATGTCCATGGTTGGAGTGCGTGCTTAAAATAGATGTTAAAAAATAGCAAAGACTGCGTTTGGGTCCTACTTCTATAAAGAACGAATGACTATCTTTCGCAAGGACTTCCAAACCATCCTTAAGCCTGACGGTATTTCGCATATGTTGATACCAATATTGCGGATCCATCGCTTCTTGAGGAGATAACCAATCACCGGTTAGATTCGAGATAATGGGTATTTTAGGGGTACTTAGAGAAATATTAGAGAGCATATCAATGAAATCATGTTGTGTGGATTCCATCAGATGAGAGTGGAAGGCATGACTAACATTTAACTTTTGATACTCAATATGATTTTTTTGCAAGTATTTTTCTAGTAATGCAATCTGCTCTATGGTTCCTGAAGCCACACAATGTTGATTGGAGTTATGTAGTGCAAGCTCGATACCATTGACTTCTTTCTGAAAAACTTGAAAGTCTTCTGAAGAGCATGTTATCCCAAGCATTGCTCCCCTTGGTGCCTTAGCCATCAGCATACCGCGCTCACAAACCAGCGCAACACCATCCTCAAAAGAAAACACATCGGCTAAACATGCTGCAACATATTCACCCAAACTGTGCCCAATCAGCGCATGCGGTTGGATGCCATAATAAATCAGTAGTTTTGCAAGGGCATATTCGATGATAAAAATAGCTGGCTGAGCATATTGTGTTTCGTTTAACTGTTCGGGATTCTCTGCTTCTAATAGCGAAATCAAATCACAGTCCAGGTATTTCGATACCATTTTCGCGCCTTGATGCACTAGTTTGGCGAAATAAGTTATTTGCATTAATTCTTTAGCCATCTGCGGATACTGTGTCCCCTGGCCTGGGAACATAAATACAATGTTCGTATCGGTGTTTTTATCACTGTTTTGAATCATGCTTTTTGAAAAAGCGGCTTTGATTGCATCAAAGTTGCAACCAACAGCGTATCGTCGATATGCCAGGTCTTCTCTGCCGGTTTGTAGTGTGAATGCGGTTTGTGCCAAAAAATCAGGGTTTTGGTGGGCTGTTTGTGAGAGATGATTCAGCAGATTTTCTGTCATTTCTTCAAGGGCTTGTTGTGATTTGGCAGACAGAATGAGGAGTTGATCGAATGTTTTTGCTTTTTTAGGATTCTTTTTTTCAGGTGCGCGATATTCACTTAATATCATGTGAGCATTGGTTCCCCCGACCCCAAAAGCGCTTATGCCAGCGTAATGCAGAGGAGCTTCTTGATTCCAGATAATAGGCTCTTTGTTAATAAAGAAAGGGCTGTTATCGATATCCAACTCTGGATTAGGGTTTGCATAATAGGTCATGGGAGGAATATGTTTATGATACAAACACAAAGCGGTTTTTATTAACCCGGCTATTCCTGCAGCCACATCGGTATGCCCTATATTCGACTTCACCGCGCCTAGAGCACAAAATTGTTTTTGTTTTGTATGGCTTTGAAAAGCATCTTTTAGAGCACTAAACTCTACAATGTCCCCTAGACGTGTTGCTGTGCCATGGGTTTCAATATAATGAATATCTTTCGCTTCAAGTTTTGAATCTTCAAGTGCACTGAGAATACATTTTACTTGACCGCTATGGCTGGGCGCGGTGTAACCGAGTTTGTCAGAGCCGTCATTGTTGACGCCCCGGCCTTTTATCACGGCATAAATGGTATCGCCTTCAGCAATGGCATCCTCTAATCGTTTTAATATTACAACTCCTACACCATTGGAAAAGACGGTGCCGTTGGCTTGATCTGAAAAAGGCATGCATTTTCCCGTTGGGGAGAGAATGCTGCCTTCTTGATAGTGATAACCTTTTTGTTGTGGCACAACAATGGAGACCGCGCCAGCCAAGGCAATATCTGAATCACCGGTAATCAAATCTTGGCAGGCCTCATCAACGGCAATCAATCCTGTAGAGCAGGCTGTGCTTACATTCACACTACGGCCTTTAAGATTTAATCGATAAGACAGTTGTGTACTGAGCATCCCAATACTGTTTGTGATTCTTTGTTGGAAATGATCGTACTCTTTTAAAAACCAATTGTTTTTTAAAAGATTTTCTTGAAGATAGGTGCTATCGGTCATCCCAGCAAAGACACCTATGATTTTTTCAGCTGATTTTTGTTGAGAAGCGCCAGCGTGTTCTAATGCTTCCCAAGCGACTTCTAAAAAAAGCCGCTGTTGTGGATCAGTAATACTGGCATCGACCGGATTAAATCCAAAAAAGCTGGCATCAAAAAGCTCGATATCAGATAAGATACCTCTGACAGGGATATTTTTTTCCTCTTCTACAGCGTCGTCAGTCACTGGAAAGCGTGTTAAACAATCGACTTGGTTATAAATATTTTCCCAGAAAGTGTTGAGCGAGTTGGCATTGGGAAATCGGCAGCTCATTCCAATAATAGCAATGTCTGGGGATGAGGTAAGCTTGGTTTTTTTTGCTGCTTGGATATCGATATCACCCTCTAAATAACGGGTTAGCTTATAAATGGTTGGATGAGCTTGAATGTCCGCTATTTTTAATTCAGCGCCTAATGCTTTGTTGATGAGAGCACAGGACTCTGTGATCAGAAGAGAGTTAGCACCTAAATCAAAGAAATTTTTATGAACATCAACAACACTTCTGTTCAATAAGTGACACCAAATCGTTTGAATTTCTTTTTCTATGGGATGAGACGTCGCGGCATCAAAATGAAATGACAAGTCGGTATGGGGCGTTTGGTCTAGTTTTTTCTTATCGATTTTACCAACGGCAGTCAGTGGAAAGGCGTCAATCATGACATATTTTGAGGGCAACATGTAGCTCGGCAAGGATTCTGCTAAAACACTTCTGATATCATCAGCATGAATGGCTTGTGATTTATCAGCAAGCACAATATATGCGGTGAGCATTTTGTGTTGACCACCGCCTATTTCGACGATGACGGCACTCATAGCGATGTTGGGGTAGGCCATCAGCTTTTGTTCTATCTCATTGAGATGAATTCTAAATCCGCCAATTTTCACTTGGTCATCTAGCCGACCTAGACAGAGGATATGACCACTTGGTAGTAAGCGTGCTTTATCACCTGTTTTGTATATTCGTTGATAAGGCTCTTTGTTTGTAAATGGGTTTTTAAGGAATTTTTCTTTATTTTGAATGTCACAGTTGTAATAACCTAAAGCGAGATTGATGCCACTAATGTAGAGCTCACCTTCATTTGATGGTTGCATTTGCTCGTCTAAGATATAGGTTTTTACGTTTTCAAAAGTGGCTCCTATACTCATTAATTCTTCGTCAGTTAGATGGGTTTGCTCGGTCATGACATGTCGGCATGTGCATGTTGTTGCTTCCGTTGGGCCGTAGGCATTTAATAACGTAATAGGGATTTTATTGTCTTTTCTATATTTTAAAAAAGCTTTGAGTAATGAAAAATTAACTTGCTCACCGCCAAACATTATTTTTTTTACTGTATCTAATGTTTCTGGAGAGGATTTAATCAACTGATGAAAATAACTTGTTGGTAGAAAAAGACAATCTATCACATTGTTTTTTAGGTAAATTTGAAGGTCACTCTGGTTTAATCTGATGCTAGCAGGAATGATTAATAGCGTAGCCCCATTCAGTAAAGCACTCCAAATTTCAAACGTTGCCCCATCAAAAGCCAAGTTACTAAACTGAGATACCGTTTCTAGCTTTTTGACTTTTGCATAATTATCCGTATGACATAAATTCACCACTGCTTGGTGAGTAATAATAACGCCCTTGGGTTCTCCTGTGGAGCCTGAGGTATACATCATATATACTGGTGCATTCGGTAATAAGCTATCGCAAGATACATTGTTTATAGAAAAGGGAATGCACTCCATTCTAACCTGTTTAATGTCTCTTATTTGATGTCCGTTATGAACCTGCGTTTTTAAAAGACTGTTAGTAATGATAATTTTAGGATTTGCATCAGCAATCATTTTATTAAGGCGCTTTTGAGGGATGGCATTATCCAGTGGTAAATACACCGCGCCTATTTTAATACTGGCCAACATGCAAAGCATAAAATCAATGCTGGGCTCAAGGAGAATAGCGACAAAATCACCAGGCTGAACATCTTGCGTTTTCAAGTATTCAGCAATTTGATTGGCTTTTTCGTTGAGAGCCTTATACGACATTTTTTGATCGCCGTCGATGATAGCTACCAGCTCAGGCGTATTTTGTACTTGGCTTTCAAATTGTTTGACTACGTTATTTTTATGCAATTTTGAAAACAAGTTAGATAGATTGTATCTAAAGTGTAGTAAGACTTTGGGATTTTTTCTATTTTACATAAAATATGGTTGGCGGGATAGAAATTATGGCAGAGCAAACCCATCTAATTTTTGAACACAAATCACCGCTTTGGGAACTACGTCCTGCGCTTTATGCTTTATAGATGACTACGAAATGTGATCATATATAAGGCATAAAGCGTATGCAAATTGATTTATTATCGCACGATTGGGTGCGTTTACTCTGGGAGTTAGGGGATTACATATTGTCTCGAAGTGGCTTCAGTGAAACGAACAATGATAGTTACATGATTCATCTTGTTGCTGAGTCGACTCGTTTTGCTCGCTTTCGCAATATGAGCAATATATTTTAAACGCAGCATGTATACCAATAAGGATCAGCACTGCGTATGTAAAATAGTCTTGCTTGTTATGAGCACTTATTGCTTGTTGCTCAGGGAAAAATCGTTGATGATGAGAGCGTTGTCGTGTTATTTGAGTTGTTTGTGTGTTGATTCTTGTTGACGGCTCATCTGCAACGGCTTTTAGGGAGGAAGTCGACTCGTCATTATCAGTGATAGGTTCTTTTTTTGTTAGTTCAGATAAAGATTGTTTATCTATTTCTAATCTGACTCTTATCTCATCTAGTGTGTTAGTCGTTGATTTGTATTGTACCCTGCGAAGAGTGTTGGTGTTTGTGTGACAAAATTTTCCTAATTGAGTTTGGAGATCTAAACATTGTTCGTACAGGTTAACTCTCTTTGCTACATCATGGATTGTCATGATGTAGTCTTTGATTTTTTGTTTCATTGAGGGTAATCGTGCCAGGGCTTGAATGTTATTTTCTTGAATTTGATATGTAGTGAGAAGGTTGAAGATGATATCGGCTTCAGGGTGCGCTGATTTGATCAGTCTACTTAAAAACGATTGACCATCCCATCGAGAACCGCTTCCCCAATAAGTTGTATGAAGTTGACGAGAGACTACCTCTGGAGATAAGCGATTTAATAAAGAAAGATATTCTCTAATTGCCGGCCAGTTTTTTTCCATGACTAATTGACAGCCAATTCCCCAACCATCATTCTTATTTAAAAGATTGAGTAAACTCTCGTTATCTTGAGCTTGTTTTAAGTCATCTAGCGTAAGTTTTTTTATGGAGTAGACCGCGGTTTCGTTTGTTTTTGTTTGACTGATAACGGGAGATTCTGTTGCGACAGGAGGTTCTGTCAGGTAACTGATTTCTTCTTCTATTCGGTCGTAAAAATTGTTCAGCACGTTTTTTACTGATTGAACCAACATTGGGTGTATTTTGTTATCTTTTTCAGCTTCTTCTAAAAAAGGCTCAAGAGATTTACTGATAATGAGTTGAGCAATATTTTGATGCTTATGCTCACTTTGAATATATTTAATCAAGTGAACCAGAGCAATGTATGGTTTTTCTATTAAGATGTTCTTAATCAGGTTTTCAACCTGTGAATGCGAGTTAACTGCGTTTTTTTCAGCTTTATCCAACATTGTTGCACCTTAAAAGTCCAAAAGCTTGGCAGCATCCTTTGCAAAATAAGTAATGATTAAGTCAGCACCGGCGCGTTTGATAGCAACTAAGCTTTCAAGGATAGCTTGTTGCTCGTTTAATCGTTGTAGTTGTGCTGCACTTTTGATCATTGCATATTCGCCTGACACTTGATACGCGCATAGCGGTACAGCTGGAAAATGTTGTTTGAGGCGGTAAATCACGTCCAGGTAATTCATGGCTGGTTTCACCATGATGAGATCGGCACCTTCTTCAATATCCAACTGTGCCTCACGCAAAGCTTCCTGGCCATTAGCCGGATCCATTTGATAAGCACGGCGATCACCAAAGCGCGGTGCGCCTCCGGCAGCTTCTCGAAAGGGACCGTAGAATGACGAGCTATATTTTACGGCATAGCTTAAAATGGCTACTTGTGTATAACCCGCGTCATCTAGCGCTTGTCTGATGGCATGCACCATACCATCCGTATTGCTGCTGGGTGCAACCCAATCGGCTCCTGCTTCTGCGTAACTGACAGCTTGACGTGCTAAAGAGGTAAGTGTTGCATCATTGTTGATGTGTTCACCATCCAATACACCACAATGGCCATGATCCGTGTATTCACAAAAACAAACATCAGCGATGATGGTCATCTCTGGATTGGTTTGGCGAATTTTTCGAATCGCCTGTTGAATGATACCGTCGCAAGAGAGTGATGCGTTGCCTTCTGCATCTTTTGTTGCTGGAATGCCAAATAAAAGCACGGCAGGAATACCCAGCTGAGAAAGTGTCTCGATTTCACCTGGCAGCTCATGAACCGGGAATTGAAATTGGCCTGGCATCGCTTGAATTTCACGTTTGGTATCAATCGTTTCACTGACAAAAATAGGCGCGATGAGCTGATGACGATGTAAGCGTGTTTCACGTACCATGTTGCGAATAGTTTCGGTTTTGCGCAAACGCTTTAAGCGTAAAGGTAGGTGATAAGTCATTGCGATAACGCCTTTAAGTAGTGATTAGCCAATTGTAACACATCACGCGGCATACCAGCCAAGGCCGCGACCTCTAACCCATAGCTACGATCTGTTGGTCCAGGTTCAACACGATATAAAAATACAATTTTTTCATGGCTGATAGTGGCTGATAAATGCGCGTTTTGGATACCTGCAATGTCATTAGGAAGCTTGGTTAATTCAAAATAATGCGTTGAAAATAACGTGTAAGCGCGAATTTGGGTAGCCAAGTAAGCGCAACAAGCAGATGCCAATGCCATGCCGTCAAAGGTACTGGTACCACGACCAATTTCATCAATTAACACCAAACTTTGTGCCGTAGCATGTCTTAAGATATACGCGGTTTCAGTCATTTCTACCATAAAAGTCGAGCGACCTGATGCCAAATCATCGCTTGCGCCAATGCGGGTAAACAATTTATCAATCGGTCCAATGACCGCTGATTGTGCCGGCACAAAGCTGCCAATATGGGCCAATAAAACAATCAAAGCGTTTTGACGCATATAGGTTGATTTACCGCCCATATTCGGTCCCGTAATTAACAAAACAGGTTGGGTTGGCTCTAATTGCAAATCATTCGCGACAAAACGTTCTTGCTGGCATTGCTCAACAACCGGATGACGGCCTTGTGTAATGTACAAACCAGGTTGCGTGCTCAGCGTTGGGCAATGCCATTGCAGTGCCTGGGCACGTTCTGCCAAATTATTTAAAACATCGAGTTCCGCTAAAGCATGGGCCATGGCAGTTAACATTTTAAGATGAGGATAAATCGCATCTAATAACGCCTCGTATAACCATTTTTCTCGCGCCAATGCTTTGCTTTCTGCACTGAGTACTTTTTCTTCAAATGCTTTGAGTTCGGGTGTGATGTAGCGCTCAACATTTTTGAGCGTTTGTTTTCGTTGAAAGTGTAGCGGCGCTTGTTCTGCCTGCGTGCGCGATAGCTCAATGTAATAACCATGTACACGATTGTAACCAAATTTGAGTGTCGATAAACCAGAGCGCTGTTTTTCTGCTTGTTCTAAAGTCAGTAATTGTTCACCGGCATGCTCACTTAAGTCACGTAATGCATCAAGCTCCGCATCAAATTCGGAGGCAATGACACCACCGTCACGGATCAGCATGGGTGGATTTTCAACAATTGCGTTTTGTAATAAATCGAGTAGATCGGGTATGGGATTGAGTTGTGTGGTGATAGTGACCAGGCGTGCTGCCGTTTGTGGTTTTAAGAAAGTCTGTAAATCAGGTAGCAATGCTAAAGTGAGTCGTAATTGTGTGAGATCGCGCGGCCTGGCTGAGCGCAATGCAACACGTGCGAGTATGCGCTCGATATCAGCGATTTGACGTAATGTCTGATAAAGATGCTGCGTGCCTTGTTGTGTTTGTAATGCTTGAATCGCATTTTGTCTGGCACGCAATACATCGTGATCACGTAATGGACGGCCTAACCAACGCTTTAGTAAGCGGCTCCCCATCGCACAGGCGGTGTTGTCTAGATGAGCGATCAACGTATTATCTTGATTACCTTGATTGTTGATAAATAATTCTAGATGACGCTGGGTGGCGGCATCTAATTGTAGGTAGTCGTGCGTTTGCTCCAGTGTGAGCGTAGTCAGGTGTGGCAATGCTTGGCGTTGTGTCATGCTAAGGTAAGCTAAAAGCGCACCCGCTGCTGAGATAGCCAAGGGACAAGTGTCTACACCAAATGCTTTTAAGTCATTCACTTGTAATTGCTGGCACAATGCATCATAAGCACGTTTTGAGTCAAAATCCCAATTAGGGCGAATTTTAATCGCACTTGATTCACGCGCAGAAAAACAACTCAGTGGTTTTTCAAGTAAGACTTCGTCTGGTTGTAATCGGGCTAATTCTGCGGGTAGCAATGCTTCATCTGCCAGTTGGGTGAGATGAAACCGCCCGGCACTTAAATCTACCCAGGCCAGTCCAACCGCCTGTTTGTGTTGATAGATAGCTAATAGGGTGACATCACGCTTCGATTCTAAGAGTGCTTCGTCAGTAACGGTTCCTGGCGTAATAATCCGTGAGACTTGTCTTTCTACTGGGCCTTTACTGGTCGCTGGATCACCGATTTGCTCACAAATAGCAACGGACTCGCCTTTTTTCAGTAAACGAGCCAGATAACCTTCAACCGCGTGGTGAGGCACGCCGGCCATGGGAATGGGTTTACCATTGCTTTGGCCACGGTGTGTTAAGGTCAGATCTAAAAGCGTAGCCGCTCGCTTGGCATCGTCAAAAAATAACTCGTAAAAATCACCCATGCGATACAGTAACAACATGTTTTGATAATCAGCCTTAATGCGTAAATATTGTTGCATCATGGGAGTATGTGTGGTTGTCACTGCAAGGCCTATTGTGTGATAGAAATGACAAGTATTTTAACAAGCTTATGAAAAAATGCGAGTAGGGAATACTTGATTACGTGAATGTATACTGAATTCCGTAATAAAATGATTTAACTCAGCCTGCATATAAACTTTTTATAGCTGAAAATGAAGTGCATGCATGCTGCGCCAACGTTTTATTTTCAGCATCTTGATGCTTAAAAAAATGAGATTTTAGCTGTGTGATGTGACTCGTTGTTTTGCTCATCACTTTTTCTGTACGTGTAAAATCAAATGGATCAGGTGTGATTTTTTTTAAAAAGCATGATTCGGTTGTTTTGGAGATATCAGATTCTTGCGAATATGATGCGTTGCGTTGACTATAGTATCCGAATTTTGTTGTTCCGGCTTTGGATCGAGTTGTATAGAAGTATTCTGTTATTGAAAAGTTTATCGGCACTTCGTTGGTATAAGCATCGCAGTGTATTTGTATCTCGTTAAGTAAGTCTATCGATTCTTTTGTTGCCCACTTGATATCAAATAGGCCATAAAAGAGCGTGGATACAATGGCTGAAAAACCCATGGACAGAATGATAGAAAATAAAATGGTAATCGGTAGCGGTGCACCGGTAGCGGCGAATGCTGTAAGACTAAGCATGACCCCGCCACAGATGGCCGCAGCAATCAAACACAAAAAAAGCCCCTGAAGTGGCTTCTCTAATTTTCGTAACTGTTCCAATCTTACTTTGTGTTCATCAAAAATATCCTTTGCTTGACAGATGTTTTGTATTATTTCCTCTAAATTATCTGCAGATATTGTTGATACGGATTCTAATTTAAATTTTTTAAGCAGTGTGGTGGACGAGTAGAACCAACGTAATATTTGAATAGACGCTTCCATTTCTTCAAGGAGCATGGCGTAATAATTCAAAGTAAAATAAGCGTTTTCTATTTCGCTGCGTTTTATTTTCTCTTCAGATGACAGCTTGTCTGGAGATGAAAAAGCAATATCTGGATTCTTTTTGACGGCCAGGATATTGGCATAAAGCTCTAATAGCTTGCTCTTTGTGGATAATTGATTGAGCGTTTTTCCTAGCTGTGAGTAAAACATAGGCCCTCTATTTTGTGTTTTATATGGCCACAATATACCAAAATCACTCATGAAGAGCAATATTTTTAACTTTTATTATCGTAACAGACCTCGAAATGCTGGTACTCATTTCTACAGGACTTACGCAAAACACCGAGGTCGAGGCGGATTTTATTTTTAATGAGGGAGTTTAGATAACTAAATGACCGAATTAAAAATAAAATCCAACGAAGAGATCGGTGTTTTGCGTAAGTCCTGTTCTAATGAGAAAAGAATGTTTGATGTTTAGCTTGTGCTCAGATTTAAACGATTTTGCTATGACCATTCGCTGGACAAATATTAAACAATATCCTATACCTAAAGTGAAGACAGTTTGTTATCGAGCGGTGCGGCTACTGGCTGATTGGTCAGATGGAGTGTTGGCGCGCAAGCCCTGAGTGGTCTCTACCACCTTGGTATTCCGGAAGCGTCCGTTATATGATAAGGCCCGTGATCGATAACCCTGTCTTTTTTCGTAGGTCCTGTTTTTATGCGCGGATTCCCACCCCTTTTTTTAACAACTGAAACGTCAATATACCTAGCCCAAGTGTTAAAACGATGATAGTAGCCAGTGCGGAATAAACATGCGGATAAGGTTGATCAATCATCACAAAACGCAGTAAGTTGATCATATAGACAATCGGATTAAACAGCGCAATTTGGTGCCAAATGTGCGGTAACATATCGAGGGAATAGAAAATACCGCCTAAATACGTCAGTGGCGAAAGCACAAAAGTGGGCACCAGAAACACATCTTCAAAATTTCTAGCGATCATTCCGTTTAAAAACCCAGCTAATCCAAATAAAGCTGAAAACAGGGCGATGAGTAGCAGCACGGCCGGCAGCTGTACCCAGTGCACATCAACAAAAAAAGAGGCCACTAACATCACCAATAAACCGACGAAAATGCCACGTAATACACTGCCTAACAGGTAACCCAATAATAAAACAGCCGGGTGCATAGGGCTTACTAATAATTCTTCGATACTATGTTGAAAGCGAGCGCTAAACAAAGACGATGCTGCATTCGCATACGCATTGGTAATCACCGCCAACATGACCAAGCCCGGGGTAATAAACAGCGTGTAAGAGACGTGTTGAATATCGCCAATCCGATTACCAATGACTTTACCAAAAATTAAGAAATACAATAATGTGGTGATCACAGAAGGTAGAAAAACCTGTAAAGGGATACGAAACATACGGTGCATTTCATGCGATACATGTGCACACAGAGCACGCCATTGTAGTTTCCAATCGAAATTCAATTTAGTTTTCATGATCAATTAAGTCCAGAAAAAGTTCTTCTAAGCGGTTAGTTTTATTGCGCATACTGTGTACCACAATGCCTTGCTTTTCAAATGCCTTAAAGAGATCATTCAATGAATATTGATTTTCTAAGCGCAATTCAAATAAATTCTCGTCTAACATCGTCGCTGAAAAAGGCGATATATCGGGTAACGCATGCATATTATTTTTTAAACTAAAGACAAAAGTTTGGTGATGAATCGCTTGTAATAAACTTTTTACACTGGTGTTTTCAACAATTAAACCCTTATCAATAATCGCAATTTGATTACATAATTGTTCTGCTTCTTCCAGGTAATGTGTGGTTAGAATGATCGTGGTCCCAGCCTGATTAATTTCGCTTAAAAAACGCCATAAACTGCGTCGAATTTCAATGTCTACACCCGCTGTTGGCTCATCTAAAATCAAAAGAGACGGGTTGTGCATCAGTGCTCTGGCAATCATCAGGCGGCGTTTCATACCACCAGAAAGATGCCTCACAGGGGTTTGATATTTTGGCCATAATCCCAATTGTTTTAACAGCGCGTGGGCTCTCGGCAGTGCTTCTTTGCGTAAGATGCCATAATATCCCGCTTGTACGATTAAGACTTGTTCGCAGGTTTCAAACACATTCATATTGATTTCTTGCGGAACAATACCTAACGAAAATTTCGCTTGTTCTGTTTGGTGATCCAGATCGTGACCGGCGATGAAAATTTTCCCAGATGTTTTCTTTATCAAGGTGCTGATTAAACCAATGGTTGTGGATTTTCCAGCACCATTCGCGCCCAGCAAAGCAAAGAAATCGCCTTGTTGAACGGTGAGATCAATACCTTTCAACGCCTCTACACCGTTGGCGTAGGTTTTTTTGAGCCGCTTTATTTCTAAAGCAGGTTGCTTTTTTTTAGGAGGGTTCATGGGGTAAACGCCTTTTGTATGCACGAAAATAAGTAAAAGGAGAATGTTCTAACAAGTCAGCTATTTTTTCCATATAAATACAAGCATAGCGTTCGACTTGGTATGCAAAATAGCTTTCTTCAGCACCGGCACGAAAAATGCGTCCCCAGGTGGGATTAAAGAAGGTACTTTCTTCTTTTAACAGCTCGGTTAGTTTGGTATCGATGGCGACAATGTCTGCGTGTAGCGTTTGCAGTACGTTGTTTTCGCTTTTAGCATGTGTTGTGTCAGCATCGGTTTGTAATTCAACGTATTTTTGCTCATGTTCCATTTTGATTTGCATCAGTTCGGCAATTTTTCTCTCAATCGGTAACGCCTTGGTTTGAGCATCAATTTCGCGCCCCAATTCTTCTACAATCAAGGCAGTTCGCCAATTACAATCTTTTTTCAGTCGAACAATGTCACCATAAATATGATCACCAATATATAAAATTTCATCGCCATTGAGTCCCAAATCATCCGTAAACTTTTTGGCATTACCACCTTGATAAATGCCGGGCGTGATAGGTCCATTGAGATTGAGCATGGTGCCATCTTGAGGTGATATTTTTAGAAATTTGAGATTATCGTAAAAAAAGCGCGGCTTATTGGAGAGCGTGATGACATACGCAAATAAATCTTGCCATGTTTGGCCCGCAGGCATAAAGGGTGTAATCGCATAGTCTAATAAGGTTTTCGTGTATGAAAACTCAGAATTAGTCAAAATAAACAATGCTTTGCCATGTTGTTTGAAACGCAATAAACCTTTGACTACATTGGGCTCGCGAATCACATATTCATCCAAGTGTTGGCTGATATGATACTTTAAATCACCTTGAGCGTGCACCTTATCAACGGCGTATAAAATATCAAATGCGATGGTTTCATAAGAGGGCAGGGTGCCGGGATTTTGATCTTTAAAATCCACTAGTTGGCCAAACAAAACACAGAATGCGATAGAAAAAGAAGTATCAATAGCGATGTAATTGGCATCGTTCAAATCAACGTAGGTACTGCGATAAATATTTTTTTGATCTTGAAAGTCGATGGGTTGTGTCCCGTGATAACTTTGGCGAATAGAAGCATAACGGCTCAGCTTTAAAATGTTGCCATGCTTGCTGTCGACGACGGAGCCACGAATCGCATGATCATAATGAAACGTCAATGTTTGAATGGCTTCAGGATAATGTTTGTTGAGAATTAGATAATTTAATACAAATTGATAGACTAAGCTTTCAAAACGCTCACTTTGGTAGCGAATCAACGTGTGATCCATATCGAGACCAATGTGTTTTATTTTTTTCAAATTTAATATGCGGTTTACAAAAACATTTCCATTCATACTGTTTCCTTGATGAGAGCGTCAATACTTTCTGGATTAGACAGTGTTGACGTATCGCCTAATTTATCCCACTGATGGTTGGCAATTTGCCGCAACAAGCGTCGCATGATTTTTCCCGAGCGGGTTTTAGGGAGCGCGCTTGCCCATTGTATAATACTGGGTGCTGCAAAGGGCCCCAGTACTTGACGGACGTGTTGTATCAGTTCTGCTTTGCGTGTTTCTGATGCGATGATATCAGCGCTCAAGGTAACAAACGCATAAATCTTTTCACCACGAATGTCATCGGGAACACCAACCACACCTGCTTCAGCAACATAACCTGATGAAATTAAAGCACTTTCCACCTCTTCTGTTCCAATACGATGCCCAGATACTTTCAAGACATCATCGGTACGCCCAGTGACCCAGTATAAGCCCTCTGCATCACAATAGGCGGTGTCACCGGCCAGATAGGAGCCTGGAATGGGTTTAAGATAACTGTCAATAAAGCGCTGGTGATCCCCATAAATACTTTGCATCAGTCCTGGCCAGGGTGTTTGAATAATCAATTGCCCTGGTTTGCCAGGTGGCGTTGGTTTACCACATTCATCAACAATCATCGGTTCAATCCCTGGCAAAGGTTCACCTATCGATCCGGGGGCGTGTGCTGTGATACCTGGTAAGGGTGTCAGCAGAATACCACCGGTTTCAGTTTGCCACCAGGTATTTACGATACCACATCGTTCGTTGCCAATGACATCGTGAAACCAAGACCAGACATCGGGATTGAGTGGTTCGCCAACGGAGCCCAATAACTTTAAGCTGGCTCTCGATGTCGAGGAGACCCATGTGTCGCCCTCTCGACGCAAAGCACGTAGTGCAGTGGGGGAGGTATAAAAGTGGGTCACCTGGTGTTTGTCAATGATTTCCCAATAACGTGAGAAGGTCGGATAATTAGGTACACCATCAAAGACGACGCTGGTCACGCCGGATGCCAGTGGGCCATAAACAAGATAAGAGTGCCCTGTGATCCAGCCAATATCAGCCGTACACCAATAGACATCTTTATCTGCAACTTGAAACACGGTTTGAAACGTTGTAGTCGCGTAGACTAAATAGCCACCGGTGCTGTGTAAAACGCCTTTGGGTTTACCGGTTGAGCCTGAGGTATATAAGATAAACAAGGGGTCGGTCGCTAACATGGGCTCGATGGGACAGTCGTCTGTGACTGTTTTGATTCGGGCATGATAATCTTTATCACGCGGTTCATGCCAAGCGATGTCTTGTTGGGTATTTTTAACAACCAATACATGCTCAACATCCGGACAGCTTTTGAGTGCCTCATCTGCTTGTTCTTTCAGTAAAATCGTTTTGTTACCACGCACACTGGCATCGGCAGTGATAAGGACGCGACAACCTGCGTCTAAGATACGGGTTTTAAGTGCCTCTGCAGAAAAACCAGCAAATACCACCGAATGAATGGCGCCCAATCTGGCACAGGCCAGCATCGCAAAAATAGCTTCGGGCATCATAGGCAAATACAAGCAGACTCTATCGCCTTTCTGAACGCCCAGTGTTTTTAATACATTAGCAAATCGACAAACGTGTTGGTGCAATTGTCTATAAGTAAATTGTTGGGTGTGTTCTGGCTCGTTACCTTCAAAGATAAGTGCGATTTGATCGCGGCGGGCAGCTAAGTGTCGGTCAACACAATTGTAGCAAGCATTGAGTGTACCATCGATAAACCAGCGTATATCGTGTGTGTTGAAGTCGCCTTGTAAGACTTGAGACCAGGGTGAGAGCCAAGAAATTTTTTCACGTGCTTGTTGAGCCCAAAAAGTGGCTGGGTCTGCGGATGCTTGTTGCGCTAGTTTTTGGTAGGTTGCAATATCCATGCCGGCTTTCCTTGCGGCGAAAAACCATCATCATAATGGATATTGCTTGAAAATGTAACTGTTTGTGAGTATAGAAAAATGGTCGTCATGATTCACGCCTGCGCATGTTTAATCTTAAGCTTTAATAGCCTCAAGCTCGCTTGTTGTAACAGTGGCTTCATTTGCTTCATGGACATTTTTCTTAACAAACAAAGAGCTTAAAAAATTGCCGATAGAGTGCACTTTGTTGTTATGAGGAATGATAGGCTCTTTCTTACCAAAAGGTACAACTACTAGGTTAGAGTTACAAGTAATATTGTCTTCATAGCCCAAAGGTCTTGTGTCTATGATATTAAAAGCAGCATGCGCCATATGCTTGAGTAAATTTTTTGATACAGGATCGTTCTCGGGAGTAATATACCGAGTACGAAACGCAACAGCGATAGTTGCAGAAAGCACAATGGTGCTGGCGACAGCTATCGCAATAAAACAAGGCAATACAAATGGGTTCCACAAGGCCGAAGTACAAGCAGCTATGATGGCAAGTCCAATAAATGCAGATAGTGCCGCCATTGATGCGTGAAACAAAAACATGACAGGCATTCTGAGTAATGAGCTTTGTTGCGACATTAATTCGCGTAATCCTTTTGTTAAAAATACCCAGCCTGGCATCATAATGGGCAGTCCAATCAACGAAGCACCTGCTGTTAGTGTACTGGCGGTTCCAGCTGCAATCGCGACGGTTTGTACTAAAGTACCTGCGCCGCTACCATAAGCAACAGCAAATCCCAGTCCACGAACGAAATGTTTACTATTATATATAGATGGAAAAGCGTTTTTCTCGTTTCGCTTTTTTTGCTCTTCATCTGGTTTTAATATGTTTTTTATCTGTGTGTAAATATCTGGCATTTGTTTTTCTCTGAGGTGATTTTGGCTTGTTATTATACTTTTTTGATAAATAAGAGTCAAATTGTTTTGTATTATTTGAGGCTTAGGACTTATTTGTAATCTATAATTATACTAATTGTATTTTTTTGGTGCATTTATGAGTATGCCCAGTGACCGTTATGAGCTTGATTTCAAAAAACATGTTTATACTGCATTGACAGAGACGCTCTATTTAATAAAAGGCATCAAGGCTCCGTTAGATTTCATCGATAATGTCAGTGGTTTTTACGATTTAATCAAGCAGAATCAAATGTCGAAAAACGAAACGAGTTTTATTTTAGACACCAGTATTTTGCAGGCGATTATAGCGGTTATGCAAAGCTATGCTGAAAACAGTGCACCCAAATGCTTGAGCTATATGAGTATGTTTAATTTAAAAATGCGCGCTCACAATCAACATGGTGTTTTAGCTGAACAAGTGCTGTATCAATGCAAAAAAGCACTGCTTTTATTGAATCAGAAAATGCCACACCAAACGCATATTCAGGATGTGGTGACTTTATTAGAATCAGTTTCCAAACAACATTGTCATGAGCAAGATGATTTTCCTGAAATTGTGAGCGCTATTGCCGCTGTCACACGAACATTGAAAAATTGGAATTTTAAAGACAATGAAATAGATCCACAATTCAAATAAACCTTCTTGATATTTCAGTTGGCTATCGTTAACCTTCTGCCCATGTGGAATCGCAGTTAGAGGGCGGGATGCAACGAATTGAAATTTTTCAAATTGATGCCTTTACTGACAAAATGTTTCATGGAAATCCAGCGGCGATTTGTTGGTTAGATGAATGGTTAAATGATGAATTGTTGCAAGCTATTGCGATAGAAAATAATTTATCCGAAACTGCTTTTGTGATTGAGCAACCCAAGGGATTTGCCATTCGTTGGTTTACGCCCAAAGGTGAGTTACGTCTCTGTGGTCATTCAACGTTAGCGGCTGGTTTTTTGGTCTTTGAACTGGGAAAAACAGGCGGTGAAATTGCCCATTTTTCTAGTTTAGGAGGGGATTTCAGTATTCGCAGAAAGCAGCATCGATTGACCATGAACTTCCCGCGATTTCCCTTGCATTCGATTGTACCCCCTGCTTTTTTATCGACAGTCATAAACAAGTCACCCGTATCTGTATTTGAGAGTGAGCTTGATTATTTGGTGTTGTTATCCAATGAAATTGATGTTCAAAATGCGCAAGTTGATCTAAAAGTGTTGCAGAAGCTACCCAGACGAGGATTGATTCTGACCTCACCTGGACATGAGACTGATTTTTATTCCCGTTGTTTTTATCCTAAATATAATATCCCAGAAGATCCGGTGACAGGCTCCGCCTATTGTTTATTAGCGCCTTTTTGGGCTGAGAAATTGAATAAGCAAATATTGCATGCTAAACAAGGCTCTACCCGTACGGGGGATGTTTTTTGTGAAGTATTTGATGACCACGTGCTCATTTCAGGGTATTGTAAATGGTATTCAAAAGGATATTTGGTGATTTGATGAAAGAATCAGCAGGAAAACGTTTTCGTGGCTTAGTCAAACATAATCCGCCATTGCAAGTGTTAGGTGCTATCAATGCTTATGCCGCGATGTTAGCAGAAGATGCCGGTGCTGAAGCGTTGTACTTATCAGGTGCTGGTGTTGCCAATGCTTCTTATGGTTTGCCTGATTTGGCGATGACAAATTTAACCGAAGTATTGGAAGATGTGCGTCGTATAACCGATGCCTCTACTTTACCGATGTTGGTTGATGTCGATACGGGTTGGGGACATTCTTTAAATATTGCACGCACCGTCAAACTGATGGAAAAAGCCGGTGTGGCGGCGATCCATATAGAAGATCAAGAAGCAGCGAAGCGATGTGGCCATCGACCGAACAAACAAATTGTTTCTCAAGAAGAAATGGGCAATCGGATTAAAGCGGCCGTTGATGCCCGGCAGGATGCTGATTTTGTGATTATGGCAAGAACCGATGCCTACGCTAAAGAAGGCATGAATGCAGCGTTGGATCGTGCGCAGTATTGTGTGGAAATGGGGGCGGATATGATTTTTCCAGAAGCCCTGACCACTCTTGATGAATACCGTACTTTTGCACATCATTTATCTGTGCCTATTTTGGCGAATATCACCGAATTTGGTCGTACACCGCTCTTTACACGCGAAGCATTGCAAGCGGCGGGTGTTGGACTTATTCTATATCCTTTAAGTGCTTTTCGCGCAATGTCTGCCGCGGCTTTAAAGGTGTATCGTTCTATTCTGAATCAGGGTACACAAGCCAGTGAAATCGATGGGATGCAAACGCGTGAGGATTTGTATCGGGTTTTGCATTATAAAGATTTAGAAAAAAAATTAGATATGGAGGGTCAACATGGCTGACACAGCAGGTTTAGCCGGTATCGTTGCAGGGAAAACAGCAATTTCAACCGTGGGTCAAGCCGGCAAAGGCTTGACGTATCGTGGTTATGCCATTGAAGATTTAGCCGCTTATGCGACGTTTGAGGAAGTGGCCTATTTACTGAATTATGGGCAATTACCAACGAATGCAGAATTGCTGACCTATACCAATAAATTAGTGAGTCTGCGATCTTTACCAACAGCATTAAAAAATGCCTTAAAACTGATCCCCAAACAAGCCCATCCTATGGATGTATTGCGCACAGGGTGCTCTATGTTAGGAACCTTAGAGCCAGAAAAAGATTTTTCTATGCAACATGATATCGCTGATCGGTTACTGGCCATTTTTCCTGGTATGCTGTGTTACTGGTATAACTATCATCAGTTTGGTCAAGAAATCAGTGGTGAAAGCAGTGAAAAAACCATTGGAGGTCATTTCTTGTCATTGCTACATGGCACGCCACCACCTAAGTTACAGCGTGATATGATGAATGTCTCCCTGATTTTGTATGCAGAACATGAGTTTAATGCCTCTACTTTTGCAGCTCGAGTGACTGCGGCCACACTGTCTGATTTTTATTCAACGATGACCAGTGCGATTGGCACGTTACGAGGCCCCTTGCATGGGGGGGCCAATGAAGCAGCGATGGAATTGATCCAGCGTTTTAAATCACCGCAAGAAGCAGAGCAACAATTACAGGTGATGTTAACAAACAAAGCGAAAATTATGGGATTTGGTCACCGGGTTTATACAACCTGTGATCCACGTTCAGACATTATTAAAGTTTGGTCTGCAAAATTGGCCAAAGCAACCAATGATTTATTGTTATACAAAGTTTCTGAGCAGATTGAAGCGGTGATGTGGCGTGAAAAAAAGCTCTTTCCTAACTTGGATTTTTACAGTGCCTCGGCTTATCACTATTGTGCGATCCCCACCAATTTATTTACACCCATTTTTGTATTGTCACGTATTGCTGGATGGTCTGCGCACGTATTTGAGCAGCGTGCAGATAATCGTTTGATTCGGCCAACAGCTGATTATATTGGCCCTGATTTAAAACAGTTTGTAATGATTGATGCGAGGTAGTGCGATGTCCTTATGTGTAGAAGACAATATTAAACCTCAATATGACGATGTGATTCGTGACATAGCCGAATATGTTTTAAATACGCAGATAGACAGTGAGTTGGCGTATGATACGGCTAGATTATGCCTGATGGATACCTTGGGCTGTGGTATGTTGGCACTGAATTTCCCTGAATGCAGTAAGTTGCTTGGGCCGGTTGTACCGGGCGCTGTGTTGAAAAATGGTGCGCGGGTGCCTGGTACGACATATGAATTAGACCCAGTACAAGCTGCTTTCAACATCGGTACCATGGTACGTTGGTTAGATTTTAATGATACCTGGCTAGCTGCTGAGTGGGGACATCCTTCTGATAACCTCGGTGGCATATTAGCGGTTGCTGACTACTTGGCTCGTCAAGCACACGCCAAAGATGGCTCAGTGCTGCGCATGCGAACGGTCCTAACCGCCATGATTAAAGCGCATGAAATTCAAGGATGCATGGCTTTAGAGAATAGCTTTAATGCACGTGGTCTTGATCATGTGATTTTAGTAAAACTAGCCAGTAGTGCTGTGGTTGCGGCCCTTCTTGGTGCCAATTTAGAACAAATACAACAAACCATTTCTCAAGTATTTGTCGATGGCCAAAGTTTACGCACCTATCGTCATGCTCCCAATGCCGGTTCAAGAAAATCTTGGGCTGCTGGTGATGCAACGGCTCGTGCGGTGCGTTTAGCACTGGTTACGTTGGCGGGTGAAATGGGTTATCCCAGTGCATTGACTGCACCGAAATGGGGCTTTTACGATGTCTTATTCGCTGGTAAGCCATTTCGTTTTCAACGGCCTTATGGTTCTTATGTGATGGAGCAGGTGTTGTTTAAATTATCTTATCCTGCTGAGTTTCACGCGCAAACTGCTGTAGAATGTGCGGTTGCATTACATCCTAAGATTATTAATCGATTAGAATCCATCGCCCGTATTGAGTTGGTGACACACGAATCGGCGATTCGTATCATCAGCAAACAAGGGGCGCTGCATAATCCCGCCGATAGAGATCATTGCCTGCAATATATGGTTGCGATTGGTTTGCTCTTCGGTGATTTATGTGCAGAGCATTATGAATCTGACGTTGCAGCTGACCCGCGTATCGATGCGCTGCGTCAGAAAATGCATGTCACAGAAAACACACAGTTTTCTAAAGATTATCATGACCCTGATAAGCGTTCGATTGCAAATTCTATCAATATTGTTTTTGAAGATGGCAGTGAGACAGGCTTGGTAACAGTAGAATATCCGATTGGACACAAGCGGCGGCGTCAAGAAGGAATCCCCGTCTTACTAGAAAAATGTGAGCGCAATTTGAAAACCCGTTTTTCTTCGGAGCAGGTCGCGCGGATGATGGATATGATGGCAGATACCGAACGATTAGCGGACATGCCAGTGACCGATTTCATGGATATGTGGTGCCTATGAAACGTTCGGTGTTTATGATTTCAGACGGAACAGGGATTACCATCGAATCGTTGGCAAATAGCTTGCTATCTCAATTTGAATCGATTGAATTTGAAAAGCATATTTTCCCTTTTACTGACACACCAGAAAAAGCAGCGCATGTTTGTGACATTATTGATAAATGTGCGACAAATGGTGAAACGCGTCCTTTGGTGTTTATGACATTGGTTAATCCCGCGGTTTGCAACGTCATTAAAGGAAGCAAAGCCTGCATTTTTGATTTGTTCGACACTTTTTTAAGCCCGCTTGAAGCGGAATTGGATAAGAAAGCATCTGATACAGTGGGGCGAGCGCATTCGGTTTCAGATACGGAGCGTTATACATTGAGAATAGACGCCGTGAATTACGCTTTGGCTTACGATGATGGTTTAAAAACCAAAGGTTATGAGCAAGCAGATATTATTTTAATCGGTGTCTCACGGTGCGGGAAAACGCCGAGTTGCTTATACATGGCATTACAATTTGGTGTCTTTGCAGCAAATTATCCTTTTTTAGAAGAAGATTTAACCAATTATCGTTTACCGGATATCTTAAGGCCATATAAGGCAAAATTATTTGGTTTGACTATCGATCCGCAACGCTTGCAGCATATTCGCACAGAGCGCCGTCCTAACTCGACTTATGCTTCTCGTGAGCAGTGTCGCCGCGAGGTCATGGATGTGGAGCAGATGTATAAAAAAGAAGGTATTCCCTATATTAACTCTACTAATTTCTCGATAGAAGAAATCGCTACTAAAGTGATGACGATTGTGAATATTGAGCGGAAATTTTAAGGTAATATTGAGTAAATCTCGACTTATATACCGTTGTTTTGAAAAATTGCTATAAACACGTAAGTTACGTTTTTAGACAGCTAAAAACGTAAGAGTTGACGAAACAGATAGTACAGTAAGATTGACTTTTATCACCCATCTGCTAAGGTAAAAATATCGCCTGGTATTAGGTAAAGTCTCATCATGGATCGAGAGCGTTTTCAGCAACATGAAGTTCATTTCGTCATGGGTATGGTGTGTTTGTGTATTGGCTTAAGTTTATTTGCACTGAGCTTTTATATTTTACCCAATTTTGCATTTGGTTGGCGTTATGAGTTACCTTCTTTTATTCCAATGTGGAAAAATATTTTGCAAGAGACATATAAACTGAGTGAAAATTCCGCTGCTTGGTTTATTTTTTTAGGTCTTTTTTTCCCCGCTTTATTATTGGTTGTGATTGCAGATATCTTATCACATCGAATCGAAAAGAAAGTTTACCATATAGAAGACAATGTAACGAAAAAGCGTTCTGCTGTGAAAAATACCGAATCCAATCGTTTAATTATTAAAATGATTGGTATTATCGTGCTGGTATTTATTACGGCACAATTTTTTCAGTGGATTATTTCTACATCGCCTTTACCGAAAACGACTTAATTTTGAGAGAATGAAACTATGTGTTTATTTAAACGATTTAAAGTGAAACGTTTACAAAAACAATTGAAAGTGATGTACGCTGCACGCACGCAAAACCAAGACAATGCTGCATTACAGCAAAAAGAAATCGCAGCCTACGCTAAGCTTGCTGATCTTTATGAGCGTTTAAAAGGCAAGAAAAAATTCCCATTTGCAAGAGAGCAAGCACTGGCATGTTATCGTGCAGCGGCTTTGTTAGATGATGTAGTGGCTCAATATACTTTGGGCGTTAAATTGCTTGAAGAAGCCAAATTACGCGATACACTGCAGCAAAGTGAGCTGTTTAAAACCGACAGTAATGCGTTGTTTATGCAAGAGTTATACAAAGAAGCACATGGCTTTTTGCTGGAAGCAGAAAAACATCAACATATTAACGCCAAACGCATTCGTGGTTTGTGCTATATCAACGGTTGGGGCGTTGATATCGATAAAGACAAAGGGTTCGATTTGGTGGTTGCTAGCATTGAGCAAGAAAATAGCTGGGACCGTGTACAAAAAATTTTCGCGCAACTCGGTATTAACAAATCGTCCTTTTTTTCAGAGCTATTTCAGCACAGGCGAACTTAGCTTTAGTTGTTTCCAGAGACACCTGGTGTGTTTGAGGAAGAGTCAATTTCAGATTGCTCCGTTTCTTCTTCAGGTTGCTCCGTTTCTTCTTCAGGTTGCTCCGTTTCTTCGGAAATCTCATTCGCTTTAAAATTCAATAGCGTTTGTTTTCGAATCGCTGTCATTGTTTCGCGATATTCTTTAGTCGTATCACTCAGCGTTTTATCTAGCGTTTTATCTAGCGTTTTTTCAATTTCGTCAATGATGGCTTTTCCTTTCACTAAACCCAAATATTCTGAAAAAAAAGAAATAAGTTTTTTAAAGAGACCTTGTTCTTGTCGAGTTTGTTTTTGAGATAGGGTTACATAATATTGACACAGAAATGTATCGATCTTAACCAAAGATTCTTGGGGTGTTAATGATTTCTTTTCATTTATTTCCTCTAGAATGCCTAGTATTAACTGATTTTTTCGATTAGCTAAGATGGCGTCTAATTGTCCTTGTTTGCTTAAATGTTTTGTATAGTCATTCAGTGTTTTTTTAGTTTTCGAAAGTATTTCCTGTGCTTTCGCTTCATTTAGGTCACGAATATTTTGAATCCGTTCATCTCTTTTTTTGGGTTGAATGAACTGAGTTTGTGATGCTGAATCAGACGGAGTTTGTAATCCCTGATAAAATTGAATTAACTGCGTTTGTGATGCTGGATCAGATCGAATCTCATTAATTTTTTCTATAGTGATCTTCGGGTTTTTTTGGTATTCAATAAAAACGGCCGCTAAAAAGGCTTCGCTTTCATTGACACGCTCGTCTGTTAAATGAGGTGCGATGGTTGATGTATCTATGAGTGTTTGCAGACATTTAGGAAGTTTCTCGAAATCTTCATTGTTGAAAATAGATTCTTTTTCAAAGTGTTTACCATCTAATACTAATGAATTATGAAGTGTACGTAAAGTGGCGATTCTATCATTTACGAGGTAATTAGGTGTCGGAGTGATGAGCTCGTTTATAGAAAGTTTTTTAGTACGCGCTACTTTGTCTTTATCAATTGCTGCATAACCTGTAGATGAATAAAAACTATTTTTTAACGGAGCTAAATTAGTTGATGTCGCACCAAAATCAATGAGATGAACGTCCCCATTTTCTGCAACGAGAATGTTATCTGGTTTAAGGTCTAGGTGTACGTAGCGGGTGCCTGTTTTTGACAATTTACCTGTATGTAATGCATCGACCTTTAATAGTACTTTGATAGCAAGATCGACTTTTTCCGCCTCTGAGACGAGAGAAGTTACTTTCTTGGAAAGAGGTTGACCTAGATGATAGAACTCTTGGTAGGCATCATCGAAGGTGTGATCCTTTTCGTGGTAATGGGGCTCAAGGAATAATCGGCTCGCTGCAATATTTAAATCGTAATTAATAGCGGCTTCTTTATCGGCTCCGATGCTAGTGTAGACACGTTGTTTTTTAACGACTGTTTTTTGAGCGAGCCTCGAGCTGTTTTCTACGAACCCAGATCCACCCTCAGCATAAACATCTCTTTCAGATTCATTTAACAATCGAGTAACACCTTCTGGTGTATTTAGATAGGTTGATCCTAGGCCGCTATCTATTGTATCCCATCTTTTTTTCTTTGGATTTTTTTTAAAGTAAGCACGGGCCAACTTGAGTTCTTCGCGCCTCAGCTGTTCTTTATCGCTCGTTTTAGGTATTTCTTTAGTCATTTTTGTCAAAAAAAAGTCTTATTATTATATATAGACATAAATGAGCAAAAAGTAAAAAATATGTGTTTATGTGACATTTCTAATGCATTCTAGAATGTGACATTTTCTCGGACTTTTAACAAAAAAATATCTACGTTAGCTTGTTTGAGCCACTCAGGGGATTTAAGGCGTGTCATTAATTTTTTCTGGCTGCAAATTTAGACGATGATCATCGAAACCAGTGCTCCCAATCCTGCCAAACATAAAAAAGGGCCAAATGGAATGGGGGTGTTTTTGGGTTTTTTCATATAGCTTAAATAGGTGATACCGATTATGCTGCCTAAAATACAAGCGGTCATGAGAATGGGTAAAAGCAATTGCCAACCAAACCACGCACCAAAGGCTGCGTATAGCTTAAAATCCCCGTGACCCATGCCGACTTTTTTGGTGCAAAGATAAAATAATTGAATAAATAACCACAATCCTAAATAAGCGCCCGCGGCACTAAGTACGGCGTTAGGCAGGGACGTGAATAATGTTTGTGTATTGGCAATGAGCCCTAGCCATAATAAACCCAGTGTTAAGCAATCCGGTAGTAGTTGGTGGCGAATATCAATCCATGTTAAGCAGATTAAAATCCAAACAAATAATAACGCAAATAATAAGGCTAATTGATAACCAAACATCCAAGCCATGAGAAAAGATAAGAGCATGCTGGTGGCTTCGACCAATGGATATTGATAAGGAATAACATGCTGACAAGCGTGACATTTGCCTTTTAAGATAAAATAACTTAAAAGCGGGATATTGTGCCACGCTGGAATGCGTGTTTTGCACGCAGGGCAATGCGAACGAGGCAGAAAAAGATTGAAGGTTTTTTTGAGCGGATGAGTTGATTCAGCTGCCGACATCATCAATGGGAGGCGATAAATCACCACATTGAGAAAACTCCCCATCAGTAATCCTAAAAAACCAACGAGCAATGCCAAAGTCAGTGTGCTATTCATAATACATTTCCTAAATTTAAAATCGGCAAATATAAAGCAAGAATCAGTGCGCCGATACCCAATCCTAATAGTGCCATGAGTAATGGCTCAAAAACAGTGGTGAACGTTGTCAGGCGTTGTTCTACTTCATGCTCACAATGGCTGGCCATGTGTTGTAGTGTCGTTGATAAGGTACCCGTTTCTTCGCCCAAACGAAACAAATGAAAAAGAAAGGTTGGAAACAGGGCTTCTTTTTCCAGCGCGATACATACCGGTTCGCCTTGCTTTAATCCATTGATGATACGACGTATTTTATCTCGATAATACTGATATCCAGCTACCTGTTCGATGGCTTCAAATGCGTCTAGTAATGAGGCGCCACAAGCATAAGTCGTACGTAAGGTATTGACTAATCTAGCCAGTGTGGAAAGTCTCAGCAATGGCCCAATCAGAGGTGTCCTCAAAACCCATCGTTCTAATTTAGAAGCAACGTCAGATCGATACCGCAAGGTTTTTTTAAAAAGATAACCGAAACTGAGCACGCTTAGGGTAATCATCACACCATGCTGTTGCAAACAATGGGCACTGTATATGAGACCACGTGTTGGCCAAGGCATGGTTGCGGAAAAGTAATGATAAAATGCCTCAAATTGTGGCACGACCATCGTCAATAAGCCAAATAAGATTAAGCTGGATAGCAATAATATAGTTAGAGGATACGTTAATGCTTTGCGTACGCGCTGTTTGAACTGCGCTTGTTGGGAAAAATCATCGGCGATATATTGAAATACATCAGGTAATGTACCAAATCGCTCCCCCATCCTCACCCAGTGACACACCAGCGTTGAAAAGCAATCCGGATGTTGTGTCATGGCCTCAGAAAAAGCATGCCCTGATCGCAGCTGATGTTGCATGCTGTCTAGTATTTTTCTCAGTGTCAGATTCGATTGGTTCAATGCCATGGCTTGCATCAAAGACACTATCGGCATATTTTGGCGTAAGCTATTGGCTAATTGTTGAAAACATAAGCTTAGCATAGATGCGCTCACAGGGCGTTTAATGGTAAAAACGTCACACCGATGCAAGCGTTGTACCACGATGCCTTGTTGTAACAAATGTTGTTTTGCGGCATAGCGTGATCGCGCGGTTATTTTTCCTGCGTGTGTTTCACCTAAGAGATTGATTCCCGACCAACTATAATGCCACACGTATCACCTCCTCAAAGCTGGTAGTGCCAGATGCAGCATGTATTAAGCCAGCCTGATATAAGGTATGCATTCCTTCTTTTTGTGCTTGATACATCAGTTTTGCGGGTTCAATTGACTGTTGATTGAGCACAAGATGATTCATCGTTGGGCTTATGGGCATCATTTCAAAAACGGCGATACGTGTGCGATAACCCGTATTGCATTTTTGACATCCTTGCGCGCGATAAAAATGCTGTGTTTTTGCATCCTGGCTTGTATAACCTAAATGCATGAGTTCTTCTAGTGTGTAGTCAGAGCGACGTACTTTACAAAGAGGACATAGTTGCCTGATGAGTCGCTGGGCAATAATTAAATTTAAACTGCTCATGATTTGAAAAGCCGGCACCCCTAAGTGAATTAATCGCGTTAAACTCTCTGCTGCATTGTTGGTGTGTAGCGTGGCTAAAACCAAATGACCGGTTTGTGATGCTTTGATAGCAATTTCAGCGGTTTCCAAATCACGAATTTCACCAATCATGATGACATCCGGATCTTGGCGTAAAAAGGTACGTAAAACACGAGCAAAACTCAACCCAATTTTAGCGTTGACTTGCACTTGATTGAGACCGTGGCATTTAATTTCAACCGGATCTTCGACTGTTAAAATATTTTTTTCACCGGTATTTAAATGATTTAATGCGGCATACAGCGTTGTTGATTTCCCGCTTCCAGTTGGGCCTGTCACTAAAATCAAGCCTTGAGAGCGTGACAGCGCTTTTAATAAACATTGTTTATCTCGGATTGAAAGTGCTAAGCCATCCAATTGTAATGGCAGTAAACGTTCCGTGTGTAACAAACGCACGACGAGTTTTTCCCCATGTACAGTCGGGCAGGAGCTGACACGACATTCAACGTGTGAAGTCTGATGAGAAAAACTAAATCGACCATCTTGTGGTAAGCGTCGCTCGGATATATCCATGTTTGCCATGATTTTTAAACGCGCACTGATACGCGAAGCAAGCCATCGATGAGGGGCTGTGATATCAGTGAGTAGGCCATCTTGACGAAATCGAATACGATAATTTTCCGCATGGGGCTCAAAGTGGATATCGGATGCTTGTTGAGCGAGAGCTTGGGTTAGTAATCGATGAATAAATTGTACAACGGGCGCATCTTCTGCTGTTGCTTCAGAAGTAAATACATCTTCGGATGCAGTGGCTTGCTGTTGTGTGGCATATTGAGATAATTGATGCTGCTCACATTGGGTTAAATACGGTTGCAGGCGCTGAGACAATTGTAATGTGTTCGCAACCATCGGAATAATGTGCATGCCGGTATGAAATTGTAGCGTATGCCAAGCGTGGTGATCGCTGGGATCGTCAATAGCGATATAAAGCGATGTTTGATGGTAACCCACAGGCAAGATATGGTGTGTTTGTAACAAAGTGAATAGGGTCGGTGTGGTTAAATAAAAAGGTTCCAATGCCTGCGTGAAAACGGGTTTATCTAGATCGAGGTATGGTAGATTAAAATGTGCAGCCAAGGCCATGGCGATGGTTTGCGCATCCAGCACACCTTGTGTCACAACAGACGTAACAAAACGTTGGTTGTGCGCAACGGCGCTTTGTTGTAGCGACACAGCAGCCGCTTTTGTCAGCAGTTGTTTATCAACTAAAAGCTTAGCAGTGCCATGTAAAGTGACATCCATGATGATTGTTCGCGAGGATTTCCATATGACTTGAATCATAATAGAAAGTGGTGGTGTCGTAAAGCATCGGTTTGATCTGTTCTTACATTTACAGGACTTACGCAAAACAACGAGGTCTAGGCGAATCCAACAAAGAGATCGATGTTTTGCGTAAGTTCTGATTGAGAAAAATCCCATCTATCCACACAATCAAAATATAAAGCGAAATCAAAATTGCAGACGAAGCAAATTAAGATTATAATATAATAACAGTTTGCATATATTTGGTACAAATATGTTTGGAAAAAAAGCCTGGGGAAACGTTTCATTCAAGTCTACTGAGACAAGAGCTGCCATCGAGGCGATAGAAAAAGCTTTTTCCGACGAGGGTCTGTTTACGCTTACAAAAGAGCTGGTTGTACTCAAGAATCCCAGCCAGGGAAAAATTCCTGACAAGCTTTGCGCCGCAGCAAGTCAAGCAGATAGCGAAGCATTTTCTACATTCGTCGGTAGTTGGAGTGACGCGGATTTTCAGAGCAATAACAGTGCTTTGAATGGTTTTAATGGACGTTATTTGGCCAATCAATTAGGCCATGAGATTGTCCATCTCTTGTCTGCAGACGAATACTTTCGTTATGGAATAGCTTACCAGTCCCTGAAGCCACAATCGAAAAGCCCTGGCAACGAAATCAATACAGCGTTTATAAAACAAGTCAAAAATAAAATACTTAAAGATAGCTTGAAGGAAGTTAAAACGATCTTAAAAGATAACCCATCAAAACTACCGACAGCAACGTTGGAATTGGCTAAAAGCATGCTCGATAGTATTTTGCATGAATCAAATGACGATCAAATTGTTGATTTGCGACACTTAAAGAAATTTTTAGGGACTGATTGGGCAAAAGGCGTATTGCCATCGGTTCATACCAATTCTCCACAGGTATTTCATAAAAACATGCGTGATTATGAGGAGCATAAACCCTTACTAGATAAATTTAAAAAACAATTAAGTCATTATAATTCCAAAATTGAAATTCAGCGTGCTTACGATGAGATTAAAACCGAGTTTCTTACGCCTGCAAATGAAGATGAGTTTAACAAACTCAAAAGAACAGCACACAATGCATTTGTCTGGTTTAATAACCAGTTACACCATGTTAATTCAGATGGCACCATGCGTAGATTGCCCACTGATTTGCAACAGGTTATTTGGGGTAGCACCCCATATGAGGTTCCAAACACGGGTGATATGTCGGCTGCCATCGAAATGGTTAGTCCGCCTATCACGCTTGAACAGCAAAAAAAATTGGATTCGAATAAATTTTATTTGATTCATTACGCATCAACAAATACCTATCGTGTTGGTTATAAAGACAACGGTTCTTATCGAGAAAAAGCGCTTAATACACTGTTGGGTGATGACGTACCTTTTGATCCGGCCGTTGTATTAGCACAACAGACTTTAAAAAAAGTGAAGGAAGGCACATCGCTGCTTGGTGACTACAGAAGGGCAGTGATGGCGCAGTTACCGCGTACCGGTAAATATTTTTCTATGGTGCATCAAGGTAAATGGATCTCACTTCCTGAATATGCGTTTGTGCCTCTTGCTACACGACCAGAAAAATTAGAAAAAAATACGATTTATCTTTATACTGATGAGCAAAATAACGTTCGCTATGCGATCATTACGCCCAATAATGAGCGTGTCTATGATCAAAAATTAGAAGGTATTTCCAGCGGTAATTTAGTTGATATTGACAAAAATTCCGCATTGCAAAGTCAAGTCCTCAATCAAATTCATAAAAATGGGCATGCGTATAAAGCGTATCATAAAAGGATGCTTCCATATTTAAGCGATCCCAACTCAGTGTGGTCGCGATATTGGACAAAACCCGGTCATAAAGAGTTAACCCATAATTGGCGTGAAAAAAGTACACGCTCGTATGCCATCCGGATGGCGGCAATAAAAGATCAATTTAGTAGTGAGTTTTCAGAATCGCGTCAGGAGGCCCTTAACATGGTTTCCTTAATGTCAAAGGGCGATTTAAGTGTGAATCAACATATTTGCACTCCAGATTGCGGTATTGCAGCATATTCGACAGGAAATAGGCAAGTCGAAGATTTAATCACAGATGAAGATTTTAAAAAGTATTGTCTTAACGAGGATTTTAGTCCTTACATGTATTATTTGCATGACACTTCTTCTGGCGCTAAAGGGCTCTATTTTGTTGATAAATCGAACGGCACAGCCGTGATCACGAAAGTGACTGTTGTTAAGCGGCTGGTTGAATTTTTACCTAGTGCACTCACCGGGATTAATCCAGAAGAAAATACGATTGAAAAACTGTATCAAGATATTGATACAATGCTAAAAACAGTTAAATCGCCAATTGATATGTCTTTTTCTGAAGAGACTTGGGTGAAGCTGGGTATTGATAATGCTACAGAGGGAGTGTTAATTTCCCCTGGAACGATGTCAGAGCCAAATGATGCATCTCAACAAGAAGAATTCCTTAAATATGTTAAATCTATTGTTCAAGGTCGTCATCGACTCGTTTTAACGACTAAAACAGTCGGTTCGGAAACAGAATATAATTTACATTTTCCATCTTCCCAGGGTCCGGTGTCTATCATGCTTAAAAGTAATAAGAATGACGCCAATAATCACTTGTGGTTGATCAAGATTTGGCAACAGCTCGATAATGGGCAACAACCAGTCATTTCTGAAAAAGAACTTAAAGATTTGAACGCATTACTGCGTGACCATCGCGGATTTCAGCTTCCTAATAGAACGCCTGCCATAGCCAAAATGTCTGATTCATTAAGGCGAGAGATTGAAGCAAGAACCAATAAAATGCATGTGCCGGTTGATGTGTATGATAATCGGCGAGAAAAATATATGCATATTGAGGTTTCTAATCGATTGTCTTATGTGGTCGAACAAAGACGAGAATTGTGGCGTCGTTATCCAACACTGCGATTTGATACGTTTAAAGAACAACTAAAGGCCCAAGGTTTTACGATCATAGATACCTTGCCTACTGCGCCAGCTGTGTTAAAAGACAAGGAAATCTATCTTGACCCCAACACACTGGCATTGACGATGCTCGTTAATAGTGACGGACCGCAGACTTTGCTCGTTAGGCAGACTTTTAATACACATCAAGATGCGTTTAATGCAGGGGCAATCGGCACGACGCTGACAGAACCAGACGATGCTGCTCTCAGAAAACTCAATCGATCAATCCTTGCCGAATCTTATGTCTCGGAACCAAAAGAACTGGATGAGGACGATTATAAGTGTTTAAGGGATTGGTACGAGGGCGGTTTAGTTGGTGAGGCTCCGATTAAGTTGAGCAAAAATGAGTTTTATTTATATAAAAATAAAGATGATAAGTGGCTTTGTTTGGGAATAGACCACGATGGTAAATTTTTTCATACTCACAATCCATTGGCTTCAAAGCCCTCTATTGATGAGATATTGCAAGAAACTGAACAAGCAGGGGTTACTTTAAAGCCTGTATTGATACCCGATACAGAAGATGTCCCTTTTCTAAGAAACTGTGAAGAAGTGCAACGTTTGTTTTTTGCCAAAGAAGATAGTCGCCCCAGTAAAGGTCTGTTTAACTTAGACTATTTTTCTCTAGGCAAACAAGATTTGCTTAACCTAGACTATTTTCCGATGGAAAAGCGGGTTGAATTAATGGAAATGATGATCGAAGTTGCTAAGGATCCTAAATCCCCCAAAGCCATGCATTATTTGCGAGAAAATCATACGATGTACATCACTCAAGGTAAACCAACAGCACCGAATAATGACGATGATGGCTCAAGTTTTTATTTAGATATCCAAGATCCTAATAACCCGACTGTGTATCGATTTGTTAGGAATCAAAAAGGTGAGTCGATAGCAGAAGAAATGAAGTTAAATAATTTCTTATGGACTACGCCTGCTAAGCGGCTCTATCGTCTTGCTAAGAAGCACAATCAAGGGCAGGAGTTAACAGTAGGAGAAGGAATCCCGATATCCTGTAGAGATGTTTATTATAACATCACTCGTCAATCGAATGAGGGTTTTAAAACAGGGACAGCACGTGAAGTGTATGAGGAAGTTCGTCAAGCAGAAATTGGTTGGGCCAAAATACTAGAAGCGCTTCTTCTGGCATCCTTAGCGATTCTTATGGGCGCTTTACCGTTTTTTTTGGGTGGTACTTTGGCTGCACTCGGATTAGGGATGTTCTCTACAGTAGGGATGGCTGTCGCCGCTGGTATAGCAACTTTCTTTTGCACGAAAGCAGCGATTCTAAAGAATGCTTGGTTGGATGGTGGCTTAGCTTCGTTTGAAGCAACACTTGACTCACTAAACATCACCAAGTTAAAAGAAAAAGTGAGCTCGTTTGAAAAGATGTTTGAGGTAGATAGTGGATTAACGGGCGAGCGTTTTACTACTGCTAATCAGGCTGGAAATATCCCTGCTTTTGAAAATGATGACGGGGTAAGCGTTTTAAGCGAGGCAGGTTCTGATGTTCAAAGCCTTTCTAGTTCAGGTGACGAAGGTGATGATGATGCAGAAGAAGAAGATGATGACGCGAGTTATACCTCGTGCAATAATGGAACACCATAGATGCGCCAAATACAGTCGTTCGGTCAACGAGCATGAACATTTACTTAAAAAAAAGCCCGCTACTAAAAAATAGTAACGGGCTCTTCCGAAAATACGAATAACCAATAAGTTAAACGACTTCGACGTCCTCTGCCTGAGGTCCTTTCTGACCTTGGCCTGGCTTGAACATCACAGCGGCGCCTTCAGATAATGTTTTGAAGCCACTGCCTGCGATTGCGCTAAAATGAACAAAGTAATCTTTGCCATTGCTTTCAATAAAACCAAAGCCTTTGCTTTCGTTAAACCATTTAACTGTACCACGAACTTTTTCTGACATGTTTTCTTATCCTAATTAACTGGAATCGCATTGTAACATTGAAAATTTCAACTTGCCAAGACATTTTGATATGTTTTTTAAAATTTAACTACGTTGACTCAATGTGGCGTCATCTTTACTACTTTACTTTTTTCATACGCCGCCCCTACCGGCCTGATTTGCTTAAAATAGATGATTCAGATTATACTGAATCATCAGGAAGCGGTTCCGCTTCGGCTTTTGTTCGCTCTTATCAATAAAGAAGGTTTGCGCTATGAATCGAATGACATATCGTAATATCCAGCACGTCATGCTTTTTTTGACAATTTTGGCGCTGGTATATGCATTTTATGCGGAGTACGTTGAAAAGCTTGAGCCTTGTCCTTTGTGTTTGATGCAACGTTTTTGCGCTTTTGCTTTGGGCTTTTTATGTTTGGTGGGTTTAAGTTTGCGTACCCTACATCGCGCCAGAATATTGGCTTGGGTGCAAATTATCATTGCTTGTGCGGGTATTTATTTTGCTTCACGTCAATTATGGTTGCAATCGCTTCCATCTGAACAAGCGCAAATGTGTATGCCGGGCTTGAATGCTTTGGTTCGCTACTTTTCAATGGAAGCGATTCTCAAAGCTTTTTTTTGGGGATCTCATGAATGTTCTGAGGTGACTGGGCGTTGGTTAGGTTTATCCATGGCCGCTTGGTCCGCGATTTATTTTGTGTTTCTTACGGTTACCAATGGTTTATTGGTTATCATGTTGACCTTGACGCTTACAAGTACAAATAATAAAATTCCGCCCTCCGTCGATTGATTGTTTGCATGTTCAAAAATACATTTTCTTCCACATTAGTAGGGCAGCACACTGCCACCAAGGCGCGCGTGATGCGCCTTGATACCCCCCATGGTTCTGTTTTAACACCGGTCTTTATGCCAGTGGGTACCCGTGCTGGCGTTAATAATATGACGCCTACTGAGTTACGTGATGCGGGTAGTCAACTTATTTTAGGCGGCAATACTTACCATATGTTATGTGCGCCCGGTATGGATGTAATTGAACGTGCTGGTGGCATGCACCCATTTATGGGATGGCACGGCCCCATGTTGACAGACAGTGGCGGTTTTCAGGTATTTAGTTTGTCTAAAAATCAACGTCTTTGTCAGGTTGATGAAGCGGGTGTGGTCTTTCAATTACCTGATTCTGAGCGCTTGATCCGCATGACGCCTACGTTATCATTAGAAACACAAAAAATCATTGGTGCCGATATTATCATGGCGTTTGATCAGTGTACGCCTGATGGTTGCTCTCGTGATGAAGCGGCGAAAATTATGGATAGAACGCATCGATGGTTAGATGAGTCGGTTCAATTTCATCAGGCTTACCCTACGTCGCGTTATGGCCTGACACAAGCTTTGTTTGGCATTATTCAAGGCGGGACTTACCCTGATTTACGGCGCGAAAGTGCAGAATTTGTGACATCGCTACAAACCGATGGTGTGGCAATTGGTGGCGAAACCGTTGGTTTTGATATGCCTGCGACAGTCGAGGTGATTCAATGGGTGCGCGCGTTTTTACCAGAGAATAAACCACGTTATACCATGGGTGTTGGGATGTCACCCCAAGATTTATTGGATGTGGTGGCAGAAGGCGTGGATATGTTTGACTGTGTGGCACCCACACGTAATGCAAGACATGGCGCATTATATTGTGGCCAAGTCGTGCGCAAAGGATCGTGGTTACACTTTGAAAGTGAGTATGATAATGCGCGATTACAAATCAAAAAAGCGTGTTTTGCGAACGATAATGCACCGATTATGCCAGGGTGTGACTGTTATACCTGCCGTCATGTTTCGCGCGCTTATTTACATCAATTATTTAAAGAAAAGGCCAATTTATTTACCGCATTAGCCAGTATTCACAATGTTCATGTATTACACCAAGTTTGTGATATAATGCGCCGATTTATTTTGAGAGGACAGGAATAAGCATGGTTACAATTAAAACATCAATGGGCGATATTAAGCTGAATTTAGACACCGTTAACACACCAAAGACGACCGAAAACTTTTTAAATTACGTGCGCAGTGGTTTTTACGTTGACACACTGTTCCATCGCGTGATTGATGGTTTTATGATTCAAGGGGGTGGTTTAGTCGCTAATATGCAACAAAAACCAACTCAAGCATCAGTGGTCAATGAAGCAAAAGTAGCAAAGCCGAACAAGCGCGGTACCATTGCGATGGCTAGAACCATGGATCCCCATTCAGCAACCGCACAATTTTTCATTAATGTCGCTGATAATGGATTTTTAAATTATACCAGTGATCAACCACAAGGCTTTGGTTACTGTGTGTTTGGTGAAGTAGTAGAGGGCATGGATATCGTTGACACTATCGCTAAAGTTAAAACGGGTAATCGTCAAGGGCATGGTGATGTGCCGTTGGAAGACATAACCATTTTGGGTGTTCACGAAGAAGCACATGTTGATTGAATCTTATCTTGATGACTTGCAGCTAGCACGTCAGGCGATAGCCGAGGGCCAAGTACTTGCTTATCCAACTGAAGCGGTATATGGCTTGGGCTGCGACCCGTTTCAAACAGAGGCGGTGGCCCGCGTGTTGGCTTTGAAGCATCGTCAACCAGCACAGGGATTAATTGTACTGATTTCTGATTGGGCACAATTATTTCCCCTGATTGCTCCTATTGCCGATGAGGTTTTAGATCGTGTCCGACAGACTTGGCCAGGTCCTGTGACATGGCTCTTTCCCAAATCACAGCAAGTACCGCAGGATGTTTGTGGCAAACATCCTTCTATTGCTATTCGCATGAGTGCCCATCCGATCGCACGCGCACTTTGCCAAGATAGCCCAATTATTTCAACCAGTGCCAACATTCATGGGTTACCGCCGGCTCGCTCTTTAGCAGAGCTGTCTGCACAATTTCCTCAAGGCCTTGATGGTGTGGTCGCAGGAGAATTGGGGCAAGCATCTAAACCCAGCGCTATTTACGACGTTTTGACAGGTAATCAATTGCGATAGATGAGGAAAAATCATGCAAAAGAAACATGCGTTATCGATTTTTAGTTTAACCATGATTACCGTGGGCTCAGTGGATAGTATTCGCAACTTACCTGCGACAGCGCTGTTTGGTAGCCAATTGATTGTGTTTTTTATTTTAGGCGCGTTGTTCTTTTTGATTCCTACGGCGTTGATTTCTGCAGAATTGGCTTCTGGTTGGCCCAAGCAAGGTGGCATTTATATTTGGGTCAAGGAAGCTTTTGGTCGTGAAATGGGGTTTCTTGCCATTTGGTTACAATGGATTGAAAATGTCATTTGGTATCCGACTATTTTATCGTTTGTGGGCGGAACGATTGGTTATTTGATTGACCCACAACTGGCTAGTAATCCACGCTTTTTATGGTGCGTTATTGTGGTTTCTTTTTGGGCCGTGACTTATGTGAATTTGCGTGGCATGCGCTCTTCAGCATGGTTTAGTAATTTGTGTGCATTGATGGGACTTTTAGTCCCGATGACACTCATCATTACGTTGGGTGCGATATGGCTATTCAATGGCAATCCAAGTCAAATTCATTTTGATTGGGCAAGTATTTGCCCGCATTGGCACGACCAACGTATATGGGTTTCTTTAACAGCGATTATGATGTCATTTTGTGGTATTGAAATTGCCACGGTGCATGCCAATGATGTTAAGCAACCACAACATGCTTTTCCTCAAGCATTGACCTATGCGGTACTGATTATATTGAGTACACTGATGTTTGGTTCATTGGCAATTGCGGTGGTTTTACCGCAGCAAGATATTAATTTGGTTGCCGGAATCATGCAGGCTTTTCAAGCGTTTTTTGCACGTTATCACTTATTGTGGCTCATGCCTGTGGTAGCGGTGATGTTGGTATTAGGGGGCTTAGGTGGGGTTAGCAACTGGATTATTGCACCAACCAAAGGGTTATTAGTCGCTGCTCAAGATGATAACATGCCACTGATGTTTCAGCGTATTAATCGACATGAAGCACCAACAATGATGCTCATCGGTCAAGCTTTGATTGTCACGATTTTGTCCGCGCTGTTTTTATTTATGCCTACTGTTAATGCTTCGTATTGGTTACTTACGGCAATGGCTGCGCAATTATATATGCTGATGTACTTTATCATGTTGTTGGCGGCTATCCGTTTGCGCAAAAAGTACCCTGATCACCGTGGGCCATTTCGTATTCCTGGCGGTTTAATGGGAGTGGGGCTTGTCAGTGGTATCGGTATGATCGGTGTACTTGCGACATTGGTTGTGAGCTTTATTCCACCGGTAGAGATTGACGTTGGCTCGGTATTTCGTTATGAATTTACCTTGATTGCTGGCTTGATACTGATGTGTTTGCCACCTTTTATTAGTGTGTGGTGGATGAAGAAGAAGCGTTAAATGGTTTGCGTGAATATTTACGAAAGATTTCGCACACAACGAATATATAACGCATTCTCTTTGATTTCTCCTCCTTGAGAGCCGGGAGACCCAAATATATTGAAAAAAGCGTGGGTGAGTTCTAAATTTGGGATTTGTGTTGAGCTCCAATACGTTTCAATCAGATCGCTGATACCGTTATCCACTAAATTGGACTGTATGTTTTGTATGGTTGGGCTGCCGTCTACACCACAAGGATTGCTACCGTCTCCAAAGCCAAGCTGGCAAACGGCTGGTAAATACCAATTATCATAACCTCCCGCTGTGTTAGTGTCACATATGCCTGCGGCATAGGTGGAAGAGGGAAGTGCTCTTAGCGCATATACAATATTAGCTGTATTTGTTGCACCGTTGAAATAATCATTGGCGTTGGTCGAGGTACATGTAGAAACATCATTACAACTGGGTTGCCAAGCTGTGGGGATGGATGGATCAGATAATCCAACGGCGGTACCAGATATGCTACTTGTATTGGATGTTGTATCGTCTACAGAAAATAAATACCCGGCCTGATATACGCTGCCATAAGTTAAAATACTGACGGCGACGGAGGCTGTACTGGTGTTGTCTCCTGCGATGGTGACTGTAATGGGGGTAGGATTGATATCTCCGGGGGCTGCGCTGGGTGTTTGTCCGGGAGTGATGGTAAAGACACAACTGCTGAGTGGCGTAATCATATCACAGCGTGTTGGTGTCATGGTGGTTCCGGTGGGGAAGGCGGGTGTTGCGGAGTAAGAGACGTTGAACACGGTGTTGGTCGGGCTATTATTGGTGATGGTGATGATGCGTGATTTACCGGTTAACGCTGCATTATAATAGGTGCAGCCTGGGTTTGATGTTGGGCAGTTTACTGAGAGCCCCAAGGTTGATACGCTGGCGGTAATAGTCGCTGCTTTGGTAATATTGAGTTGGTTATTCGCACTGGGTTGATAACATGCGTTGGAGTTGGGTGTATTATTTGCATTGGTTTGGCAAACATCAGGTCCGCCACTGATCGATGATGTGAGTGAGCTTCCATCTATACGTAATATGAGCGTACAAGATTGACGTTGTGGGAGTGAAATCGGGCTTGTGCATGCGCCGGGGGGGCTGGTATCTTGGGTGATACCTTGGATAGACTTCATTGTCAATGTTACGGTTTTTTGTGTTTGATTGGTGAGGGTGTATCTTATGGTGGCTGTACTATTACTGGCTACAACGACGTTGGTTGCTGTTTGTGGTGTTAGGGTCCACATGGGGCGCCCGGCATACACAAAGCTGTTATAAAAAGAAAGCAATATCCCAATTGTAAAAAAATAAGCAAAGTACCGTATTTTCATGATATCTCTGTATAGTTAGATTTAAAGACGAGTATTTGCTCATTCGAGCGCTTCAAGATTATATACCTGTGATCATTCAAAATGCTAGATTTAGGAAACGCTAGATCGGAGTAAAGTTTCTCATTTAGGCTGCGTTATTTTATTTAGCGGAGGCGTCCGCTTGCTCCACTTTTTCGGCCGTTTTACGGGTCTGTCTTCTATTCGCTTGCGGCTCAAAGGTGCTTTTACCTCGTAGATCGAAGAAAGGTTTCTCATTCAGGCTGCGTTATTTTATTTAGCGGAGGCGTCCGCTTGATCCACTTTTTCAGCTGTTTTACGGGGCCGCCGCCTATTCGCTTCCCGCTCAAAGGCGCTAAAAAGCACATCCATGTGCTTTTTACCCCGTAAAACAGCCGAAAAAGTGGCGCTCCCGCAATCCGCTAAATAAAATAACGCAGCCTGAATGAGAAACCTCGGCGAGATCGTGGTAGATTTTTTTTGCCTCGAGATTTGCGTTTTTGCTACGTCTTCTCGCTATAAAACCCATGAATAATATTTTTTGCGATTTATTTGCGCTTATTTAGGGTCTGTTGACAATTCATATGCCTACGCCTCGCGACTTGTTCGCGGGGTCCGTTTCGATCTATGTTGACACGTAGAGCTTGTTTGTTAAGCAAGATCTCTGGATCCCGCGAACAAGTCGCGGGACGTAGGGCCTCTTAAGATGAAATGTCAACAGACTCTAGATCAAAAAGATTATTTTTGTTGCTTGGCGCGCTCTTTTTGTGTAAAATATTGACTTCAAGTCCATTTATTGTTCTAAAAATATGACTAACGACACTAAAGACTTAGTAATAGATCATTTTAAAATCAAGAACAATAAAGAGGGTTCTCCAATTGATGTTCGTGTTCAGCGACATGATGGTCACATCGTGAATGTCGAGATTAAGCGCACATTAGAAGAGCGTCGGCAAGCATTGATGTATTTAAATGATCAAGAAATGACCGAGTATAATTCGACTTATACTTATTTACTACAAAATGCAATTTCCGAAAGCCGTGCCGAGATTCGTGATAAATTGAATCAGGCGAAGGATCAAGCTGAAAAAGAAGCATACACCTATTTGATCTCCGAAAATGCTGTGCAGCAACGTATCGACAAATATACGAATATTTTTGTTTGGCTTGATCAGCTTCATGAAATGTCAGCGACCTTTATTCAGTTAGAAGCATTTATTAATAATCCGTTTAATAACAATTCTAAAGCCGATCCACAGGTGAGTATTGAGCAATTAAAAGAAGCTCTAACTGCTTATGGAGAACAGATAGAACCTCTTTTACAAAAGGATAATTTTGAGTCTTACTCTCATTCATCTATTCTAAGACACATCGATCGTTATCAGATTCAATTAACAGCATTATTGGGTCAAGATCTGTCTCGAGCACAAGTGAAGCATGTGGTTTGTGTGCATGATATGGATACGCGTTATGTGTCATTGGGGCGTTTTATCGCAGAACAACAAATTTTGTTGTTAGATTTGGCGCTAGAGGTCGTTTCTTTTGATATTAACCGACAGCGTTTCCGCGAAATCTTGAGTCTGCCTTCATGGATGCAACCTTTGTCGGATGTACGTGTGGCACTTTTTCTCAAAGCTAATGCGGCATCCGGATCTTTGTATAACAATCCTTATGCTCCTATACCTTCTACGATGTTAGGCGCAATGACAAACACCAGCGCTTTGAGCCATGATCAAGATGAGGCAAAATATTTATCTGTTACGCCTTATATAAAAAAACCATTATCTCCTGCGGCGATGGATAAGGCGCTTTCACATGCGATTGCAAGACCTTATCATGCTTCTTATTCGCATTATTTTACGAATGTTTTTATTGGTACGCCTTTTGAATTTTTCGCTATTCTATTTATTACAGGCCCGGTCCGTCTGCTTGCCGGTGCGTGGGAAATTGCTTGGTCTATTCTACGTATTACGTTGGTTTTATTGATGGGGCTTGTCGATTTGGGGTTATCGATGCTTGGTTTGAATGTGCATCAACCCATGACCAAGCTAAATCAATATTTAAGTCAACTGTATGCTTCACCATTTTTGACACCATTATCGATGCTGCGGCGGCAAAAACACCATTATCAGGATCAACAAGCTTTTGACGATAAGTATCAAAAATTATTGGATACTTGCCAAGAGAGTCTTGGTTATTGTCATCAATTTTTTCTTTTGTTTACACCGGAAGCGATTACCAGCTCGATTCGCACTTTTTTCAATGATTTATTCGAAGATGTAATAAATGTGTATCGTGATATCCGCTATCTTACTTTTTATGCACAAACCAGCTCGGTTGATTCGATTGCTGATCGCATAGCGTCACAGCGCTCTCAAATCCCACAGGTAGAACAAGCAAATAATGATTGTTTCCCTTTGGTTGATTACATTGTTGCCAATAAAACACCCGCTTTTGTTGATATTTTTTATGAATTGATTGATGTCTGTAGCATGCGTTGCATAGAGCCTATGTTTCGTCAATTTAAATTGCCAAGCGCGCTGTGCTTCATGGGGGCAAGTATCATGTTTGCCACTTGTGTCCCGCTTATCGTTGCTGCTTTGCCTTCAGGTTTCAAAGCGTTGTTGCCGATGAAGATTCCTGCCAAATATGTGGCTCATCTTTTGATTAATAAATCAGTTGATGATCCGGCGGTGGCATTCATGGGATGTCAAATCACTTGGCAAATCGCGCTCGCTTTTTGTCAGTTATCGAGAGAATTGATTACTGGTCGTCTAGAAGCGTTTAAACCTATTTTTGATGAGCCAGAAAAATATATTTTAGGTTTTGCGAGTTTGGTTGGGCTGGGAGCGGCGATAGGATATTTACCGCATCTCCCAGAAGTGTTTTTTAAGGGATGTCCTAACTTTTATTTTTCATTTTTGAATGCAATTCGTGCCGAAACGCGCGGTCTTATCAATGGTTCTATTGTTGCAAAGATCACCACTTTACCTTTGGTAGGTGCAAAAGGTGCCATGTTGACAATCAGCATGACAGAAGGTAGCCGTCATCATCTGTCAGCGGACAACTATATTGAAAACAATAAAAAAACGACGGCAGAGATCGATGCGCCAGCAGGGTCGGAGCAGATAACTGACCTTCATATGTCAGTACATGAGGAATTGAACATCGAAAGGGTGGATAGATCCATCCCTACAACATTAATGAGTAATCCTTTTTCAAATGAAAAAGAAATATTATTAATTAATAAAAGAGCAGAAATTATTCGACTGGCTAAGTTGGTGGCTTACGTTAAGCCGCATAAACATGCTACAAGTGAGGCTCATGAAGAAGACACAAGTGAGACTCAGAAAGAAGACAAAGTGTGTTTTGATGTTAAAAATAAGGAAGCTTACATTTACTATAATCAATTACATCGATTGCTTAAAGAATATAATGCTCTAGTCCGTGAACAAAACGATAAGCAAGCATTACAAGTTGATTCTCAATCGTATTTAAAAGTTTTTTTCAACAGTTATTGCGATACCGGCTGTAATAATTTCGTGCGTTCCACATATTTTTTCATCCCTGTTATCTATGTTGCTGTACTTGCGTTACGCCTTTGGAAGCTTTATAAAGCGTATACGCAAGGTCAAGCAGTGTATGCTCAGGATGTGTCAATCTGTTTCGCCAGAGATGCATTGATTTTTGCGAAATTGGCTATTGCTATCGTGATAGGGTTGCGAGCGATGTTTGTTGCACTCAGCTGTAGCTTTTTGGTCTTAAGTAAGTTAAATCTAGGTATCATGGCCTGCGTGGCTCACCTGTTATATTTACCTTATCGGCTTTTCATCGAATTGGGTTATAACAATTGCGTGACAACCGAGCGTGTTGAGACACAAAAATTATCCACATGGCTGAATAATGTTGATAGAGTCACGGATCGATACGTCCCTTATTTTCCGCCTTCAGTGAGTTTTTTCCGCACAGCATGCAATCAACTGGCTGAAAAAGCAGGCTCATTGTGCGATATCAATGCGGTGACAGATAACTTAATTCTAGAGCTGAATGCGACGATTTAAAAAACGGATGAGTCTATTGTGTGAAGATTTACAAAAGAACAGACTCAGGGCAAAATTATTTCACTATATCAAAAATAAATTGCAATTTAAGCTGCGACTTGTGTCATTCCCGTGCAAGCAATCATCAGTTTTTTTATAATCAGGACTTACGCAAAACACCGTTCTCTTCGTTGGATTTTATTTTTAATTCGGTCATTTAGTTATCTAAACTCCCTCATTAAAAATAAAATCCGCCTCGACCTCGTTGTTTTTCGTAAGTCCTGATAACAATTAAAGAATAGATTGCAGAAATGATTCCATTTTGATAAATAATGGGGCTGATTGAATTTTATAAAATTAAAAGATGGTTTTTCTCTGAAAGCCCGCCGGACTTTTTGTTAAAATAGCTATGTTTTTGCTAAAACAACAGACATCTGATCTTATATTATTAATCTTGACTTATAATTGACCATACTTTATGATGCGTGCAATTTAAAAATGACAAAGAGGTGATCCCAATGAAAAGCAATTTCTCAGAATTTAAAAGTCAAAATGCAGGTAATCCTAATCATATGTTTAGTCGTCTTCTCAATCTTAACAATCCTAGCGATTTAGCTGAGCTAACTAATGCATTTCGAGAGGAGCAGATAGATATTCGCTACATCAACTATGTAAACGGGCTATCAAATAATGAGCTTCATAAGCTCGTAAAACATGCGTATGAGCAAAAAGTACCTCAGTTGAGATCGGTTTGTAATACACAAATTGAATCTAATCTTGATCCGATAATCAGCGCATTTAAGAAAGAGGCGCAAACGATACCTTTTAAAACGCTCATTAATCCTTTAGCTTACGACCAATATGAAGCATCTCATTTCGGAGTAGAACATGAACCATATTATTGGGCGCAATATGAAGCACATCATTACACCCAATATGTAAGAGGGCTCACAAACGACGATCTTCATGTTCTCTGCGAACTTACTAATGGAAAGGAACCCAATTTGAACTTGCTTTGTCATATACAAATTATATTAAATTTTAATTTGCTAATTAGCTCATTTACAGCAGAGATGGCGACGACAGTTTTTGAACCCTTTCGTCTGCCTTTAGATTATAGTCAATATGAAATACATCATTACACCAAATATGTAGTCGGGCTAACAAACAAGGATCTTCATTTTCTCTTAATAAATGTTGCGACGCCGAAAAGGATACCCGAGTTGGTAGAGCTTTGTAATGCAAGAATTGCAACGATGATTTGCGGAAAAACCCAATCTGAAATTGCATACAACCTTTGCGCCCCCTAACGAAACACTCAGCTTGGCCTGTCCCGGCGAAGGCCGGGATGAGTATTTTGAAGTGATTTTTCATTCAAAATGTGCCAAATATGACCGTTTCCTCGTGCAGAGCGAACACTGACCCTAAGTTGGCGCCATTGCGCGAACACTTGCTAAAAATCATCTAACAAGTGCGGGATACATCTGAGTTAACTTAACTCTTGCATCGTCATCGATAGTTAGACCAAATTTAGTTCGTCGCCACAGTAAATCCTCTATACACTGAACCCATTCGTTTTCTATTAAATACTTGACTTCAACTTCATATAAGATCGCCGTATACGCCTCACCTAAATCTTTCGGTCCGTTGCAGTTTTTTAATAATGTTTCTGTCAAAGTACCATAGGTTTCCAGGTAATGTGCCAATATTTGAGGTGCTAGCCAATGGTATTTTTCCTGTGCGGCTTGTTGATAATCTGCGAAAGATTGTCCTCGAGCAGGCGCGCCTGGCAGTGGTGTTATATGGCTTTGCGATTCTGGTAGATTAGGAAAAACTTTCTTTAATAAATCGATGGCCTCTACTGCCAATTGACGATGCGTGGTAATTTTTCCGCCACAGACAGTGATGATGGGCGCAGGCTCATGACAGTAATCTAATGCATAATCTCGGCTTAACGCGGATGCTTTTGTTTCATCGGTATGAGAGTTTGTTAATAAAGTACGCACGCCACTCCAGCTGGTGATGATATCAGCAGGATCAATGGTTTTTTGGAAAGCATGCTCAACGATGCTGCTTAAATAAGTGATTTCTTCTGGCGTGATGTGAATGTCTGTCAGATCACCCTCATAAGGCACATCGGTTGTACCAATGAGAGAATAGCCATGATACGGAATGACAAAAATAATCCGTTGATCCGTGTGTTGTAATAAATACGCATGCTGGCCTTCGTACAAGCGTTTTACTACCAGATGACTGCCTTTAATAAGCTTTAGCGAGTGTTGTAGTGTTGTGCCCAAGGTGTCACTCACTGTGGATACCCAAGGTCCAGCCGCATTAATCAATGTTTTGGCTCGAATTGTTTCCACGCCTTTCACGTTGGATGAGAGAGTAAGATGCCAATAGTCATCTTGGCAATGTGCGTTTAATAAGGTTGTGTAATTTTGAATGACCGCTTGATGAAGGTGTGCTTGTAAAGCGTTGGTTAACGTTAGCCTGGCATCGTTGGTTTGACAATCGTAAAAAAGAAAAGCTTCGTTAATGGTGGTGGTCAATGGATCAAAATAAGCGTCATGATCATGACGTTGTAAATGTTGGCTATTAGGCAATGAGTTGCTGAGGCTTAAGTGATCATATAAAAATAAGCCTACTCGCAATAACCACGGTGAGCGTCCTTCTGGATCACACGGTAAAACAAAGGGCAGGGGGTGCACCAAGTGAGGTGCAATCTCCATTAAAATTTGTTGCTCGTTTAAAGCTTTTTTGACTAACCCTATTTCATAGTGCTCAAGATAACGTAAGCCACCGTGAATCAGCTGGCTGCTACGCGAAGACGTCTGTGAAGCAATATCACCTTGATCACAGAGAAAAACGGATAATCCTCGCATGGCAGCTTCTGCTGCACAACCACAACCATTAATGCCCCCACCGATGACAGCGACATCATAGGTTGCGCTCATGATTATTCAGCAACGTCGCGCTGTGCTGGGCCGGTATAGTATTGTCGTGGTCGGCCAATTTTAGCCGCGCCCGCAGTCATTTCCATCCAATGAGACATCCAACCCACCGTGCGTGCCAGTGCAAAAATAACAGTGAACATGTTAGTCGGGATGCCAATCGCACTTAATGTTAAACCAGAGTAGAAGTCTACATTCGGGTACAATTTTTTCTCGATGAAGTAGCTGTCTTCTAATGCAATGCGCTCCAGTTCTAACGCGATTTTAAATAAAGGCGCATCTTTTGCTCCCACCGCGTTGAGAACATCATGGCATGTTTTGCGCATGACTTTAGCACGTGGATCATAGCTTTTGTAGACACGATGTCCAAAGCCCATTAAACGGAATGGATCATTTTTATCTTTAGCACGCTTAATGTATTCGCCGATACGACTCACATCGCCAATTTCTTTGAGCATGTTGAGACAAGCTTCGTTAGCACCACCGTGAGCAGGGCCCCACAAGGCACTGATACCAGCAGAAATACATGCAAATGGATTCGCACCTGTCGAACCGGCTAAACGCACTGTCGATGTCGATGCATTTTGCTCGTGATCCGCATGTAATGTGAAAATAGTATCCATGGCTTTGACCAATACCGGCTCAGGTACAGTCGATTCAGACGGGACGCCGAACATCATGTGTAGGAAGTTTTCTGCGTACGACATGCGGTTTTGTGGATACATATAAGGCATGCCAATCGAATATTTATAACTCATAGCTGCCAACGTTGGGATTTTAGCAATCAAGCGGATGGCTGAAGTGTATCGGTCTTGCTGGTTAGTCAGATCCATCGAATCATGATAAAACGCCGACAATGCACCAACAATACCAACCATAATGGCCATCGGATGCGCATCGCGACGGAAACCATTTAGGAATTGGTACATTTGTTGATGTACCATAGTATGGTTATTAATCAGATTGCGAAATTGCTTCTGCTCGTCAGTGTTGGGTAACTCGCCGTTCATGAGTAAATAGCACACGTCCAGGTAACTCTTTTTTTCAGCTAATTGCTCAATTGGGTAACCACGGTAAAGTAAAACCCCTTTATCACCATCGATAAAGGTAATTTTAGATTCACAAGATGCCGTCGACATAAATCCTGGATCGTAAGTAAAATACTGGCTGGCGCCCAATTGACCAATGTCAATGACATCGGAACCTAAAGTCGGTTGATAGATGGGCAATGATAATGGCTCTAGTCCCGGTAAGTGTAGTTGTGCTTTTTTTTCTGTCATAATTAATCCAGGTAGTTGATGTCCACATTATCAGGGCCATCTTTGAATTAGGTTAAATTGTTGAGAACTATATAAAAATGGTTACGAACAGTCAATGAACATGATATCCTAAGACACCAACGTTTTGATGTCAAAAGGATATGTAAAAACATGGCATATTCAGCAAAAGAAGTCATCCCAGTCAGTATCGAAGACGAGCTTAAGCAGTCATACCTCGATTATGCAATGAGTGTTATTGTGGGCCGAGCATTGCCCGATGTACGCGATGGTTTAAAACCAGTGCATCGTCGTGTGTTATTCGCGATGAATGAGCTTAGTAACGAATGGAACAAGCCATATAAAAAATCCGCGAGAGTCGTGGGTGATGTGATCGGTAAATACCATCCGCATGGTGATACGGCCGTATACGATACCATCGTACGCTTGGCGCAAAATTTTTCTATGCGCTATATGTTAGTCGATGGCCAAGGAAACTTTGGTTCGATCGATGGTGACTCGCCGGCAGCGATGCGTTACACCGAAATTCGTATGGCCAAATTGGCCCATGCGTTGTTATCTGATTTAGACAAAGAAACCGTTGATTTTGCACCAAACTATGATGGCACCGAACATGCTCCGATTGTGCTACCAGCGCGTTTTCCAAATTTATTGGTCAATGGTTCATCGGGTATTGCCGTGGGTATGGCTACCAATATTCCACCCCATAATCTCACTGAAATTCTCGATGCTTGTTTAGCGATGGTGGCTAACCCTGATATCAGTATTGATGAACTGATGAGTATTGTGCCTGGTCCAGATTTCCCAACAGCGGGTATTATCAATGGACGCGCGGGCATTATTGAGGCGTATCGTACTGGTCGTGGGCGTATTTTAATTCGCGCTAAGACCGATGTTGAAACCGATTCACATTCAGGCCGACAAGCCATCATTATTCATGAGCTTCCTTACCAAGTGAATAAAGCACGATTGATTGAGCGTATTGCTGAATTGGTTCGTGATAAAAAAATAGAAGGTATCTCCGGCTTGCGAGATGAGTCTGATCGACAAGGTATGCGTGTGGTGATAGAGCTACGGCGTGGCGAAGTCCCTGAAGTCCTACTCAATAATCTCTATGCACACACACAAATGCAAAATGTGTTTGGCATTAATATGGTCGCGTTGGTTGACGGCCAGCCACGAACCCTTAACTTTAAACAAATTCTTGAATATTTCTTGAAGCACCGCCGTGAAGTGGTGACACGTCGTTGTATTTTTGAATTAAAGAAAGCCCGCTCGCGCGCGCATCTTTTAGAAGGGCTCGGTATCGCTTTAGCGAACATTGATGACATGATCACCTTGATTAAACAATCCACGACACCACAAGCAGCCAAAGAAGCTTTATTAACCCGCGTTTGGCAACCCGGTATGGTGAAAACCATGCTTGCTAAAGCAGGCAGTGATGTCAGTCGTCTAGATGATTTACCGGCGATTTATGGGTTGAAAGACGACGGTTATTCTTTATCGCCTGAACAAGCTCAAGCTATCTTAGAATTGCGCTTACATCGATTGACTGCACTGGAACAAGAAAAAATCTTAAATGAGTTTGAAGCATTGCTAGAACAAATAAAAGATTTGCTGGATATTTTGTCTTCTCCAATCCGCTTGATGACCGTGATTCGTGAAGAGCTCGAAGCCATGCGACTTGAGTTTGGTGATAAGCGTCGTACCGAAATCATTGCGTCACAAGAGGATTTGACCATTGCCGATTTGATTACTGAAGAAGATGTGGTGGTGACGTTATCGCATCAAGGTTATGTTAAATATCAGCCTCTCTCTGCTTATCATGCGCAGCGACGTGGTGGTAAAGGAAAATCAGCAACCAATGTCAAAGACGAAGATTTTATCGAGCACTTGGTTATTTCCAGTACGCACGATACGTTGTTGTGCTTCTCGAATCATGGCAAATTATATTGGTTGAAAGCGTATGAGCTACCTTTAGCTAGCCGTATTTCACGCGGCAAACCGATTGTTAATATTTTACCTTTAGCTGAACATGAATCGATTCATGCGATGTTGCCGGTACGAGATTATCACGAAGATTGTTTTGTCTTTATGGCCACCAAGTTTGGTACGGTTAAAAAAGTACCCCTAACCGCATTTAGCCGCCCACGCAGCTCGGGTATTATTGCCATTGATTTGGATGCAGATGATAGCTTAGTCGGGGTTGATATCACCGACGGTAGTCAAGATGTCATGCTATTCTCTGATGCGGGCAAAGTGATTCGTTTTGCAGAGAACTTGATTCGCCCGATGGGTAGAACAGCGCGTGGTGTGAGAGGAATTCGTTTGGCAGAAGATCAAGCGGTGATTTCTTTGGTGGTTGCAAAATCAGAAGGAACCATCTTAACGGCCACAGAGTTTGGTTATGGTAAACGCACGGATGTGAGCGAGTATCGTGTCACTGGCCGTGGTGGTCAGGGTGTGATTTCTATTCAAGTGAATGAGCGTAATGGTCGAGTTGTACGCGCGGTTCAAGTGAATGAAAACGATGAAGCTATGCTCATTACCGATCAAGGCACGTTGGTGCGATTCAAAATCAATGAATTGTCAATTATTGGCCGAAATACACAAGGTGTTCGTTTAATTAATGTCTCAGCAAAAGAACATGTAGTCGGTATGCAGCGTATCGAAGAAATACAAGGCGGCGCTGTTGAAGATGAGGATGACCTGAGTGAAGACGACGAGACCGTATAATTTTGGTGCCGGCCCAGCAACCTTGCCTGAGCCGGTTTTGCTTCAAGCACAAAGTGAGCTGTTAAACTGGCATGATCGTGGCATGTCCATTATGGAGATAGGCCACCGCACACCGAGCTTTACCGCTTTATTGGAAGAAACCGAAGCCTTATTGCGTGAGTTATTAACGATTCCTAAAAATTACCATGTGCTGTTTTTGGGCATGCCAGCACGCGCGCAATTCGCCATGATTCCAATGAATTTACTCAATCAACACCATGACGAAGCAGGTTATTTGGTATCTGGTACTTGGTCTGCTATGGCTTACGAAGAGTGTCAGTTATTAAAACGTGCTTATTGTGTTGCTAAAGGTTCGATGGACAAAATATTGTCAGCTCCTAGCCCTTTAAGTTGGGAGATTCGCGAACAAACAGCCTACATATACTACACCCCGAATGAAACCATTAATGGTGTGCGTTTTCCTGAAGTTCCCCAATTTGGTGATATTCCACTGATTGCTGATATGACGTCGTGCTTGTTGGCCGAGTCTATTCGAGTGGAAGATTATGGTTTAATTTTTGCTGGTGTGCAAAAGAACTTAGCGCCAGCTGGTTTGACGGTGGTGATTGTACGCGACGATTTAGTTGGCAAGACAGCGACTTTACCTATTCCAACCATGCTGAATTATCAAACCCATGTTACCCACCATTCTTTGTATGCAACGCCACCGACCTTTAATTGTTATATGATGTTATTGGTTTTGAAATGGTTAAAATCGTTAGGCGGTTTAACGGCCATGCACGAACTGAACAATAAAAAGGCAAAAAAACTCTACGATTTTATTGATGCTCATCCTTTTTATGATTGTCGCGTAGAAGAAAAATCACGCTCTAAAATGAATGTGTGTTTTCAACTTGAAAATGCCGAACTAGAGTCAACTTTTTTAACAGAATCCGCCGCGGCTGGGTTATTAGCGCTGAAAGGGCATCGATTGGTTGGTGGTCTAAGAGCCAGCTTATATAATGCCATGCCTATGGAAGGAGTCGATGCCTTGATTCAATTCATGCAAACATTTGCTGAGGCACATGGATCATGACTTCTCTTACCTGTTTGCAAAGCTCAGCTTTACAAGGCAGCATCGATGTTCCTGGTGACAAATCTATTTCGCATCGTGCGGTGATGCTAGGTGCGATTGCACAAGGCACAACGATCATCAATGGTTTTTTATCTGGTGAAGATTGTTTAGCTACGCTCAATGCCTTTCGCGCCATGGGCGTGTCGATTGAAGGGCCAACACATCGACGTGTGGTGATTCAAGGTGTTGGCAAACATGGGCTTAAAAAGCCCCTAGATACCTTAGACTGTGGTAATTCTGGAACCACCATGCGGTTGTTATCCGGTTTGCTTGCCGCGCAAAATTTTTCTAGCACGTTAACAGGGGATGCGAGTTTATTAAAGCGTCCTATGGAGCGTGTTGCGCGCCCATTAAGACAAATGGGCGCGGAAATGTTAACGAGCGAAGGCAAACCGCCGCTGATTATCCATGGAACAAACCAGTTACAAGGCACCGTTTATGAAATGCCAGAAGCCAGTGCTCAGGTTAAATCTTGTCTTTTATTGGCTGGTATGTATGCGCACGGGGAAACAACCGTCATTGAAACAGGACTGACGCGCGATCATACTGAGCGTATGTTGACAACATTTTCTTATCCTATTTTAAAATCTGAAAATGCCATCACCATTAATGCTAACAGCGAATGCCACGGCGTGAGCTTAATGGTCCCAGGCGATATTTCTTCCGCGGCTTTTTTTATTGTTGCGGCTACCTTGATTCCACACTCTGATTTATGGATTCGTAACGTCGGTATCAATCCAACACGGACCGGTATCTTGGCGATTTTAAAACGAATGGGAGCGTCTATTGAAGTCGTCAATAAGCGACTGTATGGTGAGGAGCCGGTTGCTGATATTCATGTGCGCTCAGCGTCATTAGAAGGAATCGAGATTCCATCGTCATTAGTCCCGACCGCTATTGACGAGTTTCCCATTATTTTTATCGCCGCGGCGTGTGCCAAAGGGCATACTTTATTACATGGTGCCAGAGAGTTGCGTTATAAAGAAAGTGATCGTATTGGTGTGATGGTCGATGGTTTGCGCAGCTTAGGCATTGATGCACAAGCGTTGGACGATGGGGTGCATATTCGCGGAGGCCAGTTTCAGGGCGGCTGCGTGGACAGTATGCATGATCACCGTATAGCCATGTCTTTTGCGATTGCGGGTGCTTTGGCCAAAGAGCCGGTTACGATCAAACATTGTGACGCCATTGCGACCTCTTTCCCTTCATTTGTCAGCTTAGCCCAGGGGTTAGGCATGCGTATCAGAGAAGTCGATTATGTCAAATAAAGCAGTTCCCGTGATCACACTGGATGGCCCAAGTGGGACCGGTAAAGGCACATTATGTCATCGTTTAGCGGATGCTTTGGGTTGGCATTTTTTGGATAGCGGTGCTATTTATCGTATTTTGGCATACGTTGCCATTTCTCAATCAATTCAAGATACCGATACGCCCGCTCTGGTTGCTGCTGCGCGTGCTATGTCATTTCGTTTTGTGGCCGATGATAAAGGAGAAGTGCGGACTTATTTGCAACAGCAAGATATCAGTGAAGCCATTCGGTCGGAAGCAGTGGGACAAACCGCATCTAAAATTGCTGCCATTTCTGATGTGCGCGCGGCTTTATTGCAGCGACAACGCGATTTTGCTGAGTGGCCTGGTTTGGTAACTGATGGCCGAGATATGGGAACTGTGGTTTTTCCTCAAGCCATCTTAAAAGTATATTTATTTGCGACCCCCGCTGAGCGCGCACAACGCCGTTATTTGCAATTACAAGCAAAAGGCACTGCAACAACACTCACAGAAGTCACTGCTGAATTGGAAAAAAGAGATGCCAGAGACATGGCGCGTACTCACTCTCCGCTGGTTCCAGCAGAGGATGCCGTATTGTTGGATACGACCGGTTTAACGATTGTACAAGTGTTCGATAATATATTACAATTAGCGCGCGAAGCGCTACAAGCTAAATAGCTTGCTGGCATCGTATGGGGAAGTGAGCTTTTGTTTACTTCAATTTATTTTATCTAAAGAGGCGTGTCAGCATATTTTTAGTACTGTTTGGTTTTGAATAGTACGCGTGATGACACATTATCATAAACGAGTTAATAAACATGTCTGAAAGTTTCAAAGAGTTATTTGAGAAGAGTATTATTGGTACACAATTTCATCCCGGCGCAATTATTGCTGCTAAGGTTATCGATATTGATGATGATTATGTGACCTTAAATGCGGGATTAAAATCAGAAGGGATTATCGCCATTGAAGAGTTTTATGACAAAAATGGTGATTTAGAAATTCAAGTCGGTGATACGGTTGAAGTGGCTCTTGACTCCGTTGAAGACGGTTACGGCGAAACCTTATTATCTCGTGAAAAAGCAAAACGCCAAGAATCATGGCGCAAACTATCTAAGTCGTACGAAAACAATGAAACAGTAACCGGCTTGATTTCTGGTAAAGTAAAAGGTGGTTTCACCGTCGAAATCGGAACTATCCGTGCTTTCTTACCTGGTTCATTGGTTGATGTGCGCCCTGTACGCGATCCTTCTTATTTGGAAGGCAAAGAGCTTGAGTTCAAAGTTATTAAGATGGACATTAAGCGTAACAACATCGTTGTTTCTCGTCGCGCTGTGGTTGAAGAAGAGAGCAGTGCTGATCGTCAAGCATTGTTAGATTCATTACATGACGGACAAATTCTAAATGGTATCGTCAAAAATCTAACCGATTATGGTGCGTTCATTGATTTAGGCGGTATTGATGGTCTCCTTCACATTACCGATATTTCTTGGAAGCGTGTTAAGCACCCAAGCGAATTATTAACGGTTGGCCAAGATGTCAAAGTAAAAGTATTAAGCTTCGATCACGAGCGTAATCGTGTGTCGTTAGGTATGAAGCAATTAGGTAATGATCCTTGGGTTGACCTGGTTGAG
>CAZBNB010000002.1:0-149757 GCA_964493245.1 uncultured Legionellaceae bacterium
GACGAGAAGGTGCCTTTGACGGTCTGCCGGTCGGTTGACGAGAAGGTGCCTTTGATGGTCTGCCGGTCGGTTGACGAGAAGGTGCCTTTGACGGTCTGCCGGTTGGTTGACGAGAAGGTGCCTTTGATGGTCTGCCGGTCGGTTGACGAGTCGGTTCCGTTGATGGTCTACTTGTTGGTTGACGAGTCGGTTCCGTTGATGGTCTACTTGTTGGTTGACGAATCGGTTCCGTTGATGGGCTGACGGTTGGTTGATGGGAAGGTGCTTTCGTAGGCCTTCTGCTTCCCAGCCCAAACGGCCCCATATAATAATAATAATTTTCATTGGTGGTTGTTATCGTCGATTCTGCAATAGAAGCTTGAGTATTTGATGAATAACTAAGCAAAAGACTAAGTGCTACGAACGGTAGCGTACAATGTGAAGGATTTAAGAAAAAAGTGGTTAGCAAAAGATTCGATGTTTGATGAGCCATCTGTGACAGATCAAGGGGATCTTGGTTGAATGACGCCTTGTTTGTCGCCTCCAACAGATAATAAGAGGAGGCCAAAAAAACAAATAAAACGAATAGATTGTTTAGTTGTTTCGATGATGAGGCCAAAGGGTTTCCTTCGGCTTTTCTTGCCTCAAAGTAGTGCTGTAAGCGATCGTCTAACTCAGATGATTTTAATTTTATTTGTTGTGTGCGTTTACTGTCATTTGTCTGTGTTTCGGAAAAAAGCCAGCGATCTTTTGGTAGTTTTTTAAGCGACAGAATAACCTGATCTGAATGAAAACGCTTCCATACAGGGATTGTAAGAGAACCATTTGTTTTCAACTGCTGAATTAATGCGCCAATATTGTTGTTTGTTTGACTTTCAGTTAAAGAGTTGCACCAAGTCAGCAGACGACCTGGGTCAGTCATCTATGCTCACAGTATCAATGATACCATTATTGTAGCAAAAAAAAGAACACTTTGTTGAAATTTTTTGATTGTTTTTTAAAGGTGACGGCGTGAGTTACTTATTGCTCTGGCAAGTTTTGCGTTAATTTGACATAGTCTTCAACAGTTAATTGCTCTGGTCTAAGCTTAGAATCAATTCCTAATGACTGAATGGTTTCTGCTGAAAATATTGGTTTTAAGTTATTTGCTAACGTTTTTCGACGCATAGAAAAGGCCTGCGCGACTAATTTTTCTAGCTTTTGGAGATCAATACTTGGATAAGGGCTTTGTTTGTAAGGTATTAAGCGCACGATGGCTGAGTCGACTTTAGGTGGTGGATCAAATGCTTCTGGTGGCACATCAAACAAAGACTCCACCTCACAATGATATTGCACCATCACGCTTAAACGACCAAACGCTTTGCTACCTGGTTGAGCAGCAAGACGGTTAACCACTTCTTTTTGCAGCATAAAATGCATATCGAGAATTGAGTCGGCATAGGTTAATAAATGAATAATGAGCGGCGTTGAAATGTTATAAGGTAAGTTGCCGACCATGCGCAGTTTGGAGCCCAATGTTGCGTAATTGATTTCTAACGCATCTGCATGGATAAGTTTTAAATTTGTTTTTGCACGTTCTTGCCATGTAGCATACAAATCACGATCAATTTCGATGGCCGTGAGCGTATTCAAAATCTCCAGCAACGGCAGTGTAAGCGCCCCCAATCCCGGGCCAATTTCGACCATATGGTCATCAGCTCGAGGGTGGATGGCACGCACGATGGCATGAATCAGCACAAAATCATTTAAAAAATGCTGCCCAAAACGTTTTTTGGGATAATGTCCAGTTGCCTTAGCTGAGCGCATTGTGAGATTGAAAGTTGATTACAAAAGCATCCATCTGTTTTGATTCCAGTACCAGCACTTCACTAAAACATAAAGCGAAAAACAACAGAAAAAAATAACCAGAGCCTGAATAAAATAGCAGTGAATCTGTGGTATTGCCCACCGCAAAAATCAATAAAAGCGCAATCGCAAAAGGTCGCATGGTTTTTAATCTTAGACTTAGCAAGAAAAGCTCCGCGTAGAACCAAGCCAAAACCCCCAGTCCCAACAGACCGAACTCAGCGGCAACTAACCAATAAAGGCTATGCGGCTCCAGCAACCTTCCTGAATGCCCGGCATCATGTTTCCAAGCAGGAACAGGATCTTCTATTCTAAATGTGTACGTAAAGCTACCCGTGCCATTACCAAAATAAGGATGAGCCATAAATAATTGACGTGCAAATTGATGAAATTGCATGCGAAAGCCAACGGATGTATTTTTATCTTGCTCATAATGCTGTACGTTATGAATGGCTTTGCCGATACATTGCTCTATTTTAGGGCTAGTGTAGATAGCTGTAACACACAAAATGACAAATCCAGCGAAGGCCATCAATGCTTGGCGTTTGCTGAACGTCTGAAAAATAAAAGCCATCGTCAATAACACAAAAAACACATAGCCAGAGCGGCTTTGATTAATAAATAAAATATGATAGCTGAAGAGCAAACTCAACGCAGCGTAAATAAAACGTTGCTTATTCTTTGTACGTGCACATAAACATAAGCAAATATAAGTGGCAAAAGACATCATCATACTGGTCATGATATGATTCCGGAAGATACTTTCCGGTGTTATTTTTCCCGTAAAATGGAAAATGTTAGTCCAATGCATGAGCAGTGACAAAACACAGGTTAAAAACATAGCGAACACAAAACCATTCAGCGCCCATCGGCGCGTTTGTGCTTGTTGAAAACCAACGATCAGTAAAGGTAATGTTAGTAATTTACTCCATTTTTCGAAGATTAACCCTTTCTCACTCAAGCTGGCTGGGCTCCACAAACACCCCAGGCCGACAATGATCACCAGTAACAGGATAGATCTGAGCCAGCGGCTGTTCATTAATGATTTTAACGATGCCCGACAATCTTTAGACAGCAAGACAAATATCAGCGTTGCAACCATCAAAATACTTTTACCGCTTGAGCTCAACGGTGTGATAAAAAATAAACTTGGCAGTAAAAAGCACAGTACTTTGTCCGGTGTCCAACTTTGTTTAAGAGATATATTCATGGCTTTTCATGACAGAGCTAAACAAAAACAGAACTTTGATTGTAGCTTAGATTTGAGTATGTTGTCGCATAAAATATTGTTTTTTTGAGTAGGGGTAAGATCGGAGAAAGGTTTATCATTCAGATTGCGTTGATTTGTTGAGCGGAAGCGTCCGCTTGATCCACTTTTCAGGCTGTTTTAAGGGGCCGCGCCTATTCGCTCCCGCTCAGAGGCGCTAAAAAGCACGTCCCTGTGCTTTTTGCCCCGTAAAACAGCCTGAAAAGTGGCGCTCCCGCAATCCGCTCAACAAATCAACGCAATCTGAATGATAAACCTGCGAGATTATTTTTTTAAACAAACACACCACGGCTGCTTTATTAAAGTCTACCCAAAAGGGGTAATACAATGTCTGAATGGAAGTCTCTCTTGTTGGGGTTATTCTTTAAGGACCTTCGACCGCCAGGGATGGCGGTCACCGAGCGACATGGATGTGTCTAGCGCGTCCTTAAAGAATAACCCCAACAAGAGAGGCTTCTGGCACGATATTTTTACAGTACTTACGCAAAACAACGATCTCTTCGTTGGATTTTATTTTTCATTCGGTCATTTAGTCATCTAAACAAAAATAAAATCCGCCTCGACCTTGTTGTTTTTCGTAAGTACTGTTTTATTTAACGCTCTAAATCTCTAGGCTCGCGCTTACAAATTTTATCCGCCAGATAACCAATCGCACCGGCATAATAAATTGAATTGTTATAACGTAAAATCATTTTATAGTTTGGGTATGCTAAGAAAACCGGACCACCGTTTGGTTGGACGATGCTTGCCTGTAAATCTTGATAAGGCAAATCACGGCCATCCTCTGTTCTAACGCCCAACGCCTGCCACTCGCGCACTGATTTGACAATCGATTTTCCTTCCAAGGCGTTATCAAAACGTGGTGGTAATTTGACATAGACAGCCCATGGTTGGCCTTTTTGCCAGCCATTGATTTTCATATAGTTGGCAATAGATGCAAACACATCTGGTTTGGATTTCCAAATATCTTTACGCCCATCCCCATCGTAATCGACCGCATATTTAACCCAGCTTGATGGCAAGAATTGTGGTTGACCAGACGCACCCGCCCACTCTCCTTTAAAATCTGCTAATGTGACATGACCATCATTCAGAATGTGTAGGGCTAAAAATAATTCTTTTCTGAAAAAATCACGGCGATTTGAGTCATATGCCAGCGTTGCCAATGATTGAATAACGGGAAAATTGCCCATGTAACCACCATAGCTGGTTTCCATGCCCCAAAATGACATAATAAAGCAAGGGTCGACGCCATAACGGTTCCCGATTTCATCTGCAACAGCCTGATGTTTTTTGTATTCTCGTCGCCCAACCGTAATACGATAGGCATCGACACGTGATTTGAGGTATTTTTGAAAAGTTAACCGATGTTCAGGTTGTGAACGTGACAGTCCTTTGACTGTGCGGCTTGGTTCGTGAATATTAGCAAACGCATCATCAAACACCGTTGGTGAGATACCTTGAGCCAGGGCTTCTTTACGTACATTGGCGACCCAAGCTTGCCAGCTTTCCTGTGGTGCTGTTGCTGATGCTAATGTGACAAAACTCAATAGACACGCACTTAAAAAAAACTTTATTCTATCCATGATCCCTCTTTAACGGTTTGCCGCGTGATTTGTATCCATTCATTTTTGTATATTGTTGAATGAAAATCAACAGGTGCTACGATTTACGTACCCATACGGTCCCATTATCCCAATGTAACGCTTTGCCATCTACTGAGAGGCGGGCTTCTGTATTCCAGTCAGATGCATACAGATAAGATGCTTTTCTAATCGTTGCTGCGCTCGACATGTTAACATCATTGATCAGTGTTAATTGATCGTTTTTAAACGTAATGCGCACAGGTCGGCCGAGGTAAGTCCAATTTCCCACTAGCATTTTTGCGTTTAATCGCGAGGGGATCGTGAGCATCGGTGTTTTGGGAATCAAAACAGCATCTTTTTCTTTGGGGAATGTGCTGCCATAAGTAATTTGATACGATGCTGGATTTTTACCCATTTCGTAGAGTATACCATTTACTAACCCACGGATCATAAAGCCACACGTATCCAAACCAAAATCGGCATTGAGCCAGGTTGGATTGGCTTCGGCTATCACCGGACGTTGGATATTAATTTTTCTGGTTTGATCATTTAAATCTAATGTCAGTATGGTACGAATTTTTTCAAATTCTTCTGTGGAGCGATTGACCAGGAGCGATAACCGTATGATCACGGTCGATTCGGCGATAACAAAAAAGCTTAATATCAGGAATACGATTCCAGCGACAACCGGGCGTTGTTTTGCCGCATGACCTATTGCTGATACATCGTTCGACTGATTAAAGATATACGATGTCACAAATTTGTTAACAACGAACATCAATACTATCGGAATAATTGCCATCGTTGTGAATGTCACGCGGTAATTCATTTGATACGACGCAGGCCCTGCCAAAACGGGTAAAGCGGTTAAGATAGCGATGCTTAAAGCAAGCATTAAGCCAACACCTGTTTTTTTCAATGGCCCCCATGTTTTGAATGATTGCAGATAAAGATTAGTGGGCATATGCATCGCAAGTATGCCGATAAATAGGGTCATCAACCCAACAACCGTTGGCCATGAGAGCAACGGAAACCAAGCAGAAAAAATAAACGTAAGATAATCTTTGATTTGCATCCATTTTGCATCAAGACCTGTATTGGCATTAATGCTGAATTGGTATTGTGGTAATGTAAATTTAATCAAATTGTATATTGAGTGCCAATCATAGCCACCGAGATGTGAATGAATGAGTAATGGTTTTAGAGCGCATTTGATCAATACAAAGTAAATGAGACAAGCAAATAGCATCAGGCCAATTTCTGCGCACAGTTTTTTTAAACTAATTTGTTGCTCATCTTTAGGACCAAACAAAAACTTAGTAAACGTGAGTGTTAAGAAAAAAAGCGTTGCGGGCGGGTAAATCAGCAATGCCAGTTGCATTAATGCGAAGATAGCCCAAAAGCGCGGTCGCTGCTTTTGAATCAAGACTTGTGCCCAGAGCATCAGGAATAAGGGTATTATTTCTGGAACCAGATTCGTAATCCAAACAGAATTAATCGCCATCGAGGGTAAAGAAATCATTAAAATAGACAAACATAATGCGCAAATTCGATTGATACGGATATAGCGCTGTAAAAACAAAAAGCAGCCCACACCCAGGGATGCAATTGCCAATACATCCACTAATTGATTCACCCATACGGCGTGAATGGTATTCACGAAGAGGAGCTGCAAGTTAAGTAGTACCATGCCAAGTGGTCTACCGATGGCCATGAGGTGTAAGCTTTCAGGATATCCAAAAATATAATCACTGAAATGATTATATTCCCAGATCCGTGCATCATTGTGATAAGCAAAGGTACCTAAATAAACGGGACAAAAAATCAGGAAAGTGAATAGAACGATGCAAGTAGGAAAAAAGAGTTTCTTATAATAGTTCATGATGGCAGACTCTTCAGTATCGGTATTTAAAAATGCGACAATTCTTTATTTCTTTTCAAGCGATGTCAAATTTTTTTGCTAGCACGATACAAGTGGAAACCATCACACACTTGAGGTAATCTAGCGCCTGTCTTTGATAGGGCTGATGAAAAATGCCGATGTCGTCGTTTTTCGCAAGTTCTGTTTGATTGAGATGATACAGTACGCTGGCCAAAAAATGTTTTGCGTAAATCCTGATGATTGATGACTCTATACAAACCCCAGTTCGAAGGTTTAAAAGCATAAAAACTTCGAACTGGGGTTATACAAAGGTGCCTATGAATAAATTACCTATCATTGTCTTAGATCGAGATGGCGTGATTAACCAAGACTCTCCCCATTACATCAAATCAGAAGCTGAGTTTATCTTCTTGCCGGGTAGTGCCAAAGCCATTGGTAGACTATCTAAAGCCGGGTTTCGTGTTGGCATTGCCACCAATCAATCGGGTATTGCGCGTGGTTTATATGATGAAAAAACCTTAACGGCTATTCATGAAAAAATGCGCACTCAAATAGCCGCCGTTGGTGGTGTGATTGATGAGATTGTTTACTGCCCACATCTCCCTGTTGAAGCATGTGGTTGTCGCAAACCGGCTCCTGGATTGCTACTAGAGTTAGCGCGGCGATTTGAGTGTCAACCCGAAGAGATCATTTTTATCGGTGATAAGTTAACGGATATTCAAGCGGCACTGAGAGCAAAATGTACGCCAATATTGATTCTATCACCGATGACAGATCAAGCGCATTTAATAGATTATCCCAATGTACCGATTTATACCTCGCTAGAAGCGTATGTCAACGATTTATTGATACAATGGGAGTCCGCATGAGCACTGTGTTTTCAGGGATACAGTTTTTCCTTTCTCAGCATCCTGTTTTAGCGCCCTTTATCTATGTGTTATCACACATTTTTTTTGCGATTTGTTTAATTCCATGCTCACCTATGGCCGTCATTGCTGGTGTGTTGTGGGGCAAATGGCTAGGGCTTTGTATGTCTATTTTGGCTGCGTTTATTTCTTCGTGTGTCACTTTTTCTTTATCGCGCTTTTTTTTACATGATAAAATATATGCTTTTTTATCGAAGCGCTATTCAAAAACAGATTGGTTTATGGAAAAAACACAAACACATGGCTGGAAGTTTGTTGCTGCCATTCAATTAAATCCTGCCGCACCCGGCTCTTCTTTGGGATATTTGTTTGGATTAACTCGCATCGCTTTTTCTGTGTATGCATTTTTTTTGCTCTTATTTATGTTACCCTTGCAACTGGTTTTGGTGATATGCGGTGATTCGTTCTTCACTATTTTAAAAGGCCAAATGTCCTGGGCATTTATCATTGCATTGGGTATACTGGTTGGTTATTTTGGATTTGGATTAAGACATGAACAAAAACAGAAACAATAAAGCAAAAATATCGGTCGTTTTATCATTTTACAATGAAGGTGCTGTACTACCCGAGTTACTGTCACGTTTACGTACGACATTTGCAACATTGATAAAAGAGAAAGCGATTGCGTCTTATGAGCTGATTTTTGTTAATGATAACTCCAAAGACAATTCTGAAATATTTCTTCGCTCCGAAATGGCCCAAGGTGATATCGTTTTAATTAATATGACACGTAATTTTGGTGTGTCTGAATGTGTGATGGCGGGTATGCGTCATGCAACAGGTGATGCGGTGGTTTATTTGGATACGGATTTACAAGATCCGCCAGAACTTATTCCAACTTTAGTTGCTGAATGGCAAAAGGATCATGAAGTTGGTGTTGTGTATACCACGCGCACCAAAAGAAAAGGCGAGCATTTTCTAAAAATGTGGATTACCAAATGGGGCTATCGTTTTATTAATCTCATTTCGGATATTGAGTTGCCTGCTGATTCCGGTGATTTTAAACTCCTAGATAGAGTCGTGGTCGACCACATTTTATCTTTAAAAGAAGATAAACCATATATCCGTGGATTGGTCAGTTGGGTCGGTTATAAGCAAGTACAAGTATTTTATCAACGTGATGCACGATTTGACGGTCGCGAAAATACCAAAATGCCGGTTTTGAGTAAGCGTGTGCTCTATTATTGGTTAGACAGGGCATTGATTTCATTTTCTGACGCACCCTTGAAAGTGATTTTATTATTGGGTTTGACATTATCTTTCGTTTCTCTGTCATATATTTTGGTTATTTTGGTACAAAAAATCATGGGATGGTATGAGCCTGGTTGGCCTGCGATTATGTCGGCGATTTTATTGCTGGGTGGTATACAAATGATGATGTTGGGCTTCGTTGGACTTTATGTCGGCGCTATTTTTAGAGAAACCAAAGGACGCCCTCAATATTTAATTAAAGAGGTTGTTACACCACAAGATAATGATTGATATGAAGTAGCGCGTGCCTAAGAAAGGTGTCAGATTTTTCTTAAGAGCCACTCGATTACGCTTAGGATGGAGAGCAAAATGAGGACTGATTTTGTTATTGTAGGTGCTGGAATTTTGGGTTTAAGTATTGCCAGAGAATTGTTGAGACAATATCCCAAAGCATCGATTGTTGTATTAGAAAAAGAACCTAAAGTTGGGCTGCATATGAGCGGTCGAAACAGTGGGATTCTACACGCTGGTATTTATTATAAATCAGATAGCTTGAAAGCAAAATTCTGTCTTGAGGGCTTGCGTGCCATGGCGCAGTATTGTGATGAAAATAAACTGCCGATTCATCGTATTGGTAAATTGATTGTTCCTGGGAAAGTTTCCGATGTAGACGTGTTACACTCATTACATCAACAGGCCATACAAAATGGTGCGACGGTGCGATTGGTTAAAGGGCAAGAGTTGCAAGAGATGGAGCCCAATATACAGCGTGTTGCTGACATTGCGTTGTATTCGCCTGAAACCGCGGTGGTGGATCCGAAAGCAATTTTAGAGCACCTTTACAAGCATCTTGCAGAAAATGGTGTTCAATTCTACTTTAATCATGCCTGTCAGGAGCTCGACGTCAAAGAGAAAAAAGCCATTGCCGGAGATAAAATTATTTCTTATGGCCATTTGTTTAACACCGCAGGTTTGTACGCGGATCAAGTTGCTAAAGCCTGCGGCTTGGCTGATCGCTATACCATGATTCCGTTTAAAGGCATGTATCATGAGCTAAAACCCACTTCAACCTTGCGTATCAATCATTTGATTTACCCTGTCCCGGATATGAATGTGCCTTTCTTGGGTGTGCATTTGACGAAAAGTATCCATGGCGTTGTGTATGTTGGGCCGACCGCTATCCCGGTATTAGGGCGTGAACATTATCATGGATTGAAGGGCATTCGTTTAAAAGAAGCAGTAGAAACCTGGCGACATTTGGGGCGGCATTATCTTGAAAATAAGCAAGGCTTTAGATCCTATGCCCATCAAGAAATTCCTAAATTTATCAAACCTTGTTTGGTTAAATCAGCGCAAGCCTTGCTACCTAATCTCCAAGCGACAGATTTGGTGCGCAGTAAAAAAGTTGGAATTCGTGCGCAGTTATTCGACAAACAAACACAGTCGCTTTGTATGGATTTTATTATTAATCACACGGCGAATGAAACCCACGTACTGAATGCAGTATCACCGGCATTTACGAGCGCATTCTCTTTTTCACGTTACGTTGTCGGCGTTTAAAAAAAGACCATTTTTGTACCAAAAAGCCCTCTTCGGAGGGCTTTTTAACGATATGCTAGACGCTTTCATGGTAAAATAGAAAATATTATCCATTTTATTTTCTTTTTGTTCAGAGTGAAAAATAAGAGTCAAATTAGGCGGCATTTATCATAATTTCTTCATCAATCCCATTTTCATTCAGATATTTTTAAGGTATTCTGACTACCTCTAAGCGGGAGTATAAATAAGACGCACATCGTTTAAAAGCATCTCTTTTGACGGTGTTTTGTGTAAGTCCTGTAAAAAACACTTCCGAAGACGATATTGACATGCCCGTGGACATTTAAGAAGAATATTGGGAGATTGGAACGCATGATTATAGTAAGGACTCCATTTCGCATTTCTTTATTTGGAGGAGGAACCGACTACCCTGCCTGGTATCAGGAGCATGGTGGTGCTGTGCTTGCTACTTCCATTGATAAATATTGTTATTTAACCTGTCGGTATTTACCACCTTTTTTTGAACATCGCTATCGCGTGGTGTATTCTCGTATCGAAACAGTGTCACACATTGACGAAATTGAGCACCCTGCTGTGCGTGCGGTGTTGGGTTATGCACGGCAAGAGCGTGGTTTAGAAATTCACCATGATGGCGACTTACCTGCGCGTTCCGGTCTTGGATCAAGTTCTTCGTTTACCGTGAGTATGTTACATGCTTTATCGGCATTGGAAGGCAAGTATGTGACCAAGGAGTCATTGGCCAAACAAGCCATTCATGTAGAACAAAATATTATTCAAGAGCATGTCGGTTCACAAGATCAAATTTCTGCGGCCTACGGTGGCTTTAACCGGATTGAATTCTCTACTGGTGATCAAGGGTTTCGTGTTGAGCCTATGGTGTTAAAACCGGAGCGTAAACAAATATTACAAGATCACTTGATGCTTTGTTTTACTGGATTTTCGCGCATTGCATCTGAAATAGCGCAATCTAAGATCATGAATATGAAGCAGCGCGTGACGGAGCTCAAGCAAATGCATGCCATGGTGGATGAAGCTATTCAGATTTTGCATAATCCGGCGACACCGATAGAGGCATTTGGTGAATTGCTACACCAAAATTGGTTGTACAAACGTAGTTTGTCACAAAAAGTATCCACCCCTGAAATAGACACACTGTACGAAGCTGCACGCAGTGAAGGTGCGTTGGGTGGAAAAATTTTAGGTGCGGGCGGCGGTGGGTTTTTATTGTTATTTGTCAAACCAGAACGGCAAGCCAACGTTCGGGCACGTTTAAAAGATTTGATTCACGTGCCATTTCAATTTGAAGACTCAGGCAGTCGCGTGGTGTTATATCAACCGGATGGTTTATCGTGAAAATAGATCTTGTAGCTAAAGCAAAATGGGTGTGGTACGAAACACTAAAAATTCATAGACAAGCCCCAGAAACCCGATTGGCTTCTTCATTGTCGCCTATCGATATTTTTGTCGCGCTATATTATGGCGGCATACTAACTTTTGATCCTAAAAATCCACGCACAGAAGATCGTGACCGCTGTGTGATCAGTAAGGGGCATGGTTCTATTTCTATGTATCCTATTTTGGCTGATTTGGGATTTTATCCGGTTGATGAATTAAATCGTGTGTGCAAATCAGGTGGCTTTTTAGGCGGAATCCCTGACCCCGTTATTCCCGGTTATGAAACCGTTAATGGCTCTTTGGGCCATGGTTTGGGTGTGGCTACCGGTATGGCACTGGGTTTGAAAGCCAAACAAAGTCAGCGCCAAGTTTTTGTGATTACCGGTGATGGTGAATTACATGAAGGTGCCAATTGGGAAGCTATCATGTTTGCCGCTCACCACGGTTTAGATAATCTCAATTTGATTGTTGATAATAATCAAGTCAGCATGCTCGATCACACGGAAAACATTGTTTCAAATGGTGATTTAGCTACGCGTTTACAAGCCTTTGGTTGGACTTGTGAAGAGGTTGATGGTCATGATGTCATGGCGGTACATAAAACCTTAACGGACATGAAAGCACGAGCCCATGGTCGCCCCAAAGCGTTGATTGTTCGTACCAAAAAAGGACATGGTGTTCCAAATTTAGAAAACCAGCCTTTATGCCATATTATGAATCCCAAGCCGGAGCTACTTGATACTTTATTGGAGGATGCACCATGACAGCTCGTCCGATCGCCATGCGCGATGCCTTTCTAGATAAATTATGTCAAGCGATGGCGTTTGATGATCGTATTTTTTTAGTCAGTGCTGATTTTGGTTCACCTGTTTTAGATAAGATTCGTGCACAATATCCTCAACGGTTTATTAATGTCGGTATTGCCGAGCAAAATTTAATTAATGTGTCGGCAGGATTGGCTGCAGAAGGTTTTCGTGTGTTTGCTTACGCGATCGCGCCCTTTATCACCATGCGCTGCTATGAGCAAATTCGTGTTAATTTGGTGTTACTGTCCGCGGTTCGCTCTCTGAATGTCACACTCATTGGCGTGGGTGCGGGGTACAGTTATGTGGTTTCGGGCCCAACACACCAATGTTATGAAGACTTGAGTATTATGCGCGCGTTGCCAACCATGTCAGTTTATTCACCGGCAGATCATGTGACCGCGGCGAGCTTACTGGAAACGTGTTTAGAAAATGAAGGCCCCAAGTATTTACGTTTAGATGCACAAGTACTCCCCATCATTTATGAGCAACAGTCTCCCGATTTATTCCACGGCTTTACCTGCCTACGAGAAGGCAATCATGTGTGTTTGATAGCGACTGGCTATATGGTGCATACCGCATTAGAAATAGCGAATCAATTATCTCTCTTTGGTATTCAAGCGGCGGTGATTGATTTATTCGATTTTTCTCATTTTGACAGTGCTGCACTCAAAAACATCTTAAAATCCTATACTCATTTGGTTTCAATGGAAGAAGGCTTTCGTGGGCGTGGTGGATTAGATGCCATGCTTTTTGATTGGTTAGCGAATCGGCGATTAAATGCGCATTTACTCAATATTGGGGTTGAAGGCAGTTATCGTTTTGAATTGGGTACACGTAAAGAATTGCACGAGCAAGTTGGGATTGGCGCAGATGTGGCAATGCAGAAAATAATAAATTGGTTACGAGGCAAACAATATGATGAAATTCCCGTTAATGCGCAACAACATTTTGCGTGAAGATTTAGATGCTGTTATCGAACATTTAAAACAAGATGATCCTATTTTAACACATGGCGCTCATGTTCGCGCTTTTGAAAAAGAGTGGTCAGAATGGTTAGGTGTGAAATACAGTGTTTTTGTTAATTCAGGTGCTTCTGCCAATTTGTTAACCATGGCATTATTAAAAATTCGCCACCCCGATGGTGGAGAGGTTATTACACCACCATTAACATGGATTTCAGATGTTGCCTCTGTGTTGCAAAATGGCTTTACACCGGTATTTGTGGATATCGATCCACAGTCACTCGCAATGGATCCAAAACAAATTTTGGCAAAAATAACCGATAAAACCCGTGCTGTTTTTTTAACGCATGTACAAGGGTTTGATGGGTTAACGGATGAGTTATTAGCCGAATTAGCTAAGCGCGATATTCCGCTCATTGAAGATGTGTGCGAATCACATGGTGCGACACATGCGGGACAAAGGTTAGGAAGTTTTGGCTGGGTTTCGAATTTTTCTTTCTACTACGCGCATCATATGAGCACCATTGAAGGCGGGATGATTTGTACCAATGATCCGCTAGTATACCAACAAGCGCGTATGTTGCGTTCACATGGTATGGTCAGAGAATCTGATGATGCGGCTTTTAGAGCAACCTATCAAGCGGACTATCCAGCGTTAAATCCGGATTTTATTTTTGCTTACCCGGCTTACAACGTACGTAACACCGAAATTGGTGGTATTTTAGGTCGTTCGCAATTAAAGCGATTGGATGACAATGTTGCGCGCCGTACGCATAACTTATTGCGCTTTTTGAGTCGTATTGATAAAGATCTTTATCAAACCGATTTTAAAGTAGAAGGTTCCAGCAACTACGCTTTTAATTTGATTTTGAAAAAAGCCGATAAGCAATTGGTTGAGCGCTTAATGCAAACCATGCGTGCGGCCGGTATCGAATTTAGACGTGGTAGTGCTGGTGGTGGCAATCAATTACGCCAACCTTATTTAAAAGATATCGTGCCAGCGGATTATCATCGCCAATTCCCGGTCACTGAGCATGTTCATTTTTACGGATTTTATATTGGTAATTTCCCTGATTTGCGAGATCACGAAATCGATGCCATTGCCGATGTATTAAATTCAGTGAACACCGCAGTGGAGTTTGCATGAGTTCAGCCGTGACCACAGCGGTGGTCTTGGCTGGTGGTTTGGGAACACGCTTGCGCTCTGTCGTTAAAGATGTACCCAAACCCATGGCGCCTGTGCATGAAAAACCATTTTTAGCCTATGTATTAGACTATTGGATTACTCAAGGCATTAAGCGTTTTGTGTTGTCGGTTGGTTATTTAAGCCACTGTATTACGCAATATTTTGGTGAAGTGTATAAAGGTGCGCGCATTGACTATGTCATTGAGGACAAGCCTTTAGGACCTGGCGGCGCTGTTTTGAATATTTTGGAGCAAATGCAGCCGCAATCGCCTTTATTGTTGTTGAACGGTGATACTTATTTCACCGTGAGCCTCAGTAAGCTTTGCCAGTTTGCGGTTGCAAACCAAGCTGACCTGGTTTTCTCACTGTTTCATACGGAAGAAAACCGACGATACATGACGATGGATGTTGATGCTAATGATGGACGTATTTTATCCATGCCCTCAGCACCCAGATCGCTGAATAAGCACTTAGCTAATGGCGGCGTTTATTGGATAGGGCCAGGAGCTTCTGAATTAATGTTACAAAAATGTCCTACAAGATCTTTTTCTTTAGATGAAGATGTTTTTCCTACGTTATTTTCAGCGCATGCGCGTATGTATGGCATGGTTAGTAAGGCGCCTTTCATTGATATTGGTCTGCCTGAAGATTATGCACAGTTTCAAGAACAAATGATTGAGTGAAAACATATGGACATTCAGACATTACTAAAGCACCACTTGGATCAATCTCTACATGCTAAACAGCAGTTATTGAATGACGCGAATAGCATGGCTGACTTTGAGCAAATTACACAAATTGTCGTTTCCAGATATCAACAAGGTGGTCGTTTATATATTGCTGGCAATGGCGGATCTGCTGCGGATGCACAACACTTGGCTGCAGAGTTTGTCAGTAAGTTGGCTGTCGATAGAGCGCCATTACCCGCAGAAGCTTTAACTGTCGATAGCTCGGTATTGACGGCGATTGGCAATGATTACGGATATGATTTAATTTTTTCGCGACAGCTTTACGGTAAAGCGACGCAAAAAGATGTGTTTCTCGGCATCACCACATCTGGGCGTTCTCCCAATATTTTAAAAGCTTTGGATGCGTGTAGAGAAATTGGTATTCCCAGTATTGTGTTTAGTGGATATGGTGGCGGCGAAGCAAAAAACCGCGCTGATTTTTGTGTGGTGGCGCCTGGTGACGCGACACATACCATACAAGAAATACACATTGTATTAGCACACGTGTTATGTGCTGCCGTTGAGCAGGCGATGTTTCACCATTTACAACCAGAGACTCTAGATGCGTCATCTTGACGCAGGCTCTGTCCTATTTATTCCTGTGGTTCTCATCACCACACTACAAACGAGGTAAGTTTAAAATGAGTTATCGAATTCTTGTAACAGGCGGTGCTGGTTACTTAGGATCCACCATGGTCCCTGAATTATTAAACGCAGGTCACCACGTTACAGTCGTGGATAATTTTATGTTCAAGCAAACAAGCTTACACCATGCTTGTTATCATCCTAATTTTCGTGTGGTGAAAGGTGATATCCGTGTTGAAAGTGTTATGGCACCTTTATTGAAGGATGCAGACATTGTGATTCCTTTGGCTGCATTGGTTGGTGCACCTATGTGTAATCAAGACCCTGTTGGTGCCAGTACGATTAATCATGATGCGGTGCTCATGATGTTAAAGTTAATGTCTAAGGATCAGTGGGTTTTAATGCCGACGACGAACAGTGCTTATGGTACAGGTGAAAGCAATCACTTTTGTACAGAAGAATCACCTTTAAATCCGATTTCTTTGTATGCCAAAGAAAAAGTGAAAGTAGAACAATGCTTGATGGAGCGTGAAAATGCCATCAGTTTCCGTTTAGCGACGGTATTTGGTATGTCTCCCAGAATGCGCATTGACTTATTAGTGAATGATTTTACATACCGAGCGGTACATGATCGGTTTATTGTTTTATTTGAAAGCAATTTCAAACGTAATTACATTCACGTTCGTGATGTGACACGTGCTTTTCTGCATGGTATTCAGCATTTTACGGATATGAAAGGGCAAATTTACAATGTTGGCCTTTCGGATGCGAATGTTTCTAAAAAAGAATTATGTGAGCGTATCCAATCTCAGCTACCTAATTTTGTCGTCATTGATGCGCCTATCGGTGCCGATCCTGATCAACGTAATTACATTGTTTCAAATGCCAAAATTGAAGCGACTGGATTTCAACCCAGCATGTCATTGGATGCCGGTATTAGCGAATTAATTAAAGGCTATACGATGATGAAAAATACGCAGTACAGTAACGTTTAAATCCTTGAGCATCAACGGGATTCAGGATGATATTAGTACCTTGTCTTGCTAATCTGGGTGAGGTACTAAAAGCCAATGTATAGGAGCTAAGAAATTGCGTTATTTTCAGTCTATGCTTCAGTTGTGGTGCTTATTACTGATTTGCCAAACGATAGGGCGGCGCGTTTTGGCATTAGGCCCACCACAGTTGACGCGCTTTAGTCTTTATTTAGCGCCGGGTCTTGGCTTAAGTAGCTTGGTTTGGCTTGCCAGTATTTATGGTCGAATCATCCCGTTTAACGGTCTTTATTCACTGTTATTGATAGGCGGCCTGGTTTTATTATCATGGTACTATGAACCGCGTAAACGCGAACTTTGGCGGCATGGTTGGTATATCAGTTTGTTTGCTTTGATTGCTGCTTTCCCTGTCATGGCTCCTGAGATACGTTATGCAAGTTATAGCCCATTTACCGATATTTATACTTATTTAGCGCAAAGTCAGTGGTTACAATCCCATGCTTTTTCCGAGCTAGCCGTTCCTTCAGCCCATTTTCCAGCACTCACACAAATTAGTCTTTACCAGTCGATCGGTGCACGTATGGGAGGGACTTTTTTCTTAGGCTTGGTGCAATCATTGTTTCATATTACCTGGTCTTATAATGTCTATTTAGCAACCGTGTCTACTGGGGTCGTAGCAGGATGCTTGTTTTTAGGTGGTGTTGTACGCCAAGTTATTCCGCTGAGAAAGCCTGTTATTTTAGCATTGTCATTGTTGCCCGCTGTGTTATCGAATGGTTTTTTATTTGGTGCAGAATGGGGCTTTTTCCCGCAAACAATGGGTCTTAGTTTCGCATTGGGTTTGGCAGTATTGATGCCAACTTTGTTACAAACGATTCTTAACAACACTGTCTACGGCTGGCGGTTGATTCGTTTTGTGTTTCCATGGGCTTTGTGTGCGGCTGCATTTTTACTTGCTTACAATGAGCCTTTCCCTATTTTTTTTGGTGCGATTGCTCTTTTTATCATCGGTATTGCGGTTTTACATCCTAAAAAAATAGCCTTACTTGGCTTGATGATGTTGATTGTTTTGATAGAAATGAGCGTCTTGATGAATGTTGAAACGCTACGTATAGCCAAAAATATATATCAGACACTGACTATTTCTCATGGAGGCGGTGCTATAGGGTGGCCGGTATTATGGAGCCCTTGGCGATTTTTAAGTTACTCATTCGGATTGTCCACGTATTTTGATAGCCAGCCATGGTGGCTCACTGGTCTTTCAACGATTATCAGCGTTTGTGTGTTGGCAGTCACGACGTATGTTTTGCTTGGATTTGCAAGAGAAAACCCCAAGCGACGAGCACTTTTAATGCTTTTGCTTTGTTTTGAATTTGTGTTGTTGCTCTTTTTTATTAAATTTCGCTATTTTTCAGCCAGTGATGCACAAACGGCAGTAGGACTTACTTTTTTACAATTTAAAATAGCGAAATACGCATCGCTTTTTTCGTTATCATTGCTGGCTATCATGATGGGAATAATCTGGCATGATAGGCGAAATCAGCATACTAAACTGGTGGTCTTGTATTTGTTGATGGTGATATTGGGTTTGGGATATCAGTACAAAGTGGTTACAAAAGCACTGAATAAGAGTTTTTTAAACGCCGTTCAGCAAGAGAGGGCAGCGTTTGATGCTTTGTTAAAGTTAAGAGCAACATTGCAAGATATCCCTAAAAATCAGGTGATTTATTTGTTATTTGATCAAAGCCAAATAAAACTAAAACAAATGTTAACCTATATTTTTTGGGACAGACCTCTTTTGGCAAATTATTTAGATGACGGGTATATTTTTGGACATCTCCCGTTACAGGATAGGGATCGTTCGTTAAATGAGGCTGATTGGGTCATTTCTATAAGACAAGCAGATAGTCATCTTTACGCTAGTAAAACACGTTTTTCTGCACCGTTTGTTATACAAAAAACACCTTTTCATGGTGTTTTATCTTTAGGGCAACAAGGTGGTTATAATACGGAAATAGATGCCAATGGTTATGATTTTAATTGGGTATCTCATGCGATTGATTTTAAATTTAAAATATATGGTGAGCTTCAAGCCATCAAATTTTCTTGTCAGGTAAAAGTCCGAGGGGATCAACAAGAGACATTTTATTTTAAACTCAAAACCATGTCAGGCAAGATTTTAAAATCCTATGCTTTTCATTCAATTCATGACAGTGCAACATTAGAGAGTGCTTGGATACCGGTTGAAAATAAGGACCAGCAATTTGTTTTACAAGTGGAGTCAACTGGCACGCCTGTTACATTAAGTCAGTTTGATCGCCGCCAAGCCGCCTTTATGATTTCAAACGTGCATATTCAAGCATCAAACAGACCGGTTAAATCTAGCGCTGCAGAAGAGACAATATCTTGAGTATTTCTGCAAACTTTATTGGTGCGGGTAAAGTGGGTAAGACTTTAGCGCGCTTATTACATGAGCATAGCTTGGTAACGGTGAATGGCGTGTATAACCAGTCATTCCTTAGTGCGTGTCAAGCCGTTGAGTTTATCGGTGCCGGGTTCGCCGTTGAAAATCTTGACCAGCTGCCATTAGTGGATCTGACATTTTTAACAGTTTCTGATGCGGCTATTGAGCCTGTTTGTGAGCGTTTGGCCCAACAACAATTAAAATCAGGCAGTGTGGTATTACATTGCAGTGGCTTATTACCAAGCGACATTTTATCTGCCATTCGGACACAAGGTTGTTTCGCGGTCAGTATTCATCCCATGAAAAGTTTTGCTGATCCGGCATTAAGCGTGCGTGATTTCAGTGGAACTTATTGTGCCATTGAAGGTGATGCCGCTGGTATTGAGAAGATCAGGCCGCTTTTTGAGGCACTGGGTGCGGTGATTATCCCGATTGATGGTCACCAAAAAGCGTTATATCATGCCGCCGCTGTTTTTGCGTCCAATTATGTTGTCACCTTGGCTGAGCAGGCTTTAAACTGTTTCGAGCGCGCGGGTATCGATGTGGATGTGAGCTCAAAACTGATGACTCGTATGATGCAATCCACACTGACTAACTTACAATCACTCTCACCCAGAGACGCTTTGACGGGTCCTTTGAGGCGCGGAGATATCGCGACGATTCAACACCACTTACATGCGCTAGAAAATCTACCCGCGGATTTTATCTATAAGTCTTTAGGTCTCGCTACATTGGAGATAGTTGATACACTGGATATGACCACGCGCCAAAAGTTAGAGGTCATCTTAAAGTAAAAGTAAAGAGCTCAAAAATTTGAAAATGTAATGCATTTGTTGTACAATTTAGTTATGGAAAACATTTGGGGCGTATGAAATGGCTAAAGCAGCAACAATCAATGCTCGGATTGAACCGGCTCTCAAAATGAAAGCAGAAGCGATTTTGCATAAGGTTGGATTATCTACAGCAGAAGCAATTAGACTTTTTTATAGCCAAGTTTGTCTTCAAAACGGTCTTCCATTTGCGGTTAAAATACCAAGCAAACAAACTCGTGATGCCATCCAAGAATTAGAGTCAGGAAAAGGCGATCGTTTTAAGACAATGCACGATGTATGGGATTCCATTGACGATGCTTGAATTAGAATTGGCGACTCAATTTAAGCGTGATTTAAAAAAAATAGCGAAACAAGGAAAAAAACGTCAACTTCTTGATTCCGTTATAGAGACGTTGCAACGCGAGGAGCCATTAGACCCAAAGTACAAAGATCATAATCTTTCCGGAAATTGGAATGGTTATCGTGAATGCCATCTCAATCCGGATTGGTTATTAATTTACAAAATTATTAAAGATGATTGTGTGCAGCTACTACGGCTATCAAGAACAGGCTCTCATTCTGAGTTGTTTAAATAACTGCATGACAGGCAAGCCACTGGTTTGACCAGTAGGTGTGCCTTTACATTTAGTGCCTTATCCCTGTCACGGGGAGATGTTTTTTTGTGTGGTTTAAACCTAATCCTTGGACACAGAAACGATTTCTAATGCATGTAAACCTATTCCCAGTTTTCTTGAGTCGCTGCCTTTGCGATGTTCCCTTGGACTTTTAAGTGGGGGGAAAGTGAATATCATTTCGTTTGTGTTTATATTGGTAGAAAAAGTTAACGTTTGTTTTCTCAGATCGGCGGAGAGATAGTATTTTTTTTGATCATTTCCAACCTTGATGCTAACCGGCATACCTTCATTATAACCAATGGTTGACGCTGTAATAATCAATTTAAATTTTTTTGGTAGATTATTATTAAACTTAAAAACCACGCGCTCTTCTTGTGACCAGGTTCCCCAATCTTCAGCGGCAGATAAGCCGTCGACACTGACGAGATACAAAGAATCTGGCGGTATTGGTTTGTCATCTCTCTTTTTTTCATTCAATAATGCTTTCATTTCCCAATTTTGCATTTTTAGCGTCGTGCTATTGCCGAAATCGTCTTTATTAATCAATAAATCAAGTATCACATTCACATGACCACGTAATGGAATAATTGGTGACGAGTAGCTATGCTTTCCCTTATATATTGGCACTAAAACTTTTTTTATTATTTCGTGCTTAGATCGAAGGATTAAATTGAGAGAGCTATTTCGATCGGCAATATAGTCGAAATGCAATTGCACCGCATTGGCATTCCCAACTATTCTGTGTTGCGTGCGCTGCGAAAAATTGCTTGCTTTAAATGACCATTTCCAATGATGGTTTTTATATAAATCCACTAAATATCCCGCATCTTGAACATGTAAAATAGCAACCGGATCTTTAGACTCAAACCATGTTAGTTGATGCTTTTCTTGGGGAGAAATGTCGTTCATTGGAATAGATTCCCCAATCACAATGGCATCGGTATTCGGTTTTAGACTTTCTTGTTTAAAAGCATCGGTATCTTGATTGGTTAATACGATGATCGGGCGGTCATAAAGGAGATAAGAAAGGATCCAACTAAGAGAGTTAAAACCATCGTTTACTTTAAGATAAATATATTTATTTTTAGGAATTGATTCGAGCGCTTTGCGTAAGTATAACAGCTTGTGTAAAGGATATTTATAGTCGCCTAAAACAGGGTTAGGGCGATTGGGTAATTGAGATAAACTCATATAGTTGATGTATGCACAATTAAATATTAACCCACCCATGAAAAAGAACAATATTGCTTTACGATAATACGGTTTAAAAAAAGTGTATTTTTTTAGAAATACAAAGATGATTGCCGCGCCAAACAATGTTGTTGCCGAAAGACTAGCCCATTTAGCTGTTTTAAATTGAATAAACGAAGTATTACCAACACTAAAATAACGTAATTTTATAAAAATCAATAAAAGCAGTAGTAACACATATACATGTGGCAAAATCACAATCATTCTGCTTTTATTCTTATAAAAAATAGCTAACATATACGTTATCAAAGTAGCCGCGATTAGAACCAAAATAAAATTAAAAATCGAAGAGGAACATAACCACGCATTGATATGCGCGCTTTTCATACTGACAGTTAATCCCAAAAACTCCCAAGGGGACCATGGAATAGACCAACCAAATCCTTCTTGAAGTCGACCTCCGATAATGAGCGCCATGATATTGTCATAAAGATGATGCAATTCAATGTTGGTAAAAAGAACGATTTGAAGCGTAAAAATAAGTGAAAGATTAATTATTTGTTGCCATTTTAAGGTATTGGTCATACGTGACCAGATTAAAAAAAGGACATGGGCACTAAAAAGGACCGGGCATATCTCGTGGTATGTATATATCACATCAGACAATAATAATGTCACGGGTAAAGCGTAAGTAAAAAGCTTCATAAAGCCTATATTCGGAGCCTTATACAAATACAATATTAACGCGCCAAAAAGAGCGATTTCAGCGATAGAAAATGCCAAACCAAATGTTTGAGGTAGAAAACCAAAATAAGCCCCAAAAACAAAACCATTGAGTCCTAGTCCAGCTAACCCGCCGATCATCAATGGAAAAAATCGACCTACTCGAGAAATGAGGGCCGTTGCCCCAGCGACGGCGAGAGATCCTATCGTTAAGATAAAAACGACAATAAGTGGATATGCATCATAAGACCATTCAAAACCAAATAAACTTTGAATCCAAGCAAGAAAATAAGAGCCGCCCATTCTCATCATGGTGATTTGATAGATTAAAATATTATTTAAATCAGGGCTCAGAAAAGAAGAGTGTAATTTATAACGAAATGGATGGTGCTGTAACCAATGACTGTGAATAAGGTAAGTATAAGTATCATCATAGGTCGGATAGGAGTCAAAACGCAGAAGGAATGTTAATTCGATACTAGAAATCAATAGCCCAAAGACTAACAGAACTGGTAAATAACGCATGTGAGCAACATGTTTCTTAGTATATAAATAAGCTAAGCTTGCAACCACAACACCTAAAAATAACAATCGAGAAAACACGCTATTGAAAGAAAAAAACCATCCATATAATGAAATAATCGGAATAAATACACCTGTACCGAGAATAGGAGAAAAGTAATATTTAGCATGAGGACGTAACCGAAATGGCAATAATTCTGCGACACAACACCCAATTAAAGAGCAACAAATTAAAAGCAGTGTCATACAACAAAGTATACTTAAGCTCCACATGATAGATTACCTGTCGTGATTCAAATGTGATAGAAGTGTTCATATAGCGGCATCATCTCGCGCGTTAATGTAACAGCGCTTACGAAAAACAAATGGCTTGTCGCAAAAAATTGGAGGCCAGGAGATGATTTGGGTCCCATTTTGCCTGGGTTGTTTTGACTTTTCCAGTCCTTTTTGACAAGGGCAAGCAATCCGTTTCGAAAATGCGTTGATAAACTGAATTCGTTTTGACTTTTTCTGGTATCTCACTTTAGAACGAATCAAGTGTCGGGGGCAGATTAAGTCGAAACGAATCTAAGCTGATTCACCTAATGAAGGTGAATGATACCCCTCTTTGTGTATGTCCTTCTCCTGAATAACGGGATAAAATCGATTTCTATCTTCCATGCTTGAGACTTTCGGTTGATTATTAGCCATAAATATTTCATATTGCTGTGTGTAATGAGATTCATCGTGCGGCAATTCTTTAGCATTTATTCCAAGCCCGTTTAGAACAAGCTCGATGCTTGAGAGTAGACTTTTATGTCTTCTGCTCCACTGTGACAGAAATCGGTTAGCAGATGATAAAAGCCTATCTGATTGTACAGGATGTCTTTTTCCTCTTTCGAGCAAAAATAAACCCATTAAGACATCATGTGCTTCTGTTTGTTTGGTTTTATCGTTCAAAAAAGGAAGTGATTGCAAAAAGGATTGATTTAGGGTGTTAAATGTATTTTGAAACGCTTGATCTGTATCGGTTAAAATGTCGTTCAAAAGCGCTTCAGTACAAGCATACATTGCTTGAATATACATCTTACTTATCTCGAATCCTTTTATGGTTGATAAATGCGTAAAATACAAAAGATGATTTTCATCTCGCTTTGTCACCACAGAATAAAAAGCGTCACTGACGTCTTTGGGTAGATTTTTAGATAAAATCGATTGTAGACAAACCTGCTCTTGGTGTGTAATGAGCGATATGAATATAGATTGATAGGTTGTGAGCGCATCACCGCTATCATTATTTTCATGCAGGCTTATTAAAAAAGCGGCCATATCAAGAGATTCTTTTTTATTTTTTTTACGTAGATAAAAACAATCTAATATGTCAACGATACCTATTTTTTTGACTAATACGGACAAAACCGTTATTTCTGCGTGACTGTCAGGGTAAAGTTTATGTCGGTGTTCATTATAAAAATAAGTGGCTTGGGCACTTTTGGAAAGGATATCGTCAACAACTTCCTGCAACAGCATTTTTTTAAAAGCCTTAATGTCTGCTGCGTAAAGCCGCTCACCCAAATCGGTTTGTTTCATTAGTTTTTGATTCATTTCCCGTAGTTTAGTTTGATGCTGATGGAGGTAGGCTCCATCTTCTTTTGACGCATTGATACGACGTTGGCCTGAGGGGGCGGCTAGCGGACGTAATATTTCCAAGCATTTTTCGACAACCGGATCGTTTCCAGATAATTCGTATAGTCTTTGTTCGTAATCGGCAATAAAGTCTATTTTGTGTTCAATGGTTTCGTAGACAGGAATTTTGTCATACTGCAGGGCTTCAGCAAATGATTGATCACCCGTTACGCCCATGAGAGGGCCTGATATGGCAATACAATTTATCATGGTTTGATACGTAAAGCCTTCATAATAAAGCACTTTATATTGTTTGCCGGTTTTTCCTGAGTTATGTAATATGGTTTCCTCATCATTGACCGCATTGTAAAACGTAATTTTTTGAAAGCCATCGTTGATAAGAAATTGTTGGATAGTTCTAAGTGCATTAAATTTATAGTCCAGTGCCTTACCTATCATAATGACAATGTGATTTTTATGATTTTTTTTATAAAATGATCGATGAATTTCTAAGAACCGTTGTGCGGGATTATCCAACACACGGTTGCTATGGAGTAGTTGAATCTCATCATGACTGTATTGAAAGCTGATTTCATTTTGATTAAAAAAAGTTTCATCTTGGAGCCCAAGCGCACTTTTTATCTGGTTTGTTAGAGATAAAATAGCATCTTGTCTAGATATTATTTTTGCTCTTTGTAAGATACCGCTTTCAGATCTTGCTTTATTAAAACCGGACTGAATATGGTCTACCCAGCGTAGAGCGGATAATTCTTCTTGACGATATTCTAAGTTTGCGGTCAACGTATGTTCATCTCTGTTGCCATATTCACCGGTGGTAATCAGTGGTACGTTGATTTGAGTGAGTGCCGTGTTGACTTTATCAATCAAATTATTGGATAAAACAGGGCCTTCGATCACGTGCCCCACGATAATGCGAGCATCTCCTTGAGCGCGCACTCTCGCTCGCAAATCATTGGGAGTGAGGACTTCAATTGCAAACTCCACATCACCTTTTAGTTGTTGAATTTTTTCTTTACCTGTGACTTGGGTCACCAGGTAAATAGGCGGTGTTTCTTCTCCTTTTTCTGTGTATTGGTGCCGCAAGTTTTCTGCGGTTTTCAATGCAAATAAAAAATCACCCAGCCCATTAAAACCATCGGCAACAACGATGAGAATGGCTTCTTTCATGCAAATGATTTCCGGATATCAATTGATACAATATAACACAAAAAGATCTTTTTTAAAACTTAAATGTGGTTATAGTCATCATTATTACGTACAATTATAAGTACCTATTGTGTTTTATCTAGGAGATTTTAATGGATGTTATGAGCTATTCTTCTCTGAGAAGCACTTTGGCAAAGTACCCTTAGATAAAGTAAATGAAGATCATGGTTCTATATTAATTCCCCGACGAAATGGAAAACCAGCGGTTATTATGTCTTTAGAAGATTTTAAATCTTATGAAGAAACAGCCTATTTGATGTCCAGCTCTAAAAATGCAGGGAGATGAATCGGGCAATTGCAGAGCTTGAAGAGTGAATAATTACCCCTATTTCCCATAAAGCTCAAAAGCCTCACCGACATCACCAAAAAACTTAATTTTCCCAGCTTCCATTAATAAAGCTTTATTACAAAATTCTTTAATAATGTCATTGGCATGCGTTGCCAAGACAAAAATGCTGGATTGATTCATAAGCGAAACCATACGCTCACGGGCTTTTTGCATAAAATCCGTATCACCCGCACCAAAAATTTCATCGATTAACAAAATTTCTGGCTTAATACTGGTCGAAATAGCAAAGGCCAGACGAACCATCATGCCAGAAGAGTAAGTTCTAACGGGCATATGCAAATAATCACCCAAGCCAGTTAACGCGGCGATATCTTCTTTTTGCGCTTCAATTTCTTGTTTTTTTAAGCCTAGTAATAGTCCACGACTAACAATATTTTCATAACCAGTGAATTCCAATTCAATGCCAGGCATGAGATCCAACATAGAAGAAATATTCCCATTGATATGAATTTCACCACTGGTAGGCTCATAAATTTTTGCTAATAAACGCAGCAATGTGCTTTTTCCAGAGCCATTGTGGCCAATTAATCCGACTCTATCGCCGTGCTGTAAAGTTAAATCAACTTGGTTGATTGAGCGAATGACCACATGTTGATTGGCATCATTGGCAATGGTGCCGCCAGTAGCCACGCGGATAAAGCGCTTTTTAAACGAGCGCGCACTGATGTTGTAAATAGGAAACTCAATAGAGACGTTTTGTAAGGTAATCGTAGCCATATTATAACCAATAAATAATTCTTGAACGATAACGGACTAAAAGGCGTATAAAAATAACCGCGCCCAATAGTGTAAAACTCAGTGTCATGAGTATGTGCGTTAGATGAGGTATTTGTCCTAACAACGGCGCGCGAATTAATTCAAGCATGGCATAAAAAGGATTTAAGTCGACAATCCAATGCTTATGTCCTGTCAGCATATCTGGCTTCCACATGACCGGTGTAATAAAAAACACCACTTGAATCATACTTTTTATGAGCTGCCCCATATCACGATAGCGAGCACCCACCATGGCAATGATGGTGCCGTAGATAATCGCATTTGTATAAAGTAATAAAAGGCTTGGGATAAGCAACAACGTATGCCAGTTCACCCAATGCCCTTGATGAAAAATAATGTAAATAGGCACAATCACCAATAAATTATGCATAAATATGATTAGATTGCGCGCAGCAATGCGGTGAATGTGTAAGGTATACGGCAATTTCAGTTGTTTAATAAGGCCATGATAAAAAACCAATCCGTCAGCATAGTCAACGGTTAGCATGGCAATCAAAGTCCACCCCAGCATGCCAGCAATCAGGTAAGGATAATATTGTTGTAAATCAATGTGAAAAATAAACGAGTACAAATATCCCATGGAGTATAAGCTAATTGCCATGCTTAAGGTAATCCACAATGGACCGAGAACGGAGCGTCGATAGCGTAATTTGATATCTTGATAGGCGAGCATAAACCACACCCGAAATGCGCTCATTCCGCCGATAATATCTTCCAAAGCCATACGTCTTTGTAATGCTTGGCGTTTTTTTTGCGGGTTTGAGGTAGATGCTTCTGCTGACGATTCACTCGTTAAAAGCGTGGCACCGAAAGGCTGTGTTTCCATGATGATGGTCTTGTTTAGATGCTAAAAAAACGATTATACCCGGAATCATTCAAAATGCGATGTTTTCTGAGAGATGATTTTTTTCAAAAATAAGCTTTTATTTTATCCTGTATGATATAGAATGCTCTAACATACGGCGTGAAAGGCGCTGTGATGACGACAAATTTTAGTTGTGCATCAAATGTGTTGAGAACGTTTCTACACATCATCTCGAGTAGCGCGGTGAGATTTTCTCTTTCACCAGAAAACTTCTTCTCGTTGTTATTCGAAATACAGCAATATGCTTGATACAAAACCACGAATTACGATTATAAGGATATAAACAATGGATCATGTACTTATCACCGGTGGTGCTGGCTACGTCGGCAGTTTATTGACACCACAATTGCTTGCTTTGGGTTACCAAGTTACGATTTATGATACGCTGTTTTTTAGCGACAAATTTTTACCTAAAAGCAATCCTCGTTTAAAAATTATCGAAGGCGATATCCGAGATACTGCACACTTAAGTCGCGCTTTTCAAGGTGTTGATACGGTGATTAGTTTGGCCTGTATTTCAAACGACGCAAGCTTCGTATTAGATGAAGCACTTAGTACATCTATTAACTTAGATGCCTTTGAGCCCATGGTGATTGCTGCCAAAAAAGCGGGTGTGAAGCGTTTTATTTATGCATCATCCAGCTCGGTTTATGGCGTATCTGACAAGCCTAATGTGACAGAAGAGCATCCCCTGGTACCCCTGACACTGTATAACAAATACAAAGGCATGTGTGAGCCACTGTTATTCAAGCATATGGATGATAACTTTACGTGTGTCACGATTCGTCCTGCTACTATTTGTGGTTATGCACCTCGTTTACGTCTTGATTTGAGCGTTAACATTTTGACTAACCATGCCATTAATAACGGTAAAATCATGGTGTTTGGTGGCGATCAATTACGCCCTAATTTACATGTGCAAGATATGTGTGATTTATACACTTTGTTATTAACAGTCTCTAAAGAAAAGATCGCAGGACAAACTTTCAATGCAGGTTATGAAAATATGTCGATTCGTGATATCGCACAAGTGGTCAAAGGCGTGGTCGAACAAGAGTTCCCACAAAAAGCACCGTTGGCGCTTGAGGTGACAGAGTCGAATGATAACCGCTCATATCATATCAATTCAGATAAAATTAAGCGTTGTTTAGGTTTTGAGCCTAAGCTCAGTGTCGAAGATGCGGTGCGTGATTTATGTCATGCGTTTCGTGATGGCAAAATAAAAGACAGTATGACAGATGATATTTACTACAATGTCAAACGCATTCAAGCCATGGAAGTCGCATAATGAGTAAATTAATCGCCGTGGTAACCGGTGGCGCCGGATTTATCGGTAGCCACATGGTTGATCTGTTGTTGAGCAGAGGCTATCAAGTCCGTGTGATTGATAATCTGGTTGGTGGGCATGCTAAAAACATCGCCTACCATCAAGATAATCCCGATTTTTCATTCGAAAAAATGGATATTTTAGATTTAAAGCCAGACTCATCGATTTTTAAAAACGCACACTTCGTTTTTCATTTTGCCGGAATTGGGGATATCGTGCCCTCCATTGAAACACCGGTGCAATACATGGAAAACAACGTCATGGGGACCGTGCATGTGCTTCAAGCGGCACGTACTGCTGGTGTAAAAAAATTCGTGTATGCTGCTTCTTCATCTTGCTACGGATTAGCCGCGACACCAACCACTGAGCAGCATGTGATTCAGCCTCAATACCCTTATGCGTTATCCAAGTATCAGGGCGAGTGCGCCGCATTTCACTGGCATCAAGTTTATAAATTGCCGGTCAATTCGGTGCGTATTTTTAATGCATATGGCCCACGTGTACGTACCACCGGTGCTTATGGCGCCGTATTCGGTGTTTTCTTTAAGCAAAAGTTACAAGGAAAACCCTATACAGTCGTAGGTGATGGTAAACAAACACGCGATTTTTTGTATGTAACCGACGTTGCAAAAGCCTTTTTAGCCGCAGCAGAAACGGATAAAGCGGGTGAGATATGGAATATCGGCGCAGGCCAACCACAATCAGTCAATTATTTAGTTGAGCTGTTAGGTGGTGGCGCGGTTGATTACATACCGAAACGACCTGGTGAGCCCGATTGTACTTGGGCGGATATCACTAAAATAACCACTGAGCTCGGTTGGCGTCCTGAAGTCTCTTTCGCTGAAGGTGTAGCAAACATGCTTGCTGATATTAATCATTGGCAAGATGCGCCGCTGTGGGATAAGCAATCGATAGCTGCAGCAACCAAAACGTGGTTTGAATATTTGAGTTAAAAAAATCTTTCTCTCCACCTGGAGAGAAAGCGTACCAAAAGACACATGAGCGGAATAAAAAAGGATCTTTATCCCTAAAAAACGGAGTTTATATGTTTTTAAGTCGTTATCAGCACAAAATTAAAACCATCGAAGAGCTCATGCAAATCGTCGGTGCGTTTCCAAGAGAAAAAAAAGTAGTGATGTGTCATGGTGTGTTCGATGTGGTTCACCCCGGGCACATGCGTCATCTTATGTATGCAAAGGGAAAAGCGGATATTCTAATCGCAAGTCTCACTGCGGATCACCACATTAATAAAGGCCATTACCGCCCGCACATTCCACAAAACATCCGTGCTGCTAATTTGTCTGCCTTTGAAATGGTTGATTATGTCATCATTGATAAAAATGCCACACCACTTGAAAACATTACCTTACTAAAGCCTGATTTTTTTGCCAAAGGCTACGAGTACTCCGCACAAAAAAGTAAGCCGAAAAAAACACAAGAAGAAGAGCAATTGATAGCCAATTATGGCGGTGAAATGCTCTTTACACCGGGAGATATTGTTTACTCCTCTTCGAAGTTCATTAATTTAGAAGAGCCCATGGTGCGTTTAGAAAAATTAGCGGCAGTGATGGAGCTGGAAGGCATTAGTACGCATGATTTAATCAACAGTCTAAACGCTGAAAAACCACTGACCATTCATGTGGTTGGCGACACCATCGTTGATGGTATTACTTATACCAATGTGATTGGTGGCCAAACCAAAACGCCTACACTGAGTGTTCGTTTGGAGTCGCAAGAAAATTTTGTTGGTGGTGCGGGTATTGTGGCTAAACACTTGAAAGCAGCCGGCGCAAACGTGATTTTTACAACGGTCTTAGGTGAGGATCCTTTGGCTGAGTTTGTACTGAATGATTTACAAGAAGCGGGTGTGGCTATCCAACTGATTGTCGATAAAAATCGCCCTACGACTTACAAAAATGCCATTGTTGCTAACAATTATCGTTTAGTAAAAATCGATACTTTAGATAACTCATCTATTTCTGATGCGATTGTCGAGCAGCTGGTAGAAAAAATCAGTGACACGTCGGCTGATGCCGTTATTTTCAGTGATTTTCGTCACGGCATCTTCAATCAGCGCACTATCGATACGTTGGTGGCCGCCATTCCAGAGAGCTGTTTTAAAGTTGCTGACAGTCAAGTGGCTAGCCGTTGGGGTAATATCACTGAGTTTCAGGGGTTTGATTTGATTACACCCAATGAGCGTGAAGCGCGTTTTGCTTTGGGTGATCAAGATTCAGGTGTCCGTCCTTTGGCCGCTAGATTGTATGATGCCGCCAAGTGTAAAACTTTGATTTTAAAATTGGGTGAAAAAGGCTCTTTGACTTGCCGTAACAATGATCATGAATCGCTTAGCTCTTATGTGTTTGTTGATACATTTGTCGATCATCTCATTGATGCAGTCGGTTCAGGTGATGCTTTACTCGCATATGCCACCTTGGCTTTGGTCAAAGGATATTCTCCTGCGATTGCGAGTATTGTGGGGGCAATGGCAGCAGCGTGTGAATGTGAAGTTGATGGCAACATTCCGATTGCTAAAGAAGATGTGATGAAGAAAATTCAACGCGTGGTTGCACATTCTCAATATCAATTTGAGCCAGTGTCGAATCTAGTTAGTCAAGAAAATCTGGCTTCTGCTACTTTAATTGAGAATGTGGTGGAAGTATGAGAGTCATTGTTGTTGGTTTAGGTATTCAAGGTAAAAAGCGCCAGCATCATGCTGGCAGTGACTATGTGTGCTCTGTCGACCCTGTTAAGCCTGAGGCAGATTATCAATCGATTGAGCAAGTTCCTCTTGCAGACTACGATGCGGCCTTAGTGTGTTTGCCTGACGAACCTAAATATCAGGTGCTGAAGTATTTATTACAACACGGTAAACATGTCTTGGTTGAAAAACCGCTTTGGACCGAGTCTGATGTGCAAATTTTAGAATTACAAGACATTGCACACCAGCATAACTTGGTTTGTTACACTGCTTATAATCACCGCTTCGAGCCACATTTTGTGCGCATGAAGGAACTCTTGGCATCCGGTGAGTTGGGTGACATTCGTTATTGTCGATTGTTTTATGGTAATGGAACAGCGCGTTTGGTACGTAACTCCGTGTGGCGCGATCAAGGTGCGGGTGTACTGCCTGATTTAGGCTCGCATTTGTTGGATACCGTTAACTTCTGGTTTGGTAAACAACCCAGTCATTTTGACATTGTTTTTATGGATTGCTTTGAAAACAAAGCGCCTGACCATGCCGTGATTGTTAATAAACAATCGAAACCACAGCTTACTTTTGAAATGAGTCTGCTCTCGTGGCGCAATCATTTCGTTTGTGAAATGGTAGGTGAAAAAGGCTCGGCTTATATTGAGTCATTATGTAAGTGGGGGCCAAGTCGCTTTACCCATTACCAACGTATTTTACCCAGTGGTCGGCCGCCAGAAAAAAGTGTCACGCTGGCACAAGATGACCCAACGTGGGCATTGGAGTACGCACATTTTAAACAGTTGGTTACCACACAGGCACGTACCGATTTGGCAACAGACTTGTGGATTCAACAAGAATTGAATCAGTTAACTCATCGTTATTTAGAAAGCGAAAAAAGCGCGAAAAAAATGATGGAAGAAACAGCGATAGCATAGACATAGAATAGCAGAGTATAAGAGTACTCTTAAGCCTTATTTTTCACGTTACTTAACATCTACGTTCTGCGGCTTGTCCGCAGAATCCAGCTGTTCGAAGACATTAAGCTTCGTACACATAGATATCGCGGACAAGCCGCGATAGTAGGCATTTTTAGAATGTGGTCAAGATTTAAGGTAAGAGAGGGCCTGAATGAGAGAGATAAAACACACAATGAAAACAAATTTATACACCATCGGATGCGTTGGCATGACCCACTTAGGTTTAAACCACGCTGTTGCTTTCGCTGAAAAAGGCTTCCAGCTTATTTGCTACGATGAGAGCCCGATCTTAATTGATCAGTTAAACGCTCGTCATCTTCCTGTCAGTGAACCTGGACTGGATGATTTAGTTAAAAAAAATAACGATAGACTCACGTTTACAGCTAACCTGTCTGATTTGAAATCATGTGATGTGATTTTTATCGCTTACGATGTTCCCACCGATGATCAAGGTAACAGTAACTTAGATATCATTAATCAATTAATCGAACGTGTTAAGCCTAGTTTATCTAACCATGCCAGCTTGGTTTTACTCTCACAGTTACCGCCTGGTTTTACACGTAACATTCCTTTACCAAAAGAGCGTTTATTTTATCAGGTTGAAACATTGGTTTTTGGACGTGCGGTTGAGCGAGCACTTTATCCAGAGCGTTATATTGTCGGCGCAGCTGAGCCAGAAGCACCTTTGCCCGAGGCATATCAGGCGCTGCTTGCTTCATTTGATTGCCCTATTTTGACGATGCGTTACGAAAGTGCCGAGTTAGCGAAAATTGCCATTAATATGTTTTTAGTCGCTTCTGTTACAACGACCAACACGCTGGCAGAAATTTGTGAAAATATCGGTGCGGATTGGAATGATATTGCTCCAACGCTGAGACTAGATAAACGTATCGGACAACATGCGTATTTAACACCTGGCTTGGGTATCGCTGGTGGCAACTTAGAGCGTGATTTGAATACCATTATTAAGTTTGGTGAAAAGCATAAAACGGATACCTCAACAGTCAGTGCCTGGTTATATAATTCTCGCTATCGTCGCGATTGGATTTTACGGTGCTTAAAAGAAAATGTGTTCAACCACCTTTCAAATCCAACCATTTGTGTTTTAGGACTCGCGTATAAACCCAACACCCACAGTGTTAAAAATTCACCGTCATTGGCATTGATTCGTCAATTAGAGACCTATCAAATTCAAGCACATGACCCGATTGTGCGAGATCAACCGCTTGAGAATGTACAACAGCATTCGACTGTATTACAGGCGCTGTCTGGTGCCGACGTTGTTATTTTAATGTTGAACAGCGAAGAATATCGTACGTTAACAACAGATATGATTTTAAAACACATGCGTGGCAATATTATCATCGATCCGCACCGCATTTTGACCGAATCTACCCATGCCCAGTATTTTACTTTAGGTAAAGGGTCCCAACCTGTGACAAAAAAGGAGCTTGATTATGCTTAATCATCATTATGCCAAACTAACCGCTCCAAAGCGTGTTGTTGTTTTAGGCGCTAAAGGTTTTGTTGGTGCAGCCACGGTTGAAAAAATGACAGAGGCAGGTATCCCCTGTTTGGCGATGGGTCGTCAGGAAATGGATCTCAGCGACATGAGTATGGCGCCTGTTTTAGCAAAACAATTGCGTGCAGATGATGCCTTGGTCGTGATAGCTGCCAAAGCACCTTGCAAAAACTATGCCATGATTCTAGAAAATATTCAGATGATGAAAACCGTGTGTGATGCGCTGATTGCTCAGCCAGTTGCACATGTGATTTATATTAGCTCCGATGCCGTTTATGCCGACTCGATGGATAAGTTACACGAGCAATCACCCGCAGCCCCTACATCACTCCATGGTGTCATGCATCTTGCTAGAGAGCAGATGTTGCAATCGATTGTAAACCAATCCTCTTTGGCTATTTTACGTCCCAGCTTACTTTATGGAGCCAAAGACCCCCACAATGGCTATGGTCCAAATAGTTTTTATCGTTTGGCCAAAGCGGGTAAGCCGATTGAGTTATTTGGCATGGGAGAGGAGCAGCGTGATCACGTTTATATTCAGGATGTGGCTGAAATTATTCATTTGTGTTTAATGCACCGTAGTTATGGTGTTTTGAATATTACGACTGGACAGGTGACCTCCTTTGCTGGGATTGTCGATTTATTAAAGCAACAGTTAGACAGCGATATTGAAGTGAAAAACAAACCAAGAAGTGGTGCGATGCCGCATAATGGTTATCGCGCATTTGATAATGCCGTGTGTCAGCAGGCATTTGATGGGTTTGAGTACACTTCGTTAGCGAGTGGTTTGAAAAAAATGAATGTAATGCAATCTTAATCGAGGTTTTGTGATGCAAGAAATTAATTTATTACGTGCACTCCCCAACACAAAACGCAATATTCAAGCAAGACAAGAGGCAAAAGATCCTGGTATTGTGTTACTTGCTAAGCAGTTTGGTGAAATGTATTTTGATGGCCCACGTACACATGGTTATGGTGGATACTATTATGATGGTCGTTGGGTTCCTGTTGCGCGTGACATCGTTCAGCATTTTAACCTTAAACCAGGTCAACGTGTTTTAGATGTGGGTTGTGCCAAAGGATTTTTAGTTAAAGATTTATTGTCTGTTTGCCCCGGCCTGGATGTTTACGGTTTAGATATTTCAGATTATGCAATCAAGCATTGTGAATCAGAGGTTATCGGTCGATTACATCGCGGCAGCGCGGATGATTTGCCTTTCCCAGATAATAGCTTTGATGCGGTTATTTCATTAAATACCATTCATAATTTTACACGCACACAGGCGATTAAAGCCTTAAGTGAAGTTCAGCGTGTTTCGAAGGGGCCTTGTTTTGTGCAAGTCGATAGTTACCATACACCTGAACAAAAAGCGCTTTTCGAAGATTGGGTCTTAACAGCAGAGTATCATGATTACCCAGAAAAGTGGTTAGAGACGTTTAAAGCGGCAAATTATCAAGGCGATTATTACTGGACAGTTTTAGAATAAAAAGGACTTATAACCATGATAGAAGAATTTCAATTAAATGATTCCGCCAATAGTATGATGCTAAAAGCAAAAGAAGATATTGGTATTCAGCAATTTGGCTTGATGTCTAATTATGCTTGGTATGATGATCCGAAGCGTATGGCGTTTCATTTTGCGCGCTATAAATTTGTTAGCAAAATGTTATCTGGCAAACAAAATGTATTAGAAGTTGGCTGCGCCGATGCATTTGGTACGCGCGTGGTTGTACAAGAGGTGAAAAATCTTGTGGCCATTGATATTGAGCCTGCTTTTATCAAAGATGTGAATAATCGCATGTGTCAAAAGTGGCAATTTAGCGCACAAGTTCACGATATGATAGCAGGGCCTCTTTCTGGAAACTTTGACGGGGCTTATTCTTTAGATGTTTTAGAGCATATTTCTACAGAATATGAAGATGCTTTTGTTAAAAATATTCGTGATTCTTTGTCTCCAACAGGCGTTGCTATTATTGGTATGCCATCGCTGGAGTCACAACAATACGCATCGCCTGCCAGTAAAGAAGGGCACATTAATTGTAAAAGCGGTAATGATTTAAAGCGCTTTTTAGAAAAATACTTTCATAATGTGTTCTTATTTTCAATGAACGATGAGGTCGTGCATACCGGCTACTCGAAAATGGCGCATTATTTGTTGTGCGTTTGTTGCATGAAAAAATAAGGACATGTGTGCCATGAAGCAGCAAAAACAAGATTCGCTTCGTTTCTATTTTATCGTCGTTGTTTGGGGCGCTGAATATATTGATATGTTGCTTCATGTTGCATTACGCTCTTTTTTATCACCACAAAATATCCCTGGACTCGTGAATTTAGCCGAGTCTAAGTTTATATTTGTGACCACAACCGAAGATTTTAAAACAATTTCTCAATCACCCATTTATGAACAATTAGCACATTATATTAAGCCTGTGTTTGTTGAGCTGGATGCGCCTGAAGAAGATAACATCTATTGCCGTATGACCAGAGGATATGAGCTCGGTACAGCCTTGGCAGTGGAAAACCAGGCCCATGCGGTCTATTTATTACCGGATTGTATCTTGTCCGATGGAACCATCACGCGTTTGGAATATTATGCGACTCAAGGCCGTGATGTTGTTTTATTACCGGGACCGCGCGTTATAAAAGAAAAAGTGATGCATTATGTTGATTCGTTAGCTTTAAAACCAGAGCAGCCACTGGTTATGCCACCCAGGCAAATGGTGGCGTTCGGTTTGGATGCTTTCCACGATGAGTTTTGTCATTACAATATAACCGAAAAGTCATTTACTAAATGGCCTCATATGACGACTTGGAACATTCCGGGAGAAAAGGGTATTTTAGTCCGTGCGTTTCATTTGCATCCCATTATGGTCAATTGTGCGGCAATTAATACCATTTCTTTCAATAAATTTGATACGATTGACGGCAGTTTTATCCAAAAAAACTTCTTTGATTTGAACCGGTTTTTATGGGAAACCGATTCAGATAATATGATCCTTTATTCAATGACACATGAAAAAGATCGAACCGAAGCCGGTTTAGTTTGGGATGATGCGCATAAAAAACAAGCGATTATTGAAATATCGCAATCACATCTCGTCAATGCGCTGCAAAAAGTCCATTTTTATAATGCTTACAAGTTACACGTAAATGATTTGAATCCAGCGTGGGATATGGTTCAAAGGCAAAGCTTTGCTATCGTAAACGAAACGCTCAATGCGACGGCCAAAGAGATTTTGCATCATTTGGTATGGCGGCGCTTTGCCAAACGATGCCTAAGTTATTTGCCATCAACTGTTCAAGCACCGATGAAGCGCGTTTATTGGAGGACCCAAGGCGCGATTAGTTGGTGTAAAGCCAAAATATAGTTTATCAAAGGAGATGTTGTGGGAAAAACGTATGCAATATTAGGAGGAGGCGGCTCGTTTGGTATTCACACCGCTAAATATTTACTCGAACATGCCAATCCTAAAAAAGTGTTAGGAATCGGTAGAAATTTACTACGTGAAGAAGCCTTTTCGCTAGGAATTCAAAAGCACGAGCGCTATGAATATCATGCGCGTCACGTAACGTATGAATTGGATTTGCTTTTAGAGTTATTTGATAAAGAAAAGCCACAAGTGATTATTAATTACGCGGCGCAAGGCGAAGGTGCTGTATCCTGGAAAAACAGCTGGCGTTATTTTGAAACCAACTCTATGGCCTTAGCGCGGTTAACCGAAGAGCTGATGAAGCGAGATTGGTTAGAGCGTTTTATTCAAATTGGCACCTCAGAAATGTACGGGTCAACCGATTCTCCTTCGACAGAAGATGCGCCTATTAAACCCTCTAGTCCCTATGCGGCGTCCAAGGTTGCGTTTGATATGCATCTTCTCTCCATTTCTCGTTTTTTAAATTTTCCGATGAATATTATTCGTCCTTCTAATGCCTATTGCTCTGGGCAATTATTGCATCGCGTGATTCCGAAAGCGTTGCTACTGGGCAAAATGGGTAAAAAACTTCCTTTGCATGGTGGTGGTCGTGCAGAAAAATCGTATATTCACGCTCAGGATCTGGCTAGAGCCATTCATTTGGTTGCAGAAAAAGCGCCTCTGGGGACGGTTTATAATGCCGGCTCCAAAGAGCCAACGTCGATTCGTGAAGTCGTTGAGCGTTGTGCAAATACGTTGAATATGCCGTTCGAAAGCTTGTGTGAAATGACCGGTGATCGATTGGGACAAGATTCGCGTTATTGGTTAGATTCTTCTGCTATTAAGCGCGATGTTGGTTGGGAGCCACAAATATCATGGGAGCAAGGTTTAAGTGAAGTGAGTGCTTGGGTTGATAAATACCTTCATCAATTAAAACAATGCTCAACAGACTATGTCATGCGCGCTTAACACAGGAGTGTCAACGTGGTAAATATCGCTATGGAAAAAGAACAATACCAAAAAATCTATTTTGATATATTGCGTATTCGTTTAATTGAAGAAGAAATTGCTAAGCGCTACCCAGAAGGAAAGATGCGTTGTCCTACGCATCTTTCTATCGGACAAGAAGCGATTCCGGTGATTGTGTGTGAGCAGTTAACGTCGCTTGATTTAGCCGTCAGCTCCCACCGTGCACACGCACATTATTTGGCAAAAGGCGGTTCTTTAAAAGGCTTGATTGCGGAGTTATATGGAAAAGCCACCGGGTGTACGCACGGTCGCGGTGGCTCCATGAATCTAAGTGATTTATCAGCTGGTTTTGTTGCGAGTAAGGCGATCATTGGCAATACCATTCCTGTTGGTGTTGGGTTGGCCTTTGCTCAACAAATGAATAGAACAAATCAAATCACATGTATTTTCTTAGGCGACGCTGCAATTGAGGAAGGGGCTTTTTACGAAGCGTTGAATTTTGCCGTGCTGCGAAAATTACCCGTTTTATTCATCTGCGAAAATAATTTTTACTCCGTGAATTCACATTTACATTTAAGACAGCCAGCCAATCGCTCTATTGCAGATATGGTTGCAAATATTGGTGCGAAATCAGCGCAATTTGATGGCAATGATGTGTTCGCTTATCGTGATACGGTTAAAAATATGATTGCTGAAATGCGCTCACAAGGAGGTCCTTGTTTCTTGGAGTTTTTTACCTATCGACATAAAGTGCATTGTGGCCATGAAGATGATTTGGACCCACGCTATCGACCCAAAGAAGAGCTAGACTATTGGTTGAGTAAAGAGCCACTGATGTGTTTAGAAAACAAATTACTGGAAGCGGCCATTTTATCTTTGGATGACATTGCTGCTTATCGTAAGCGTATACAAGATGAAGTCAACGAAGCATTTGTATTCGCTGAGCAATCGCCGTTTCCTGATGCAGATGAAAGGTTTAAGTATCAATATGCTCATAACGACTTGTCTTGGCTGCAATCAGCATTAATGCAGGAAAAGGAGGGACTCTCAATTGGACAATAAGTTTATTAACCTAGTGAATGCTGCTTTTCATAAAGCAATGGAGCTGGATGACAAGGTCTTGTCTTATGGCCAAGGAATGAACGACCGAGTTCGTATGTTTGGCGCGACGGTTGGTTTAGTCGAAGCGTTTGGTGAAGAGCGCGTGTTTGATGTACCTACAGCTGAAAATGGTATGACAGGCGTTGGTATTGGTTTGTGCATACAAGGTTATCGCCCGGTTATTTCACATAATCGCTTAGATTTTATTTTGTTGGCGATGGACCAATTGGTGAATGGTGCTGCCAAATGGCATAATGTTTTTGCTGGCAAGATGCCGATTAATTTGACGACGCGGGTCATCGTTGGTCGCGGTTGGGGACAAGGACCGACACATTGTCAAAGTTTACAGTCCTGTTTTGCACAAATCCCAGGACTGAAAGTGGTGATGCCTTCTCTGGCTGAAGATGTCTATGGGCTTTTGTTATCCAGTATTTTTGATGATAATCCGACTATTTTTATTGAGCACCGCTGGTTACACAATATTCGCGCTAATCCTCATGTGAACCCTTATCAATTTGTGCCATTGGGTAAGGCTCGTCGAGTGACGGAAGGCTCTGACATAACAGTCGTTTCTATGTCTTATATGACGATTGAAGCATTACATGCGGTGGAATATTTAAAGGAGCAAGGCATTCATTGTGATTTGATCGATCTACGCACTATTAAGCCACTGGATTGGGAAACGATTTATGCTTCTGTTCGCAAGACCGGTAAGTTGTTGGTATTAGACACAGGCTTTGAGTTTTGCTCGGTTGCAAGTGAGATCATCGCACAGGTGACGATGGATTGTTTTGCTGATTTAAAAATGCCCCCAAGACGATTAGCTCTTTCTGACCACTCGGTGCTCACTTCACCAACATTGGCAAATCCTGCTTATGTGTACAGTGATGATATTGCTGAGGTCGTCTGTGACATGTTAGCGAAACCCATCAATTTAGAGCCCATGCGCGTGGAGCGTGATAAGTTTCCTAAAGATGTTCCTGGCGCTTGGTTTGCCGGTCCCTTTTAAGATGCGAGGATGAATAAAATGACGTCTCAACTCTCTGTAACCAGTCCGGTTTATTTCGGCGTTTCTGTGTGGGGGCGTTCTTTTTGTGAGTCGTTCGTTCAATACGCCTTGGCCTCTTTGTTAGCGCAGGGGAATATTCCTGCGCTGGATAATCACACCGGAAAAAATACATTTCTCATCTATACGGCAAAAGAAGATTGGGATTGGTTACAGCAACAGGCACTTATAAAGGAGCTACAACGCTATATGTTGCTTGAGTGGCTACCGATGTCTGATTTAACAGAAGAGGCTTACAACACACTTAATAATGGATTACGCTCACACAAACTTTATTTGATGACATTAGGGCATCGCGAGATTGTTAATAAAATGCATGCAAATAAAGCGATTGGCAGCGTGGTTATCCCCGATTCCATTTATTCTGACCATGCCATCTCTTCCGCTTTTAAGTACATTGAGCAAGGGAAACAATCGGTTTTAGTCTTTTGTCCGCGCTTTTCAACCGACGGCGTGTTAAAAGAGTTATATGAAAATCATGATGCAAAACACCATGAAGTATTGAGCATTCCAGCGCGTCAATTGGTAAAGGCTGCTACGCAGCATTTGCATATTGATATGAGAATGCAAGCATGGAAATCACCTTATTTACCAGAGTTTATGTTAGAAACGTATTGGCCATTGCCTAATGATAATGGCATGCTATTTCATACTTGGACTTGTTGGTGCGCTTTTATTAACTATGCGACCTTATCTGTACATCGCACCGAATCTTTAGAGCACAATACCATTGACGGTGTTTATTTTGGTGATAACTTAACAACTGCAACATCTCATTTTATTCAGGATTCAGATGAGTTTACGTTAATCAGTTTTAGTCCAGAGTTGGATAGAAAGCTCTCGTCACCGCGGTTTACGCTGTTTTTACAACTCTTAAAAATTGCGTTTGCAAAAAGAAAATTGCAATATGTGCGTAATATGCAAACAGATGATTTCAAACTAAGTTACGCGACACAACCTATCTATATTCATCACGGTGATCTAACCTCTGATTGCTTGCGTTTAAATGAGAAGACCACACCTATCATAGAAAAAATCCTGGGGGGAAAGTTAACGAATTTAGATCGCGTATTATTGTTTATGAATGAACCAAACATATGGGCAAAAATAAAAGGAAAAATAAAAGGAAAAATAAAGTCAATTTTAGAGCGTAGTGGATGCCATGTATTTAATAAACAAATTTAAATATCATGGTTTGCATTGGTTTTTAAGAAGAGTTGGGCGAGAGCTCTTACAGCCCACGACACGCTTGGGTACGCGTTTTAAGCTAATAACACGTCCATTGGCCTTTTGTTTAATCAAACCTTTAAATGTTTTGATTTATTTTAAACAATCAAAGCAGGCATCTAAAGACAGCCTTTGTTTTTTTTATGACTTTGAAGTAGAACCTGTAACGTATGATTTTGTTTGGGCACTTTGTTCCGCAAATGCCAGGCGTCAAGCGTTTGGTCTTTCTGTTTTACATGTCATATTGGTCCCAGGAACCATGAATGGGTTAAGACAAGAAACGGCTGATTATGAGTTGGCGGTGACAGCCGATGCAAGGCATTGGCGAATTTATTCGATATTGATCCCCGCCTTGCGTTTGTTAACGTGTCGTTATCGATTAACGATTTGTGCGACGCGAGACGAAGCCTTGTTTTTACAACAAAGAGAGGCCTATTTTCTTTATCCGGAAAAATATAATGTCATTTTTCCTACAACGTACGCTCCTACTGATGCGGTTAAATATGCACAACAGATGCTTTGTTTAAGTGCGGATAATCAAGCTTTAGCCTATATTTCAGCATGGAAAAAGCAATATGTTGGTGATAAAAAATTAATTGTTATCACGCTGAGACAATACGCATTTTCGCCGCTTCGTAATAGCAATTTAGATGCCTGGGCAAAATTTGCCGCGGGTTTAGATAAATCAGCGTATTTCGTTGTATTCGTGCCAGACACCGAAGTTGCCTTAAATACACCGGCCAGTGCTTTGTCGGCATATGACTTTTTTTATCCAGCCACTTGGAATATCAATCTTCGTGCGGCACTCTACGAGCTTGCTTATCTTAATTTAGGTGTTAATACTGGGCCCATGAGCTTGTGTTGGTTTAATGCGCGCTGCCGTTATATTACATTTAAAACTTTTTCTAAAGAGGTTGCGCAAGCGTCCATGGAAGTGATGTTGAGTCGCGGATTTGTCTTTAATGAAAGCCCGTTGTTTACAAATCGCTTTCAAAAATGGGTTTGGGCTGAAGATGATTATGATATGATTCTTCGAGAATTTCAGTTGATGAGCACACTCATCGAAGAAGAAGGATAAGAATGTGACGGATCTAAAGCTTGATTCTGGATTGATAACGGAAAATAACACCCGCAATAAAAACAGGATATTTTCTTTCGATGATGCTGGTTTTAAAGAGGTTTTTTTCATTTATTTACACAGTTTTTTGCAGTGGCGTATTTGGTTTCATATGGGGATGTCTGAAATCCGGCGCCGTTATCGTCGTACTTTATTAGGGCCTTTTTGGGCATCACTCAGTTTAGCCATTTTTATTGGTTGCATGAGTTTGGTTTTTCCACGATTGTGGCACACTGATATCCATTCATTTTTGCCTTTTTTTGCCTCAGGCTTTGTGATTTGGACATTTATTTCGACCTTAATTACAGAAGCGTGTGGCACATTTCTTGATTTAGGGCATTTTATTAAGCAAATGAATTTACCTTATCCGATTTATGCAATGGGTGTTGTGACACGTAATTTTTTAACGATGCTTCATCATTTGCTTGTTTATGGTGTGATTATGGTGCTTTTACAGATTCCAATTACCTTAAATTTACTATACATATTACCTGCTTTGGCTCTTTTATCTTTTACGGCCGTATCCGTGTGCATCATTCTTGGTTTTATTACGACCCGTTTTCGTGATGTGAGACAAATTGTAGCGAGTTTGTTACAAATTTCTATTTTTGTGACGCCTATTTTTTGGCGGCCGGTACAACTCGGTTCAGGTCATTATGCACACTTGCTGGTTAAGATGAATCCTTTGTATTATTTGGTAGAAATTGCAAGAGCACCGTTGATCGGTGAGCCGGTTTTACTCAGTACCTGGATGGTCGCAGGCTCGCTTGCTGTGTTGCTATGGATAATTGCGATGAGCGTGATGCGTAAATATTATAAACATTTGATTTTTTGGTTGTAGGGTGCATGATGACTCAGATGGATGCGCAAAATATAACGATGGATATCCCAATCTTTGATGTGAGTCGAAGCTTGCGTAAATCATTGTATAATCAATGTGTTGGTGGAAAAATACACCGCTCTTCAGACAAAAATACGTTTGTGAGGGCATTGGATAATGTCAGCTTCCGCCTAGAAAAAGGCGATCGATTAGGCTTAATTGGCCATAACGGCGCGGGTAAATCAACTTTATTGAATGTCTTGGCTGGGATTTATCTTTCTTATCAAGGTGAGCTATCTGTCGTTGGCAAGGTGACACCGCTTTTTAATGTGAGCTTGGGCCTTGATATCGATGACACGGGTTACGACAATATTTACACCATTGGCATGTATTTGGGGTTAAGCCGTGATGCCATTGATGCCCGTGTTGATGATATTATCGCGTTTAGTGAGCTAGGCGACTACATTTACTTACCCGCGAGAACCTATTCAAGTGGTATGTTGCTGCGGCTTAGTTTTGCCATTGTGACTTCACTTGAAACCGATATTTTGCTAATGGACGAAGGTATTGGTGTTGGTGACGCCGATTTTGCTAAAAAAGCGACCAAAAGACTACACGATTTTTACGATAAGATTGGGATTTTAGTGCTTGCATCGCACTCTGATGAATTAATTAAAAAAATGTGTAATAAAGCGATGTTGTTATCAGAAGGAAAAGTCATTGCTTTCGGAGAAACAAATGAAGTCATGCGAATTTATCATGACTCGCTATAGGCAAAAGATATCGTGAAAACAGCTTTGATTGTAGGCATCGACTCAGTGATTGGCCTCGCGCTTAAAATAGAATTACAAGCATCTGGCTGGTCTGTGCTCGGTACAACACGCCAAAAAAGCAGCGTTTCTCAAGAAACATTGTATCTCGATCTTTTAAATGTCGATGCATTTGATCTACAGCAATCTGTTGATGTGGTTTTTCTGTGTGCAAGTATCACGAAGGTAGCTGCTTGCAGTGAGGATGCTGAGCATGCGTATTTGGTTAATGAGGTCGCGCAAATTAGATTGGCAACGTATTTTTTACAGCGAGATGTCCACGTTGTTTTTTTATCATCAACGGCAGTTTTTAATGGGGAAAAGCCTTATTTTAAAGTTGATGATGATACTTGTCCCACGACGCTTTACGGGCAATATAAGGCGAATGTTGAAAAAGCTTTGTTGAGTATGTCGGGTGACGTTACCGTTGTTAGATTAACAAAGGTATTAACAAAAGAATATCCTCTAATAATACAATGGTTAGCTAGATTGAAAAAGGCTGAATCCATTGTTGCTTTTGATGATTTAAATTTTTGTCCAATTTCAGTTTACACCGTTGTCAGTTGTCTAAAAGAAATTGCAAAAAGATGTTTGGTGGGCGTGATTCATTTGTCTGGCACCTACGATATTAGTTATCTGCAAATGGCCCATTTTCTTGCCGAGATGATGGATGCTAACAAGCTTTTAGTGCAAGGACAGTCTGGGTTGTGTCTAGGGTTAAAATGTGCCGAGTTGCCGATATTTAGTAGCCTAGATATGACAGAGACAAAAAGTTTATTTGCTTTTGAAGAGCAGTCACCATTTGAAATAACAAGTGATTTGTATGGCCATTAAATAATGGATAACTGCTTACCTCGTAAGCAGCAGGTTCATTTTCACAAAAGTCTAACCAGACTCTATGCTCATTCAAGATTTCGGTAGCGCTTTTGTTGTCACATGTTTTTCGTATATCTTTCTTAGATCGATTAAAACATAGCCTTCGTATTCTTTATTGCCTTTTTTATAAGAGGTAATATTGAGGCCTGAGTTTTTGTATCGACTAAGTATTTCTGTCACCAATGGTTGTCTTGCTGCTGGCGGAGTTAAAACATTTTTTTGTTCTGTTATTTTAAATTGAGATTGATACGCTAATTTTTTTTGTCCATCTTTATTGACATAAATTTGATATGATATTTTATTGGTATCTGTTGAGGGTAAATTAAATAACCCTTGAAAATTAGAACTTATACAATTGTAAATCAGCTTTTGAGCCCCCGTGTTTCCTAACCGTACCTCAATTCCTTGCATATAAGGTGTTGTTGTTTTTCCTGATATTAGAACAGATTTTTTGCCATCATATAGGCCAGATTCAAAAGAAATATCTTTAATGACATTATTCGTCTCAGTATTTCGAATATTTTTTCTCAAAAAAGAAATGATATAGTCCTCTCGGCACTCCGGCTCTGGATCGAACATATTAATTCTTTGATCTGTGCTATAGTACAAAAAATAATCTGGCTTTGTATAATCTACTTTATCTGAATCTTTTTCGCCAAAAAATGCTAGGTCTGTGCGAGTAAAGGGTAGTTGTCCTTTTTCCATTAAATCAAAGTACTCATACTGATAGCCTGGGCCTCTAACAGCAACCGCCCAGTTATTGGTAAATGCAGCTGCGGCTTGTTGGATATAAGGTACAGCAAAACTTGCTTTTGGCATGGATTCAAGTAGTGGCAACCAAGATGTATCCATTCTTTTTACCGAATGCAAACTATCAATTTGTACTTTTATATGATCGGCAAAAATAAAGATAGTAAATATAGAAAAGGCGGTTGCAGAATAATATTGCTTTTTTTTAATCGACAAAAACATTAAGCGACACAATAACGTTGTTAATAAACTTTTCGAGGCAACTAAGGGTGCAATGATTAGTGGTGGAACATATAATAAATAAAGAATAGATACGCTGGGAGTTACAAAAAATCCAAAGCCATATCCCAATAACATACTACAGATATATCCGCAAAGTTTAGGGACATTAATATTTATAAAATCATTTTTTATGGTGATTTTTGGAGAGCAAATGGTCGAATAAAGCGCAAAGATGGCTGTTGAGACGGTTGTCAAAAACGTAATAATACCAGCCGAAGGTATTATTACGTAAAATATAGAGTTTTTTGCCATATTTAAAATATTAATGAGTATCTCAGCATTGATAGGAGTGGCAGGCGGACGTGCAACGTTATGCTTGTTATACCATGCGTCAAGATCAGCTATTTCTGGAATATGAATAAACTTACTAAAATAAGGAATTTTGATCCCTATAGAGTTGTAAAAATCCACTATCCAATATTTATAGCCCATCACAAAAATGATATGTAATTGCCGAAGACAAAAAGGGGTCATCGCTAATACACCAAAAATAGTCAGCATCCTAAGCGCTTTACGACGATTAATATGAGGAGCATTGCGTAGTGAAAAAAGTATTATGAACAATGAGGACAATATCATTGTAATCCAAAAATCATAGCCCACACCAAAAGAAACACAAAGTAGAGCGAAACTTCCTAAAATATCTATTTTTCGTCGATTTAAAATATATCTAGATATATGAAATGGCAAACCAAATATAGGCAACCACTGCCAAGTACGTAAAGCATGGGTTGTGTATGTATGACTAAAGGCAAAATCACTAATTAAGAATAAAACAGAAATTATTCCGCAGAGTTTGCTGTTTGAAAAGTGAGCAATGCACGTATATGCGTACAATAAGCCCAACGCCCAAATTAAAATAATCAGTGTTTGTTTCATTGAAAAATCTTTAATACCAAGAAGCTCCATAGATATAAAAGTAAGGCTACCTATGTTTACATTATGTGTGTAATGATGCGGATGAGCTGATATAGAAGGAGAGGTGGCCCAATCCTCAAGCAAGCCAAATTTTAAACCGAACATGCGTACATTTCTTGCTTCTGATTGGGCAATTAATGTTTCGCCACATTCATACTCACAAGGAAGAAAGTTATAGCTTTTACTGTGAACATATGCGATTGCAAAACCTATACTAATAAGCATAATTGCGAGTAGTTTATAAAAGTGAAATGAAAGTAAAGTAGTTAGTTTGTCTTTAGTAAACATAAATGCCTCTAGGTTTTATCGGTTAATTTTTTCCTATATTCTCTAAATTAAACAAGCCTATTTTTCGACTATTGACAACGTGTGGTAAGTCAGTCTACAGCATTACTGTAGTATTGTTTTAAATCAAAAATCACATAATCTTTGCCTAACTCCTGAATAGGAATGTTGGGAAGAAGGCTCACTAGCTCATTTACTGGAATTTGATTGTGCTTGAAGTATGCAGGATTAATTTGAGAAGTAGATATTTTAACACTAGGGTCATTTTGGAAGGTTAACCGACCTAAAACCATTTTTTTGTTATCATTGTAAGTAGCAATGATCTCTGTTTTAAAAAAATTGGCTTTGTAATCTTTGGGTGTTTTATATACAACGTATAGATTACCATAAATACAATTGTAATTAATTGTTTTGAGTATCTTGCCATTTGATTTTAGTTCGATTTTATGGATATTGGTCTTGCTCGGGTTATTTATGTTGCCAGTGATGGCAATATACGCTCCAGGTGCAAATTTTCCATTGTTTGTATCTTGTAAATAAGCGACTTGTGGTGAAGCAGGATTTATTTTATCAAAAAAATGAGCAAGATAATCTTTGTAACAAATTGGAGATGGCGCATCAAATTGATCGGATTGCTCTATGGTGTAATATAGCCAATAATCAGGATGTAAATATTCTTTTTCTCTTACATCTTGCTGGCTAAATAAGAAATAATCATTATATCTGAACGGTAGTTTATTTTTTTGTAAACGATGGATAATTTTGCTTTCACTTGCCTGACTGATAGCTACGACCCAATTGTCAGTATAAGGGACCACACTGTCAGCTATCCAAGATGTAGCAAAGCTTGAATGAGGATATTTTTTTACAGCTGAAATCCAAGCTGTTGATATGGGTTCAAAGTATTTTATGTTACTAATTTGAATCACTGTATGATCAATAAAAACGAATATGATTAAAGTTATAACCAGCCACTTTGATGAAGAGCGGGCTTTAAATAGTTTTATAAATGTCATTATTAAAATAGCGCATGCAATGGATTTTGCTAAAAAAATAGGTGCTGCTATTAGTGGAAATTGATGTTTAAAATACACGTGCAATGAAAATGGTGCGAATATTGCGAGACCAATCGAAATACCAATAACTAAAATAGCAAATAACTTTAATCCCCCTTTTATTTCATTAAATGCATTTTTCTGTAAGTTCTCAAGAGAAGTAAAGATCGCAACGAGTTTTGGTTGATTGAAATGATGAGTAATTATCTGGATCAAATAATGATTTAAATAGTATAGAGTAGCTAATATTGGCAATGCTAAGAATAAAGCCATATTCCATATAGTTACTGTACCAAAAGATGGTTTTATAATTTGTTGTATCATGTCTCGTAATGTCCTAAAAATGTTAGACCACGAGACCTCTTGAGATGCAGGAGCTCTTAAAATATGATTGGCTAGATAGTAATTATCTATTTCTGACATCGGCGGAAGAGAAATATAGTTTTTTAAAAAAGGTACTTTGATTGCAGCACTATAAATAAAATCGTGGTACCAAAAATCAACACCGAGGGTGCTAGCAACATGAATTTGCCGTAAAATGACTGGGATTAAAAAAAATGTGAGGATAAAAAACAAATCAAAAGCTTTAGTCTTGAGCTTTTCTTTATTCGGCAAATTAAAAACAAACAGAGTTGTAGCGATGAAAAAATTGATTATCCAAAAATCGTAGCCAATGCCAAATGATAAAGTAGCAAATAATACAATCATAATACGGTCGACTTTTACATGACTCTTTTCGGTAAAATATCGTCCAGCATGAAATAATAAGCCAAATAGAATAAGCCAATGCCATGCTCTTAATGCATTTAAACCATAGCTGAATACATGATAATAATCTGAGCAGAAAAAAAACAACATTAAGAAAGCGATGAGATGAGATTTAGAAAAATATTGAGTTGTTTTGTATACGTAAAATAAACCGAGCCCAAAAATAAAAAGGATGGGTAGTTGCTTGGCCCAGAAAAAGTCTAATCCAACTAAACTCATCAGAGGATACAATATTCCTGCTATATTGACGTTGTGTGTGTACAAAAAAGGATGTGCACTCAAATTATTCGATGTTGCGTGATCTTCAAGTAAGCCATATTTAAAGCCATAAAGTTTAAAATTACTGACTTCGGTTTCGGCGTAAAATGTTTCTCCACAGTTAGAGATGCAGGGAACGAAATTCATTTTGCTAGAATATCCCCATAAAGTAGCCAACACCAAGGTGATTATGAAAAAAACACCAAAATAATATTTTTTTTGAGTAGAATACACTTATAACCTCTATATGTTTATTTATGTGTGCTTATTAATTAAAACAATCGACCATTTATCTCTGCCACTGGTGTCATGTTCAATTTCTTTTAAGCCTAGAGCGTTATTGGGATGATTACGTACATATTGAATAATAGGAAAATCAGCGCAACTTGGTTTGGGCTGATTTAATAAATCCCAAGAGTAATAACTCTGCCAACAAACAAAGTACGTTTGCTCTTGATATCGTGGATTAGTGTCAAAATCAGCAAACCACAAATATCGATAGTCTCGTTTGAACTTAATAGTGCTTACATCTGCGGTTGGCTGAGATTGAGCAAAAACAGGATCGGAATAAGCCCAAGCTCCGCTTGTATATGAAAAAGGGGCCGCGTAGGTGTTAGCAACAACAGCATGTCCTTTAAAAGGATTTTTTGTTAGTAATTTTACAAAGTTAAAATCAGACGCTGGGAACTCTTTGAGATAAGTGTACTGAGAAGCAAGCCATAAGTAACTCAAGGTAATGAGCACCAATAAATTCATCCATCCTTTGATACGAATAAAAATATCATCGGTTTTTGAACGAAAAATATTGAGAGTTTGAGTACATAAAACAAAAAACAACCATGCATAGATTGTAATATGTGCAAAGACGGTAAAGCAGCAATAACGTAACCAATAGCCAGTTCTGACATATCCCGGAAAGAGTAAATACACCAAAATAAAGCCTAATCCTGTTGCAACAAAAAAAGGAAAAACTTTTCTAAGCGTATCTAATACTGGATGCTTCTGTGAGTTACTATCAAGATAAAAGGATGGATTCACAACAGTTAATAAAAAGCTTAACGTGATTAACATAAGAGATGTACTTTTTAGAATATGAAGAGTTTGATTTTGTACTTGAATCGCCATATTGCCGCTAAATCGAATCATATAATATGTCGCGAAACTTAATATGATGACCAATGCAAAATAAAGTATGAGAGACGTCATATGTTGAGATAATACCTTCCATTTTTTTTCACGACTTAAAATATCGTTGATTAAATAGATAAATAATATTGTAGAAAAAAATGCAACAGTGATAGCCGTACTTTTTTTACAGAATAGAGCTATATTGGCCATATTTCTATCTATTGGATGAGAGACAAAAAATAAAAAAACCAAGCTAATCAAAAAACAAAGTGAGAGAAATCCAATTGATATTTGTTTGATCCGTTGGTGTTTTAGAGAGGAGTTTAGTTGAGAAGATTTTTCAAAATGATGATACAAATAAAAGAGCGTTGTGTAAGTAAATAAAATAAAAAAACCCATTAAAAGAACTGATTTATATAATAAATGTGCATTTATTGTCGCCGGAGCGATCAGAATGGGGACTGAAAATATGTTTAAAAGAATTGAGGCTATCAATAGTTTTTTCAGGGATGTTGAGTCAATTTTTGACAAATTGATAGAAGGATTTGAATGATTATAAAAGCTATAATATTTGAATAAGAGCACCGAGAACCATATAAACAGGATGAGAAGTAATGATACATGCGGAAAGCGATAGTCCCACATGCTGGGAAAAGATAATCGCGTCAAAAATCCAAATAAGCAAAGAATAATAACCGACAAGAATGTTGGTATTGGTTTTATCTCCGTCTTAGTGTTATGTTTAGCTTGAAGCTTTGTAAAAAACCATGCGATTGCTGGCCCCAAAAGAGCGAGCAGCGCGCATAATGTCATGAATGCCCCATAAGGCAGGAGGCAGTGGCGATAAAAATTTTTGATGACTAATAAAGGATTTCTAATCTTCTGAAACTCATTAAAGTTATCCCAAAAGACAATTTTATTCTCATTGTAAAATTTTATTATTTTGTGTGCCTCATCACCACCAAGCAATTGATTCCGAGCCGAAAAAGTATAGTTTAAATCTTGTAAAAATCCTTCCCATCCTAGATACAAAACATTTTGAATGATTAGAGCGGCGATACCTAAAGCGCTTCCTAATGCAAATATTGTAAAGTTGGATATTTTTCTTTGATATGACTCGTTTGATAATAAAAAAAGATAAATGCTGGTACTAAAAAAAACGAATGAAGCGTAAACAATCTCTGTATAGTACAAACATGCAAAATTCAATAACGCTAGCAAAATAAATAGGTTACGATTTTTTTTATTGAGAGCATGGCAACATAAAAAACTTGAAAAAAAGAAAAACAGATGCCAAACACGCCATGTGTTGATATGCCATTGAGCGAACATAATATAGTCGGTCATTAATAGTAAACAAAATATCGCCGCAAACAAGCAGGATACGTATTTGGCAAAAAATCGGTGGCACAACCAAATGCCGGCCAATCCTATTGTGAAAGTTGTTATGAGTATGTGTAATTCAGCAGATTTTACACCTAAATAATACAAAAAAAATGTATAAAAGCGGGGAAAGTTTCCTTGGTGTGTGTAGACATAAGGATGTGCTTGTTTTAGCAACCCGTAGGCCTCGTCGGTTAAGCCAAACGTTTTTTGTAAGCCAAAATGAAATAAATTTTGTGCATGAATCAGCGAGGAAAATGTTTCGTTATTGTCAAAAGCATAGGGTAAGAATTGATTTTGGTATAAAAAAAGAAAATATATAACGATATAAGCAATAAGTACGCTCCACATAGATAGCTTATAAGCGTAATCTTTATCGCTCAAAGCACGACTGAATAAAAAAAAATTCATTTAAAAATCCTTAGATGGGCTTGATAGGAACAAGATTGAGTTTTTCTTGAGGAATAGCAAAAACATTTTTATTTTCCATTTTATTATCCGTTCTCTCTCTTTTCATCCGATAAAAATAATGTTTTTGGCTATCGTAATAAAATAAATCATATTGTTTTGCGCTAAAAAAGGTAGTGATCTTGTTGTAGGAAGACCAACACATTTCGATCATGAAGAAAGGTCTTGTTCGTTCAATAGTTTTTTTCGCCCCAAGCAGTACTTGATAATCAAACCCTTCTGCGTCAATTTTAATAATACTTGGATTCATTTTTAGCTGATCAATCGGGACAATTTTGACGTTTAGTTTTTGTATATAAACTTTTTTAGACACTTTTATACCGAAACTTTCTTGAATTGCTGTGTGCACTTGCTCTTGACTGGCTGAGGTAAAAGTATGCAAAATAATATTTTTATACACAGGAGTGTATAAAGTTGTTTCTGTGGGCTCATCACCAGCACCGATCAGTAAAAAAGAAAAAAAAGGTATTTTTTGTGTTAATCGAGCAAGCGATGCTTGATGCAAGGGATTCGGCTCAATAGAAATAATAGGCGTGGTTTTATTCATCTTTCTAAATGAAAGCGCAGATATTCCTGTATTTGCGCCTACGTCCAAAAATAGACCTGGTTTAGAGATGCAAAAGTGTTGAAGTCCCCAATAACTGTTATCGTGAGGAAGTAAAAACGAAAAATGATTGATGATTTTCCATGCTAAGTTCCAGATATAAGGTGTTTGAGTCGTTAATTTTCTTGTTTGCGCTTTTAAGTAATTAATCATTTAAGTTCGTCCATGATACAAGTAGTGAGCTGCTAATATTATTTTTTTTTAAGTATGCTAAGATTTAGGTATTCTCCTATGAATAACCGCCCTCTATAGCGAGTAAGCCAGGCTCAGATGTTATTTTATAGAGACTGCTTCTTAATGTCGATAATTTCAACAAATTAAATGCTTGTTTTTACGCTCTTGAATAATATTTTTCAAGTCACAAAAAGCCATAAACGTCACTATCATAGGAAGCAAAAGTGTTGGGTCGGTATACCGAGGAAGAGCCGTAAATAGAGTCCCATAAATAATGACACAAAGACCATGGATCAAAAGCAATGTTAGTGGCAGAAAGGTATCTTTTTTCCTCGCCCAGAGCGTTGTTAATGCGATGATACTCGTCAATAAGAAAAACGGTTTACATAAATAAAAAATAAAATAGCTAAGTTTGATGGGAAGCTGCCAGGCAGTATAAGTTGATTCATAGCGTTTTTGTGTGGCGTGTAACTCAGCTTTTTGTCGTTGGCTGAGCTGAGCCGTCTCTAAGTAATCGTAAGTTTCTATTCGACCCAATTGAGGCCCTAAGTGCTCAAATTCGATGAGTCCAGGGCCAGCTGCTACAAAAAGTATATTTTCCCATATACGTAAAGCAAATGCTTCTTGATGTGCCTCAAAAGTTTCTTTGGCAACCTGCTTGAGTAATTGTGATGCGCGCTCATAGCCCAAGCAATCCCACAACATTACTGTTATTTCCCACGCATTACTTTGACCAGGGTGAGACACAATGTATTGCGTTAATCCTGTTTGTTGCTCGGTAAACGGTCCAAAAAGCCCATTGGTATACCGCCAAAACTCAGGATTATTTTGTAGCATTTTTTTTAGTGCGCTGAACATGAAACGGGTGGCTGGACCATTTTTTTCGTTGATGAGAGACTCATATTGGTTCGCTCTTGGGTTGGGTAGATAATACTGTAGTGATGTATATGCTAATAAAAAATCATTGGATCCTGCGCCATGAGACGGGCCGGTGAATAAAATAAAAGGGTGTGATCGCCACATTTGCAACCAATATGTCAATTTATTTGTTTGTGACTCTTTGGCCGCTTGATGATACAACGCCAGTCTTTGTTTTTTCGCGGTGGTTTTTTCCATTATTTCCTGGATATCATTCATATATTTGTAATTAGGTTCTGAAAACATTTTGTGTGCTAGTTCTGAAGGATTTTTTGTGTATTTATCAAAAAAAACATTTTGATGGGCTGTTATATATTTTAAAGCCTGTTGTTGAATTTGGCCCATAGCCGGCTGCGATTGGGAGTCAAATTTTTTCTCAGTATTGGAAAAATAAGCCTCTCTGAATGGGCGATCATATAAATAGTTTTCAACCATGCTGTCAGCACCTACTCGCATTGATAACATAGGTGAGTAACGAGCGCCGTGTGAAAGGAGAATATCATCCATGGTTGTCCACAGCAACATCAGCGCCATGAATAGTCCGGCTGATTTTATAATGGGTTTTAATATCTTTTTTTTATGCCAGCGCATAGTAAGTAGTGCTAATATTAACCAAAAAAATAACCAAGCAAAAGGACGGACCGCGTTCATTATCGCGAAAATAATGGCTAACCAATAAAACAATTTAGATGACGGAGCGTGCTGTTCACGAAACATTTTTGCGGTTAAGGCAATGCCGCAAAATAAGAGGAAAGTAAATAAAGGCTCTGTCATTATTTGTGAAATGTGGGCTATCAATGTTCCACTTAAAATGCTCAATATGGCAGTTATCAATGCGATTGATGCGCCGTAAGGTATCATAATGTAGTAGATTAAAACGGGTATGCTGCTGGCAAATAAGGCTTGTATTATCAAGAGCGGGACAAACGTTCCTGGCCATACTACGCCGGTTAGAGCGAGCAAAATGGGATAACCTGGTGGTCTAAATATAGGTGCAACACCCGCGGGCGAAAGTCCCAAAAGCATGCGTGCGACGCCCAGATAACTTTCTGAGTCACCCGTGTATTGGATGGGAATGATCATCACCCAATAAAAAGAATAACAACAACTGAAGAAAAAAATAAACAGAATGTTTTTTTGCTGGGAAGATAATTTCATCATTTAAGTCAGTGATATCAGCGTTTTTTTAGACCAATTCTTTTTTATAAACCAAACAAGTGCTCCCGGTACGCTGCTTAAAACCGTACCCAATCCAAAAATAATGGAAATACTCAAAGCAACCTCTGCTGAAATACCTAAAGGATTGAGTATCACTACCATTATCCCCTCTCGTATGCCCCAATTGCCGGGTGTGATTGGAATAATTGAAAAGAGCATGGCGATAGGGATACTCATCAATGCTGAATAAAAGGGTAGTTCGGTATGTAGGCTTTTTGCAATCAATATGATCGCTGCAACTAACAGAAAATGACCCATGTAGAGAACAAATGTGAATGAAAGAAGCGTTCGATGTGGTTGTTTTATGACTTGTTGTGTCATTTGAGAAAGCATTTTTATAGGTGAAAGTATAACCGTGAGCTTTTTAAACCTTTTTAATACGATCTCAATGAAAGCTAATCCGATAAATGCACCGATTAATGCCAGAGAAAACCATGAGGCGATGGTATTAATTTGATATTTTGAGTGGATTAAAAAAGGTATCTGAGTCATGAAGACTAATAACGCTAGGCTAACGGTATTTAAGATGCGATCAAGTAAAACATTATTTAAGGAAATCGTTGTCGGAATGTTACGGCGGGTGGCTACCCAGATACGCATTAAATCACCGGTTATAGACACAGGTAAGGTTGTATTCACGAAAGAGCTTGCAGCAAAAGAGCCTATACACTCGTTCAACGGCAGTAGAAAACCGTTCATACGGACAACTAAAAACCATCGATAAGCAGCGAGCGTCATTTGTCCAATTAATAAAAAGAGCGCTAAAAAAAGATAGCTGATGGATGCATCATGAATGGTTTCAATAAATTGTTGTAAGTTAATTTGAGAGTATAGAAAATAGAAAACACCCAATGCAATAAAGATTTGCAGCCACTTTATCAATTTTTTTTTATCTAACATCTTAATCTCTTTGTATACTTAATCGCCTTGAAGGAATCCGATCTTTGGAGAGTCTACGCATAAACATATCTGCAAATCCTACCAATAAAGAGATGACATTGCGCCAGCGTAAAGCCAACGATTTTCCGGTTTCTCGTTCAATCGCGAGTGTTGGGACTTCTATATAAGTGACACCCTCATCCAATAAACGGGTGGTGATATCGGCATAAAATCCGACGGAGCGGTAAGAGTGCCAGCGTAAAATATCTATTCGACGATGTAGAGGCGTGCCGTGGTAATGCGCAACTTTGTACCCACTTATCAAATTAACCAGTTTAGTATATGTTCTTGACGTAAAGCGGCGAACAGGTTTTCGGTAATCAGGATAAATATAGGTTAAAATAATGTCTGCTTTTCCCAGGTGATCAAATACGTTCTTCATCGCTTCCGCGCGATCTTGAAAATGGCCGCCGATCATTCGAAAGTATTTACCACGTCCAAGGAGGGCTGCATCGGAAAAATTATAAGAAACACCTAAAGGGCGCTCGTTTTGTTTAAAGGTTAAGTTGACTTCAGGATTATCTTTAATAAATTGTTTGACAACTTGAGGGGAGTTGTCTCGAGAGGCATCATCTATCACAATAACTTCATAGCTGTAATCATAGATTGCCATGGTTGTTTTAATTTCTTGTAAGGCTCTGCCAATGTTTTTTTCTTCATTTCGACAAGGAACGAAAATGGTGATATCAAGCTCATCTAATACTTTGGCTTTTTGAAGTAACTCCAAACCGCGGCGCTGAGTATTTTGCTCCATGTTAATTGACCTCGTTTTCGATAAGACAAGTTTCTATTTGAGAGCTGGTTTTGGCCTCGGTAACGATCAGTGCTTCTTTATCGAGCTTTATTTTAAAGCCCATGAAACACCAGCTATCTTGCTCGGTTTTTAGTAGATGACCACTAAAACGCCGACCATGCCAAGGGCACTGAACAATATTATCGCAGAGATGCGTTGCATTTAATTCAGCCCCTTCATGTGGGCAAATGCCAGGCCATAAACGAAATCCTTCGGATTCGCGTTTTATCATGAGTTCTAAGTGACCGATGGTAATCTTGCTCGGTTGATTGGAGCTTATCTCTTTCAACTCAAATCGTAACTCGTCTTTTTGTGGCGGGAAAATAACGTTATTAGTTAATTGATTTGAGTTAGTGAATGTCGGTTTGTCAGTGCGAAATCGAAAGCTCTTATCTCGCAAGGCCAGCCGGCGATGACGGATCTGCTCATTGTCTTCAATATCTTGTTTCACTTGCAGTTTCATCATGCTGCGGCTTAAGAGTGAATGTAGCGGTTTAAATAACCAATGACTGACAATATACCAGCTACGATGCAGTCTGACTTGTCGATCTAGCGCTTGCAGCTCCATGATCTGGTGAACATAAAAAATGCCAAAAATGGACATTGTTTGATAAAAAAGATTGGGTGCTACTTTGGCATTGGCCACTTGGATAAAGATGGGTAACTTACCCCATTTGACAAGATTAACGGAAAAGGTTTTCCCCGAGAAGGCTTTGAACATATCATGATAGGTGTTATGCACATAATAACGGTGCAACTCATCATAAAAGTTCCATTCCATATCGTGGATGTAGCCGGGGATATCGCTCACATATTTATCTTGTGTGACCACGGCCCCAGGATGCAGTGCTTTTAGCTTCTGTTCTAGGCGCTCTGGTTTGATAAACAGCTCGACTTCAGCCTCTGTTAAAGGGACCATTTTTTCCTTGTCTCTCTTTCATCCTGATTGATGCTCACGTTAACGTGTCTCTTAGTAATTTTCAAGATCATTTATCTTAATTCAGTGTATATTTTTAAGTGTTTATCAACAATATGTTCGATGTTAAATACCTGCGATGCAAACTGCCGCCCAGCCAAACCCATTTGTTGACGTGTCGCTTTATCTGTCAATAATTTTTCCATCGCATTTGCTAACGAATCTACATTTCTTACTTTCGCTAGCAGCCCAGTTTCTCCTGGTAAAATGGTTGCTCGACATCCGGGTACGTCTGTTGTCACAATGGCACGTCCACACGCTGCGGCTTCAGATAATACGCGTGGTAAACCTTCTCGATACGAGGGTAAAACGACTAAACTCACTTGAGAAAAAAGCTCAGCGATATCGGCATGATAACCAATATATTCAATATCGCCCTCTTTTACCCATTGAGCCAATTGCTTTTGATCAACCGAAGAAGGATTCCCCTTATCAATTTGCCCCGCTAACCAAAAGCGCGCTTGAATCCCTTTTTGACGTAACATTTTGGCTGCTTCAACATACTCAAACACGCCTTTGTCACGCAATAGTCTTGAGGCCATGACAACAATCGGTGCTGTATCTTCAGGCTCAGGGACGTGACGGTAATGATTGAGGTCAACGCCGGAGCCATTGATCAATATTGTTTGCTCAGGTTTGATAGCACTGATAGCCGTCAGCGTTTTTTGATCATCTTCATTTTGAAAAATAACTTTTAAATTAGGATGCTTAAACGCATACCGATAAAGTTGACTAACTACTTTTTTGAGTAGTTTGGCTTCCAAATATTGATCAATAAATGCGTATCCTAAGCCTGAAACCGCAGCAACCACACTGGGGACTTTCGTGATACGTGCCGCGATACTGCCATAAATAACGGGTTTTATCGTGACGAGATGGACAATGTCTGGTTGAATACGCGTCATCAAACGACACATCGCTATGAGACTTTTTAGCTCAATCAGTGCATTGCGGCCACTGCGTGACAGCGGAATAGGGTGATATTGAAAGCCCTCTTCTAAAATTCTTGGCAAAGCGTCGCGTACGCCTGTTGCCACATGAACCTCATATCCTGCATCTCTCGCGGCAATGGCTATTGGTAAGCGGTGCGAAACGAAGTATGTGGGTTCATTTAAGATAAACAAAAGTCTTTTTTGCATGTTGCCATCCAAGCTTGAAACATTAATATCGTCCATAATGCATACTGCCAATTGTGTTTGCCAGATACATGTTGCTGCCAGGTTTTTTGTACCAGGCTTGCGTTTAAAATACCCTGTTGTTCGATGGTGTGCCGATCTAATAAATCGGCTGCCCACTCTTTTAATGGGCCACGCAGCCAAGCACCCAGTGGGATGCCAAAGCCCATTTTAGGGCGATCAATCAGTGGCTTTGGAATATGGTTTTCTAACACTTGGCGCAAAAGCCATTTGCTTGTCCGGTGCCGAATCTTAAACTGTAGTGGCAGTTGCCATGCCCATTCAATTAATTCGTGATCTAAAAAGGGCGCACGATTTTCTAAGCTCACGGCCATACCGGCGCGGTCAACTTTCACCATAATATCATCAGGTAAGTAAGAAATGGTATCGGTGATCATCATTTTTTCAATAAAATTCATGCCATCAATCGCACTGAGACACAATGTATTTGTTTGTGGGTGTAGAAGATAGTGATGTCCATCTTGCGATATTAATTGTTGATACAATTCGGCTGGGGAGTTGATTGTTAAAATGCTGGCTAGTTTTTGTAGTTTTTGTCCGATAGCCGGTTGTAAGAGTCGACTGGAATGCTGGCAGGTTTTTTGTAAAGCCAGCCTTAAAAAGAAAGGTGTCCAGCTCATTTTTTGCCATAAGCGTTGCCCCCATAGATAGCGGTTGTAACCGCCAAATATTTCATCTCCTCCATCTCCTGATAATGCGACCGTCACTTGTTGTCGTGCCAATTTTGAAACCAAAAATGTGGGGATAGCAGAAGAGTCGGCAAAGGGCTCACCGTAAATATCAGGCAGCGTTGGAACAAGATTTAATGCTTCTTTCGCATTGATATAAAGTTCCGTGTGATCTGTTTGTAAGTAGCTAGCAATTTTTTTTGCATAATGGGCTTCATTATAGCCAGACTCTTCGAAACCAATGGTGAATGTTTTGATTGGTTGTGTACTTTGTGCTTGCATGAGGGCAGTGATGAGTGATGAATCAATACCACCAGAAAGAAAAGCGCCAATGGGTACTTCAGACACCATTCGTTCACGAATAACGTTGTTTAAACGTGCTTCAAGTTGCTGTTTAGCATCTTCATCGGTGAGTGCAAGCGGGTTATGTATGCCTTTTTCTGCGATTTCGATTGCTGACCAATAGGTTTTTGGAGACGGTAATTGCGTTGTTTGGCTTAATGATAGGTAAGTCCCGGGCATCAATTTGTAAATATTATCATAAATGGAGTATGGTGCCGGGATATAGCCATATTGTAAGTATTTCGAGACACTGCTTGTGGAAATAGGCATTTCAAAGTCAGGATACACTTTGAGTGCGCCGATCTCTGATGCGAAGACAAGCGTTTGCTTAATGAGTCCGTAATATAATGGTTTTTCACCGATGCGATCACGTGCCAAATGCAACACTTTTTCTTGCTTATCCCAGAGTGCAAAAGCAAACATGCCATTGATTAAGCTCAAGGTTTTTTCTAAGCCATGTTGCTCTATACAAGTGAGTAAAACCTCTGTGTCGGAGTGTCCAACAAAAGCGCTGTGAGAGAGCGATTTTTTCAGTTGAATGACGTTGTAGATTTCACCATTGTAAACGATCACGTAGCGCCCACTATGAGAATGCATGGGTTGCGATCCGGTTGCATTTAAATCCACAATAGCCAGACGGCGATGCCCCAAAGCAACGTGGGTGTCATGCCAAATACCATGATCATCGGGGCCGCGATGACTTAGGTGATCTGTCATTCTTTGAATAAAAAGGACGGGATTATTGGTGAGTTGTTGCGAGTTAAAAAATCCGGTTATTCCACACATGCAATGCCTTGCTCCGTTAATAAACTGCTTTTCATAAGGACAAGCTTTGATCTCAATTTGACGATTAAATACCTGCTGCTATTGCCTGGCGACTTTGAAGACAGGTTCTTAATCTTCTAAAGCCACTAATCGACCCAACATGCCAGCCAGATAAATCGGGCAATTTAATACTCGATTATCTTGTTTTAAATTCATCGATGAAATACGTATGAGAAGCGTTGGATCATATTTGTTTGCATAAACTTGCAAACTTTTTTTATGATGACTGATGCCTGATTTAACTTCAATGGGCAGAATATTTTTCTCATCTTGAATAATAAAATCCAGCTCTGCTTTTCCTTCACTGGACCAATAGTAACAGTCATAATAATGCGCTAACTCTTGTACCACAAAATTTTCGACAAGGGAGCCTTTAAACTCTTGAAATAAAATATCTCCATATAATAACGTTTGAGCGGATAGGTTGGTCATAGCACTGAGTAGCCCGACATCAAGTAAATAGATTTTAAAAAACTCAAAATGGGCGTAGCTTTTTAGTGGGATCCCCGGCGTGCTAATATTAGGTACTTTATGTATCAGTCCTGCTTCAATCAGCCATTGTAATGCGTCTTCAAATTCTTTTGCACGTGCACCTGTGCGAATCAATGAATAAATAAATTTCTTATTTTCTTTGGCAAGTTGCGCGGGAATAGAATCCCATACTAAATTAATTTTTATCAAACAATGTTTGGGGGCATGTTTTGCAAAATCTAAACTATATGCCATTAAAATGGTTTGCTGTATCTCTCGGACTTGAGTCAAATCATCGGTGTTTATATAACGAACAATGGCCTCGGGCATGCCACCAATAAATAAATAAAGCTTAAGATATTCGAGGAGTTTGTTATGAATATTAACAAATAATGGTTGAATATCTTTTATATCATGAAGATAGGCAACCAACTGGTCTTGCTGCAAAGCATCTAAAAACTCTAAAAAATTGAGGGGATATAGATGCATAAAATCAGCTTTTCCTACTGGAAATCCTTTGATATGGGTTAGCTTTACGCCCAGTAAAGAACCTGCGGCGCAGATCATGTACTCGTTTGCTAATTCACAAAAATATTTTAACGAATTGAGTGCTTCAGGGCACTCCTGTATTTCATCAAAAATAATTAAAGTCGTATCTGGTTGAATTCGAACATTTTTTTCTATCTCTAATGATCGGATGATTTGTTGTGGAATAAGAGAGGATTGAAAAAGTTGTTTTAAATGTGGTTCAAGTTCAAAATTGAGATACACGGTATTCTGATACGCGATATCACCAAAATGCTTTAATAAAGTCGTTTTGCCGACTTGACGAGCACCCATTAAAATTAAGGGCTTGCGAGCGGTTTTTTTTTGCCAGTCGAGTAATTTTTGTAGAAGGTGTCGTCGCATTATGGCTCAAATTTAAGAGGTATAAATAAAATATAACATAAATTGGTTCCAAAAAATGTTTTTTTTGACATAAATTGGTTCCAAAAAATGTGAATCATGGGTAGGTAATGATAATGAGATCTCATTTTTTACTTTATCAGGACTTACGAAAAACAATGAGGTCGAGGCCGATTGTATTTTTAATGAGGGCGTTTAGATGACTAAATGACCGAATTAAAAATATAATCCAACGAAGAGATCGTTGTTTTGCGTAAGTCCTGTTTATTTTTCATAAATATTTTTAAAGTTTTGTTTGTATATTTCCATCGAAAAAGATTGTTCGATATAGTTTCTCGCTAATTTACCCAGTTGAATACACTCTGATGATTTCTTTTTTATCATCGCAAGGCATGCTTGAGCCAACTCATCAGGATTTTCTTTCGAAATTAAAATAGCATGCTCTCCACAAATAAGGCGTGTTTCTCCTACATCAGTAGCGATACAGGGTAACGCACAAAGCATGGCTTCTGCCAAACTATTGGGGAACCCTTCGGTGTTTGATGGCAGTACAAAAATATCCAACGCATTTAAGTAATCAATGGGATCTTCTGTACCGTTAATTAAAATCACTTTATTTTGATGATGTAAGCGTCCTAGCAATGTATTTAATATTTGATTTTGTGCATGGCAGCCGTGTCCGCATAAGATAAAACGTGCGTTGGGATGGCGATCGCAGATGGGGTCGATACTGGCAATGAATGTGTCGTAGCCTTTATCAGCATGAAACCGTGCGAGTGTGCCGATGAAGATAAGATTGGTCCGAGAATGAACTTGATGTGGATCAACTGTATTTTGACGAGTATTGTCACAGATATTGTCAGTTCTACATTCTTTTTCACGGCTGTGCTCAATGTCATTCTCGTGCTCACTGTCATTCCCGTGTGGGCGGGAATCTATTCCTGAAGTGGCTTGCAGAGATGATTCCTGAACCGATTCTCGTCTGCGTGGGAATGACAATGGATGCAAGCGTGATAATGGAGTGGGATGAGGGGAATCCGACGTAAAAAGCTTTTCTAGCTCATTTCGTATATGACTGTGTTTTGGTTTAAACAACGCCGTATCAAAGCCATTATGAATCACCCGTACCTTATTCGCTTGATACCCGATTCGAATATGGTAATCCGCTGCTTTTTTTGAGTTGGTCACGATATGAGATGGAATTTTATCTGACAATTTGGCACAAATGAGCTGGATCAGAGCAGTACTTTTTTTAAGCCCAACACCTTCGCAACGTATACCCCAAATAATGTGCTTCACGCCACAATAAGTCGCGATTAATCCACCGATTAAATCCGCATGATATAACCAAGTTTGTACAATATCTGGTTGATGCTGCTGCAAACTTGTTTTCAACCGCCAACAGGCCATTATCGGGTTATTTTTTATATTTAAATATTCAACCGAGACCCCTAGTTCGGTGATTTTTTTAGAATAATATCCTGTCTGATTAAGAACAATCACGTGTAATTGATATGTCTCATATGTGATTTGAAGCAATCGGTACAAAGCAGTCTCTGCTCCGCCCAAATCTAACCCATTGATAATATGAATGATTTTTTTCATACTTGATCAATATACCAGGCCATCGCTTTTTCAATGCCGGCACGAATCTTAAATTTAGGTTTATAGCCTAAATAATGTGTTGCTTTGCTGATTTCTGCTTGCGAATGGCGCATGTCGCCGGGACGAAAATCTTGATAGATGGGTTCTTTAAGATAAGTCACGCCATGTGATGACAGTGCCTCTTTTAAATAGTGAAATAGCGAGGTTAGATTGGTATTGTCATTTAATGCGATATTATAAATTTGATTTTTAGCCCCATCATCTGCCGTAGCTGCTAAAATATTAGCTTGAATGACATTGTCAATAAAGCAAAAATCACGACTGGTTTCACCATCACCATAGATGTGAATATCCTCATTTTGGATCATAGCAGTGACCCATTTGGGAATAACAGCAGCATAAGCCCCATGTCTGTTTTGTCGTTGGCCAAATACGTTAAAATAACGCAATCCTATCGTATGAAGACCGTAGTTTCTTGCGAATACACTGGCATACAGTTCATTGACATATTTGGTGACTGCATAAGGTGAGAGCGGATTACCAATTTGCTCTTCAATTTTAGGCAATGCGTCGTGATCACCGTAAGTTGAGCTTGAGCCGGCATAGGTGAAGCTTTGTACTTTCGCATCTCGTGCGGCGACCAACATATTTAAAAAGCCGCCGACGTTGACCGCGTTGCTGGTAATGGGATCATTGAGTGAGCGAGGCACTGAGCCTAAAGCGGCATGGTGTAAAATATAATCAGCACCTTCACACACATGATGACACGTATCTAAATCACGAATGTCACCTTTTATAAAATAAAAATTTGCCCATTTTTGTTTGCTGAGTTTATGTTCGATTTCATCTAGATTATGTTGGTAGCCCGTCGAAAAATTATCTAAACCAACGACTCTCTGATTATGCTCGAGTAAAAAATCAACCAAATTAGAACCAATAAATCCAGCCGCACCGGTGACGACCCAATTTTTGGGTGCTGCTTGTAGTGTGACTAATGTCTGCTCAAAACGACTCATAATCGAATATCACTGGCATCGGCAGGTAAAATATATTTTAAATCATAAAGCACATGCGGCGTTTTGCCAAACTCCCGAATGGCTTGCTCACCTAAGGTTTTAAATTGTTGGTGTGCTACTGCTAAAATGATCCCATCGTACTGCTGCTTTTCTGGAGAAGATAACATGGGTAGCTGATACTCATGCTCTGCTGCAGCTGCATTCACCCAGGGATCATAAACGTCGACAACCGCGTTGTAACTTTTGAGCTCGTTTACAATATCAATGACGCGTGTGTTCCGAATATCCGGGCAGTTTTCTTTAAAAGAAAGTCCCATGATTAAAATGCGCGATCCATCGACATGAATGCGTTTTTTTAACATGGCGCGGATTAATTGTGAGACCACATATTGTCCCATGTGATCATTCAAGCGACGACCAGCCAAAATAATTTCGGGATTGTAGCCGACAGCCTCGGCTTTATGCGTCAAATAGTAAGGGTCAACACCAATGCAATGTCCACCTACTAAACCCGGACGAAAAGGTAAAAAATTCCACTTAGTCTCAGCGGCTTTTAATACTTCTTCCGTATCAATATTCAGTTTATTAAAAATAATGGCTAATTCATTAATGAGCGCAATGTTTAAGTCACGCTGCGTGTTTTCAATCACTTTCGCGGCTTCCGCGACTTGTACACTGGAGACAGGGTAGGTCCCGGCGGTGATTATTTCACGATACAGGCTATCGACAATACGAGCGGCTTCGGGTGTCGAGCCAGAAGTAATTTTTTTAATATCTGTTAACCGTCGGCTTTTATCACCAGGATTGATACGTTCAGGACTGTAGCCAACAAAAAAGTCTTCATTGAAGCGTAACTGTGATTTTTTTGCTAAAACAGGAACGCATCGTTCTTCAATGGCGCCTGGGTAGACAGTCGACTCGTAAATAACAATGTCATTGGGCTTCAAAATAGAGCCTATCATATCGCTGACATCGACTAATAATTTAAAGTCAGGTTGCTTACAGGCGTCGATCGGTGTGGGTACCGTGACGATAAAAATATCAGAAAAGCGCAAGTCGGATAATTGGTCGGTAAAATAAGTGAATTGAGCCGCTTTTAGCTCTTCTTGACTCACTTCACGCGTTTCATCTTGATGTTGTTTCAGTTGATTAATACGGTGCGAGTTAATATCGAATGCCATCACCGGTCTTGTTTTACCAAACTCAACAGCCAGTGGTAAACCCACATAACCAAGTCCAAGAATGGCAATTTTACGCTCCGAAATATCCATGATGTATTCTCCGTTACAGCCCATTCGATGTTAAATCTTCACCCCACCTACGTTCCGCGGCTTGTCCGCGGAATCCATAGAGCAGGCATTTTATGTTTGTTACAACACAAAACCAGCAGCCGTTGCATCGTTATAAAACATTTTGACTGTATCGAGCGAATAAGTATCTAAATCGTAATTCACTAAAGATAACTTCTTAATGATGTCATTCGTCACCGTAATAATATGACAACCAATCGCATCAGCTTGAAGAATATTCAAGAGCTCACGTGGGCTTGCCCAAATCAGTTCAGCAGCCGGTGCGACTTTTAACATTTCAACCGCGGCTGCCATTAAGGGTAAGGGGTCACGACCTGTATCAGCGATACGACCAGCAAAAACCGAAACATAACTGGGAACATAAGGATCCAGCGCATTGACCACATCACGAACTTGTGAGAGCGTCATAATTGCCGTGACATTTAACTTAATTTCTTTGGCAGCTAATTTTTTAATTAAGTCATAGCACGGTGCTTGTTTGGTATTGGTTACGGGTAGCTTAATGTAAACATTACTACCCCAGCTGGCGATTTCATTCGCTTGACGCTCCATATCCGCAAAATCATCTGAAAAAACCTCGAAAGAAACGGGTTTTTCTTTGATTTCACTCAATATATCCAAGGCAAACGCTTTGTAATCTTGAATCCCCGCTTTGCGCATCAGTGTGGGGTTGGTGGTTAGGCCTTTGACAAATGACTTGGCATTCATTTCTAACATACCGGCTTTGTCAGCGCCATCAGCAAAAATTTTGACAGATAAATCTTCAACACGGTTCATTTCATTTCTCCTAAAATAATATGTGCGGCTTCCTTAAGTGATTGCACGGTGAAATTCATGTTTTGAGGTTGTTTTTCAGTGTAGCCATAATCAATAAAAATGGTTTTACAACCGGCATTCTGCCCGGCTTCTACATCACGCCATCGATCACCTATCATGTAGCTGGCTGATAGGTTGATTTGATAGTCTTCGGCAGCCTGTAATAGGGCGCCAGGTTTGGGCTTTCGGCAGTGACAATCATGTGCATCAATATGAAAGCACGTGCGAAAAGCATCGATGGGTAGGTGCTCCACCATGTATTGGTGTATGGCTTCTACCGTCTCGGCGGTGGTGACGCCCGTTGCCACATCGGGTTGATTGGTGACAACAATCAATATAAATCCAGCTTGCTTTAATGCGGTTAAAGCCTCAAAAACACCTGGGAGAATCACCATGGATGCTACGTTTTCAGGTGGATAAGGCTTACCGTTCACGACCACCGATTGGTTAATGACACCGTCTCTATCTAAAAATACGGCTACGCGCTCGGATTTAGACAACACATGCAGCCTCTGATTCCCATTTTGTCTGACGTGCTTTTAGTTTGGGATGGGATACCAATAGGTGCCATATCACCGCTTGAAATGCTTCTGAATGGGGGGTGATATTGTCTGAATTGACCGTTGGAATAATGACGCACGCATCTGCAACTTCAGCAGTGTATCCACCATCTCGCCCGACCACGCCCGTAATTTTAGCACCCATGGTTTGGGCATATTGTAGGGCGGTGACCAGATTGGGGCTGATGTTTTTAACCAGGCTTCCACCACCAACAGATAAGATAAACAAAGCATCCTTCGCATTGAGTCTGCTCACTTTCAGCCATTCGACAAACACACTAGCCCAGCCTTCATCGTTGGTACGTGCGGTGAGTTCGGAGACATTGTCTGTTGGGGCATATGCTTCAATACCCACAATTTTACGAAAGTCATTCACAGCGTGAGAGCAATTACCCGCGCTACCACCAACGCCTAAGAAGAAAAGACGACCTTGATTCTGCTTAACCGTGGCAAGAATATCAGCCATGCGCTCGACAGTGGATGTGTCAATCGTTTCTAATATTTGAATGGCTTCTTGGATGTGTTTTTGTGCGTAACTCATGAATAGGTCCCTCTTGAATAAAGCTAAATCGTCCGATGTGCTAGCTCAGCGCTGTCAACTGTATGTGCAGTGCGACCAGCTTTCGAATGGTGTCACTTTGTCAGGAAAATATCAAGAGGCTAATTTAAGATTTTTACAGAAGACTTTTTTGTTTTGGGGAGTCGTCATTTGACAATACGGTCGAGCCTGTATAAAGCACTACGGCTTTAATTCCGAGATATCCATGTGCCCCATTAATACCGACTCAAGATGAGTGTCTTTATAAATCGCGGGTCCCTCTTCTTGTGTAAACGTTTGGTTGTAAAATTGTCCAAAGCGCTGCTTAACCATGCCATAGCGGCTTGGTTTTTTATCCTCGTGATGAAACCAGATATATGCTTGTGTACCGAGGAGTGACAGGCTTCCTATGATGATAAAAAATAATACCGCGGCTATCGTTGCAATGTGTGCCTTGGCGGTGAAAATACCTGCTGCCAAAATAAAAGAAGGCAAGACTGATGCTGCTAGCCCATAGGCGATTGTTTGTAAACAATCCTTGAACGCAGTCGATTTTGCTTTTGCTTCGGCTGCTTTTTGATAACGAGCCTGATATTGTTTGATTTTCGATAGATCAAATCCTTCCGTTTTAAAGAAGTGATCGGTTTTTTTTAGTTCAGTTTTACCATCATTCACAAGCCATAGGTATTGACGGAGTGCATTCAGTGAGTCTTGATTAAAGTGGCTTTCTTTTTCTTTTTCTAAATAGAGCGCCACGAGTGCGTATGCCAATTTTTGGCGAGTTGCTCTAACGTTAGGATTCGGTTTTTCAGCAGATGGCATGATGCGTTTTGCCCATAGAGCCTAAAAATGAGGCAATTTTAGCATAATTGGTGTCGATAGTATATCTAAATTAACGCGCTAATTTACGCTCGCGAAAATGAAAATATAAAAATAAAAGCATACCAAGTAAATTGATAGAGCCTGTTATCAGTTTAATGCTAGAAAACGACTTTGAAAAAGCATAGAAGATAAAGCCATACAGATAAGAGCCGACATAATTAGACAGCAACCCAATTGTAAATGCTCTAAAAAGATTTTCAGCTTTAATCCGGCTGCCAATCATTGAGTAGGCTAATACACAAAGGCTGCTTGCTAATCCTGACTCTAAAAAAGCAGCGATGTAGTAAATAATAGGTGTTTTTAATGGAATGAGTGACGCGAATCCAATAAAAAAAGTTAATAATACTTGCATCGATACGTTAAAAACAAAAACGGGGAAAATACCTAATTTGTCAGCAAAGCGGCCGGTGATAAAGGGCAATGTCGTCGCACCTAAGTAGATCGCATATTGCACATACTCGGGAGGGTTGTTTGGCAAAGTGATTTTGGCCATTGCATAAGCATAATAGATAAGCGTTGTATCTAAGCCGCCCAGAAAGAAGGCGACGATAATGACTGGATTAGATACAATAATCGATACCGCGCGTCCTCCATCCAGTTTTAAGCGGTTGATGACGATGGCGATAAAATGAGCAATAGTCCGTTTTACTTTCGGCGTAGGTCGCGATTGTTTGAGCGGAACATCAGCAATTCCCATGCGACGAATACACAGGCAAAACAGCACAAAGAAAAATACCAGGGCCCAGCGGATATACACTCCTTTAATGATATCGGTATCTAAAGATGATTGCATCATCGTAGCACGTAAATCGATGAGACCTGTTAAGCTCATCACAATACCTGCAATGGTGGTGCGTATTTCAGAAGGGGCATAGCGCTGAATCCAGGCTTGATTTAATACATACAAAGTCCTGGCAATACCCAGTAAAACAAAATAACTGGTGAGCGAGAAATGTAAACATAAAAAAGCAACCAGTAATAAAAAAATCAAACTGATTTGATATTTAACTTTTTGAAAATGCTCAAGTAAATTTAACGATAAAATCGCAACAACGACACACACACTTTTTAGGCTTTGTGTGTCGTATACATCGGCATAGCTAATGTGGGCCGATACCCATTGAAAAAGATTCGACCCACCTAATAGGATGGCATAGGATAGCAGCGCCATGGCCGACGTGATACAAATAAAAAAGTACTGTAAGTATTTAGAATTTGTTTTAGCCATCATGCTGACCTAAATAATGAGAATGAATGCTCTCAGTTTAACAAGGTTATGACTTAATGCAATGCCCCCTCAGTATTGTGCTCGGCCAAAAGATAATCGATACGCTTGGCTGTATCGGCAATCGTTGGATCTGAGAGTAAGCTGAAAGCGGGGATTTCAACCGCAAATTGCTCTTGAAGCTGGGAAACAATTTCCATTGCCAACAAAGAGTTACCCCCAATGGACGTGTAGCTATTATTAACGCCGATATGGAGTTTAAAAATATCTTCCATAATGGCAATGATGGCTTTTTCCGTCTGTGTTTGTGGCTCAATAATTTTTCTTGTAGAACCAGACAATGAGCGAACATGTTTTTCAAGCGCGTTGCGATTAATTTTGCCACTGGCTGTCAGCGGCATCGCGTCAATAATATGAAACGCCATCGGTATCATGTGTTGTGGTAAATACTCTTTTAGGTATAGTCGTATTTCTTCTTCTAATTCTAATTGGTCGTGATACCCACCTTTGATGACGATAAACGCTTCTAAAACTTTATTTAGATAAATATCATGCTTGGTAATGACCACGGCCTCTTGTATACCTGGGTATTTTAAAATGTGCATTTCAATTTCTTGTAATTCAATGCGAAAGCCACGAATTTTGACTTGATCATCTTTTCTACCAAGAAATACCAAATTACCATCGGGTTGATACTTACCAAAATCTCCCGTTCGATAGAGCTTATCGTTTGTTGTTTCACCCCAGGGATCAAGGATAAATTTTTCTTGTGTGAGTTTAGGATGACTAATATAACCTTTGGCTAAATTGACCCCGCCCACGTAAATTTCTCCTGAAACACCGACCGGAACCAGCTGTTGCTCTTCGTCTAAGATAAGAATTTTGGTTTGATTGATGGCTTGACCAATCGGCGGGTATTCTGGCCACTCCGCCGTGTTTTCCGGGAAATCATAAGCCGTAACAACATGCGTTTCGGATGGGCCATAATAATTACATAATCGACACGCATGCAGTTGATTGAAGAAGGCAAGAATAGGAGCAGTCATTAACAATTGCTCTCCTGCGATAATCACTTCTTTGAGCGATGTAAAATATTTTTTATCTAATGATGCATTGGCCAAGCTTTTAAGAAAAGACACCGAAATAATAAGCGTTTGGACTTGTTGTGCTTTAATGATGTGAGATAAAGCAAACAAATCGACACGATCACGTTCATTCAGCATGATGAGCTTACCGCCGGAGCAAATGGCGGAAAAAATTTCTAGCGCGCTCATGTCAAAATTAAGCGTGGTAAATTGTAACACAGTACGGGGTTGGTTTATTTTTTCTAAATGCCAATGAATTAAGTTTGATAAGGCACGGTGTGGCAGCATCACCCCTTTGGGTTGACTGGTTGAGCCGGATGTATAAATCACATAACACAATGCGTCAGTAGACAAGTTTGCAACGTTAGGATTGGAGCAGTTTTCTGACGATTTTAAGATATCTTCGATACAAAATACTTGATTGGTTGCAAAGGGGGTATGTGGCAGTTGCTCATATTGGGTTAAGAGGATGCGTGCACCAGCATTCTGATACATAAACGCTAAGCTTTTTTGAGGATAATAGTGATCAAGTGGCAAATAAGCAGCCCCGGATTTTAAAATGCCTAACAATCCGACAATCATGTCAATGGATCGCGTCATATAAATACCGACCAAATCGCCGACTTTAATTCCAGAGAGAATTAAATAATGTGCAACGCGATTGGCTTGCGCGTTTAATTCCGCATACGTGATCGTTTGTTCGTAAAAAGTAACCGCAATGGCGTTTGGTGTCTGAGACGCTTGTTCTTCAAATACGTGGTGCACACAGCGTAAGGTAGGTGTGCTGCCATGCTCGGTGTTATTCCATTCATGGAGCAATTGTTGGCGCTCGGCCTCTGTAACCACGGGTAACGATTCTGCTATGGTCTGTTCTGACTCGTTAAGCTGATTGAATGGTACTTGTTCGGAATGCGGCTCGTGTTCACGTAGATATTGATTGTCGTAATGGGGCGCCTTTTGATGCGGGCGTAACAAACTATCGATTGAATTGTCAACCATGGTCCTGGGGGACTCTATATTACCAATCGACTCAATATAATGTGAAACAAACTCATGCGCTTGGGTTGGTTGCAGCAAAACTTTCTCTGCAGGAGATGCTCGAAACATTTTTCTAACAATATCTGCGTACTGTTGATTGACCCAGGTGAGCGCTCTACTGAGTCGGTCAGAAGAGTCTGTTTGAGCCAGGTGGTTTAATACCAAAGAGATAAAACCATAGGACATAATTTCACCGACGACCGATTGTGTCCAATATTGTAGAGAAAACGCTTTCGTAAACAGGTTGGATTTATCATGTTGATAATGTCGTTGTAATGTTGTTATTGAGAGTTTGATTTCAGCAAATAAATCACTTTGGTGCAGTGTTTCATTCACGAAGGTTTCAATTTGCGTGTTTTTGGTTAATACACGGGAGCCGAGATACATATTGAGCGCTTCGGTTGGCCCTTCAAAAATACGAAACACACGCGCATCACGAAATAATTTTGCAACGCCATTGGCTTCTTCGTACCCTCTCGCGCCCAATGTCTGTACCAGGGTGTCAATTGACCAACTTAAGCATTCAGATCCCAATATTTTGGCGATGACAAAGGCTTCTTCGGGTAAGGGCGTTTCGACCTTATCATGATGTTCAGCAATGCATGTAATAAAATAGTTTAGTGCATCGATCATGGCAGTCATCTCGCTGATGCGCATTAAGATAACCGGATTATCAATTAGTTTTCCTGTTGAAATCGTACGTCGTTCCCCGTAGCGAACCAGTAATTGTGCGCACTTTTTCATAGCACCAACACTGGCGGCAGCCAGACAAAGCCGGATAAACATCATGTTATCTTGGGCGATTTCCATGCCACAACCAGGCTTTCCTAAGCGCTGTTCAGGTGATACCTGAATCTGATTCATATACAGCGTGTGCTTAGAAAACCCACGTAATCCCATGGTGACGGATTCAGGGCCGATTTGTAAACCAGGTGCGTCTTTAGGTACGAGAAAGCCACTCATGCCAATCCACTGATTCTGTTGATCGAATTCCTGAACATAGACGGCAATAATTTCGGCCGATGCACCCATACCGACCCAGCGTTTACTGCCACGCAATGTCCAGCCATTTTGATGATTGGGTGTCGCTGTTGATTTGAGCGCCCGGGGATTAGAGCCGGCAGAAGACTCGGTCATGGCACCGGCGGTAAAAATTCTACCTGTGGCCAGTTGATTCAGATAGCGTGACTTCATGTTGTCAGTCGCGTAATTCTCCAGCGTATGGGCACCTTGTATGCTTTCGATCACCATTGTGGTGAGCGTGAGATCAATGGCAGCAAGTTGCTCTATAACGCGCAACATATCGCTGGTTTTTAATTCCAAGCCGCCATACTTGCGTGAGACATGTAGACCAAAGAATCCTTGATTGCCAAAATCTAACAAAACATGCGGCGGAAAATTACGTTGCTCGTCAGCAAGATAGGGATCAAGATGAGTAATAGAATATTGGCGCAGCCATTGAATTAAATGATCTGCTGTTTTTTTGCTGTTTGATGGACCCATATCGCTCTCCTCCTCGTTATAGGTTGTTTTCCTTAACCACGACGTGAATGCGCGGAGTATAATCAAATTTTTTTAAATTTGTAAGTATTTCAGTACTAGAGATCAAAAAATGATGTGAAAGTGTGTGTTTGAAGCCAAAAATTTTTAAAATCAGGACTGACGCCAAACATCGAAGTAGAGGCAGATTGTATTTTTGACTCGCGTCCCAAATGTTAACAGACCCTAAATGACCGCATTAAAAATAAAATTCAACGAAGAGAGCGATGTTTTGTGTGGCAGGTTGGATGGGGCTTGATATCACGCGCTTAGTAACGTTTATCGCCCCAGCTACAGCAGGAGCGATAAATTCACAGGTTCGTTTGCAAATATTGTCTGTCGAGTGACGACAGCGATGACGTTTGCTCGAATCTTAAGTGGTCTAATTTAAAACATTGAGTTTCAATAGCGATTGTGATTGTAGTTATCATTGGGATTGTAGTTATCATTGGGATTACGGATAAAAGACTCACCCAGTCTAGCATCAAAGGGATCGTCATAAATAGATTCGCTCACGGGTTGATATCCAGAAGCAGAAGGGCCTTTTTTTCCACAGCTTAACGCGCAGGCCACTCCTCCTCCAATCATCGTAGCAACTAAGCTCAAAGCACATCCAGCTATTGCCATCGTAATTATACCGGCAAGCACGGATAACCCCATGGGATTGGCCATTGCCCCGAAAATGAGTGAGCCAATGATGATCGATCCAACAATGCTACCTAGAGCCGTTAATGCTTTCAGCATTAAATTTGTATTGGAGTGGGTTACTGGATTAACCACAAGATCAATGCCTTTGAAGAGTATTAGCGCTGCAACAGCCCCAATGGCTCCTCCGGTTGCACACGTTGCTGCGATTAGACCAAAAGAACCCGCACTGGCTGCTACGGCGCCGTAACCTACGAGGGGTAACGTAAGTTTACCGAAAATGCCGCACAATAGAAGTGATCCAGCCTCAGATGCCGCGAATCCTACAGTCTCCAGTACGGGGTTATTTTTTTGAACTATAATGTCTTGATTAGTGCGCATAATAATCACCTTGGATAATTTTTTTGGGTTTAAATTATATCATTGGATTAAAAATAAATCAAAATAAATAAATAAGTTTCATATTGATTGGAAATAATCACGAAATATAGTCTCTTTCGGAGCAGGGTTTCTTCAGTGTGTAAACTAATATCAAATCGATTTTTTTTCGTCAAATCCTAAAAAATGAAGAGACATTTGCACTTGGTCTCGTGTTTCGTTAACGTATTCGATAAAGCAGCATTATGCCAGATAAAAGGCGGATTGACTTTAAAGAATAAAAACTGCATACTAAATGGTTTAATGTGACAGCTAAAAACCAATTTCAACTGATCAATCCATGTTGTGTAACATATAAAAAATGATGTTACGGCGTAATATGGATGGTCAATAGCCGCGGGATGTGTGGTGGATAAGATATTAGGAGAAATGCATTACGAAGATTTGTACCGTATGTGTTCGCAATTTTCACATAATTTGATTCTAATTCTTTCAAATGATTTAACATTAATTGATATTAATCCCCAAGCTGAGAAAATACTAAAGTGGTCTAAGCGAGATACGCTTAATCAATCTATTTTGCAATTGTTCGAAACAACCGATATTAAACCTTTTATTGACAATATTCCCACGTCAACACAAAAAAAAGTAACCTACGTTCAGCAAAAGAAGAATAATTTAAAAATTTTCTGGACAGTTGTGCCATTATTCGATGTAAAAAATCAACTGAAATCCATTGGTGTTTTTGGTAAACCCGCCCCGGAAGTGACGGATAAAGAATTGCGCATGCAATTAGAAAATGTGATCAAGTATGCACCTGGGTTGTTTTATTGGAAAGATAAAAACAGCGTGTATCAAGGTGGAAATGACGAGTTCGCGCATTTAGCGGGTCTTGATTCTTGGATGCAAGTCAAAGGTAAAACCGATTTTGAATTGGGATGGAAAGATCGCGCGGAAGAATATGTTAGTATCGATAAACAAGTCATAGACAGTGGTCAAGCGTATTTGAATCACGAAGAAACAATCACCATCTCAGGTAGAAACACCATTACCGCGATTACAAATAAAGTACCTTTGTTTGATAAAAAAAATCGAGTTATCGGTTTGATGGGCATTACCACGGATATTACGCATCAAAAAGAAGTAGAGCGTTATTTAAAATTAGCTAAAGAACAAGCGGAGATTGCCAATCGGGCTAAAAGCGAATTTATCGCTAATATGAGTCATGATATCCGCACACCGCTAAGCGGTATTGTCGGGATTTCGCAAGTATTGAAAGAACGTATTGTTGACGAAGAAGAAAAACAATATGTGCAGTGGATATCGGAGTGTGGTGAGCAATTGTTGAATTTGTTGAACGGTATCTTGGAAGTTGTTTCTGCCGATAATGTCAGTGAAAATGACTTGCATTTAGAAACGTTTGATCTACACGAGTGCGTACAAGATATCATTCAAATTGGTCGTCCTTCTACCCAATTAAAAGGCATAGAATTGGCCTTGCATGTCACTGAATATGTCCCGAAATATATTGTGAGTGATCGGACCAAACTACATCGAATTTTATTAAATCTGCTTGGCAATGCCATTAAATTTACAGAAAAAGGCTCTGTACATATCAATCTAGAATATTTAAAACAAGAAGGAGAGTATGTCACAGTGCGTTTTCAGGTTGTCGATACAGGTATTGGTATTCCGCTTGAATTGCAAGATAAGGTTTTTGACCGATTTTTTCGTGCATCACCTTCGTATAAAGGCATGTATGAAGGGCACGGTGTTGGGCTACATATTGCCGAGTCTTATATCGAGTTATTAGGCGGAGCGATTCAGTTATTTAGCACACCAGGACAAGGGACGACGTTTTCTTTTGATTTGGCTTTTCAGTTAGGATCAGAGGCATTAAAAACAGATCTACAACCTCTCGATGATGCCAATTTTTTGACAATAAATAAGAATGCACGAGCAGTTGCTCAGCCCGATGTGGTGTCTTATCGACACTCAGAATTATCTTCTGAACCGATGGTTTTGTTGGTTGAAGACAATGAGATAGCGCGCAAGGTTATGGAATGCTTGATGAAAGACATGAACATTTCCTGTACCAGCTGTCTTGACGCAGAATCGGCGCTCTCACTATTGAAAACACAAACCTATACGCTGTTAATTACGGATATTGGTTTGCCTGGTATTTCAGGCACAGAACTAAGCTCTCGTATACGGACTTGGGAGAAAAAAGAAGGGCGTCAACCGCTGAATATTATTGGCTTAACCGCGCATGCACAAGGAAGGATTCGAGAGGAGTGTTTGCGTGCGGGGATGAACGATATATATAGTAAACCGATGCATTTGGCGACTTTAAAAATGATTCGCGATACGTATTTGCCCGCTGACCTGCCTGATATGAAAAAACAAACGGTTTTACATGAAAAGAACGAAAAACCCGCTTTAGGCTCTGTTCCTTTATTAGATTTACCTTCGTTGTTGCGCGGGTTAAATCAAGATAACCTGTTATTCAAGGATATTTTGCAATCAATGGTACAGCATGAAATCCCTCATCAAATGACTTTAATTGAAAAAGCGTATCTTGATAAAGATTGGCAAATGGCAAAAGAACAGATACACAAAATGAAAGGCGGTGCGATGTATTGTGCGACCACGCGATTACAACACATTTGCCAAATGCTGGAAGATGCGCTGTCTCCCTCTGCGACATATGAAGAAGTTAAATCCTTATATGCTTTGTTAAAAAATATTGCTGAAGAAACACAACGCGCCATCTTACATGTTTTAAATGTGCATTCTAATGTAGATGTTATTTCCGAATAAGGCCCACTGAAAAGTTTTCACTTCCCACGCGAGAGCGACCATATTTGACTCTTTCAGGACTTACGCACAACAACGAGGTCGAGGCGGATTTTATTTTTAATGAGGGAGTTTAGATGACTACATGACCGAATTAAAAATACAATCCAACGAAGAGATCGTTGTTTTGCGTAAGTCCTGACTTCTTTTTGACGGTTGTGGGGCACCAATAATCTGCTATACTGGCGCACACTTGTTGTCATCGAGAAGACCTATGCGAATTGCATTCAATGCCACCCCTCTACTGTCTCCCTTAACGGGAATTGGACAATATATTTATCAGTTGGCAACGACGTTACAAACGCTTCCCGATGTCGATCTCGATTTGTTTTATGGATACCGCTGGGATAAAGAAATTCGTCAACAACCATTGCCTGGCATTACAGAAATTCGATCAGCCGTGAAGCGCGTGATTCCAAATATTTATGTGATTAACCGCCATGTGCAACAATTCAAGTTTAATCGTCTTGCCTCTTCAAAACAGATTGATTTGTACCACGAGCCTTGTTTTTTAGCCTTTAAATGCAACAAGCCGACGGTTTTAACCGTGCTTGATTTATCATGGATTCGCTTTCCTGAAACCCATCCACAGCAACGTATTGAAGCAATGGATCGTTACTTTGAGCCGAGTTTAAGACGGGCGACCAATATCATTACCATTTCTGAGTTTGTGAAGCGTGAAGTCATTGATGTTTTTGGGATTGCAAAAGAGCGTATCCATGCGATTCCATTGGCAGTTGAGTCGGATTTTAAACCCCGTCAAGCGACAGAGACCCAGTCTACTTTAGATAAGTATGGTTTGAAACATGGCCAATATTTGCTTTCAGTGGGCACATTGGAGCCCAGAAAAAATTTACAGGTTGTTCTCAAGGCGTATCAACGCCTGCCTGAATCGGTACGTAAACATTATCCCTTGGTCATTGTTGGTATGAAAGGCTGGAAAACATCGGCACTGGAGCAGCAAATTGCGCCATTGGTTGCCGCTGGAGAAATTAAACTACTTGGCTTTTTACCCCGAGAAGATTTAACCATGGTAACCGCGGGTGCTTTGTCGATGTTATATCTTTCTGTGTACGAAGGATTTGGATTTCCTCCTCTAGAGGCTATGGCATGCAGTGTTCCTGTGATTGCCTCGGATGTGGCATCGATGCCAGAAGTGGTAGGAGACAGTGGTTTTTTACAAAATCCACATGATGAAATATTGTTGTCGGAAAATATACAAATGTTGATCGAAGATCACGACTTGCGTAATACAACGGCGATGAAAGGATTACAACGCAGCCAACAATTTAGTTGGGAAAAGTGCGCAAGGGAAACACTGGCATTGTATAAGAAGACTTTGTAAAAGTTTGTAAGTGTTCAAGAGCGAGGCTGTGAACGCTTAATGGCGCGTCAACTTAAGGCGTCATTGCGATCTTTGCTAAGCAATCTCCGGTTCTGTGTACTGTACTCTGGCTTGCTTCGCGATACTCGCAAAGACATTTTTTCTTTAAGTTGACGCCATTATGTGAACGCTTACTTTTCCTCTCAAATAACCTCTCAGCTCTTTCTAGATATCTATCCCTACGGGACTAGGCGACTTAAGTTTGGCGCCATTGCCTGAGCGGTCACTCTTTATTGTCGCTTTGTTTTCAAAAGCTTTTCCCAGCGCCGTCGAATGATTTTTTTCCCCCATAATTGATAAGAAGAAATCAGAATCGGCAACAGGTTTTTATTCCAGCGATGTGAAGCCAGGATAGAATGAAAAAACGTTGTGAGTAAGAAGCGGTAGGGATATTTTTCACGTGAAATGGTTTGTTCACTCAGTGTGTGTGCATAGTTGAAAATACGATGATCTGGCACAACTCCAAAGTGATGTTTGAACATATCGTTGATTTCTGCTTGTACGGCAACGCGTGAGCTTAATGTTTTCGTGTCGGCATACAAACGTGAGCCAGCCCATTTTGTTTGTACATGTGCAAATTTTTCCCCTTGCTTGCCTAAGCGAATCCAGTATTCGTAGTCCATACAATATTTCAGGGATTCATCTAACAAACCGTATTTTTCAAAAACGCGCCGTCTGAAAAATAAAGCGGGCTGTGATATCAAGCATGTTTGTTGTAAGCGCTCAAAATCCCATGGTTCCGTTGGATAAACTTCAAAAGGATGATCATGGGTATCAATGTGATCGGCCATGCCGTAAACAACATTGCACTCAGGATGTTCAGTAAAAAAAGCCAATACATCTCTTAATGTATGAGGGTAATAGACGTCATCAGAGTTTAACCAACCCACAATGTCACCATCGGTTGCCGCAAGGCCTTTATTGACAGCATGTGTTTGACCGCGGTCTTTTTCTGAGGTCCATTTTACAGTGGGTTTAAATTGAGTTAAAACATCCACGGTGTTGTCAGTACTGCCCCCATCAAAAACCACGTGCTCCAGCGTCACGTCAGCAGGCAATTGTTCACGCTGCATAGCGACACTTTGCAGTGTGCGTTCAATAAACTGCCCTTGATTATACGATGGAGTGATAATACTGATTTTCACGTCTAAACCTCGACTGCTTGCTGTTGTTGATAACGGCTTTGGGGGTTTAAAAAATCACTGTAAGCCGCGCGGATACCATCACGCAAGCTGGTTTGATACGTCCAGCCTAATTGTTTCATTTGATCAACATTTAATAGTTTTCTCGGTGTGCCATCGGGTTTTGATGCGTCAAATACAATTTGGCCTTTAAAACCCACGACATCCATCACGGTTTCTGCTAGTTCACGAATGGTGAGATCTTCACCGGTACCAATGTTAAATAAGCCGTCACGAACATCGTTTTCCATCAGAAAGACACATGCATCGGCCATATCATCAACGTACAAAAATTCGCGTTTAGGTTGACCGGAGCCCCATATCACGATTTCACTGTCGCCTCGTACTTTGGCTTCATGTACCTTACGAATAAATGCGGGTAACACATGACTGTTATTGAGGTCGTAATTATCATTGGGCCCGTATAGATTGGTTGGCATCACGCTCACGTATTGCGTTTGATATTGACGATTGTAATTTTCACACATTTTAATACCTGCGATTTTAGCAATCGCATACGGCTCGTTGGTCGGTTCTAATTCCGATGATAGCAAGTGTGATTCAAAGATGGGTTGTGGACAAGCACGAGGATAGATACAGCTGGAGCCTAAGAACAACAGTCGCTGTACATCCGCCAACCAAGCCGCATGAATAACATTGGTTTGAATCATGAGATTTTGATAAATAAACTCCGCACGATATGTGTTATTGGCGTGTACACCACCGACTCTGGCAGCCGCTAAAAAAATGAAATCAGGTTTCTCTTCTTTTATAAAATGCTGTACCGCTTGCTGATTGGTGAGATCTAGCTCTTGTCGAGTACGCAACAACAAATTGCTATATCCTGCTTGGCGTAGTCTTCTGACAATCGCGGAACCAACCATCCCTTGATGGCCGGCAACATAAATTTTATTTTTCATCACGATGATCCTTACTCATGATAATCGTAGGCAACATAGCCGTGTTGTTTAATAAGCTCATCTCGTTTTGCGCTGGTTAGATCTTCGCGCATCATTTCAACAACCAGTTCTTTAAACGAAGTTCTTGGCTCCCAACCCAATTTTTGTTTTGCTTTACTTGGGTCACCCAGTAACGTTTCAACTTCAGTTGGTCTGAAGTACCGTGCATCGACACGCACAACGACATTACCCGCGGCATCACGGCCAATTTCATTGATGCCTTCGCCTTCCCAAGTGAGTTGAATATCAATTTCGGCGGCCGCTGTTTCAACAAACTCTCTGACGCTGTATTGCTCGCCTGTCGCGATGACAAAATCTTCTGGTGTCTCTTGTTGCAGCATCATCCACTGCATTTCCACAAAGTCTTTGGCATGTCCCCAGTCGCGTTTGGCATCTAAATTACCGAGATACAAGCAGTCTTGTAAACCGAGCTTGATTCTGGCCAGTGCTCGCGTAATTTTTCGCGTGACAAACGTTTCTCCACGAATCGGGCTTTCATGGTTAAATAGAATACCGTTACATGCGTAGATGCCATATGCTTCGCGATAATTAACCGTAATCCAATAGGCGTAAAGCTTTGCTACGGCATAGGGGCTACGTGGATAAAAAGGTGTGGTTTCTTTTTGTGGCATCTCTTGAATTAAACCGTATAACTCAGACGTGGATGCTTGGTAAAAACGTGTTTTCTTTTCAAGACCCAATAAACGAATCGCTTCTAATAGACGTAATGTACCGATACCGTCGGCGTTGGCAGTGTATTCGGGTGTCTCAAAGCTGACAGCCACATGGCTCATTGCGGCTAAGTTATAGATTTCATCGGGTTGTACTTGCTGTACAATACGAATTAAGTTTGTGGAGTCGGTTAGATCACCATGATGTAAAACCAAATGCCTATGCGCAATGTGTGGATCTTCGTATAAATGATCAATCCGATCCGTGTTAAACAAAGAGCTTCGGCGTTTTATACCGTGAACAATATAGCCCTTTTTTAATAAAAATTCGGCAAGATATGCGCCATCTTGTCCGGTGATCCCTGTGATAAGTGCAGTTTTCATATTTATCTCATTTTGTCAAAGGAGCATGGCGTAAAGCAGACAATACTGAGTCAGGTTTTTTTGTTGAATGTCCTTTTTGACCTGCTTCTAGAACAGTTGAATTGTACGTGACCAATTTCCTGAATATAAGGTAGCGTATTCTTTATGAAACAGCGACATTTTGCAAGCTTTTTGCCTATAAAAACCGTTTAGATACGTTGACATTCAGTCGGTTTTTTTGCGATACTAGCGACGCGAGGTTGGACTTGCTATGTGTCATTCCACTGGGTCAATTGGCGACACACTGATTGACCCTTTCTAAAAAATATTCCTATTTTTACTCTACCGTAGTTTTTGTGGTGTATAATGAAATTATACCCAGAATGAATCGCTGGAGTGCAATATGGACGCCGATTACTCAAAATCGCATTGTGCGGTGATGGAGCCGTGGTCTTCTCTTGGCCTGGATTTTGAGATGATAAAAAAATGTATTGTGGCGATCAAAGTCGGTAACTTAGAAGCGCTGCAGTTAATATTTGAATCAAAAGACCTGACATCCGTTCAGAAACAAGCCTTGCTTACCAAGTGTTTTAATACCAAAGACTTTTATGAAGGTGGTGCTTTTATGGTGACCAACGCCATCTCTTTGGCCGAAAAATATGGTCATAAGGTGGTTTTGGAGTATTTGTTAAAGCAAAAAAAACTTTATGTCACCTTGTTGTCTGAGAAGGGTTTTCTCAGTCATAAAAAGATCAGCGATGACACAAAATCAACAACACCTATTATCACATCGTCCAAGAAGTTCAATTAGAAAAACCGCTGTTCGGCGTTTTTATGCTTTTAAACCTTCGATAAATCAATGATTAATTCGTTAAACGCTCTAAAAAATGCTCACATTAGCGCTGCTAGTGCTGCGCTTTTTTAGAGCGTTTGCCTCGTACTCATTGATTTCTCTCGATTTAAAAGCATAAAAACTCCGAACAGCGGTTTAGAAAAGCTTGCCTGATACCCATGAAATGATTGCAAGTTATCTGTTTACAGGTATAAAATGCGACATTTAGATCTTTAGAGGAAGGTCAGTGAGCGGTTTCTTAAAAAATAAGAATAAAATCTTTATAAGTGGCTTATTCGCAGCGTTAATAGGGTCTATTCCCCACGCTGTCTGTGCTGCTGACAACTCAAATCAAGCGCCTACGCTGCAGTTGGTGGATGGCTACTACCCGGCTTACCCCGCTACCCAAGCGGCAACACCAGGACAAGCTGAAAAAATTCAGCGCGGTGAATATTTGGCAAAAATGGGCGATTGTATCGCTTGTCATACCAACGTTAAAGGTGGCACGCCTGCGTATGCTGGTGGTTTAGCTATTGCAACGCCATTCGGTACTTTCTACAGCCCTAACATTACGCCAGATAAAAAAACAGGGATTGGTGAGTGGTCTGAAGAAGATTTTATTCGTGCAATGAAGCATGGTCGCGATCCAGCTGGGCAAAATTACTTTCCCGTTTTCCCGTTTGTTTATTTCGCGAATGTGACCGACGAAGACTTGCGCACTTTATATGCTTATTTTATGAGTATACCTGCTGTTGAGCAACCGAATAGACCTTTACCTTTCCCCTTCAGTGTGCCAGGCGCACGTTTCACTTTATGGGGATGGAAGTTACTGTTCTTTTATCCGAATAATACGTATGAATATGATTCGAGCCAATCACCCGAGTGGAATAGAGGTAAATATATCGTTGATGGCTTAGGGCACTGCAGTATGTGTCATACACCGTTGAATCCACTTGGTTCGCCTAAGACAAAATATTATTTAAAAGGTGGATTTATTGATGGCCATTGGGCCCCCGATATTTCGGCTCAAGGTCTAGAGAGCGCAACACCCAAAGAAATCGCTGATGTTTTTGTGACGCATCAATTGCTAAATAAAGCTGGTCCTGTTGCAGGGCCTATGGCGGAAGTGAATCACAATAGCCTTAAGTATTTGACAGAAGAAGATCGCATCGCCATGGGGGTGTACCTAAAGGCGGTTAAGAGCGCTGAGCAACTTGGGGTTCCTGGTTCGAATGCTGCGCCGACAATTGCGCGTGGTCGGCAAGTGTACCTTAGCTCATGTGTCATTTGTCACCAAAATGGCGAAATGTCCGCGCCGATTATTGGCAATGGCCCCAACTGGTACCGCCGTTTAAAAACCAGTGGTCTTACTGGATTGTATCGACATGCTATTGACGGCTATAACAGTATGCCAATCAAGGGTGCCTGTGTGACCTGCTCAACACAAGATGTCGTGGCAGCCGTTGACTACATTTTGGATAAATCATTGTCGCGTTCAGAGCGTGCGGATTTGGCAGCCTATAAATCAAAACGGTTTCCGACTCGTGGTAAGAAGCTCTATACCGAGTATTGTCGTGCCTGCCACGAAACAGGTAAATCAGGTGCTCCGGTGACAGGTGATAAGGCTGTTTGGCAGCCGCTGATCGCACAAAATATGGATGTGTTGATTCAAAATACATTGCATGGCGCGGGCCACCCAAAACAAGGTGGATGCGAGCAGTGCACAACGGGGGAAGTGATTGACGCAGTTAAATACATGGTTAATCAGTCTAAAACAGGTGGAGATTATTCGTTGTGGTAAGCCTGAAAATATTTAAGAAAATGGGGATAGGCATGTTAAAGCGGTTTTATGTCAAAAAAGGTCTCGGTGTTTTGATCAGCATGTTATGTTTATGTGGCGGCCTCTCCACGGCTTTTGCTACAGATGCATGGCAATTAAATATGCCGCGTGGTGTCACACCGTTAAGCCATGATATGTATGATTTACATATGGTTGCCATGTTAATTTGTGCGATTATTGGCGTCGTTGTTTTTGGCGTCATGATTTATTCACTGATTTTTCATCGTAAATCAAGAGGATACAAGGCAGACGATTTTCATGAGCATTATGTGCTTGAAGTGATATGGTCTATCATTCCATTTTTAATTTTAGTGGCGTTGGCGATTCCAGCAACCAAAGTATTAATGCGTATGGATGATACTGAAAATGCAGATGTCACTATCAAAGTGGTTGGCTATCAATGGAAATGGCAATACCAATACTTGGATCAAGGGATTAGTTTTTACAGTGTTTTAGCAACGCCCTACGAACAAATTCAGAATAAACAGCCGAAAGGTGAGTGGTATTTATTAGAGGTTGATAAACCATTGGTTCTACCTATCAATAAGAAAATTCGCTTTTTAGTAACAGCCAATGATGTCGTGCATTCATGGTGGGTTCCAGATTTAGGCATCAAACGAGATGCTATCCCAGGCTTTATGCATGAGGCATGGGCACGTATAGAAAAACCTGGTATTTATCGCGGACAATGTACAGAGCTCTGTGGTATTTACCATGGTTTTATGCCGATTGTTGTCAAAGCAGTGACACAAAAAGAATTTGCAGCGTGGGTTGCCAGTCAACCTAAAGTCAATGCATCAGGTAGCAATATTGAGACCCTATCATCTCCGCAGCCTGATTTGAGCCGTGCTGAGTTAATGCGGATTGGTAAGCAAAAATACGATATCGTGTGTGCACCGTGTCACCAAGAAAATGGTCGTGGTTTACCGCCAATGTTTCCGGCATTAAAAGGCAGCTCGGTCGCCGTTGGTAAACCGATTTCAAGACATATTAGTATGATTTTGAACGGCGTATCAGGCACAGCGATGCAAGGGTATGCCGAGCAGTTAACGGATACTGAAGTCGCAGCGATTGTAACCTATGAGCGTAATGCTTGGGAAAATAATACCGACGATGAAGTTCAGCCCAAGGATGTGGCCAAAATAAGAAGAGGGTCTTCGCAGCAGCCAATAATCGTTCAAAAAGCTCAAGCAGGAGGTTTGCAATGAGTCAATACAGCATACATGATGCACATGATGATCATGGCGCACATCAAGGCCCGGGGTTTTGGGGATTTGTTAAGCGCTGGGTTTTTACAACCAATCATAAAGATATCGGAACCTTATATCTTTGGCTGGCAATGATAAGCTTTTTTGTCGCGGGTGCGATGGCATTGGTGATCCGTGCGGAACTGGCTGTTCCTGGTCATCGTTTTGTTGATCCGAATTTCTTTAATCAAATGACGACCTTACATGGGCTCATTATGTTATTTGGTGTCGTTATGCCGGCGTTTACCGGCATGGCGAATTGGCAAATTCCCATGATGATTGGCGCACCGGATATGGCATTGCCCAGGTTAAATAATTGGAGCTTTTGGATATTACCTTTTGCGTTTACGCTCTTAGGTTCAACCTTGTTCCACAGCGGTGGTGGACCTAACTTTGGATGGACCATGTATGCGCCATTGTCGACTAAATTTGCGCCTCCCAGTACCGATTTTATGATTTTTTCCGTACATATGATGGGATTGTCCTCCATTATGGGATCGATCAACATTATTGCGACTATCTTAAATTTACGCGCACCCGGCATGACCTTTATGAAAATGCCTTTGTTCGTATGGACTTGGTTGGTAACCGCGTTTTTATTGATAGCGATTATGCCTGTTCTGGCTGGTGCCGTGACAATGATGCTTACCGATAGACATTTTGGTACCAGCTTTTTTGAAGCATCTGGTGGCGGAGACCCGGTATTATTCCAGCATATTTTCTGGTTCTTTGGGCACCCTGAAGTGTATGTTTTGGTATTACCTGCTTTTGGTGTTATCTCTGAAATTATTCCTACTTTTAGCCGTAAAAAATTGTTTGGTTATACTTTCATGGTTTACGCGATTGCTTGCATTGCACTCTTATCGTTTGTCGTTTGGGTACATCACATGTTTACAACCGGTGTACCGCTGGGTGCAGAGCTATTTTTTATGTATACCACGATGCTGATTGCCGTGCCGACTGGGGTGAAGGTATTTAACTGGGTTGCTACCATGTTTAAAGGTTCTCTCACCTTTGAAACGCCGATGTTGTTTGCCATTGCTTTTGTCTTTTTATTCACGATTGGTGGTTTTACAGGCCTGATGTTAGCTCTGGTTCCGGCCGATTTTCAATATCAAGACACCTACTTTGTGGTTGGCCACTTCCATTATGTTCTGGTGCCAGGAGTGATCTTTGCCCTGTTTGCTGCGACCTATTATTGGTTGCCTAAATGGACAGGTCGTATGTATAACGAATGTTTAGGGAAATGGCATTTTTGGTTATCAGTGATTTCTGTGAATGTGGTGTTTTTCCCCATGCACTTCCTAGGTCTTGCTGGTATGCCACGGCGTATTCCTGATTATGCATTGCAATTTGCTAACTTTAATTTGATTACTTCCATTGGGGCCTTTGTGTTTGGGTTTTCACAGTTAATCTTTTTGATTAACGTTATCCGTACGGCAGCTGGTCATGGAGAAAAGGTAGATGGACGTGTTTGGGAAGGCTCACATGGCTTAGAGTGGACACTGTCATCGCCACCACCTTATCACAGTTTTACCGAGCCACCCGTGGTTGAATAAAGGTTGTCATGCCGTCGAGAAACTTAAAATGGGTGCGTACGCTGTTTATTATTGCCATTGCAATGTTCGGGTTTGGTTTTGCATTGGTTCCGATTTACAACAGCTTATGTAAAGCACTGAGTATTAACGGCAAAGTTGTACAGACAAAAGAATCTTATGTTGCCAATGCGGCTCATATCGATAAGAAAAGAGAAATTCTTGTGCAGTTCGTTGCTACGAATAACAGTGGTGTGCCTTGGTTGTTTTATCCTAAGGTGCACCAGGTGACAGTGCATCCCGGTGAAATTGCGAAACTGGCTTTTTATGCAGAAAATAAGACCGATAAGCGTATGATAGTACAGGCGATCCCCAGTGTAACGCCTGGTATCGCAGCAAAATACATTAAGAAAACCGAATGTTTTTGTTTTACGCGACAAGTACTCAATGGTCATGAAGCAATGGATATGCCATTGCTGTTTCATTTGGATAAAGATTTGCCAAGCAAAATTAAAACCATTACCTTGGCTTACACTTTGTTTGACGTGAGCAATAGAGGTGATAGCTTAGCGACCGTGAATACAGGTTCTGAACGAAATTAAAGACTAGTATGTTTTGCATGATGATGTGCATAACAAAATGAATGAGGAGTATATATGGGAGCACAAGGTGCCTATTTTATCCCCAAGCCAAGTCATTGGCCACTCGTGGGTTCATTAGGTTTATTTACGACATTGGTGGGGGCTGCGTCTTGGATACATGCTGACTGGTATGGTCCTTATATTTTCACCGTCGGTTTTTGTGTTTTAATTTTCATGTTATTTGGTTGGTTTGGCCAGGTGATATATGAAAATCAAAAGGGCATCTACAATCTTCAAGTCGATCGCTCCTTTCGTTGGGGTATGTGTTGGTTTATTTTTTCGGAAGTCTGTTTTTTCGGCGCTTTTTTCGGGGCGCTATTTGCCGCGCGTTATGTGATTGTGCCGCAATTAGGTGGCGACATTCGTCCGATTACACATTTGACATTATGGCCTGACTTTAAAGCAACTTGGCCGTTGTTAGTGAACCCCGGAAATCATGCGTTTGTTGGTGCAAAAGAAGCAATGGGTGCGTGGGGATTCGCTGCAGTGAATACGCTGATTTTATTAACATCCGGTGCGACAGTGACCTGGGCACACTGGGCTCTTAAGCTGAATAAGCGCCGTCAATTAATTGCTGGGTTATTTTTAACGATTGTTTTGGGTGTCATCTTTTTGATATTTCAGGCTCACGAATATTATGATGCTTACACTGAAATGAATTTAACGTTGGATGCGGGCATTTACGGTACAACATTTTTCATGTTAACCGGGTTCCATGGGTTACACGTTACCATTGGAACCATTATGCTGATTGTGATCTTCCTACGTTCTTGTTACGGGCATTTCACACCCGAGCGGCATTTCGCTTTTGAAGCGGTTGCTTGGTATTGGCACTTTGTGGATGTGGTGTGGTTGTTTCTATTTATCTTTGTTTATTGGTTATAACGTGTTAAAATATAGACAATTTTGTTTTTTATGAGGTCTTAATGGTTAAGAACTTGTTGACTGCAGCGATTGTCTTGTTGACACTTATCTGCGCCGGCGCAATGTTTTATCAACTCAAACGCCAGCCACGTGAGTCTTTATCGTTTAGTGATTATTTTCGTTTGGCCGGCAGTGGTGTCATCGCTTTTATTGCGGACACTATCGGCCTTGGTAGTTTTGCAGTTAATATTACATTAGCCAAATTGTTGGGAACGTTTCGTGATGAAGAGTTGCCAGCGATGAATAATGGTGCGCAAGTTATCCCTGGCGCCCTGGAATCTTTCTTTTTTATGCAGTTCGTTGAGGTCGATCTGACCACATTGGTCACTTTGGTTCTTGGGACATGTATTGGTGGTGTATTGGGCGGCGGTATTATCAGTCGCTTAAAAAAGCAGGGCATTCGTTTTGCAATGATGTTTTGTTTTTCAGTGATCATCTTTTTATTGGTATGTAAGCAGTTTCATTTATTGCCGGTGGGGGGAACCGCGATCGCCCTACACAGTTGGAAGCTCGGGCTTGGTTTTGTGGGGATGATCGTCTGTGGTGCTTTAACGTCTGCGGGCGTTGGATTGTTTGCCATGGTCCAAGGTGTTTTATTTCTCCTCAATGTATCGCCCATCGTTGCTTTTCCAATTATGATGACAGCGGGCGCCATGCAGCAGCCACTGACAACACTGATGTTTTTGCAACAAGGGAAAATTCCTTTAAAGCGGACGTTGGTGCTTAGTTTGGGCGGATGTTTGGGTGTTGCGATTATTTTACCCGTTTTTAAATACATGACGGTGAGTTGGTTACATTCGTTGTTATTGATGATTTTATGTTACAACTTAATTGCTATTAGTCGCGCGTTCTTCCAATCTCGGGTTGAAAAACGTACGATCATTGCGAATGAGGCTGTTTAATTCATGGAAGAAGAAATATTCGTTATCAGTAAGTCAGCGCGTAAGCGTGAAGCGGAGGCATTACAAGCATTAGGTGTACAGCTGGTTCGGTTGCGAATAGACCAATTACAACAATTGCCGTTGACTGATGCATTACACACCGCACTGTTAGAAGCTAAAAGATTAAAAAGCCATGGCGCCATCCGGCGTCAAGCACAACTCATTGGTAAATTGATGCGAGGCGCCGATCACGAGGCGATTCGTCATGCTTATCATCTACTCAGCCGTAAATAGGTAGCGCATGTTATATTCCATACTGGTTAGCTGTCCTAGAGGACTCGAATATCTTTTACAAGAAGAACTGGATATCTTGGGCCTACAGGATAGTCGCGTTAATCCTCAAGGTGTTTTTGGCGCCGCTTCTTTAGAAATACTTTATCATATTGCGTTATGGTCACGATTAGCGAACCGCGTGCAAATTATTTTGTGTACGGGCCCCGCTTCTTCAGCGAAAGATATTTACGCGCTTTGCCATGCATACCCTTGGCCAAATGAATTTGCAGTGGAATCCAGCGTTGCCATTTCTTTCCACGGAACCTCTTTAGAGATTCGCAACGAAATGTTTGGTGCACAAGTCATGAAAGATGCCATCATGGATGCTTTTCGTGAGCAGGTTGGTGTTCGACCTGATATTGAGCGTCAATCTCCTGATGTGAGAATTCAAGCTTATTTAAAAAAGGGTAGCTTGACGGTGTGTTTAGATTTTACCGGCTATAGTTTACATCAGCGTGGTTATCGTCTTGATAAAGGTTTGGCTCCTTTAAAAGAAAATGTTGCTGCAGCCATACTGATAAGAGCAAAATGGCCGGAGATTGCCTCACAAGGTGGTTGGCTACATGATCCTTGTTGCGGTTCCGGTACGTTGGTAATCGAAGCCTTGATGATGGCCGCGGATATGGCTCCTGGTTTATTGCGCCAAGATCAAGCATTTGTGCATTGGAAACACCATGATGAAGCCTTATGGCAACAACAACGCCAGCTCGCGGCTGCGCGCCAAAAACCCATTTCAGCGCGTTTTAAAGGTTCTGATATTGATAAAAGAGCGATTATTGCCGCAAGAGAGAATGCGAAACGTGCCGGTGTTGCCGATTGGATTGAGTGGCGCGTTTCAACCTTAACGGAATCAGTCGCGCCTATTGATTCATACGGATTGGTGGTTTGTAACCCACCTTACGGGGAAAGGTTAGCCGATTTCCAAGCATTGATTCCTGTCTATCAATCTTTAGGACAAACTTTGCATCATCACTATACCGGCTGGTCTGCAGCGGTCATTACAGAAAGTCCTGAGTTGGCAAAAGCGTTGGGGTTACGTGCCGCAAAGCAATACCGTTTGTACAACGGCGCATTAGATTGCAAGTTGTATTGTTTTCAGTTGGATGACACCAATCAATTTCGTCTGACAGATCCCAATAAGCCGTCAATACCAGAAGCATCACCTGAAGCAATGATGTTTGCGAATCGCTTGAAAAAAAATCTGGTGCATTTACAAAAATGGGCGAAGCGAGAGCAAATCAGTTGTTATCGTATTTATGATGCGGATATTCCTGAATATGCTTTTGCTGTTGATCGTTATCAAGATCACATTGTTTTACAAGAATACGCCCCTCCCGCGACGATTCCTGAGGCGACTGCCGCTATCCGTCGACAAGATGTTATGCAAGAAATCCGCCGTGTACTCGATGTTCCGCTGAACCACATTGTTTTTAAACGTCGTCAGCAACAAAAAGGACTATCACAGTATGAAAAAATGGACAAAACAAATCAACACATGATTGTTGACGAAGGTTTTGTCAAACTGGAAGTAAATTTGCACGATTATTTAGATACCGGTCTTTTTCTAGATCATCGGCCGTTACGACGATACTTTGGAACGTTACCTGCGAATACTCGATTTTTAAATTGTTTTTGTTATACGGCTACAGCCAGTGTCCATGCGGCAAAGGCGGGTGCTTTAACGACGAATATTGATTTATCGAATACGTATTTAGAATGGGCAAAAAGAAACTTTGCGCACAATCAATTGAATCTCAATCGTCATCAGTTTATCCAAATCGATTGCTTAAGTTGGCTACAACAAACAAAAGATAAATTTGATGTGATTTTCCTTGATCCGCCCAGTTTTTCAAATTCAAAACGGATGGGGCAAACGATGTCAGTGCAACGTGATCACGAAACCTTGATTAATCTGGCTGCTTCACGTTTAAATCCCGGTGGTATTTTGTATTTTTCGACGAACTTGCGTAAGTTTAAATTATCACCGGAAATTGTCCGATGCTATGATGTGGTGAATATGAGTGAATCAACCATTGATGTTGATTTTAAACGTAATCACCGCATTCATCATTGTTTTAAAATCATGGCTATGCCCCACCACGTATCTGCTTAAGTAAGCGACGGCACCAGGAGCGTTTTCTACACCATTGTTTGATGCGCGAAGATAAGCGAATTTCATGGTGAATCAGATCACGCATCGCCAAGTGGTTAGAGACATGATATGCGTGTGCTAACTCATCTAGGGAAACACCATATGTTTGAGAAAAAAGGGCATCTATTTTCGAGGTGTTTAATGTGTCCGTTGCTTTTTGTGCAACGATGGCGTAATCGCTGCTGACGCCGAGTAAAACATCTGCCAGTGTTATGCTTGGTTGATGTGCCTGAATGGTTTCTTGTAAGCGTAATATTTTAATTTTATTAAAACCACAATACTCGGTTAAAAAAGCCAGCAACGGCGCAGGAATAGGGCGTTGATGCGTTGGATCTAAATAAAATTGGCTGCTGCCAACCATTAAATTTTCTGAATTGGGTGTTTCAAGAATTAGTAATCCGCCTGGTTTTAGAACACGTAATGCCTCTTTGACTAACAGCATCAGTTTTTCAAACGGGATATGCTCCACAAAGTGGAATGCTGAAATAAGGGCTTGGCTAGCATCCGGTAATGTTTGTAAGTAAGTCATGGCATCTTGACAGATGACATTCAGTCCACGAGTTCGTGCTTCATCCAGCATGGCGTCATTGTTGTCGATACCAATGGCCTGCATCCCTGATTCAACGAGTAGACTTAGCCATTCTCCGCGCCCACTGCCGAGATCAATGGCTTGAGCTTGTGGGTATATTTCTAATAGAGCCGCTATAAACGGTAAATAAACACGCAAGCGCTCAGTAATTAATTCGCATGAACCGCGGAAACGATCTTCAAACGCGCGATAAAATTGAGTATCCATAAAGAGAGTTTATCAGGGAAGAAAATCGCATTGTAACGGCATAATGAGTAATGCGCCACCCTTGACATGAATCGTGGCAGATTTTCCTTGTAAGCGGTTACAAACACTGTAAGGTAAGTCGTGACAGGGATACAACAAGCCATCAGTAGAGCAAAGACCCTGATTGACTGCGACGAATCCACAATAATCACCCGAATGGCCATAAAATGTAATGGATTCGTTTTCAACATAACGCAATGTTTGGTGTGTTGTATGCACCCAAATGGGGCGTTGACGGCGATATGCTGTGCGGAGCGCGATTTTCATTCCTTCATGCAGGTCCTCACGGCCACCTGCCGCACAAAGCAACGTAATCTGTGTTGCACCGTGTTTATCGCAGTATGCAATACCTTTTTCAAGATCGGTTAAGTTTTGATCGGCTGCCGGAACAATTAAAACGTGGTGGTTACCTTGATAAGGTTCATCTTGCAAACTGAGCTTGTGAAAGGTATTTTTAATACCCCAATATGTTTGACTGCAGGCATCGATAGAATCAAAATCCCCTAAAATCACATGGGGTGTAATGGATAGCTTGCGTAATTGATTGGCTGCGCCATCTAAGGCGATGATGTGTCGATTTTGAATCACGGATTGAATCCGTGATTTATCTAAAAAAGGGCCATCTGCGATAATGACATACTCAGACATGTCGTTCACCAAGACACAATGGCCCCTTGCAAATATTTAAAGGAGGCTGTCAAGAAAAGCGGTTAATTGCGATTTTGACAATAAACCCATTTTCATCGATTCTACTTGCCCATTTTTAAATAAAATCAGCGTAGGGATACTCATGACACCATATTTGGACGGTGTATTAGGATTTTCATCAATGTTAATTTTTACAAAATTAACTTGTGCATGATGGCTGTTAGCAACTTCTTCGAAAATCGGTCCCAAGGCACGACAAGGACCACACCATTCAGCCCAAAAATCGACTAAAACTGGCTTATTGGATTGTAAGACATCGGCTTCAAAGCTGAGGTCAGTCACTGCTTTTACATGAGCGCTCATGGAGACTCCTTGAATAAAATCAAGAGTATAAGGGAGATCTGGCTGACTGACAACGATCAATCGCACGCCTCTTTGCAAAACAAGTGAATGAAGCGCTGTTACAAAAAGCTCGCTAAAATTAAGTTTTGAAGGTATGATGTCGGGCTGGTTTGAGAAGATTTATTACATTTTGCATGATGAATGATTATCTAAAATCGATTCCCCACATTATTTTACCAAAGCATGCTTTGACGCTGTATGCCGGCTTGTTGGCTAATCTCAAAGTGCCACTCATCAAAAACCGATTGATTCGACGTTTCATCGAAAAACACGGTGTTAATATGCAAGAGGCAGCTCAGCCTGATATTGCGCATTATGCGTGTTTCAATGATTTTTTTATTCGACATTTAAAACCAGGCTGTCGCCCTATGGCATCAGCCGATATCGTCTCGCCTGTTGATGGTGCGGTCAGTGAAATTGGCCTGATCCAAACTGGGCAATTGTTACAAGCAAAGGGTCGATATTATTCGGTTCAAGAACTTCTTGCCTGCGACAAAATGACAGCAAAAGCTTTCGAAGCGGGCCATTTCGCGACGCTTTATTTATCACCGAAAGATTATCACCGTGTGCATATGCCTATCGATGGCATATTGTCGGAAATGACGTATGTTCCGGGTCGTTTTTATTCTGTACAACCTGCTTTGACGAAAACCATTCCTGATTTATTTTCTAAAAATCAGCGATTGGTCGTACAGTTTCAAACCCCGATTGGTCGCATGGCTATGGTTCTGGTTGGTGCAACGGTCGTTGGACGAATTGGAACGGCTTGGCAGGGTGATATCGCACGCTCACGTGATATCCGGAAAATCGCTTATACCCAAGAAAAACACCTAAAAAAAGGTGAAGAAATGGGTTATTTTAAGTTAGGATCGACCGTGATTCTTCTTTTTAGTCAGGAAGCCGCTATGCAATGGCAGCAAAAAATCGCTGCTGGACAGAGTATTCGTTTAGGCGAAGCCATGGGTGAAATCAATCAAGCCTGACCCTTTGATTTCTTTTCTTGACAATATGAGCGACATTCAGTAACTTAGCCATCGTATTGCCGAGGTGGTGGAATTGGTAGACACGCTAGCTTCAGGTGCTAGTGGGGGTAACTCCGTGGAGGTTCGAGTCCTCTTCTCGGTACCATTGAGTACTTTTGTAACAGTTCTCAATGGTTCGTACGTATCTCATTAACCAGAATCCTTTTAGTGTCAAAATGGGGCTCTTTCCCATTTTCGGGACACTTTGGCTCTTTCCCATTTGCGGGGGCACTTTCTCAAGCACAGTAGTACTCTAACCCTAATTATGAATGACGTTGTGGATTTTCGTATCTTTTCTCAAGTCTACGAATCAACTATTATGGTGAATCGTCATAACGGCTACTAATAATGAATAATATTGTAATTTCTGGAGCAGGGATTGCTGGCTTATGTCTAGCGAGACAGCTTAAAAGGCATGGGATTTCTTATACCATCATCGAAAAAAAATCACAGCTTAACACAACCGGAGCGGGGATAGCATTACCTGCAAATGCTGTTCGTGCCTTGCGCCATATGGGATTATCGGCGTTTGCTGATCAATTGCATCAAGTCAATCGCATTATTTATTCGCGATCGAATGGAAAAGTAATTAGCCAAGCCTCTTTACTCGAGGCGCCATTAAATTTAGATAAATTTGTAGCACTTGACCGCACTGAACTGCTTGCTGCTTTGCAAGACGGCATTCAGAATGAGATTCATTTTAACACTACCATTACGGGTATTCATCAACAAAATTCAGGAGTGGACGTAACGTTCTCCAATCCAAAACTTAATGGCTATTACCAAGCAGTGATTGGTGCAGATGGTATTTATTCGAAAGTGCGTGAATTGTGCTTTGAACCATTTGAACTGGTGGATTTAGGTGTAACTTGTTGGCGTTGGATTTCTGAACATTCAACGGAGGGCGTACAGCCCGATTACATATTTGGCTTAAATAATTCATTTTTAGCGTACCCTATTGGAAAAAATCGAATTTATTGTTATGCACAACAAACCGATCGCATAGGCCAATATCAAAGTGCAAATAAAGCCAGTGAAAATCTAAATAACCTGTTTACGAACTATAAAGGGATAGCGCGATTATTATTAGACAAAAGACCCTTTAATCAGTACATCCACACTGATCGACTGCGTTCTGTACCAGTCCCTTTGTTTACACGACCAGGTGTGGCGTTAATTGGTGATGCAAGCAGTGCTTGCTCCCCAACGTTACAACAAGGGGCTGCCAGTGCATTTGAAGATGTCATTGTTTTGTCTGAGCTATTAGCTCACTTCCCTGTAAAAAAAGCGCTAGAGCATTACCAAACGCAACGTACGGAACGAGTTACTTGGACAGTTAAAACATCCGATGATGCTATCAAATCATTCGTTAAAATGAATTCATCATTAGGCGTAATACTAAGAAATTTATTTTTTAAACGTAAAGGCCCTATTAATGTCTTAGGTTGGCGGCAGCTACTATCAGAATGTCCTCTGAGAAATGTAACGGACTTTATTCAATCAAACGCAAATGAGAAAGCAGTATGAAATTACGCCGCGTATTAACAGATCATGGACCACAAGTGGAAGTACTAAAAGCATCAACTGCTGAACAGTGGGTTCGATTGTCCAGCATTCCAACATTGAGTAATATTCAACAACAATTTTCCATAGATCGTTTAGCAACGGACATACTTGCTGTGCTCGCACTAGGATATGATGGTTGGCAGTTGCTTGCGGATGAAGTAAATAAAAGCCTAATCACTGCGTCGGATGATACGATTATACTGCCTTTCCAGCCTCAATCTTTTCGAGATTTTCTACTATTTGAGCAGCATTTTATCGACGCTTCTCGTGGGTTTGTAAAACGCTTTTTACCTCAAAAATACAAAATAACTTCCTGCTATGAATCATTATTGAAAAAAACGTTTCCTAAATTTAAACCTGCTGCAATTTGGTATAAGCAACCGCTTTATTATTTTGGTAATCATTTAAATTTTATTACTTCCGGCGAAGATATTTGCCAACCTAGTTATACGCAAGCATTAGATTATGAATTGGAGCTTGGAGCCATTCTTGCTAAACCACTTCTCAATGCATCGCCGACGGAAGCAGAAAAAGCAATAGGTGGTTATGTGGTGTTGAATGACATTAGTGCCAGAGATGTCCAAATGGCTGAGATGAGATCTGGTTTTGGCCCACAAAAGGCTAAGCATTTCTTAAATGCGATGTCGCCTATCATTGTCACTGCTGATGAAATTAGCCACCGCGTTAATCAATTGCAAGGTAGCGTTATGATTGATGGCATAAAATGTGCTCAGTGTACCACCTCAAACATGCAATATTCCTTAGGCGAAGCAATTGCTTATATTTCTCGAGATGAGCAACTGCATGTGGGGGAATTGTTTGGCTCTGGAACCTTACCCGGAGGAAGTGGGATGGAAAATGATCACTGGGTACGTTCTGGTAATCTTCTGACTTTAGAGATTGATGAAATTGCCCAATTAACCAATAAAATTGTTTAGTGCAAGGATTAAGCTCTGCATCAATATCCTTATTTTCGCAGCACTTCGAATCTGTTATCATATTTAAAGTTCGGCAAGATTTTAAGCATGAATCGAATCCCTATGAAAGCGCCTTTAAAACTCATCTGTTTAAATATAGAAATGGACCGTCATTTGGAACGGATCCTGCCTTTTTTAAAAGAGCAACAACCTGATGTCATATTACTTCAAGAAGTTTTAGGAAAGGATAAAGCGTTACTAGAAAAAGCGACGGATATGCATGGAATCTACACGATCCAGAATATTATTTGTTCTGAAAAAACGGAGGATTACTTAGGATTATTAACGCTGAGTCATTTGCCTATCATTAAAAATGATCATATTTTTTATCGGGGTGACGGTGCGCAACGCATACGTATGACTGAGAAAGAACCCGAAAAAACAGCACGTGCGCTTACGATGATTGAGGTAGTAAAAGATAACCAAACGTATTGCATTTTAAATACCCATTTTACTTGGACACCCAATGGTCAACCTAATGAAGATCAATACCAAGACCTCCAATATTTATTAACTCATCTTAATCAAATCCCGGAGTTTGTTTTTTGTGGTGATTTTAATGCGCCGCGAGGCACACCCATTTTTGACACGCTCGCTGCAAATTACAAAGATAATATTCCTGTTCACATCTCGACAACAATCGATAAACATCATCATCGCTGTGGGGATCTGGGGATTGTTGTGGATGGTGTATTCACTACGCCTGGTTATAAGATCACGGATCTCCAGGTGATAGATAACTTGAGTGATCATTGCGCACTTTTAATAATCGTTAACGTATTGCTTTAGTCTATTTTAGAACATGTACTCCGTCGCATCTTATCGTTATCATCCGAATCGGGTATGATATACAGGATTTAATTTTCTAACTGCCTTCTCTATTCGACGGGCCTATCGTTCTGATGCTATTCGGTAGGCGTTTGTGTGTATATGGAATCGTTATCAAAGGACATGATGATGAAGAAAAAAATAGGCTTCATGCTACTGGTGATGATGTATTCGCTGGTAAGCTTCGCACAAACAGGGACATTATTTAATGTCACCCTCTCTAATTTGACGCTAAACATTACTACCAATATTCCTAACCACAACTACACATCAGCGGGTATTAAGCTGAATACATCGAATTATTCTCTCGCAAACCCAGGCAGCGAGTGCGTACCGCATCAAAATGGCTATTGTCTTTTTTCAGTGAATAATGTGAGTAGTAAGACGATTACTATCACGGGAAACAGTGGCGTATTGAGCCTGACATTATGCTTAAATGGTATTAGCGCGGTTTCTTGTCAAACCAGCACATTTTCTGTGACTGCGGGCCCTAAAAACGCTTATATCACTAATAATGCTAATGGCACGGTATTGATTTGTCCCATTCAGTCTAATGGTGCATTTGGGCATTGTAATGATTCTGGTAATACGTTTAGTTCACCGATCGGTATTCGTTTTAATAGCAGCGGTACAATCGCATATATTGTCAATAATCTTGGTGGAGGGGCGGCGGCAGTATCGCTTTGTCCGGTTAATACCGATGGAACTTTTGGAAATTGTACCGGCTCTGGTAGTACGGGCACGGCATTTATTTTGCCGTTTGATATTGCACTGAACAGCGCTGATACGATCGCTTACGTTACCAATGTATCTTTAGCTGTTGTGCCCGTATTAGCTTGTCCAATCAATGCGAATGGAACATTGGGCTCCTGCAGTACGGCCGGCGCTACAGCAGGTCAAATTCCAAGACCGCGCGGTATCGTTTTAAATCGCTCCGGATCGCGTGCTTATGTTGTGAGTTACTTCACATCCGACGTCATCTTGTGTAATGTGAATACCAATGGAACATTTGGTTCGTGTGGTAGTGCGGGGAATACAGGGAGCGGGAGTTTCTCTTCGCCATCGGGAATTACATTAAACGCGGATGAGACAAAAGCGTATGTTGCAAACAGCGGCAATAATACCATATCTGTCTGCCCAATCAATTCTAATGGAACATTTGGCGCGTGTGTCTATTCAGGTAACTCTGGCACTGCTTTTAGTAATCCTGTTTTTGTGGCTTTAAATAGCACTAAAGCGTTGGCTTATGTCACAAATGTCTTAAGCAACAGCGTTTTAATGTGCCCACTCAATGAGAATGGAGGCTTTGGTGCTTGTTTAGATTCAGGAAACTCGGGTTCGGCATTCAATGGTCCAGCCGGGATTGCACTGCTTTAAATACCAATCAGAAAAATAAGGAATATGTCATGTTTTATAAAAAATATCTTTTCTTAAGCATGGTTTTATTGACAGGACAAGTTTTGGGTCAATCGCTCGATTCGAATACCATTCTTGATACGAAGACCCGTGTCTTATCCGCGGTTTCCTCTCGACTAAAAAATGGTCATGCTCATGTTCAATTTGGTGGGTACTGGAGTTCACAGGGTAAAAACCAACACGTTAATATCCAAGGTTTGATTGGTGATCAATTTACTGTCACACAAAAAAAAGACAGCAATGGCTTGGTCGGGTTGGGGTATTTTGTAGAAGGGCCGAAAAACGAGCGGTTTAATCTGATTTATGGCCTCAATGCTTTTTATTTAGCCCCGACCTTGGTTGCAGGCAATGTCATTCAAGAGAATATATTCACAAATTTATCGTACGCCTATAAAGTCACGCATTATCCGCTCTATGCGATGGCAAAGACACTCATCAATACCAAATCATCGCGCTATACTTATACTTTTGGCGCGGGTATTGGGCCTAACTTTATGTATACGGGCTCTTTTAAAGAAAGATCACTGAATGAACAAACGCTACCTGACTCCACTATTTTCGCAGCGCATACCACCACAACGTTGAGTGCAACGGCAGGAGCGGGAATTAAATTCAATCAAGTTTTCGGTAATGCGCCATTAGAGTGTGGCTATCGCTTTTTTTATTTAGGAAAAGGGCATTTTAATATATCCAATACACAAGTGTTGAGCTCATTAAACACGGGCAGCACTTATGCAAGTGCTGTGATGTGCGCACTGGTTGTGTAATATTCAAAATGTTATTTTGAGTCGATTGCTTTTTAAGTAAACTGAGACAGGAATATACAATATGCTTTTTGACCCGATTAAAATAGGAGCAATCACACTGGCCAATCGAATTGTGATGGCGCCATTAACCCGCAGTCGCGCGGGCGCTGGTGATGTTCAAAATGCCATGCATGCCACTTATTATCAGCAACGCGCAACGGCTGGTCTGATGATTAGTGAAGCAACGCAAATTTCTCCTCAAGGAAAAGGCTATGCTTTTACGCCAGGCATTTATTCACCTGAGCAGGTTGCTGGTTGGCGATTGGTTACAGATGCAGTACATCAATCTGGCGGACGTATTTTTGCGCAATTGTGGCATGTAGGGCGAATTTCTCATCCTGATTTACAGCCCAATCATGATTTACCTGTTGCGCCCTCTGCTATTCGTCCAACAGGACAGGCTTTTACTGAGACAGGATTACAGCCTTTTGTTACACCGCGTGCGCTTTTGCTCGAAGAAATTCCAGATATCGTTGCACAATATGCGCATGCCGCCCAATGTGCTAAGCAAGCGGGATTTGATGGCGTTGAAATTCATGCCGCTAATGGTTATTTGTTAGCCCAGTTTCTTTGTGATAACAGTAATCAACGCACCGATATTTATGGTGGATCACTGGAAAATCGAGCGCGCATTATTTTGGATGTGCTAAGTGCTGTCACAAAGATATGGCCATCACAACAGGTTGGGATTCGTTTATCGCCGGTTAATCCAGCAAATGACGCTCTCGATAGTCAACCACAAACCACGTTTGATTATTTAATTTCTCAATTGAATGTATTTCATCTTGCTTATATTCATTGTGTTGAAAGCACAACACCGAGTGCACAAGGACAACAACCGATACATTCTTTTGATTTTCCCGCGCTGCGGCGAGCGTTTAATGGCTTTTATATTGCAAACAGTGGTTATGATTTCAATCGTGCTTGCGCGGCATTAGAAAAAAACCATGCTGATTTAATTGCTTTTGGTAGACTTTTTATTGCTAATCCAGATTTGGTGCAGCGTTTGCAAACGAACGCCCCTTGTGCAGAGGCACCTCGTGAAACATGGTATGGGGGGGGAGAACAGGGATATATCGACTGGCCGGCTTTACCCAAGTAAGGGGACGTGTTCACTCCAAGGTTCAATAGCGAGGCCATGAACGGCGACAAGTAAGGTCATTCGTAAATGTCCTCGAAACCTGCCTGTTCGCCAAATACAGTCGCTCGGTCAACAGCCCCTAATAATGAGCTGGCATGTGAGCGGTGAGTTGATAGCCTAGCGTGATCAATCCAATAAACAAAATAAAAGCCAAGTAAAATGGTTTGATACCAATGGCTTTTATTTTAACAAAATTTGTTTCAATCCCCAGTCCAGCCATTGCTAACGTCAGTAAAAATGTATCGAAATCGTTGATCATACTGACGATTGGCAGCGGTAATAAATGGAGCGAGTTAAAGCCAACGACGGCGACGAACCATAAAGCAAACCAGGGAAAGCTGGCCATCAGTTGATGACGGGCACCGTGTTTAGATCCTCTCGCAATGATTAAACCTAATAAAATGAGCATGGGGGCAAGCATCATGACCCGTGTCATTTTGACAATAACAGCAATATTTCCTGCTTCCGTTGATATTTGTGTGCCAGCAACAACAACTTGTGCAACTTCGTGGATCGTTGAGCCAACGTAAATACCATATTGTGTATCATTAAAACCAAGCCAACCGACATGTTGCATAAAAGGATAAAGAAACATCGCCAGTGTGCCAAATAACACGACACTGATGACCGCAAACGCCGCTTTATGCGGCTCACTTTTTAGAACACCCTCGGTTGCCAGAACAGCGGCTGCACCACAAATAGCCGCGCCGCTACTGACTAAAATCGAAGTGTCTCGATCTAATTTAAATACTTTCATGCCTATCCATGTTCCGACCACCATGGTTAAGGACACAATACAAACATCAATGAATAGACCGGTTAAACCGACGGCATAAATATCTTGAAATGTTAATCGAAATCCGTAAAAAACAATCGCAATACGTAATATTCGTTTGGCAACAAATTGTATTCCGGGAGTCCATTCATGTGGTAAATGTTGGCGCAGCGTACTACCATAAATCATGCCCAATACGACAGCGATCACCAAGGGGCTAAATCCCAGTTGCTTAATCCATTGAATATTGGATAAATAAAAGCTAGATAAAGCAAACAGGCAGGCGAAAATAATACCATTTAATGTGTGATGTCTATTCATTTGTAATCAATCCATGTGTTTTTTATTTAAATTACCACGGATTGTTTCTATTCCCAAGCAACTTCAAAGTTCGATTTTTACGCACAGGACTTACGTAAAACAATGATCTATTCGTTGGATTGTATTTTTAATTTGGTCATCTAAATGCTCTCATTAAAAATACAACCCGCTTCGACCTTGTTGTTTTGCGTCAGTCCTGATGCAAACGCTTTTTCTGCTTAAACTTGTTTTTTTGTCTTTTCGGTGTATTGTAAAAAGAGAGATAGCGTTTTAAAAAGGACATTTATTTATGCATCTTGATTTGCGTCATTATCCTTTAGTTGTGCTAGACGAATGTGTGCACAGCGAAAATCATGCGGGGCGTTTCAGCCAGGGACTGATTGAAGTATTAAATCAAAATAACTTAGATGTGTTGATTGCCAAATCGGTAGAGGATTGCTTTGATACGATTGCTTTCTCAACCAATCTAAGCGGTGTCCTCATCGCGTGGGATGATTTCCAACATTTTGATGATAAATTTGAGTTATTCCTAGCAAATATTAAATCGATCAATGCCAGCTTGCCGATTTTTGTTTTTACACAAACACATGAGTTACGCGATGCCTCACTTAAAATGCTCAATAATGATGTTAATTTCTTTTGGAAATATGGCGATACTTACGATTTTATTGTTGGTCGTATCAAAAAAATAATAAACGATTATTTGTTATCCTTATTACCTCCTTTTTTCAAACAATTGAAGCATTATACTGAGGAACATAATTATGCTTGGCATACTCCAGGCCATATGGGCGGTGTCGCTTTTTTAAAATCACCGGTTGGCCGAATTTTCTATGATTTTTATGGGGAAAATATTTTTCGCAGTGATTTATCGATTTCTGTGCCTGAATTAGGCTCATTGATGGAGCATTCGGGCGTTAATGGTGAGGCTGAGCGTTTTGCTGCTCGGGTATTTGGTTCCGACCATACTTTTTTTGTTACGAATGGGACGTCAACGGGTAATAAAATGGTATTGATGAGTTGTGCAACGAAAGGTGATGTGGCATTGATAGATAGAAATTGTCATAAATCGTTACAACACGCACTGACCATGTCAGATGTTATTCCGATCTATTTTAAGCCGACACGAAATGCATATGGCATTATTGGGACCATACCACTGAGTGAATTTACGCCGGAAGTGATCGCAGAAAAAATTCAAGCAAGCCCACTGATTGAGGATAAGTCCGTTGTGCCAAGCATCGCGGTTATTACCAATAGTACGTATGATGGGTTGATTTATAATGTCGGTGAAATCAAAACACAATTAGCAAAAAGTAAGATTCCCAATGTTCATTTTGATGAAGCGTGGTTTGCTTATGCGCACTTTCATCCTATTTACGATGGACGTTATGCCATGAGTGCATATCATCAAGATGAGCATCCAACCGTTTTTAGTACCCAATCAACACACAAGCTCCTTGCTGCTTTTTCACAAGCATCAATGTTACATGTCAAAGAAGGTTGTCGTCCATTTGATGCGGACTTATTTAATGAAACGTTTATGATGCATACGTCAACGTCACCACAATATGCGGTGGTCGCCTCGTTAGATGTGGCATCCAAAATGATGGAAGGACAATTTGGGTATCGGATTATCAGCGATGCCATTATGGAAGCAATCGAGTTTCGTCAAAAATTTGCACGATTGCGTGAAAATTTTCTCGTGAATGGTGACTGGTTTTTTGACCTTTGGCAGCCGGACTCTATTTTAAAAGTAGAACAGGGCCAGTTGGATCGTATACAACAATTGGAAAGCGAAGATAATAATTTATGGTTACTCAATTCACGTGATTCTTGGCATGGTTTTACCAATCAAACCCCTAATTTTATTATGCTTGATCCCATCAAGGTTACTTTATTGACACCGGGTATTCGGATAGATGGCCAGTTTGAGGAAACCGGTATTCCTGGACCAATTTTGGCTCGTTTTCTTATTAAAGATGGCGTTGTCGATGAAAAAACCAGCTTTTATTCATTGTTATTTTTATTTTCTATCGGCGTCAATAAGAGCAATTCAATGAATTTGTTGAATGCGCTGTTATTGTTTAAAAATGCGTACGATCAAAATGTCTTGGTGGCGGATGTTTTCCCGCATTTGTGTGCAGAACATCGAGAAATGTATCAAAATATGCATCTTCAAGAATTGTGCCAACGTATGCATCAGTTTTTGAAGCGAGAGCAAGCGCCGATGATGCTAACCAACGCATTTGATGTTTTACCGCAACAATTTATGACACCTAATCAGGCCTATCAACATATTGTGAAGGGGCAATGTCAAACATATCCTATCGATGAATTGTTGAATAAAGTCATTTTAACGATGTTGGCTCCTTACCCACCAGGGATTCCGATTGTGATGCCAGGAGAGAAAGTTACCAAGTCAGCGCAATGTTTGCTTGATTATCTGAGTATGCTTGAGCGTTTTGATAATGCGTTTCCCGGCTTTGAAAATGAAGTCCACGGTGTCGAGGTCAAAATCATTCGTGGCCGGCGTCGCTATTTCGTTAACTGTCTTGATAAAAGTTAGGGCCAGTGTTTCCTCGTCCGGAGTGAACACTCAATGGTGTCAGCTTAAGGGATTACACTTGCTTTTTGGGAACAAGCAACCAATATTGGCCTATATTTTTCATTTTCCCGGCGATGGCTGCAGCTTCATCATCCTCTCCCCAGAAGACGTCCCCTCGTACTGTCCCCTTGATAGCTCCGCCAGTGTCTTGCGCAACCATTAGCCGACGAAGTGTTAATTGCATGTTGGAATCAGGGGCTGGCGATGTACTGACAAGCCAAACGGGCATACCCAAAGGAACCCAACTGGGATCGACTGAGAGAGAAACACGCGGTGTTAAGCGTGCGCCTTGTGTGCCCAGCGTGCCGGTTTGATTTAAAATTTTAAAAAATACAAACGATCGATTGTGTTGCATGATTTCATTTTGCTCATCAGGATGGTTTTTTAAATAAGCTTGGATGGTTTGCATAGACATTTCTTGTTTCGTCAATAAGCCACGCTGCAGCATCACACGACCGATAGGCGTGTAAGGCCGGCCGTTTTGAGCGGCATAACCCAAATTCAATTGATGGCCATCGGGAAGTGTGAGATGTACAGCTCCCTGTGTTTCAATAAACAAGCGATCGCTTGGATATTGAATATAAGCTAAAACAGCCGTTTGATTTTCAATAGCACCTTCATCAATTTCCTTGCGCGAATAGTAGGGCACAAAGCGGTGGCCATGAAGACGACCAAACAATTGTTGTGTCGGTAATGTTTTATCAAAGTGTTGTAACTGCAAGGTGAATAAATCGCGGGGTGTGGCATAGAGTGGTATCGTGAATAACGCTGTCTTGGTTAAACTAGCTCGCACTTGAGGGGTATAGTAGCCTGTAAATAACCCGGACATAGTCTCACCTTGGCTGAATACCATGGGTTGAAACCAGGTTTCAAAAAATTGGCGTGCTGCTGCGTCGGAAGCTATATTTTTTTTAAGGGCTTGGCGACAAGCAGGGTACCAATCCTTTGCTTTTAAGTGCAACCAAGCATTACCGACCGCGGTGTCGGGCGATTGTTGTAAAAAACGCTCACAAGACAACTGAAACGCGGATAAAGCATCTTGCATACTGGTTGAAGACCAGTAGGGGATTGTTTTGAAATCGATTTTTTTTAGTGTGATTTGTGACGTTTGCGGGGCTTGTTTATGGCGATAAACAGTCAATATCAAAAGTGCGCTGATAATGAACAATGTAATCCAAATTATTTTTTTCATGGTCCCTAGCGGTCATACATATGCTCCGGGCAGTATAACTAAAATGCGGTATATTTGGAAATTTGTTTAAATAATGTCTAATATTAGAAAGAGGTATGCTTCTCTATCTTGAGTTGTGCCACATCTCCGGAGGTCACTCAAACGACTACGCCGCTTTTAGGATGACGTACCGGGATGATACGAGAGGAGAAGGAACAAGCGGATATATTAGGGTGATATCATGACGCGTTTAAGTACGAAGCATTTTAAAGGCTCAATATTTCATGAGCAAGAGGATATTTTTTTCGAAAAATTAGAAAAGTTCACCGGACCTTTGCGTTTTTGTGCACATGAATTGGTTGAATGTATTGATAAATTGGCTTGGAAGTCTAAAGAATTAAATGCGCTTAAAGAGGCTTACCATCGTTTAGAATCGTTACCGATTAAGGAGTTAGATCATGGTATCGATGCGATAAAAGCCGAATTTTTAAGTGTGAATTTTTCTACTGAAATTAACCACACCGAAGCCATGAATAATGCCGATTTTATTATGTATTTTGATAAGCAAAATCATTTTAATGCAGAAGTAAACGCACTGGTTAAAAAGGCGATTGAAATTGCGGTTTAGGAGACGATGATGGGTGCGCGAAATCTTAATAAAATTGCACAAAAATGGGTTGATAGCGTGAGTACTGAATTAGAAAGTGTTGTTCAGTTAACAGAAGAGCAGTTAGTGGCGAGAAAAGCGTCTATCGAGGCGAATGTGAATGGTATTGCCGATACGTCTGTGGTGAATCCTCAAGTAACCGTGGGGACGCTCTGTGAAAATGCCGAGTTTATTATGGGTAATACTTATAAGGCAAATGGACGAGAACCACCAGAATCGGTTGGAACATTGAAAGGCTAAATCGTTAACAGCACTTAGTCACGCTCAGGTATTTTAGGAAAAAACTTAGGTGTTGTTGATTGATAGGCAATATAAGCTTGTCCCCTTGATTTTAGCGACTCACGTTCGGTTATTGGAATCGTGATAAATACCATAATCAAATATAAAGCGAATGGCGAAAAAAGACTGAGAACACCATAAGGTGACGATATTGCAAAAAGTGTAAATGAACACCAAATAAGCCATTCAAAAAAGCAGTTTGGATGTCGGCTAAATCGCCATAATTTTTGGTTACACACTTTTCCCGGCTGGCTTTTTTTAAATAGCAGCAACTGTAAATCTGCCAGCGACTCTAAGCCCAAGCTACAAACAAAGATAATCAGCCCGATTAAATCTGTCACGTTAATATTTTTTGCCGGGTTCAACGCAATAAAATACCAAGATATCGAGACAATAAAAATGAATATGCCCTGTAACTGAAAATGAATTAAAAAACCGAGTGGTTTTTTAACACGCCAAGATTGACTCAATGCTGTATAGCGTTTGTCGACTTGCTTTTGTCTAATTCGAGTCCACCAAAGATAGCCGCCAAGACGCATTCCCCATATCAGTAACGCCGCACCGAGAAGGACGGTTCGTACTGATAACGTATTTTGGCATAGATAAATCATGCCACTGAGTGTTAAGCCCGATGCCCATCCTACATCAACCACAGAAGGATTATTTGTTATTCGATACCAAAGCCAAATCAGAGACATGTGGGCCATTATCATCAAAAGTACGACAAAAATAATCATTCTCATTTATTCTTCCGTTGTTATTCTAGCGGCTATTGCTACACAGCCTTGACCTGCGTGTAATCCAATTACCAGAGAGACGGCATTTATAAACAGGGGAGCTTTGTTAAAGCACGTGGCGCTGATTTTGGCAAGTTGATTGGCATCATCATGGTTGTCGGCATGTACAATCGCGTAGTCTTCTAAACGAGCATGGGTGCTTTTAAGTTGTTTTTGCACTAGCGCAGTCAATTTATCAATGCCTTTGGCTGAAGATAAAGATTGTCCTGCGATGACGCCTTTTCCGTGCCTGTCTATCGATACGATGGGTTTGATATGTGCCCAAGAGGCCAGTTTTGCTGATAGTTTCCCCATTCTTCCTGAGCGAATCATCGAGTCAAATTGATTGACTAAGACATACATAAACGTGTTTTTAATCGCATTGCTAACTTTTTGAATGACCTCAGAAAAAGAGCGGTTTTCTGCAATCAATTGACCTGAGTAATCGAGTAATAATCCATGTGCTGCCGAGTTGGTTTTGGTATCCAATACGGTGATTTTCTCATCTGCTTTACTCGCTTCAATAAACGCTGCGTGCATACCACTCATGGCACTGGAAATGGATAAAATCAAAACATGGTCATAATGTGTGCGTAGTTTTTTTAAATATTGTTTGACCTGATGAGGGGAAATACATGATGTTTTAGGATAACAATCGATGTGTTGTAGCTGATGGTAGAAATGATCGGGCTCAAAACTATATTTATCTAAAAAATCATGTTCACCAATGTGAATGTTCAAAGCAATCGTGTGAATTTGATATTTGTCTAGTAGGGCTTGGGGTAAATCAGCACTTGAGTCAGTCACTAATGCGATAGTGTTTTTCTTTGCAAATTGAACTTCATACTGGCGTTGCATATCATCAACTTTCGGATATTTGACTGTACCCAGCTCATAGAGATCGCTGAATAGGTTAATCGGCTCATTGGTATGAAGATGTATTTTAAGTAAGTCATTTGTGCCAATCGCCGCAGCACTATTGCCTTGTTTATTCAGTTTTTGTAGCAACGCTTGTTGACTAATCAGCGCATTTTTTAGCACCGCTTCAGTACAGTAGCGAAATGGAGGTGGCTCATTTAATGGATGTTCATGCTCATGTGATAAATGAATTTTATCTGAAGCGGTTGATTGGGTTGTGATTCCTTTGACTAAAAAAGCAGTGAAGCCTTCAATAAAGTAGTAAAAGCCTAAGGCACCTGCATCTACAACCTTTGATTTTTGTAATATTTTAAGGCTAGCCGCTGTTTTTTCGACTTCTTTTTTTAGCTGTGGTGTTATGACGCTCATCGCTATTGCGACAGAGCGCACATGATTTTGTGAGTTTGCAAACGCGGCAAGTTTTTTCATAAGCGTAATGATTGTGCCCTCAACGGGCGTTGATAAAACAAAATGAATGTCTTGACCAATTTTTTTAAAAGCAGAGCAGAAGTGGTTAAAATCCAAATCATTTAAAGCAGGGAGGTATTGGCAAAGTCCGATAAAAAATTGGGTTAGAAGAATACCTGAATTACCGCGAGAGCCAATAATAGCAGCTTGTTTGATTGACTCTAGAGTCAAGGACATATTTTCTTTTATTTCAGAGCATTCAATAATCGAATAGCAAACAGAAGCCATATTATCGCCGGTATCGCCATCAGCAACCGGAAAGACATTGATGCGATTTAGCTCATCTCGTTGCTCAATAAGGCGGTGACACCCCGTTATGACAGCCGCATGCATTGCCGCTGCATTTAATTCATCAAAAACCATCCGCTATTTATTCCCTATTACATCGTATCTACTTGCAGTCCACAATACTCTCATTCATAGTAGGCTTTTTTATCATGAAGGTATATACCCAATAAACCAAAAACAACCCGCGTCTTCGTTATGCTTACCTGAACTGGGACAAAATGAGCCAGGAAAAGAAACAAGCTATTTTTTTTAAAGCATCCGAAGTATTGGCCGCATTAGATGCTGGGCGATTATGAATCGTCAGCGGAACCGTTCTTTTATTTTAAATAGCGACTCAAATAAACGGTCAAAAAAGAGCTCCAAGCGCACAGGAAAATACCCCACCCCCAATCCAATAAACCCATCCCGATGGGAAAATGCTTAAAAATTGCAAGACAGGTAAAATCGTAGACACCATAAATGATAGCGCCGAGCATGGCGCCGTAAAAAGCAGCCTGGTAAGGTGAATGATCAGCCAATGGCAAGATGAATACGATAACGCTTAAAGCAAACAACAAATACACTAAGAGAGTCGCCCACCAAAGCGGTTTTAACTGCCCGTCCACGAGGTTTAACCAAGGCTCATAGTGTTGAAAATACAGGTTTTTGGCAACAAAACCCAACCACATTGTATCCGTAATAATAAATACAAAAAAAGCAATAAAAAATAATTTTAATGTTACGCTATGCATCATTTATCCTTTTTCGTTGTGTTTTTTAAACTCTTCAATGAGTACCGATTCTATTTTAGGATAAGTAAATTTAAAACCAAACTCATTTAAGCGCTTCGGCACTACTTTTTGTCCTTTAAGTAGTAAATAATCACCCATTTCACCAAAAAGAACCTTAATAAACAGTTTCGGTGTTTTAAGAAAAAGTGGTCGTTTTAGTGCTTTTGCTAATAGCTGCGCAAATACCGCTTGTGTTATGGGGTAAGGGCTGGTGATATTAATTGGCCCAGTGATGTCTTGATGTGCGATAACAAAATCGATCGCATTGATTAGATCTTTATAGTAAACCCATGATATTGCTTGATGCCCGCTACCCAAAACGCTTCCTAATCCGAGGCGAAAGGGCAGCTCTAACTTTTTGAGCATGCCTTCGCCTTGTTTTAATACAACACCAAATCTTAATATTGTCACTGGGATTCCGGCATGAGTGGCACTTTTAAGAGATTGCTCCCAAGCCAGTCCTATTTGTTGTAAAAAGTCATGTGATGATTGAGGAAGGGGAGAGTCTTCATCAAAAATCTCAGCACTCATTTCTTGTGCACCATAAATTCCTATGGCATTCGCACAAAAAAATCGAGGTTTAGCTTGGTGATGAATGAGCCATTCAGTCAATTGTTGGTTGGTCTGTGTTCGTGACTCAATCAACTCTTTTTTTACTTTCACGCTCCAGCGTTTAGCGCCAATATTCGATCCCGATAAATTGATGACAAGATCGTATTGTTGGGCATTTTGAGCTTTTAAATTACGCCAGATTAGCCGATGGATGTGTTTGGGAAAGATTGATTCTAATTTCTCTAAATTACGACCCAGTACGGTAATCTGATGATTTTTTGAGAGGTGATTGGCTAAGAGTGTACCAATAAACCCAGAGGCTCCGGCGATAAGAATATTCATGATTTACCCGCATCGCCTAGTCGTGTCTCATCTGGGATCAGTAAGTTGGAATACGCTAGTTGGCTCATGGGCTTCACTTTTAATTGGCCAGTTTTTGACAGATTATCCAAGTTTGGTAAGTTCATTCTCACTTCCTATTAGAAAATTTTTTGGTTGCTTCACTATTTGTGCCAAAAAATTATTATTTGCTTGGTGTTCTCGCGTCCATTCCGCTGGCGAGTAAAAGGTTGGGTTTATGGGGCGACCCAATTTCCCTTGTGCGTCTTCAAGTGATTTAAATACATCGGCGTATGTTAAGTTATCACCTATCAACATCAAATCAATATCACTGGTGGCGGTGTCTTCTTGTTTAGCAATAGAACCATAGATGAAAGCGATATGTACCTGTGAAACAATGGGTGCAATTGCTTGTCGTAAAACATCAGCTAATCCAAATGTTTTTAGCACAATACTATGTAATTCTGTGAATAATGGCGAAGTACAATTTGCTGAGTAATGTTTTTGATTACCAATAGACTGTACTCTGATTAGGCCAACAGCGGTTAGCTTTTTAAGCTCTCGCTGAACGGCACCTGTTCCTGAATGAGTTAATCGAATAATTTCATTGGTATGAAAACTACAATCGGGCTGACCATAAAGTAGGGCAAGCACGCATTGTCGTACTTTAGAAAACAGCGCATTTGAAAGATTAGAGTATATCGTTCCCATAATGGGTATTATAGAACCCATTATGGGTATGTTCAAGTATAATGTCATGTGTGTAAAGCAAATTAACTACACCATCCAGAGAAATAAGAGTCACAGCCTTTTTTTGTTTTTAAATTTTCAAATATCCAACCATATTCTGTGATTTCCTTTCCATTTTCCAATTTTTTATGTGTGCCAGTAAAAGCACCGCCAATGCAAACATATTGCTGGCCTACCATTAAATGTTTCCATATGGCAACTTTCTTTTTAGCGTAATCAATGGAGAAATTTCTTCTTGGCTCATATTCATGGGCTAACGTGGGTGACGCTTTTATGCTGATATGAGGATCACTTCTTACTACTTTGTCGTAGGGGTCATAAGTTCCTTTGTCATACCAAACCGTTACATCCTTGGTAGAGAAACATTGCCAGTAATCAAAACCTGTAATTTCCCAATTAAATGGCTCTGGAATGATGCCGTCTACGTATCTTTTTAAATTAGTCTCGTTAAGGATCCCATAATCAGTGGTTATCAGTTGATGGGGATATTTCTTTAAACTATTTTGGCCAATGGCGAAAAGTTGCATCGGAGCTAACAGAGCCATGGTAATGACTAGAAACAGATATTTTTTCATGATTAGCATCCATCGACAATACATAAATAATGATGCTGAAATATTTCCATTTTCTTGGAAGGTTTTTTCCCTAACTCTCCCTTATATACAGCCACTGCATCAATCCACGTTGCTTTTTCTCCTAGCCTGGATTTAGCAATGATCATCGTTCTAAATAACCAACGTACTCCTGCACAAATATTTGCAGACGGGTCGAGTAATTTTGAATGCTCGAAACAGATAAGATAGTTGCTCAGTTCGCCATGATGATCGCCTAAAATATGCATGGTAGCATCTGTTATTTGCATTAATCCGCGAGCACGTCCGTCTCCTTGCCCTGATGGAATATTAGTTTCTGGATGAAAACTTGATTCTGATACAATCACTGCTTTTACCAAATCTGCTGAAAGTGGGTCAGGAAAAGAAAAAATATCATTCCAGTAGCGTGTCCAACCACGAATTTCAATATCAAATTTATCCGCATTGGGATAGCCTTTTAATACACCAGCTTTAGGAGAGCCACTTAATCGATGAAAATATTTTTCTGTGATTGCTTGAATTTCATCAAAAGTTAACAGATCTTTTTTTGATGGATTTATCGCGCAATGCTCATGTCTTTCTATCGTACTTCCATCAGGGTGTTCTTTGCTAGGAGGTGTATGAACAACATGCTTTTTAACAAAATGTTTTCCAATGGGACAAATACGCCAAGGATGAATTTTTTCATCTTTATTTTGATGTTTAGTATCATCAAACACATCTTCGAGAGTTTCATTGTTGGTTGTCATTATTTATCTCCCATTGAATTTAATAACAATAAAAATTAACAGTTATAAAATTAAAAAGCCCTTATATCTAAGGGCATTAAGAATAATAATTAACAATTTATAACATGGTAGGAATTAGAATGGAAAAGTTCACCTAATATTGCTTTTGTTAACTATTTAAAGATTTAACCAATTGTTTTTAAATGCAAATTTATTTTTTATAATCGAATTATTGTTAATAATTAAATGCATTCAATAGTATTCTTTACATAATTTAACATTAAGCTGCGTGGCTAACGAGACATTTCACTTTAAGTTGACTACGGTTTTTTTCTGCGAGCCATAAGTCATATTTAGCTTGTTGATTTATCCAACTTTCCGCAGATGTCTCAAATGCAATGCTTAATCTGATCGCCATTTCAGGACTAATGCGAGAATGGCCATTTAATAACTCTGAAAGCGTTTTTCGAGTTACACCTAATGCTTTTGCAGTTTCTGTGACCGTTAGTTCCAAGGGCTCTATACATAATTCACGTATAACCTCTCCGGGGTGTGCTGGATTAAACATTTTTAACCTCCTTAATGATAATCAACATAATCGATATCATAAGCATGATCGCCTTCAAATCTAAAAATAACTCGCCAATTTGCTTGTACCGTGACAGAATAAAAACCTTTAAGTTGTCCCTTCAATCTATGTAAGCTTAATCCTGGTAAATTCATATCTTCAGGACAGATACTGGCATCAAGCCGTGTTAGTATTAATTGTAGCCGTTTTGCATGCTGCGCCTGTATCCCTGAAAGATTGCCCGTGTTATAGAACCTACCTAATCCTTTATGTTTTATTGTTCTTATCATAAATGCTCTATCTTACATATATCTAAATTGTAACCAGTAACGTTACGGGTGTCAATTTCTGATTGGCTTATGCGTATACCAGCTCGAATTCTTTTTTCAATATTTTCGTTTTGAGCATCGAGGAAGCTTATGAGCACAGATATGCTACTCAAAGTAGATTCCATGGCAGAATATGATAGGGACTTATTTCTAATTTGAGTAGTCACATAAAGATTGGGATAAAACAAAGGCAAGTCGGAATGGCTGTCAATAAGTAGACAGTACCTCTCTCCTGAGTCCATCACAAATGTTTTTAATTTGCTTTTCACTGTATTATGCCTTAGTTAATGACAGCGTTGGTTTAGTTGCACCATCCAGAGAAATAAGAATCACATCCTTGTTTGGTTTTTAAATTTTCAAAGACCCATCCGTGCGCTTTGATTTCTCTTCCATCAATTATTTTTTTCTCTGTCCCAGAAAAAGCACCACCAACACATACGTATTCTTGGTTTTTCATTAATTGTTTCCATTTAGCTACTTTTTCTTTTGCATAATCTAAAGAAAATCCTCTTCGAACAACGTAATCTTGCATTTCTACTGAGTTATTTTTTACAGTGAGGTGAGGATGGCCTCGTGTTATTTCTTCGTCTGAATCGTATTCGCCTTTTTCATACCAAGCAGAGACGTTTTTTGTTGCAAAACATTGCCAATAGTCAAAACCGGTAACATTCCAATGAAATGGTTCGGGGATAATGCCATCGACATATCTTCTTAAATTGGATTCATTGAGAATTCCATGATCATCGGTAATGAGCTGATAAGGATATTTTTTTAAAATTTTTGCATTAATGGCCAGAAGTTGCATTGGAAAAAGCAAGCATATGATTGAAAAAAAGGACAAACATTGCTTCATGATTAGCAGCCTTCAGTCATGCATAAATAATGATGTTGAAAGATCTCCATCCATTTGTGTGGAAGGTTTTTTAAAATCCCTTTATAGTCGGCGACAGCTTCAATCCAAGTAGCTTGTCTATCTAGTTTTGAGCTTGCTGTTATTTTTTTTCTAAATAACCACCGGACACCACAACAGATATTTGCTGTTGGATTTAATAGTTTTACGTGCTCAAAGCAAATAAGATAATTACTTAATTCACCATGATGATTACTGAGTGCGGTCATCGTTGAATCAGTAATTTGCATGAGTCCTCTAGCTCGACCATGTTTTTTTGCAGGGATATTGGTTTCTTGGTGAAAGCTTGATTCTGATGCAATGAGCGCTTTGACTAAATTGGCATCCAGCGGGTCAGGAAGAGAAAAAATATCATTCCAATAACGAGTCCAGCCGCGAATTTCGGCATCAAATTTATCTGCATAAGCATATCCTTTTAACATGCCAGCTTTTGGAGCTCCACCTAATTGATGAAAATGCTTCTCTGTGATTTCTTGGATTTCATCGAATGACAAGATATCCTTTTTTGAAGGATTTATCGCACAATGTTCATGTCTTTCAATCGTTGTTCCATTGGGATGCTCTCTGCTAGGAGGGAGATGAACAATATGCTTTTTAACAAAATGTTTTCCGATGTGGCAAAGTCTCCAAGGATGAATTTTTTCTTCAGATGCAGGAGATTGTTTTTTGCCTTCGATTTCTTCTAGCTCCGTAGTCAGCATCATATTTTATCCTTAATTTTTAAGATGAGTATTCTAAAATTATCTGCTAATAGAGGATGATTTTTTACATAAAGTCATGGCATCACATAATGTTATTTATGCAACAGAATAATTTACATTTTTTATCTATGTTAACAATAAAAAGCCCCTATAAATAGGGGCTTAGTTTATATTCTTTACAAATAAATCTGAGGTGACCTCTAGAATGGAACATCATCATCTAAGCTTTCAAACGCTTCCTGTGGAATGCCTGCTGATGGTGCTGGAGCGGCTGCACGGCTGGTATTTTGTGAATAAGATGATGCCGCAGGAGGTGTGTCCATAGGGCCTGCGCCGGCGCCTTTGCCATCTAGCATTTGTAGCTCATTAGCAACAATTTCAGTGGTATAGCGCTCTTGACCTTGCTGATCTTGCCATTTGCGTGTACGTAAACTTCCCTCGATGTAAATTCTCGAGCCCTTGCGTACGTATTCACCGGCAATTTCGCCTAGGCGATTGAAGCAAACAACACGATGCCATTCGGTTCGTTCTTGTTTTTCACCCGATTGTTTATCTTTCCAGGATTCTGTGGTTGCTAAAGAGACGGTTGCAACCGCATTGCCATTTGGCATGTAACGAACTTCTGGATCTCCGCCGACATGTCCAATTAAAATAACTTTATTTATCCCTCGTGCCATGATGATTTCTCCGTTATGCGATAGGTTAGAAGTTGCTATTATATCGAATTTTAGACTGTGTAGTAAGAGTGCAAGTCATTCAAAATTAATTGAATAAATACTAATACCAATACAATGAAAAATAAACGATATAGTAACAACTCTAGGGCAACTGATATTGGTTTGCCACGAATTTTTTCAAGCCCACAGTAAACGATAGAACCACCATCTAAACTGGGTAAAGGTAATAAATTGACTAAAGCCATAGCGATATTAAAATTTGCTAGAAAATATAAAAAGATAGCCATTCCTTGAAAAAAGGTGTCAATAATGGTTTGAAACAGTCGAAATGGTCCTAGTAATGCGGCGAAAGGGATGTGTGCCGTTAAAATTTGTTTGATCATGATTAAGAAAAACCACATGAGTTGCCAGCACTGTGACCAGCTACTACATAAGGCTTGCGCGAAAGAGAGGCCTTTTATCTCTCGTATTTCAGTCGACGTGGTTTTGGGCGTAATACCAAGGGCTTCAAAAAATGTGCCGTAACGGTTTTTTTGTGTCCATAGATTTAAATTGAGTGTTGTGGCCCGACAAACTTGTTCTGGTGTACAGACGATAATCGGGGTAACTTTTTCGCCAGTATGCATGATCAATTGCATCATCACGTCACGCCAAAAGCGCGTGTCTTGTCCTGATATTTTCGCAATGCGATCATTGGGTTTTAAACCAGCGATGGCTGCGTGGCTCATGGGGGTGACGTGCCCGATCACCGGTGCATATTGTTTAAATCCTATCATCATCATGCACCACAGTGCGATGATGGCGACCAACACATTAGCCAATGACCCTGATAATAAAACAAGTATGCGTATCCAAATCGGCTTTTGATCCAGGCATGCGGATAACGGTTGATCTATCACCGGCGCGACACGGCTGTTTAGTAAGTGAATGCGGCCTCCGATGAGGAGTAGATTCAATTCAATTTGACAGCCAGTGCGCGTGCGCCAACGAAAAAAAGTCTTGCCAAAACCAATTGAGATTCGCTGAATAGGAATATTAAAGTAGCGAGCAACCAGTGCATGCCCGGCTTCGTGAATCCCAATCACAACCGAGAGACAAATGATTACCACGCATGTCGCAATGATGATGTGTATCAACGCATCTTGCATGTCTTAACTCCTTATTGTGGGCCGATGAGGGTATGGAGTGGTGTTCCTATCAAACAAACAGGACTGACGAAAAACAACGATTTTTTCGTTGGATTTTATTTTTAATTCGGTCATTTAGTCATCTAAACGCCCTCATTAAAAATAAAATCCGCCTCGACCTCGTTGTTTTTCGTCAGTCCTGGCAAAGTATCATCATAGCTTGGTATTTGATTTTCATCAAACGACGCGAGGTATTGTTGCGCTGTGTGGTATAGAAGGGGAAGCACCTTTTTTGATAGCTGTGATCTTGAAGAAATATGAAATAAGTTTGGATCAACACAAGATTGAGCATATCGGTCTGTCAGAAAAAAAGGGAGGCTAGATAGCAAACAGATACTTTGATGCGATTTTGTTGGTTTTAATTGATATCCATACGCTTGGTATCTTGCTTGGCTTTTTTTTAGATCAGCAAAAGGGTTTCCCCCCTGCGTGATAAGCACCATATTGTGAAAGTAGTGAATAGTGTTTTTAATGGTGTGTGGCCTGAGTGTAATACTGAACAAAAAAGCACCGGGCGAATGTTGTTTGGATTTGAATACAATCGATTTATCAGACTCATGTTTTGTGAGGATATCTAAATGGCAATTGATAACATTTTGTGTGCGGGGATAATTGAGCGCGTCTAAATAGTCAATTTGCAGTGATTCTGGTTGTGGTGTGATGATCGTGTGCATTGGTGCGATGATCGAGTGAAACGCTCGCTGATTGAGATTAACAAATGACGGTGACGATTCGAATTGACTGGGGTGCGTCAGCCATGTCCGAATGAGCAAGAGCAGCTCTACTTTCCCTAACCGCCGGTGTTTTTGTTTGGTAATTTCTAGTTTCAATTCAAATTTTTTTCGATAAGTTAAGAGTGTTTTTCTTGAAGTACGGGTTGATAGAAATAGATAGCATTGTAAAGGCCGTAAACATAACGCTGGCTGTGAGAGCGTCGATGGATGTGGTTGGCTTAAAATAATTGTACAATCAATATGCTTGGGCAATGTTTCAAATACATCTAACAGTAAAGAGATTATGTTTTCGAGATTGGTTTTGTTTAATAGTACCTGTATTCCACAGCCGTACGAGTCTTGATTATGAAAGATACTGTCGGAATCGATGGTTTGATAAGGTAAGATGTGGCTATGTGCTGAAAGGTTAAACGTTTGTTTGAAAAAATCTGGGGGCGTATTAGAATGACGCGATGAACTTGTGCCCGTTTTTGCATAAATATCAGCAGTGCCGATTAAATCAGCGATGATTCCTGTCATGGTTGGTTTCTTCCGTGGTTTAAAACTTGCTTAATCGTGCAGTGATTCCACGATTAGGTGCAATCCTAATACCATGAAGATAAAAATGCAACCTTTTTGTCAGGAATAAATCATACTTTGATTTTATAATAATCAAGTGATGTTGGTTGATGCGCAGTCTAAGCTGCGCTCCAGTTAATGTCTTGCCCGCGCTTAGCGCCCCCCCCTCTGGAGGCTAAAAAACCGAAAACGCATGTGCCTAATGGTATAGGTAATGACAACTTGACTGCGTAAATGATGATTTATTTTGGACATAATGATATGATTGGCAACTGTATTAAAATAATTCAATATTAAGGAATTATGATGCCTTCAATGGATATTGTTTCAGAAATAAATGAAGTTGAATTACGCCATGCAATGGAGAATACGCAGCGTGAAGTTGCGACTCGTTTTGATTTTCGCGGTATCGAGGCGAGTATCGAATTGAAAGAGTTGGTTGTCACACTGAAATCTGCATCTGACTTCCAAGTGCGTCAACTGGAAGAAATGTTTCGCAATCATTGCAGCAAACGGGGTGTGAGCACAGCAGGTATTGAAGTAGATGACAAACCAATACACAGTGGTAAAACCTTTTCTCTAAACCTGACATTTAAGCAGGGGATTGATCAACCCACCGCAAAAATGATTGCTAAAGAAATTAAGGACAGTGGTTTAAAAGTACAAAGCTCTATTCAAGGTGATAAAGTCAGGGTTTCAGGTAAAAAGCGCGATGATCTACAAGCATGTATCGCACATTTTAAAAAATCAAAGATTGAGTTGCCGCTACAGTTTAATAATTTTCGTGATTAGAACGATGAGATCAGGCATGAACACGGGCAACATTGATTACCACTAAGATAAAGATATCAACGCTTCGTGCAACTGGGAAAATACATTTTTTTCTCCCAATTGCGCGAGTACACCCGCTTTAGATAATTTCTCTGTTACTTTCGGTTTCGCGCCACATAAAATAACCCTTACGCCGCGATGTTGTAACGCACTAATCGCGTCTTCCAGTGCTTGTAACCCAGTAAAATCGATGAAAGGAACCCAGCGTAAGCGAATAATCAGTGTTTTCGGATCAGTTTGTGTGCTGTTGAGGGCATGTTCGAAGTGTTTCACTGCACCAAAAAAAACAGGCCCGTCTATGGCATAGACCAATACATCCTCAGGCAGTGTTGTCAATTGTCCTTTTATCAACGCATTTGCGACATCGTCATTTGATTGTGGTTGCACCTCAATACTGGATGACATGTTAAATAAAAAGTGCCCCATGGCAATTACAACACCAATATTGACTGCAGCAACCAAATCTACAAAAACCGTTAAGAAAAAAGTGATGAATAAAATAAAAATATCTGCACGCGGTGCCCGACGTATTAAGTGAATCGCGTGTTTTACTTCACTCATATTCCAAGCGACGACAAAGAGGATGGCTGATAACGTTGCCAGTGGAATATGGTCAGCTAAGGGCGCAAAAAACAGGATAATCAATACCAATGTTAAACTATGAACGACACCAGCAAGCGGACTGTTACCGCCATGACGAATATTGGTTGCTGTGCGTGCGATGGCCCCTGTTGCTGCAAAACCACCCAATAATGGTGCGACAACGTTTGCTAATCCTTGACCTATCAATTCTTGATTCGAGTCGTGTTTTGTTCCTGCCATGCCGTCAGAAATGACCGCTGATAACAACGACTCAATAGCACCCAACATTGCAACAGCAAATGCTGGCCCCATCAGCTCAAGGATCTTATCAACGCTTAACTGTGGCAGATGAAAAGTAGGTAGTCCCAATGGAATACCGCCATAGGCACTACCAATTGTCGCCACATCTTGCAAATGAAAGAGGCTTTGCGCGCCAGTGGCAATAAGCAAAGCAATGAATGGGCCGGGTACGCGTTTTAAATATTTTATTTTATTTGCGAATAAAACCACCATCAACGAAAGTAAACCGACTAAGGTCGTTGCCCAACTGATGTGAGGAAAGGACTGTAGCAGTTGCCAACATTTTTCATGAAAATAGTGGCCATGCACCGCTGGTAATCCAAAAAAATACTGCCATTGTCCAACCCAAATAACCAACGCAATACCGGCTGTAAAGCCAATAATCACAGGATAAGGAATAAACTTTATAACGATCCCCAGGCGAAAAGCCCCCATAAGTAATAGCATGCAGCCAGCGATGAGGGTTGCAATTTGTAATCCTTCAATACCATATTGCGCCGTGATACCTGATAATAAAATGACAAAAGCACCGGTAGGGCCGGCAATTTGTACGCGGCTACCACCAAAAATAGAAACCAATAACCCAGCAACGATAGCTGTATAAATGCCTTGTTCTGGTTGCGCGCCAGAAGCAATTGCAAATGCCATTGCCAAGGGTAATGCGACTACGCCAACAATCATGCCGGAAATAATATTCGGTAGCCAATGTTGGCGTTGAAATAATCCTGCTTGATAAGATTGAACCAGTGTTTTCACGCGAAATACCTTGATGGAGCACGTTACGTGAGGTAAGGTGATTGATTAAACGGGTGGCCATTTTACCATATTTAATGTGTAATCGTTATCAAAGGATATGATGATGAACAAAAAAATATGCCTCATTTTACTGGTGATGATGTGTTTTCGAAGTTTCGCGCAAACCGGTGCATTGTTTAATATCACGGCGTCTAATATGACGTTGAATATTACTACAAATATTCCTAACCATAATTATGTATCAGCCGGGATTAAGTTGAATACGTCTGGTTATTCTTTGACAAACCCTGGCAATGACTGTATCCCGAATCAAAACGGTTATTGTCTTTTTTCGGTGAGTAATGTGAGTAGCAGAGCAATTACGATTACAGGAGAAAGTGGTGTATTGAGTTTGACTTTATGTCTAAACGGAATAGGTCCTGTTTCTTGTCAAACGAGCACAATTTCTGTGACATCAGGTCCTAAAAATGCTTATACCACCAATACGAATAGTAATGCAGTATTGATTTGTCCTATTCAATCAAATGGTGATTTTGGCTATTGTGTTGATTCCGGCAGTGTATTTAACACGCCTACCACGCTTGCTATTAATAACAGTGGAACAAAAGCATATGTTGTAAATCAAGCGAATAACTCGGTATCTATTTGCGCCATTAATTCTAATGGCGCATTTGGTGGCTGTACTGACTCCGGTAACACGTTTTCAGCACCGTATGGCATTGCTCTCAATAGTGCGGGTACGCGTGCCTACGTGACCAATACGGGCACTATACCGATACGGGTTTGCCCAATTAACGCCGATGGCACATTTGATACCTGCAGTAATGCGGGTGCTTCTGTGGCTCAGGTGCCGGGGCCACAAGGAATTGTTCTAAATCGTGCTGGAACGCTGGCATATATAGCTACTGTGGCAAATGCCAACGTGGCCATTTGTAATGTTAATACAAATGGAACATTCAGCTCGTGTAATCCTTCTGGTAAATCTGGCGTATCTTTTTCGTTACCGCGAGGCGTGACGTTGAATGCCGATGAAACACAAGCATATGTTGCAAATCGAGGCAGTAATACAGTTGCTGTCTGTCCCGTGAATTCTAATGGAACATTTGGTTTCTGTGTTGACTCAGGTAATTCTGGCACGGCCTTTAGTGGTCCTACTTATGCGGCTTTAAATGCCACTAAAGCGCTCAGCTACGTACCCAACTTTACAGATAACAGCGTTTTAAGGTGTCCTATCAATAATAATGGAACATTTGGTGCTTGTTTAAACGCAGGCAATACGGGTACGGCATTTAATGGCCCACAGTGGATTGCTTTGTTTTAAAATACCGGATACACTCGGTTCTTTATTTGCGCAATATGCGGGATTTATGCATTATGGATTTTTTTTCAGCAGCACGACCTGACACTAAACTTTCTCCTTCGGCTCAGATTGCCAGAAACTTTTTACGAACACTGCTACAAGATGATAATGCCCAACCTTTTGATTCTCGGGCGTTAAGAACTTTATTGCATGCTTTATTTGTTGAGCGTAACCCGGAGCTGTTATATGAATTTCGTCAAGGCTTGCAAGAGGTTTTGAACGAGTTTCCTTCTATTGCAAATGCTGAAAATCTAAAACCTGCGGCCGCAAATGCTATTTTAACGTATATTTTGTGTTTATTGCCTCATGCAGAAATCAAGCCTGGACAGATTTATTCTATTCCCGTTTATTTAAACGGCTGTTGGCAAACTAGTCCTTATCGTGTGCGCGATATTCGTTTAACGCCAATTTGGGGGCTTGAAGCGTATACCATGACAGACAGCGAACATGTCTTTGCTTATGGGTTTGAGCCGGTTGAGATGCCCACAAGAGAATCATTCCCGCCTCTATTGGTGTTCAAAGGTACGCCTACATTTACCGGCCAAGGATTTTCTAACTATGTATGGCATGCTTTGAATCCGTTTTCTATGTCCCCTAGAAATCGCTTAAAACGCGATCATAGTGGCTTAAATGCTTGGTTTTCGGAACATGTTACAATTAAACAAGCCCGTGTTTATGCTTTTGGTGAAGGTGCCGCGATGCTTGCGGAGCTACTGACAAATAATCCGGAGTTTGATACAAATGCTAAAAGCAATCCAGACAAGTCATTAAAGAAAAAGTATTCAAATCTTCATAAAATCTCCACAATCAATGCATACAATCCATCTGTATCTACGCAACATTATTTAGAGCAGCTTGCTACTTCTGAAGAAAATACGGATGAATGGAGCAGCGTAAAACCAAAATTGATTGTTAATATGTTTAACAATGAGGGTGATGCTTTTGCGAAAACGTCTGGAAGCTCACTTGATAAACCCTTTGTTTCTAAACATTTGATTTCAGCACCGCCAAAAAACGCACAACAGCGCTTTTTAATGAATCACGTATTGTGTTTTGCCGGAAAAGGAGAGCTAACAACGCCTGAACCACATGTAGACGCGAAGCAATGGTGGTTTATGGCCGCTGCGAATCAAGCGTTATCTCATCTTGCATTTGGTTTACTTGTTTTGCCTTGTCAGCTTTTAGTGTTGCCTACGGTCCGTGCCTTATTGAAGCATAAAACAGAAGCGTTAATTTTAGCGAGTATGATTTTTGTTTTCTCCATATTTCCTTTGTATACCACCCCACTGGGCACTGTTATCACGATTGGTGTTAGCCTTTACTTGGCTTATAAAATGCTGCCTGCCTTAAAAAGATTGGTTGGATTAGCGCCAGAGCCAGAACCCGAGTGTCATAAATTGAGCGAACCTCGTGATCTAGCGGCAACTGTTTTGCATGACAAAGCCGAAACCATTTCTCATCCCGAAGCAGCAATCAGAGTATCCCCGTCTATTTAGTGAATATTAATTCACTAAATAGAAAATATATGCATTTTTGAGTTGACGCCCAATAAAAATTGAATTATTATTCATTTTGATGAATAAATATTTTTAATTTTAAATAATCAGGACTTACGCACAACAACGAGCTCGAGGCGGATTTTATTTTTAATGAGGGCGTTTAGATGACTAAATGACCGAATTAAAAATAAAATCCAACGAAGAGATCGTTGTTTTGCGTAAGTCTTGATATATGATTGAGGAGATATCAAATGCTGATAAAAATAGGTTCTAAGTTATTTAATTTTTGGATTTTTGCTGGCCCTGCGTTATCTATGGCTGTGTTGAATAACAATATTATTAAAAAAGAGCAAAAGGCTTTAGAAAGTATGGTGGATTTTGTTAAAGAAAATAAAGATTGCAAGATTGTAAAGACCCAACATAAGCTACCAGCTTATCCTTTTTTTAAATACTATGAGCATCATGTTGTGAATGAAAATGGAAAATCAGTCGATATGCATGGTTCTCACGCGCCTAGTAATATGGCGATGAAATAGAGGTTAAGTCCTGTAAATGTTCATTTCGCACGATGGAATGGCCATGTTGGGCGAAAAAGTCATTTCACAATGCTCATCCCGGCCTTCGCCGGGACAGGCCAAGCTGATTTATGCTGCGCTTGCGAAATGATTTTTTGTTCAATATTTGATCGGACAGGGCTTTTCATGCGAAAGCGGCAATCTATGCTGAAATGAGCTTACGTGCTACTCAATAAATAATAAATCTTGTAAGTTAAGCAATACAGTGTTGGTTTCATGAATGGATTTGGGGGTGACGAAGATGGTATCGTCTCCAGCGATTGTCCCAAGGATTGCTAGTTTTTCTTTATGATAATCAATCATGCGTGCAATCAATTGCGCGGCACCTGGACTTGTTTTTATCAGCACACATATTTCGTTAGCAACTATCTCCATGACTAAGTGACTGAGAGCAACATCTGCGGTGGGTGGCGCTGGCTCTGGTGATAAGCGATAAACAACTTGTCCTAATGCATTTTTCGATTTTGTCGCATCAATTTTGTGTAGTAGGCGAGATATTTTAGATTGATTAACCGCATGCCCCCTCTGCTCGAGTGCGGCACAAATGCTTTCTTGTGTGTTCACAGAACCACTCAGTAGTAAACTTTTTAAATCGGCCAGCAGCGATGTTTGTGCGTTTTTGGTCATGACAGATTTGACTCCAATAAGAATACGTCGTCGCAGCGCGCTATCATAATGGCACTAGAAATGAAAATTCAAGATGGCAAACAAGATTTCTAACGTAATCAGGACAATAATAATAACTTCTAAGTTATGAGAGTGGCGGTTTTCTAGATAGCTATTTAACATGTCAAAAATTTCATTGAGTGTATCTAGTCGGTGGTTGATCGCATTAACACGGCGTTGGATATGTAAGTAGCGCTCGAGCATAATGTAATACTCTTCCAGTGTCGGATGTTGCCAAAAATACTTGGGATGATACATGAAATTACTGATTAAGTTCATCTCACTTTTGGCCCCTAAAATTTCACCGATAATTCTTCGAATCTCATTTCGTGAAACCGTAATTTCACCCTTATGAGAAAGGTGGTGAATAATAGGCGTATAACGATCAATCAAGGCTTCTAAGATGGTTTCAAAATATTGCAATTTGGCTGATTGAGAAAAGCCATAAGATAAGCTTAATCGTAGCTCATCATTGTCTAAATCGGCGTCAATCGTTAAACAATCAACATCAAAATAATCATGCGGCTCTATGGTGGTTTTCTCGCCTAAGCTGAAGATGAGTTCGTCACGAACACGGAATGCAACAGGTTTATCTGCGTAGAGTTTAATCGTATTTAAATAAAGATTAATTTGATATCGCTTTAAACCCCAGAATACCACCGTCCCATTTTTAAATACAAAGACCAACACATTCGGGGTATTGGCCGAAGTAATTTTTAATACATCACGGGAACGAACGGAGATGAACTCCGGACATTCTGTTTTGTAATGATTATCTAAACGCGTTAGATCAATTTTATTGGCTATACAATAGCTCAGGCACTCCATTTAAACACCTATTTAGTCAGTTCCAACCATTTCACGGCCTGAATATGCTTTGCGTTTATCCGTTTTACCACTTAACCATTCTGGGCAAACGTCTAGTATTTCAGCGATCTTCTCGAGTTGATTATCGGGTGGGATCATGTTACCAAAAATCATGGCATTGGCCATATGTCTGGTGACCGAAAATACCTTGGCGATGGCTTTGGTTTTTTCTGTTAAGTCATCGGGTAGATCCATAAAGGATAATTCGCGATTAAATCGCTGCGAAAAAACTTTCGTGTTCATCATTTCTCTCCCTGAAATTGCAAGTCGTCATCCATGACGGCAAAAACGTAAATACTCTATCTTTTATAACCCATTTTTTTTAAAGGGAAAAGTATTTTATGTTGTTGTGGTTTTTTGATGGTAATAATTCAAATCTAATTCGCGTGCAGCTTTGACATCATCCAAGCGCTTAACGGGCAACGTATGTGGGGCCTCCAGTAGTTTTTCTGGTGTGGTTTCCGCCTCTTCACGAATTTTTTTCATGACCGCTACAAACTGATCTAATGTTTGCTTGCACTCTGTTTCTGTTGGTTCAATCAATAAGCACTCTGGAACAAGCAATGGAAAATACGTTGTGGGCGCATGACAACCATAATCTAATAAGCGTTTTGCGACATCCATCGCGTTAACCCCGAATTGTTTTTTTTCTGGACTGAGCGTCAAAATGAATTCGTGGCTAGCTCGGCGCTTGGGGTAAGCAGGGGTGTAACCAATATGGCTTAATTCATGCAATAAATAATTTGCATTTAACGTCGCATATTCTGAAACACGCAATAATCCATTTTTACCCAATGTGCGAATATAAAAATAAGCGCGTAATAAAATGCCGGCATTCCCCATGAAACAAGATAAACGCCCAATGCTTTGAGGTAAATGGGTTTTGTTTGCAAAACAATAAGTCTCATCTTGTTTGATGACTATCGGTAGCGGTAAAAATGGCGCTAAGCGTGCACCAACAGCAACAGGACCGGAGCCTGGGCCTCCTCCACCATGTGGTGTGGCGAAGGTTTTATGTAAGTTCAGATGCATCACATCAAAGCCCATATCTCCGGGTTTGACTTGGCCGACAATGGCATTAAGATTCGCACCGTCATAATACAAAAGTCCGCCGGCTTGGTGTACGATCGCCGCAATTTCTTGAATTTGCCGCATAAATAAACCCAGCGTTGATGGGTTTGTTAGCATAATTCCTGCTGTGCGAGGACCGACTTTTTGTTTTAATATTTCTAGATCAATATCACCGTCTTTGGCTGTTTGAATTTCAACAATTTTATATCCACACATGGCTGCGGAGGCGGGATTGGTGCCGTGTGCTGCGTCAGGAATAAGCATCTCATCTCGCTCAGTGTCGCCACGAGACTGATGGTACGCTTTAATCATGGCGACCCCTGCAAATTCACCTTGTGAACCCGCCATGGGTGTGAGTGAGACAGCATGCATACCGGTGATATCAGCAAGGTACTGTTGCAAGTCGTATAAAATTTGCAAATAACCCTGACTGTATTTTTCCGGGGTGAGTGGATGACGATTGAGATAATTGGGTAATGAGGCTGCGCGATGCACACCGCGTGGGTTATATTTCATCGTACATGAACCCAACGGATAAAAGTGTGTATCGATAGAAAAGTTTTTTTGTGATAGTCGTGTGTAATGACGTACAACTTGCAACTCGGAGCAATTCGGTAATTTAGGCGGCGTTGTCCGACGAAAAGCTTCTGGAATGTTAGTAGAAGCAAGCGATGTATTCATCAATTGAGCCTTGTTGACACGTTTTGCGATAGATTGTTCGAAAATTAACATAATTTGCCTTCCGATGCTTGTATCAAATCTTTAATCTCATCGCAGTGTTTGACAGGCGTAAATTCGATGAGTTGATAAGTGGCAATCTCAGCCAAATGATAAGGATCTTGTTGTAGGACCGCTTCTAAATGGCTTTTATCGCGAGTCAGTGCGATGATAACACCCCCGGTGCGTGGTTTCATTGGCCCCGATGTCAAAAAAAGCCCTTGTTTATAGTGGTAATCTAAAAATTCACGGTGCGCTTGCAGGTACTTATCAACCTCTGGCAATGGAACTTGGTAAGTTAATAAAATAATAAACATTATACACCTCGCTGCTGCAATGTCGCGACATATTGGTCGATTTCAGCTGTCGTCCGCTTTTCAGTCGCACAGACTAACAAGGTATTAGGTAAATGGGGAAAATGTTTTTCTACCGGATATCCGCCATCAATGCCTTGTTGACGTAATGCATCTAAGATTTCTTCGACCGGAGCTTTGCACCGAATCAGAGCTTCATGAAAAAATGGTGCAGAGAAAACGATTTCAATCCCGGCTATTTTTTGTAAGCGCGCTATCAACGAATGGGTGTTATGGTAGCAAGCAGTGGCTACTTGAGCTAAACCTTCTGCTCCGAGTAGGCTGAGATAAATACTGGCAGCGGTCACCAACAAGCCTTGATTGGTACAAATATTCGATGTGGCTTTTGCGCGACGAATATGTTGCTCTCTGGCTTGTAATGTTAAGGTGTAACCTATTTGACCTGCTTTATCTTGTGTGCGGCCGATGATTCTGCCTGGCATTTGGCGTACATTTGTCATTTTAGTGCTTAAAAATCCAAAATAAGGTCCTCCCGACGCCATGGGGACACCCAGCGGCTGACCTTCGCCACAAACAATATCCGCGCCTAATTGACCCCATTCACCAGGAGGCTTTAGTAAAGCTAAAGAAGTGGGATTGACGCAAGCAATACATAAGGCTTGATTTGCATGCGCCCAATCACATAAGGTATCGACTGTTTCTAGACAACCAAAAAAATTAGGTTGTTGAATAACCAACGCGGTGATGTCTTCACCCTGATACGTATTGAGTGTGTCATATGACGTAATGCCTTGTTCTGGATCAAACGGCAGTGTGATGATTTCAATGTGTTGATTACGCACAATCGTTTCAATCGTTTCGCTGTATGCGGGATTGATTGTACCAGCAAGTAAAATGCGATTGGCTTTGCTCTGTTGGTTTGTGCGTACGGCCATTAAAATGGCCTCTGCTAATGCGGAAGCACCGTCGTAAAGAGAGGCATTGGCAACATCCATCGCAGTGAGCTCGGCGATCATGGTTTGAAACTCATAAAGCAACTGTAACGTTCCTTGGCTTGCCTCTGCTTGATAAGGGGTGTAAGCGGTTAGAAACTCGCCCCGAGAAGCAATTTCCCAAACGGCAGCTGGAATATAATGATCGTAGCTACCTGCTCCCATAAAACAAGCGGCAGGTTGATTTTTTTTAGCCAAATCTTCTGCGAGCTGCGACATTTCCATTTCACTGAGTCCTTGCGGAATGGTGTGTAGCTCTTTTTGTCTTAAAGTAGCTGGGATCTCATCGAAGAGCTCAGCAACATCGTTGACACCCATGCGTTTGAGCATGGTCTGTTTATCTTCCTCAGTATGTGGAATGTAGGGCATTATCAAGCATCCTCAGCAATTTCACTTAAATAGGTATCTTCTGAAAGTAACGTATGAATTTCTTCAAGAGCCTGTGCATGATTTTTCGGTTTGATTTTAACCAACCAACCCGCAGCATACGGATCTTGATTGATGATGGCTGGATTGGTTGTTACATCTGAATTAACCGCAATAATCATACCGCTAATCGGGGCATAAAAATCGGAAGCTGCTTTGACTGACTCAAGCACGCCGATCTCATCACCTGCGTTGACTTCTCGACCAACGGCCGGCAGCTCAACGTATACCATGTCACCCAATAAATGTTGGGCATGCTCAGTGATACCAATAGACATTTCTTCCTGGTTCATTTCTGCGTTAACCCATTCGTGTGTTTTGGTAAAATATCGAGTTGTCATCATTTATCCTTGTTCGCATTTAAAAATTTAAGCTTACCGACTTTGGCGGGTATTAATTTTCCACGGATGTCGACCATGACTTGTTCATTGGTTTCGATAGGAACACGCGCGAAAGCAACCGATTGATTGAGTGTTGGCGAATAAGTGCCGCTGGTAATGATACCATCGGGCTGTCCATCTATAACCACGCGCTGCCCATGACGCATGATACCTTTATCTTGTAATGTTAATCCAACTAATTTACGTGTGATACCGTGTTGCTTTTGTGATAACAAAGCCCCCATCCCAATAAAATTTCTATCCTCTGGTTGCCATTTGATGGTCCAACCTAAAGCGGACTCTAACGGTGTTGTGCTTAAATCCATATCTTGACCGTATAACAGCATCCCCGCCTCAAGTCGTAATGTATCTCTGGCAGCTAATCCACAGGGTTTAACACCTTGTGCAATGAGAGTTTTCCACATATGTTGAATGATGTCATGTGTGGCCATGATTTCAAGCCCATCTTCTCCGGTATAGCCCGTTCGTGCAATCAGGCAATTTTCAGCTTCAACGCACTCGAAAGGAGCCAGTGTTGATACCGCATCCGCTTGAGCGGGTGTTAAAATAGCCAGTACGCTGGGAATAGCATTGGGGCCCTGTATCGCAATCATGCTTAAATCATGGCGCTCTTGCAGCCCGGCTGAAAAACCCTGTATTTGTTGGCGAATCCAAGTTAAGTCAGGCACTCGCGTGGCTGAATTGAGGACGAGACGATAATTATCAGGACTACGTTGGTAAACAATTAAATCATCAATGATGCCGCCGTGCGTGTTACACATGCAGGTGTATAGTGCGCATCCCATGTGTTTTAATTGATCGATATCATTGGTTAGTAATTGACGTAAAAAAAACCGCCCACCAGCGCCCACCACGTCGACGATGGTCATATGTGACACATCAAACACCCCTGCTGATTTGCGTACAGCATGGTGCTCTTCAATCTGTGACCCATAATGTAGCGGCATTTCCCAACCATGAAAATCAACCATTTTAGCGTTTAATTCTCGATGCTCGGCATTTAAAGACGTTTTGTTGGGAAGCATAATGGAACCCCTGTGTTAAACAATCGTCGCACCTTGGCGACTTTTTGAACATTGGCAAGGTGGTGTGATAACGGTCGATTTTAAACTTTGAATGGCAAATCCTCTTACACCTTGTGTGGTTGATTCGACAAATTTTAAAACGACATTTAAGTCTTGTTTTTGGCTGTAAGCTGGATTTTTATAGAGGACCAAAATAGGCATGGTCGCTTCCCAACCACCGTTTGGCATGGATTTAAGTGTGGGTGGCAAAGTGGCAACAGCTGTGACGACGTAAGTGTTGGCTTTGATTTGCAATGGTAAATTAGATGCTTGCATAGCCTGGCTATAGTCTACCCAGCCCGCTGAAGTAAAATATTTGGCTAATGCTTTTTCTTGTTCAATAAAATGCTCGTGATCAAGCGTATAGCTTGCGATGATAGCTTCATTTGCCCACACGGCTGGTTGGACAGCGTTTGCGGCTGCATGTGCTAGTCCATTGATGAGATATATCGAGAAAAACAAAAAAATCGCACTCGCTAAGCATTGTGAGCGGCTCATATTGGTTTTGTATTGACAGTTTATTTTTTTCATAGACTTCCGTACCTATTTAGACCTGATATACTTTGCGAGTATAGCAATCCTAGCGTGAGATGGGGAGAGGGTTGGTGAAGCAAAATCATTTTTATTTTGATAATCGTGAAAGTGTTGGGCGTTTTCTTAATGCTTGGGATTTCTTATTGTTGATTTTAGTCTTATCGATTCTCTTTTTTTTGGGATGGACGGGTGAGCAAATGGCGACCCCTTACGCATTGGGTGAGCCTACTTTTATCTCTCTGTCACCAGCCAAATTACCAGAGTATGCTTTACGAACGGTTCTGCGTATGTTTATTGCGCTGATTTTTTCGCTGTTGTTTACGTTTATTGTTGGTACGATTGCTGCCAAAAATAGACGGGCTGAGCAATTTATTATTCCCGCAATTGATATTTTTCAATCGGTTCCTGTTTTAAGTTTTCTGGCTATCACCGTTGCTGGGTTTGTTCATCTTTTCCCCGGCAGCTTATTAGGGCCGGAATGTGCGTCTATTTTTGCTATTTTTGTTTCACAAGTCTGGAACATCACGTTTAGCTTTTATCAGTCATTAAAAAATGTACCGGCAGATTTACGCGAAGTGGCGTTGATGCATCAATTGTCCGCTTGGCAATTTTTTTGGAAAGTAGAAGTCCCTTGTGCTATGTCCGGTTTGTTGTGGAATTTGATGGTATCGATGTCTGCAAGTTGGTTTTTTGTGGTACTGTCTGAAGCGATTGTGGTTGCGCATCAAGATATTCGTTTGCCTGGTGTTGGCTCCTATATTGCCTTAGCCATTGAACAGCATAATATGCGAGCGCTGTTGTATGCTATTTTAACTATGGTGGGGGTGATTTTTTTATATGATCAAATTCTTTTTAGACCGCTGATTGCTTGGTCAGAAAAATTTCGTATCGATCAAAATCCTTCAGAAGAGGAGTATCAGTCTTGGTTGATTGACGTGATTCGTTTGAGTCCTTTAATGAAGCGTTTTGAATCGGTTTTGTTTGCATTCAAAGATTATTTTATTAATAGCAAATGGTTCTGTTGGCGAGATTTGCAGCGCCAACAAGAGTTTAACCTCGATAAAGAGAAGCGTAAGGATAAGATTTGGCGTTTTATCACCTTGTTAGCCATGGTGATGGGAAGCTATTGCTTGTTTGATTACATTTTAAATACGTTGAATGCCAAAGAGATTTTGGATGTTTTTTTACTCGGAATGGCGACGGGGGCGCGCGTCTTGATCCTCATTATTTTAAGTTCTTGTGTTTGGATTCCTGTTGGTGTTTGGATTGGACAGCGCCCTTATTGGACACAAAAAATTCAGCCGATTATTCAATTTGTCGCGGCTTTTCCGGCTAACTTATTTTATCCCTTATTTGTTATTGCTATCGTTCGATTTCATTTGAGCGTTGAGATTTGGCTGACACCACTCATGATTTTGGGCACGCAATGGTACATTTTATTTAATGTGATTGCGGGCGCCTCTTTGATTCCGCGTGATTTGGTTTTAGCGGCAGATAATTTTGGTGTGACAGGACAACAATGGTGGCGTCGCTTGGCATTACCAGCAATCTTCCCTTATTATATTACGGGCGCAATCACGGCGGCAGGGGGTGCTTGGAATGCAAGCATCGTTGCCGAAGCAGTGAGTTGGGGGACGACACATTTACGAGCGACAGGATTAGGTGAATATATTCAAAATAGTGCGATAGCAGGTGATTTTCCTAAGATAGCGTTAGGGACGGCCATGATGTGTTTGTACGTATTGTGTTTTAATCATTTAATTTGGCGCCCACTCTACCGTCTTGCCGAAGAGCGCTACCATATTACTTCATCGAGTTGAATTATGTCAGAAACCATTATTTCGATTGAGCATTTAAGAAAGGCTTATAAAAAAACAGCCGCGCAAGATCTACATGTTTTGGAAGACATCAATTTTAAATTGCACAAAGGCGAGTTTGTTGCGTTGTTAGGAAAGTCAGGCTCTGGTAAATCAACCTTACTTAGAATTATCGCCGGCTTGATTGCACCGACGAATGGTCATGTGACGTATCGAGGAAATGCCGTGACCAAGCCTGTGCGCGGGATTGCGATGGTATTTCAATCATTTGCTTTACTACCCTGGTTGACGGTTTTAGAAAATGTTGAGCTTGGTTTAGAAGCACAAGGTGTGCCGCGTGCTGAGCGACGGCAACGTGCTATTCAGGCTATTGATATTATTGGTTTAGACGGGTTCGAGTCGGCGTTTCCAAAAGAGTTATCTGGTGGGATGCGGCAACGTGTCGGTTTTGCTCGAGCATTGGTGGTGAATCCCGACGTTTTATTGATGGATGAGCCTTTTTCTGCTTTGGACGTATTAACGGCGGAGAACTTAAAGTCAGATCTACTCGAATTGTGGCAAGAGAAAAAAACCAATACCAATGGTATTTTGTTAGTCACTCATAATATTGAAGAAGCCGCTATGCTTTCTGATCGCATCGTGATTTTAGGCAGTGATCCTGGCTATATTCAAGCCGATTTACCGGTCACCTTGCCGCACCCAAGAGATCCCGACTCGACCGAATTTAGACATCTGGTTGATCGCATTTATACGCTGATGATTACTGCCGCAGGTGGGAAAACCCGTTACGCGTATCGCGAGCGTCAAATTGGATTGGGGTATCGCTTACCCGACGTCGAACCTTCGGAATTATCCGGTTTAATTGAGACCATGACGACTTTTGAAGCCCGAATTGATTTACCCGAATTAGCAGATGAATTAATGATGAATGTGGATGATCTTTTCCCAGTGATTGAAACATTAGAAATTCTTGGTTTTGCTGAAATTTCAGAGGGTGACATTCATTTTAGTGATCTTGGGAAAACATTTTCCGAAGCTGATCTACAAGCGCGAAAACAATTGTTTGCCAAACAATTATTGGAAAAAGTACCGTTGGCTCGATACATTCGCCGCGTTTTGGATGAAAAACCCAGTCACCGTGTTTCAGAAGAACGATTTTTAACGAAATTAGAAGATTATTTAAGTGAAGATGAAGCGGAGCGTGTTTTGAGAACCATGATTGATTGGGGGCGCTATGCCGAGCTTTTCGCTTATGATTTTAAAACAGGGTTTTTAAGTTTGGAAAATCCGGGCGTGGGTTCGGATAATGTCGACTAAATATCAATAAGCATGCGAGGCTATCTGCTATCATTGAAAATGAATTTCGAATGTCCACATGACTTTGCTTTCACAATCGCAAAAATTAGAATCTACAGATAATTCAACGTTGAAATCGCTTTATCAGCACATTAGCGTTCTGGTTACGGTATTTTTGAAATATAGTCAGATAAAGCAGTGATATCATCATCGCTCAAATGTTGACTAATATCGTGCATCAGGCCATTCAAGTCATTCTTCCGTTGGTGTGATTTAAAAGCATGCATTTGTTGTTCTAAGTAGATCATGGACTGATGACGCAGTGAAGGAAAGCCTGCTTCTGCATTACCCCGACCATCTGGTCCGTGACACGTGATACACGCGGTAATTTTTTGTTCCTTATTCCCTTCTTTGTAGAGTATTTGCCCTCGTGTTTTAGATGTTGGCTCAATTTTTGTCGTGGATAAGGGGGGGAGCTGCTCGTAGTAAGCGGCGATATCGGCGATGTCTTCTGTAGACAAATTAGAGACCAATGGTGTCATGGTTGGGGCTTGACGCGTACCTTGCTTAAAGTCCATTAATTGTTTACTTAAATAAGATGCGTGTTGTCCCGCAAGATGAGGCCACTCTGGGTTATTACTGACTCCCTGCGCACCATGGCAGGCGCTGCAAATCAGCGCTTTTTTTTCACCGGAGGGCGCGTTACCTGCTGTTTTTGCTTGAGACGAAAACACCAAGCAGAGTATTAACAGAAAACGAAAACCAAGTGTGGGTATGGTATTTTGCCAAGAAAACATATCTTTCATCGGATGTAACATGAACAGAAAGTCAATATTACCAGCAATTATGATAGATTGACAGGAGAGGAGTCAGCGTCTAGGGCAAACGCATCTAAATTTTAAACACAAATCACTGCTTTTGAGGTGAGTCGCGCACTCCATGGTCATAATGTGAGCAATATCAATTAAGGCCGTGAGCTGGATTCCGCGCATTAAAGCGCGGAATGTAGACAAATTTTTTATATCGCACGATTAGATGTGTTTTCCCTGAGTCAGCGTTCTTTATTACCAAGTCGTTTTATTGACATGGACGACTACCTCTTAATGAAGGCTCTCTGTCATTGTGACAGTCGACGCTGTTATCATCTTCTTCGGATGCTGTTTCCGTTTGTGTATTAGATTTTGGCTCTGTGTTGGTGTCGTATAAGTTGTATATGTAGGCGGTAGGATAAAGGATAGGTGCGGCTCCTACGGCGGCACCCATTACTGTACCTTCTCCCACCGCATAGAGGAAGCTAGCTACACTATAGATGGTGTAGTCCATAGCCGCTAAATACCCCTCTACTGCGCTTCCCTTTATTTCCGGTGTTTCATTGGGCTTGAGCAAGTTTTCTATGCCATTCTTTACACCAATACCAGTGCCAACGATGCCGAAGAATAGAGTACTTATTCCTGTCCCGGCCAAATAAATCGTTCCTGCTGTTTCGAGCGTTTTAAAAAACTTCATGCTTTACCCTTCATAAATAACACTTTAGTGAAAAATATAGCAATAAACTCAAGAAAAAAACAGCTTTTAATGATTTTTTTTGCTATGAGTGTATTTGGTTATGTCATCATATGACAAAACTACTATTTTTGTTGTATCATACGCCCATGTCAAAAAATCTATATCATCAAGCGCAATTTATTAAAAGCGCCGCCCGTGTTCATCAACTTCCTGAAGATACTGGATTTGAGGTCGCTTTTGCTGGCCGCTCAAATGCGGGGAAATCCAGCGCGCTCAATTTCTTAACAGGCCATCGCCAGTTGGCTCGCACCAGTAAAACGCCAGGGCGCACCCAATTAATCAACCTTTTTTCTGTACAAGACGAGCACCATCGTTTGGTTGATTTACCGGGCTATGGTTATGCTAAAGTGTCGAGGAGCGTGAAACAAGACTGGCAAACCAACTTGTCTCATTATCTTGAAGTCCGCAAAAGTTTACGTGGCTTAATTTTGTTAATGGATATCCGCCACCCGTTAAAAGAGTCTGATGAGACCATGGTTCATTGGGCTTTAGAACGAGAGCTTCCCGTGCATGTTTTACTCACAAAAAGCGATAAGCTCAGCCGCTCGCAAGTACAACAAACCTGGATGGCTGTGCGCAAGTGTTATGATCTGCTACCAGAGGAGCTCTTCAGTGTACAAGCGTTTTCAGCCACAAAAAAGCAAGGTTTAGATGAGCTGGTTGTTGTGCTCGATCGTTGGCTTGAGTGGGCGTGAACATTGACTGCTTTTATACATCAAGAGCTTGCTCTGAGAAGCAGGCGCGCATAATGACAGAAAAATCCAGATCACCCATGCCCGATTCGTGCGCATGTTGATAGAGTTTGGTTGCTAATGACGCCATGGGCAGAGCCAAGTGCGCTGTTTCAGCAACCTGTTGGCTAAGCCATAAATCTTTTAGCATCATAGCCGTCGTAAACCCAGGTTCATAGTTGTGGTTGGCCGGAACATTTTCTAATACATCCGCAACAGGAACATATTTTTGCATGACCCAACAGTCTCCAGATGCATTGGTGACCACCTCATGCAGTTTTTGGGGTGTTAAGCCTAAACGACTGGCCAACTCAAATGCTTCGGAAACGGCAACCATGTTGATGCCCAAAATTAAATTATTACAAATTTTTGCAGCTTGCCCACTACCGTCATGACCTGTATAGATGATTTTTTTCCCCATGTGAGCCAAAATAGTTTTAGCATCATCAAAAGCACTTTGCTCACCGCCCACCATAAAAGTCAACGTACCAGCACTCGCGCCGGCCACACCGCCAGAGACAGGTGCATCCACGCTGTATAATTCAAAAGAATGGGCGTGATGATGGATATTGCGAGCACTCTGTACATCAATCGTTGAACAATCAATGTGTAGTACGTGTTTCTTCGCATGTGCAAACAACCCAGTTTCTCCCAAGCAAACGTGCTCGACTTGCTGGCCTGTTTGCAGCATGGTTATTAAAACATCTTGTTCTGCTGCAAGACTGGGTAAATCCTCAGCCAGTAAGCCACCGGCCTCTTGAAATAAAGCCATCGCTTTAGTCTGTAAATCAAAACCAGTGACCGTGAAGCCGGCTTTTAGCAAGTTTTTGGCCATGGGTAAGCCCATATGTCCCAAGCCAACAAATCCAATTCGTTTTGTCATGTTGCATCCTTTTAATGAACCCCAGTTCGGCGTTTTTATGCTTTTAAACCTTCGATAAATCAATGATTACTTCGTTAAACGCTCTAAAAAATGCTCACATTAGCGCTGCTAGTGCTGCGCTTTTTTAGAGCGTTTGCCTCGTACTCATTGATTTCTCTCGATTTAAAAGCATAAAAACGCCGAACAGGGGTTTTAATGATATTTTTTGCATCTATACTCAATAAATTTCAAAATGCTAGGGTCTCTGCACCTAACTTTTCGGGTAGCTCAAATTTTAGCTTGAGTGAGGCGAATAGCCCGCTATTTAACGAGCTCAAGCTGAAATTTGAGCAAATCAGGCGAATTTGCAGCCGTCGAAAGTTAGGTACACAGGCCATAGATTCAAAAACCGATCTCGCGAGTTTCTCGTTCAGGGCTGGTTATTTTGTTTCGCGGGTTGCGGAAGCGCCACTTTTCAGGCTGTTTTACGGGGTAAAAAGCACAGGGATGTGCTTTTTAGCGCCTTTGAGCGGGACGCGAATAGGCGGCGGCCCCGTAAAACAGCCTGAAAAGTGGATCAAGCGGACGCTCCGCGAAACAAAATAACCAGCCCTGAACGAGAAACTTCTCTCCGATCTCGTGTTTTTCTAAACCCAGTATTTTGAAAGACCGAGGGTATATTAAAAATACTTATCCGTTTTCCGGCATTGCAAATACATTATCATCCAGTGAATGTAAAAACCATTTGCTGGTAATGGTTTTCAGCTTCGTATAAAAACGAATACTTTCTTCGCCATGCATTGCATAATCTCCGAAAAAAGAGCGTTTCCAACCGCCAAACGGGTGATTGGCGATGGGCACCGGAATCGGGATATTAACGCCGACCATGCCCACTTGAACTTGTTTAGCAAATTGTCGCGCACTAAAACCGTCATTGGTAAAGATCGCCGTGCCATTACCATATTGATTCCGGTTAATCAGCGCCAGTGCTTCATCTAATGTATCCACCCGCATGATAACTAAAACCGGGCCAAATATTTCTTGTTGATAAATAGACATCGTTTCTTTGACGTGATCAAAAAGGCTAGGGCCTAAATAATACCCGTCTGAAAATTGGCTGTGTTTAAAAGAGCGCCCATCGATTAGCAGCTGCGCACCTTCTTCTACACCCGCATCAATGCGCTGTAAAACACGTTGACGATGGGCTGCACTGATCACAGGCCCCATGTCGACTTCAGTTGCATCACTCGCATCAATTCGGATGCCTCGAACAGCAGGAAGCAGCTTTTCGAGTAAGCGATCAGCGGTATTGGCACCCACGGTCACCACAACAGAAATCGCCATGCAGCGCTCTCCTGCTGAGCCATAAGCTGCGCCAATAATAGCTTGTGTTGTTTGATCAAGATTCGCATCGGGCATCACCACACAGTGATTTTTCGCACCACCAAACGTGTGTGCGCGTTTTCCTTGCGCAATGGCTTCAGTGTAAATATATTCAGCGACCGGTGTTGACGCGACGGCTGTCATGGCAGCAATGTCAGGATGCTTCAATAATTGATCGACCGTTGTTTTGTCTCCATGCACAATATTGGCGACACCAGGAGGCAGCCCTGCATCGTGTAGTAATTCAAGTAAGCGTACCGGCGCAGACGGATCTTGCTCAGATGGTTTTAATATAAACGTATTACCAGCGGCGATCGCTGGAATCATCATCCAAATAGGCACCATAACCGGAAAATTAAACGGTGAGACACCGGCACATACACCCAGTGGTTCACGGATGGTATGGCAGTCAATATTGGCAGAAACATCGGATGAATACATGGTTTGCAGCTGTGATACTAAACCGCAATGATAATCCACCACTTCGATGCCACGAGCGACGGATCCTTTGGCATCGTCTAGGGTTTTTCCGTGCTCTTTAGAGACAATTTGCGCGAGCTCTGTGTGATACTTGGTTAAGAGCGTGCGAAATTGAAATAAGATTTGTGCGCGTTTGGTTGGGGTTGTTTGTGACCACTGCGGCCAAGCCGCTTTCGCAGCAGCAACCGCTTTTTCGCACAGTTCAGTGCTGGCATAATCAACCTGTCCTATCACCGCGCCGGTTGAAGGATGATAGATAGGGTGTTGTGTTTGCGACGAGGAGGTGATTGATTCTCCCGCAATTAAATGTGGCACCTGATAGACCATGCTAAATGTCCTTATTTTTAATCACTCGAAATTTGCATCAAGTTCTCTAAACCGTAATAGAGCGCTTTCAGCTGCAACACTTTTTGACAGGCAAAAATTAAACCAGGCATGAAGCAGCCTCTATCAATACTGTTGTGTACAATGCTTAATGTTTCTCCTGGACCACCAAAAATGACTTGTTGTTGTGCGAGCACGCCCGGCAAACGCAGCGCGTGAATATGAATCCCTTGATGATTTGCCCCTCGTGCGCCGGTGAGTAGCTCGGAGCAGTTTGCTTCTGATGGTGATGTTTTACGATGGTTGGCAATTAATTCTGCCGTTTTAACAGCGGTTCCTGACGGAGCATCTTGTTTTTGAGGGTGGTGCGCTTCTATGATTTCTACTTCGGGGAAGTATTGCGCGGCCTCCGCGGCAAAACGCATCATTAACAAAGCACCTAATGAAAAATTAGGAACAATGATGCCGCCGAGTTCTTTTTCCTGACATTGTTTTTTTAATGCTTCTACTTGCTCTGGTAACAGTCCTGAGGTGCCAATAATGGGATGTGCGCCTGCTTCAATAATACGGCAAGTATTTTGATATACAGAATCAGCGCGCGTCAGATCAACAACAATCTGTGCTTGTTTGCTTTTAATCGTCGCGAATAAATCGTCGTGACGCCCTAACTGTGCAACTAAGTCAAAGTCAGGATGGGCTTCGAGTGCTTGGCAGGCGGCAAGCCCCATTTTTCCGGAGGCACCGTTGACAATAACAGGGGTTTTCATGATTGTGGTGGCTCATCTTGAGAGATTGTTTTCGGATCGGGTGATATGGCATCCGCATCGATGGTTTTTTTTATCTCGTTTTGGTTTTGATCACTGTGTTTAGGCGTATTGGGTGCCTGCTGAGGCTGAGGTGAAAGTAGTGGCTCCTTTTGAGCATAAGCCTGCCTGACTTCTGACCAAGCCCAAAATCCCGCGGGCAACCAACCAACAAAGGTTAATTGTAATGCAAGCGCACCGAGTGCTGCGATCGGTTTTTCTAATATTAAAAAAGCAATCCATGGAAAAAATAATGCAAGGAGAGAGAGTAAAGTCCGTTTCATTTTGTTAAAATACCCCCAAAAGTGTGTTCAAGCACACAACAACTATAGTGAATTAATTCCAACTAAACAAGGATTATTGAATGAGAAAGCAAGTGTTGCATCCCCACACAGCAGCCATTAACCAAAAACAAAAAAATCAATCTAAAAAAGCTAAAATAGATGCGCTCAACTGGTTGGCACGTGAGTTTCCGCTTGCTTTTGATAATCGTGTTTGCATTCAGCCTTTAAGTTTAGGGATTATGGATGAAATTTTGAAGCATGCGGATAAAGCGCAAGACGAGGGTGTTTCTAAAAGTAAACTACGCGAGGCAGTGGTTATTTTTACCCGTCGAATTGATTATTTAACCTGCTTGAAAGCGCGGGAAGTAAGAGTTAATTTGTACGGAGAGGCAACAGAAGTTGTCACCGATGAAGATGCTGAGCGTGCAGCGATAAAAATTAAGAAACGAGTTGAAAAAAGTTTGAAAAATGCCCGTCGAACGGGAGGAAGTTCAGAGAAGTTATCACATTCCGTTGGGTCTTCATCAGAAAATGTAGTGACGCAAGCCACATCATTACATTCTCAAGAGCGTAATCCGGCGTATCATATCCCTTCTACGCCAAAAACGGCATCGGTAACCGTCAAACACAAGCAAGCTCGTTCATATGATCCTGATTTGGTTGCTCGTTTAAAAGAAAAATTGGGTATTTCACGGCGAGCAGAAGAGACAAGTGAGGAAACAGTCGGAGAATAATTCAAGATGGGATCAACTACGCTGCAATCGATAAAACTAGATAAGTTGCAAAAGCGTTATCAGCTAGGTTGTATCATTTTATATTCATTTTTATTGACATTTATTTTGACCAGAGTCATTGTGTTTTTATTGATAGCCGATAAAATTCCTTGTGTTTTTTTACAAATCGGTGGATATCACATTCACCATTATATTTACGGTATTATCATTTTAACGGCGACAGCGGGTTTCGTCATTTTAAGGCAGCCTCAAGGGATGTCATTAATGATTTCTGCCTGCCTTTATGGGGTAAGCTCAGCACTGATTTATGACGAGTTCGCCTTACTGATTTACTTATTGGCAGATTCTTATGTGTGGCATTTGTCTTGGGATATCGTGACCATTGTGGTGATCATTGCGACGCTTGTCACTTACATTCCGATTATAAAAGCGCGAAGCCCATCAGATACGTTAGGTGCCATTGTGCTTCTCGGTTTTTTAATACTTTATGGGACCACGATTTATTTCACCAGTGAGCGTTTAACTCGATTAAGAGGAGATGAATTGTATTATTTAGAAAAAAATGGTGGTAATGCCTGTATCAATAATTTTTATTTTAAAAATAACTGATCCTGGCCTCTTACTCGCCATATCGGTTGAAAGGATGAGCACTCGACAGTATACTACAGCATATTGAGCATGCTTTGCTTACTCTAAATTGAGAGACATGAATACGATTAACGCCCATGATGCTTAGAAACCTACCCAATGCAATGACCGTGCTGCGTTTAATTTTAATCGCGCCGTTTTCGTACTTTCTTAGTCAGCAAGAGTACACGGTCGCTTTTTATTTGTTCGTCTTGGCGGGCGTAACAGATGCTTTGGATGGATGGATAGCCCGCTGTTTCCGTTGGCAAAGTGCCTTTGGTACTTTGGTTGATCCGATAGCGGATAAACTGCTGATTACGGCAAGCTTCATTGGTTTAGCTGCACTGAATTGTTTGCCTTGGTGGCTGGTCATCTTGGTTTTTTTACGCGACTTGACCATCACCTTGGGTGTGTATGCGTGGTATGTGTCTATTGATGATAGGCCAGTACTCAAGCCCACGTATTTAAGTAAAATCAACACAGTTATGCAATTGATTTTAGTCATTGCGACTTTATATCATCTCGCTTTCGGCGGCATAGCGCCTTTTCTTTATCGACAGCTTCTTATTTTTACTACTTTGACGACAGCACTGAGTTTTGTCGATTATGCTTTTATTTGGTTTAAAAAAGTCAGATTACAAATCAAGTTATCAAAATGAACAGTCAACTTCCCCTTGCCGTACAACTGAATGACCATGCTACTTTGGCAGATTTTTGTTGGAAACAAAACCAGCTGCTTCAAAACACCTTATTACAGATGATTGCGAACCAGGGGGAGCGGTTTTTTTATATCTGGGGTGCGGTTGGTAGTGGTAAGTCTCATATTTTACAAGCGTGTTGCCAAGCTGTGGCCGCGCAGGAGCGTTCGGTTATTTACTTGCCATTGAGCGTTTTAAAAGAATGGGGCCCTGAAGTGCTTGATGGTGTGAATGACCATCATTTAGTTGCTATCGATGATATCGAGACTGTTGCGGGGGAGATTGAGTGGGAGCAAGCGCTGTTTCATTTGTATAACCGTATTCGTGATCAAGCGCATGGCGTTTGTATGATGACCTCTTCATTGCCTGTGGTTGATTCTGCGTTAAAGTTGGCCGATTTACGATCACGTTTAACGTGGGGATTGGTGATTCAATTACACGGTTTAGATGATGACGATAAAATAGACGTGTTACAGTCTCGAGCGCAAAAGCGCGGATTTGAGTTATCTAAGCAAGTTTGTCAATATTTATTAAACCATTGTGCACGCAACATGCATGATTTATTACAATTATTAAATCAATTGGACAACGCGTCTTTAGCTGCGCAAAGAAAAATTACGATCCCATTTGTGAAAAATACGCTGAAGCTTGAATGATGCTCGGTGTGCATCCAATAAACTTCAAAATGCCACGTATTTTAATTCATTTTTATGAAAGTGCGAAACTCGTGTATTTGATTTAGGTTCCTCCAATTATTGAGGTGAGAATAACATATAATCAAAAACCTTTGTCTATAAAGCCGTGCGACGGTAATTCTTGTACCTTGCACGAGTTTATTAATCTGATCGACGATCAACTATCAGTTGCTTAAGTTTTAGAGCTCCCGAAAGACCTTTACTTCCAGTTTCAATGAAATAAAAAAATCCTTTATTTTTAATGGGTTAATCAAGATAAACCACATTGCTTCTTGTTTTAATGAAATAAAAATCACGCCCAGATAGGCAAGTACCTTGAGAATTTTTTAGAATCAGGAGCTCCAGGATCTCGTTTGATTAAATTTTGCTCTAATGCGCCTGTGATTATCTGAGAAATACTATTACCGCTTCGTTCAGTAAGGCCAAATCGTTCTCTTAGTGACTGATTTGTCATTCTATTACGTAAAACCCATTGTAAAACACAATGCTGATAACATGCTCGTATCCGATCGTTCCTATCCATTTTTTTGAAAGATCGGTGACCATAAATAATAACGACAGTTTTTTTATATTCTACTAAAAATTCTGGCGCAGGGAGTTGCATTACTTCTGACGTTTGTACAACACGATCTATTCCACTGCTTTTTTCTTCGCAAATACCAAATCGGCGCATTAAATCAGCCAAACGCTCATTTCTAGATTGATACCCGTCAATAAATCGTTCGACAGGTACTTTAGGTTCTCCTGGATTTGAAATCTCCAAACGATCAGAATAGATTTCAACTGTTGGTGACACTCCTGTTTCCTGAAAATCTTGATGGACAAGGGCATTCGCGACAAGCTCACGAACAACGATTTCAGGGACTAATTTAGTCTCTTCTCGCAGAGCGTCTTTGATTACTTCATTTTGGGGAAGCTGCCCCATGATGTGATGAATCAATTCTTTAAATCCAGATGCATATCCTCTCTCATATGTTAAATCTGATTTTGTATCGAGCTTTGAACTACCTACATAAGTGATAACACGTGCGGCTTTACGCCAAATACCTTCAAAATCCCTCAGATTTTTTGCCAGTAGAATAGCTCCTATATTTAAAATACAATATTCACCTTGAATTTTGCTAATTAATTTCTCTGAAAATAATCGATCTAAAACTCCATTCTGGTTAGAAGGATATGGTAAGTGTAGTAAATCAAAAAATGCCTGAGTATCTAGGTATTGCACAATATCTTGTGCAGATAGTTGAGTCAAAGCTGGCTGCTCTAACCAATCTGGCTGACCTTCGGCAAAAATAGCACGTAATCGATCTTCACTCATTGGAACCAACTCTTCTCCAGAGCGCATTAGGTAAGAACCCTCATAATGATATGCCGTGCCGCGCGGTCTAGATGGAATTTGAAACACCAGAACTCTACCATCAGGATGATTCACCTCTTCAATATTGACGCGAAATCCTATGGCATTAAAAATCTTGGCTGCCATTTCTACAAGGTTATTAAATGCATGTGTGCCCACAACTCGTCTAGGTGGAATATCTTCAATACCTAAAATCAAGTAACCACCACCTTCATTTGCAATGGCAACACAGTATCTATAAAGTTTTTTATTATCAAATTGCGTTTTGGCCTCTTTGAATTCGATATTTTGAGTTTCAGAAGCGATACTGCGCCAAAGATCAATTTGTTCTGGAGTAACCATCGTTGAGCGTCCTGTTGCTTAATGCTTAAATTACTAATCCAAATTCACATCATTTATTGAGGATGTATTCTATAATACTCAGAATCAAAACCACTAATGAAAAATGAGCCTTATGGGCTTTATAAAAATGGCTTCGTGATTTTGTCGTATTTGAGTAAGACATCGTACGCCACTGTACGACATTTTGTAGGGTTTACCCGCGGCAAAAATTATATTAAAATCAAGTGATTAAAAATTGGGTTGCGGACTCATAATCCGTTGGTCCTAGGTTCAAGTCCTAGTGGCCCACCAATTTCAGCCAGTAAAATCAATCAGTTATCACTTGATGTCCTAATCCCGTAAAATCCACTTCGGGATTTCTTCGGGACCTACCTTCAATTCACAACGAAACCACCGTTGCATCTTGCTTAGCATGATTCTTTGGTTTAAAGCTTGGATTACGCAACAAAGTTAATACCACTCCACTTTTTTGCTTTTCACAAACGCTATTAGCTGCCTTTGTAAAGGTTCTGTAGTTCCGCTGACGAATAATGTGTCGTTATTCGTCCGGAACGATGGCCCAATAGATCTTGGCGATCTTCGAAACTAACACCAGCCGCTCGCAGACGTCTACCAAACGTATGCTTCAAATCATGCGCTCGCACTACATCTAATCCAACATTGCTTCGAGCGTCACGCCAACCAGTCGATAACATCCTCGCTAAAGGCCTAGCGCGATAACTAAAAACATGAGTAGGATGTTTTCCACGCTCTTCATGTACAACTGAACGCGCAGTTTCGTTGCATACTACCAATCGTTCTTCGCCATTTTTAACCAGTTCCGCAGGGATCGTGTAATTACGAATTGCCACAGGAGTTATGGCTGGGGAAAATAAGGTCTCTCTGAAAACAGGTTGCCCTATTTCAACCCAGATACATTTGAATGTTCAGGTCCTTTATAGTTTCGCTCAATTTTTACCTCACCCATTTTCAACGATGCTAATAGTTTATAGTGGGGTGTTTCAGCTTTCTCACCAAATTGGCGTTGTATGTTGATTTCGTTTTGTTGTCTCTCTTTTTCTCTTGTAGCTCGAAGATCCGGATTATTTTTCATCAGTGGCACCAACGTTCTGTCGAGGGAGGCCTCACTTTTCTTAAGCACTGCTAGCTCGGCGTTTAAGCGGTGTAGCTGTGCCATTTCTTGAATTAGCGTAGGTGTTGATGATCGTAATTCTCTGATCTGTTCTTGATGAGAAATTTTTGCGTTTTTAAAAGACTCAGTGATAGACCCCACCGCAATGTCTTTTTCCTGCACAGATCGATTAGTTACCCTTTGCAGTGCAACTATACTTATTATTCTATCTAAAACATCAAGTTCGTTTGCTTCATGATTTGATTCATACAATTCAAGTATTTCGGGATCATTTGAATCCACCCGATTGATAAAATCACTTATTTCAGGTCGATTTAAAATTAAATTAAGAGTCTCTACTGATTTCGCATGACTGATATCATCAGCTGCTTGCTGTAATACTTCAAAGTTGAGTGAAGGCATGATATGTACTCCTTAACAATTATATCGATTAGTATAGTTTAAATTCCATGAGAGGGGTTTTTATTATCGAATGAATCATGTGGTATAGAGCGCTGTCGGGCACGCACAGGTCGAGCGCAGAGAAATCATATCTTTCTTGCTATTGCCGCTTGGTTTGAGCAACACAAATTACGCATCACACAAAAAATTACGCTGTATCAACAAAACTGGAGTGTGATTAAAAACG
>CAZBNB010000003.1:0-115074 GCA_964493245.1 uncultured Legionellaceae bacterium
GTTTAACGAAGTAATCATTGATTTATCGAAGGTTTAAAAGCATAAAAACGCCGAAATGGGGTTTAATAACCAATGGAGCCTATAAAATATGGAAAAAATAAAACAATTAGGACAATATTTTCCAGCTTTTAGCCTGCGTACCCAACAAACATCGAACATTATTATGATTACCTTTTGGAGTCAGTTCGCCAGTTATGCTTTCAACACTATTTTTGTTTTGTTTCTAACACGTCCTTTATTAAAACACGGTTTAGGCTATCATCAAGCAGACGCATATGCCTTTATTGGTATTGCTGGCGCGACCGGTTATTTAGCACCTATCCTTGGCGGGTACATGGCGGATAATATTTTGGGTATTCGCCGTAGTATTTTGTTGGGCTCATCCATGCTGGCTGTTGCTTATTTATTAGTCATGCTTAGCAGTATGAGCATCACACAATACGGTGATACTTTGTTTATCGCCGCGTATGCATTATTGCCTGCCTCTAATTCTTTGTTAATTGGCACAGCAACAGCGATGGTCTCGAAAATCTATGCAGACGATGCGGTAAAAGCCAAAACTGCGATGACCTACTATTATCTGTCCATTAATATTGGTGCATTACTTGCCGCAGGCATTGCCCCACAACTCTTTGAGAGCCAATATGGCCCGCTGTCTGTTTTGGCAGTGGGCTTTATAGGTAAAACCGTTGCTGCCTTGAATTTTACTTATCGATATAAGCTATACAACAATGTCATTTGGGGGAAAGACAACCTACCCATATCAACCAAAAATCGCTTCCAATTATTAGGGTATTTTATTGTTGTCTATACACTCACGTTGTGTGCATATACTCATATTTCTATTGCGCAAATTATCATCACAATTGGTTGTATAACTGGCATTGGATATTTTTTTATACAAACATGTCAAATAGCTAATCGCCCCGCACGTTTAAAACAACTGGTTGCTTTTGTTTTGATTATAGAATCAATTGTTTTTTATATTATATATAATCAAATGAGCACAACCTTAGTATTATTAGCTCAAAACAACTCCGATAAACAGTTTCTAGGACTCACTTTATCACCCGCACAATATCAAATGTTTAATCCTTTTTTGATTATTTTAATTGGTCTCTTTCTACCCCAGTTTTATCGTAAGCTGCCGCGATTTTCTATTCCTTATCAATTCGCTTGCGGTACTTTACTTGCCGGCTCTGCGCTTTTGGTGATGTATATTGCAACATTGTATGCACCACAAGGTATCGTCAATGGCCATTTTATTTTTTTGACATATGTCTTAATTTCCTTAGGAGAATTATTTGTAAGTGCCATTGGTTTTAGTATGATTGGCTTATATTGTGAGCCCAATCGACTGGCATTCGCCATGGGTGTTTGGTTACTTGGCAGCTCACTTGCCAATATTTTTTCAGGTCAAATTGCACGATTTGTTTCTATCCCGGATACCATCACATCACCATTACAAAGCTTGATTATTTACCAACACTACTATTTCAACTTAGGTGCTGTCGCGTGCTGTCTCGGTCTTATTATGACCGTACTAGCACGGATGATGCATCATCGTTTAGGTAAGCAAAATATTCAATTAAACTAGACAGGGTAAACGCATCTAATTTTTGAGCACAAATCACGGCTTTGGGGCTACGTTCTACGCTTTATGCATAGAATCCATACAATCTTAATCAAGATCGTAATCTGGATTCCACGCATAAAGCGTGGAACGTAGACAAAGTGATTTTATATCACACGATTAGATGCGTTTGACCTGTTAAACCAGATAAATTTGTTTTCTAAAAGAACAAATTGTGGCATCATCTTCAGATGTTTGTATTAAAAATGATTAGGAGTATGTATGCCTATTAGTCTTTTTGACATGTTTTCAATCGGAATCGGTCCATCCAGCTCCCATACGGTAGGCCCTATGTTGGCAGCCAATGCTTTTTTAGATGTTTTGCAACAACATCAATTTATTCCTCAAACAACACGCATCCAAATTGAATTATACGGCTCACTTGCACTCACCGGTAAAGGGCATGGCACAGACAAAGCGATTCTCAATGGTTTAGAGGGTAAAAATCCAGAAACGGTGGATCCATTGAGTATGGTTCCGCGTATGCATACTATCTTAGAAACAAGCTCTTTGAATTTAAATGGTGAAAAGAGTATTGCGTTTCATGCTGACACTGATTTTTTATTTTATCAAAAAGATTGTTTACCCAAACACACGAATGGGATGCGTTTTTCTGCCTTTAATGATCAAGGAAACACTCTTTTTACAGAGATTTATTACTCAATCGGTGGTGGTTTTATTACCACAGAAAAAGAATTTGATATCACTCATGCCAGTACACATAGCCTACCATATCCATTTGCGACCGCGAAAGAGATGTTATTCCTGTGTAAAGAGAATAATCTAACCATTGCTGAGTTAATGCTAGAAAATGAGCGCTCTTGGCGATCAGATGAGGCCATTTTTTCTGGCATAAAAGCGATTGCGGACGTCATGAATCACTGTATCGACGAAGGCTGCCGGCATGAGGGTATTCTGCCAGGCGGATTAAACGTGAAGCGCCGCGCCCCTGAGCTTTATCAAAAGTTACAACAAGAAAAAGGCATTCGCAGTATTTATGAAAATGATGATTTGATGAATCGGCTTAATTTATATGCGATTGCCGTCAATGAAGAAAACGCCGCCGGTGGCCGTATCGTCACAGCCCCAACCAACGGTGCAGCAGGCATTATCCCTGCTGTTTTTCGCTACTGCCAAGACGCGCATCGCAAAAAAAGCTTAGAAGATATGCACACATACTTTCTCACAGCTGCCGCTATCGGTATTTTATATAAAAAAGGCGCCTCTATTTCAGGAGCCGAGGTAGGTTGTCAAGGTGAAGTGGGTGTTGCCTCTTCTATGGCAGCGGCTGCGATTACAGCGGTATTGGGTGGTACGATAGAACAAATTGAAAATGCCGCTGAAATCGCCATGGAGCATCATTTGGGTATGACATGCGATCCCGTCATGGGTTTGGTACAAATCCCATGCATTGAACGAAATGCTATGGGTGCGGTTAAAGCTGTGAACGCCTCACGTATCGCGCTCATCGGCGATGGCGAACATAAAATTCCACTGGATAAAGTGATTCAAACCATGAAGCAAACAGGTAAAGACATGATGACGATCTACAAAGAAACCTCATTAGGGGGATTGGCAGTCAACTATCCTGAGTGCTAGGGCGCGCTTAAATAAAGAGAAAGACGAAGCACGATAGAGCTTGTTGACTGTTAGGGCGTGTCATCAATTAGTTTTTCGAGGCGAAAATTGAGATAATTTAGCGCAAATTAGCTCGGTTTTAGGTCGAAAATACTAATTGATGACACGCCCTAGGTACGTAAATCAAAAATAAAATTTAGAGACAAAGATACAGTATGGTGCAAATTTAAGTATAATCTTGTCTCATCTATTTTTGAGAAGGATCTACCCCCCATGCAATCAGTTGATAAAATTATCCATGCTAAGTGGCTTGTCACAGGAAATAATTCCGCGCGTGTTCTAGAAAATCATTGCCTGGTGGTTCAACAGGGAAAAATTATCGCCATTGAGCCGTCTGAAACAGTCTCATCTCATTACCAAGCCAATCAAACACAACACTACAATGACCACGCTATTATGCCCGGTCTCATCAATGCACATACCCATATCGGTATGAATTTTTTTCGTGGTTTAGGCAGTGATTTGGCTCTCATGGATTGGTTAACACAATATATTTTCCCTGCTGAAAAAAAATGGTTAACACATGACTTCGTCAAAGATGCGTCTTTATTTGCTATGGCCGAAATGATTCGCAGTGGTACAACTTGTTTTAATGATATGTTCTATTTTCCAGAAGCAACTGCCGAAGCAGCCACCCTATCTGGTATGCGCGCTTTTATTGGTATGACTGTCATTGAGTTTCCCACTGCATGGGCAGGTAGTACCGACGAATATTTTGAAAAGTGCAATCATTTTTACAAAGCGTACCAAAACCACGCTTTTATCACACCCACCTTTGCACCGCATGCGCCTTACACCGTTTCTGATCAATCTTTTATGCGTATTCGAGAATTGGCCGATACTTATCAAGTAAAAATTAATCTTCACTTGCATGAAACCCAAGATGAAATTGAGCAATCTCTGAAGCAATTTGATAAGCGCCCTATTCAGCGCCTACATGATTTAAAGTTCTTAGACCAAAATGTATTGGCTGTGCACGCATCACAATTGAACGAAGAGGACATTGATATTTTAGTCGCAACACAAACACAAGTGATTCATTGCCCAGAATCCAATATGAAATTAGCCAGTGGCATTTGTCCGATTGAAAAACTCTTGGAAAAGGGATTAAACGTTGCATTGGGAACAGACAGCGTTGCCAGTAACAATGATTTGGATATGCTCAGTGAAATGCGCAGCGCAACTTTTTTATCTAAAATATCAACCATGAGCCCCATCAGTTTAAACGCTGATACCACGCTCAGCCTTGCCACACACAATGCAGCCAAAGCATTGGGGGTCGAGAAACAGCTGGGGTCGTTAGAGGCCGGTAAATCAGCCGACTTTATTGCCATTTGTTTAAACGATATCGAAACATTACCTGTCTATGATCCGATTGTACAAATTATTTATGCAAGCAATCGGCAACAAGTGTCTGATGTTTGGGTCGCCGGTAAACAACTGATGAAAAATCGCCAATTATTAACATTAAATGAGGCCGAGCTCAAAGAAAAAGCACAATACTGGGGAGAAAAAATAAAAACATCATAATAGACTGACTGTGAGAGCTTGTTGTCAAATGTTTGTATTGATGCCTATAATGATACGGGCAAAATTTAAGGAGAAATTGATGCGCATCACAAAGTTTTTTTTGTATCTGATCATTGTTTTAATCGCTGTATTTTTTATTGGTGGCTCACTGATTCCTGCGGAATGGACGACTTCGCGATCAATGGCCATACAGGCCGGCGCCGATAAAATCTATCCACATATCGATAGCTTTAAAGCATGGGAAAGTTGGTCCCCTTGGAACATAACAACCGATCCTTCCATCAAATATACCTATACAGGCCCTGATTCTGGTGTTGGTGCACAACAACATTGGACCAGTGATAAAATGGGTAATGGGTGGATGATTTTAACCGCAGCTGATCCTAAAACAGGCGTTTCTTATGATGTCCATGTCAACATGTACGGCTCTGAATCCATTGTACACGGCAACATTAACCTTGCTACTACAAATGATCAAAGCATTGTCACTTGGACTGCAAAAGGCGACTCTGGCAGCAGTTTTGTGAAGCGCTGGATGAGTCTTATGTGCCGCTTCATGATTGGCCAATCATTTGAAACAGGTTTAAATGGATTAAAAGCGGAAGTTGAAAAATAATTCGGCAATCCTCAAACAGTTTGATTTTATTATTGTGAACTGTTTTATCAGTATTTATCTAGCGTGAAAGCAACACCTATAGAGGCAATAGTATGTAAAATCTCTAGGCTTTGCTCTCACGACAGATGAACGACAGATTCAGTATCAGTTGCTCCAAATGCAAACGAAACGATAGAAAAAATATTACAATAATATGAATTTTATAATTGAAAATAGATTGAACGGACTCATTACAGCGAATGAAATCAACGATGCTGTGCATGCACTTGTCAGTGATTTTCAAGCCAATTCACCTAATGATATAGCTAGAAACAAATACTATAATAAATTCAGTACATTTGCTGTAACAAAAATACAAGCTGAGCCACCATTATCACCTGAGATAATAAATCGCTACATGGCGTTTTTTCATGCGGCCTCAAAACACAAAGAACTAAAAAAACTTAACATCCGCCTTCTTATCTTAAACTGTATTCTGAAAAATTTTCCCACTGATGACAGAGCGATCAACAACCTTCTTTCTTATTTTAAATATTACAATGAACTGAATAATATTATTGAATTTTATCAGAACAATTTTCACAAAAATAATGACTACACAATATTTATTAAATTGACAAGCTTACTTAAAAAAAATGAGATTCTTTCTCAAGAACTCTTATTAAAATGTATAAAAAAAATATACTTTTCTGCTAAAAATAAAAATCACAACGAAAACTTTCTTGCGTTTATAACGCAATGTAAAAACGAACAGTTGATTGAAAAGAAAACGCGTATACAGCTCCAGCAGTTCTTGGTTTCCTTATTTGATAAACCATTATCAGTTAAAATACGTCACCTCATTGATGAACAACAAAAAAACAGCTTACTACCGCAACAACATGGTTTCTTTGCTTCAGCTCAGAGTGAGCCATTAGATCAATGCTCTGATGAAAATGCCGAAAAATTGAATGGCATTTTAAGACAAACTCATAATGGATTTGGAGAAATATCATCTAACTCAGATAGCGCTGCCCCGTTTATTTTAGCAGCCATTAGACAGCAAAAAGAGAGCACTTATCCTTTTTTGCCAACCATCATATTAAAAAATAATTATAATGAAGATTTTTTATCCTACTTAGAATGTATTGCTAGTATGCCTCCTCCCGTACAAGAGCGCTTTCTCTTGGCTCATAATCATTGGATGTGCGGCGAAATTCAAGTAGATATAGAAGGTAATGTTAAAATTTTTATTTTGGATTCCTCTGGTTCATTTAATTGTCCTATGTCTCAATTTGAGGAACATCTAAGCCGTATTTTCAAAAATAAAAAAATAGAAATCTATTTTTCACTGGATGATCGGCAATATTCTAATATGGGATGTAGTGTTTTTGCATTGGATGACCTCAGACACTTTTACACTATTGACAGATATGCGGAACAAAAAACATTATTTCAACAACTTGATGAACGTGAGGATGTTGTAAAAGCGGAAAACCCTGTTGATAATGTGACAATTAAGTATTGTCATTTACCTGATTCTCTTTTGCGTACGATGCAAAAAGATACTTTACTCGATATATCAAAAGAAAGCACTGTCATCGTGAATAAAAAAGGCGAGACTTTCAGCCAGTCGAGCAGAAAAGGATTTAACACCTTAGAAAAAAATAAACGACTTGAAAAAAAATTAAAAAAAATGGCGCTTAGATTAGATAAATGTATTAACGACTGTTTAAAAGACGATGCTAATGCTGGTTATGCAAAACTGTGCGCAATGGCAAATGAGCATACCCTGCCTGCTTTTTTAAATAGAGCAGATACGATGAAACATAAAAATACTTTTAAAAAGGTGCTCAAAGAAATAGAACAAAAAAATGAGGGGGATAGTAAAAACCCCGGTTTTCATCCACCACACAAATAATGAATTTGCAAAAAAATACTCAAATTAAAAACGTGAGTGAGCGAGCAAGACAACGCAGAGACGCTAACAATTACCGACGCCAAAAAGCTTCTGACACGATACTTTATGTTTTTTTTTAATGCATTTTGCGGAAAAAAGAGTATAATTCGCGACAAAACACATCAGCAATACGGAAAATATCATGAAGAAAAAAACGCTTTCCACAAATAGTTTCTTCTCTGTAAACTCAAAGACACCATCGCCAAAAAAATTGCTTTTAAATAAAGAGCCCTTCTATATAGCTAAAATCCAACAAGTGAAAAATCCTTTTCATGTAAATCTGACTAAACAATCTAACAAGACAACCCTCAAACATTATGATTGTTGGGAGATAATTCTGGCTATATTTGCTTCTCATTATTCTAATAATGTAGTCAAATTGCTAAATGTAGGTCATATTAGCAGTATTTCTCATTATTTAAATGACAGAAAGTTACAACGTGAGCAGATTATCGCTATCTATATCATGGCAGGTGTGTCGTTGGAGAAAGCACCGGAGCTATATGATCACTTAGTGCAAACAAACCAATGGCCAAAGGGATCTGCTCACAGATCACTTGAAAGCCTTTACAAAAATTATTGTGCAACACTGAAAGGGCAATACCAAACAGAGCCAGAAATGCTAAAACAACTGTACATCTTAGCCGCAATTTGCAGAAGTGAAACAATAGAAGAAGCAGCAAATTTATTGGACAAGAGTAAAGGTCAGCTTTTAGAAGATTTATTGTTAATGGAACTCGACTATTCTACGATACAAAAACGTTTCTCTAAATATAAAAAGCAATCTACTATAATAGAACTGACAGCATCAACAAGTTTGACAAACAACGGCGGACAAACAATATTTGCTTCTAATTCTAACTCATGTAACAACAATCAAGCCTTAACAGACACAGCCGTTAGCTTATGTGGCTTAAATTCCAGCACTAATCCGTCATCATAAAAGTGAAATAAAGGATCTCTTTAAAGTTTTTGTTCAATAAAATTAACGCGATACACACGGTTAAAATGAGGCTTAACGCATAACCATAACCATAATACTCAGGACCAGCATAAATAGACCATGCGGTAAACCCCGCATTGGTCAAGCAGAAAAAGAGGCTGACGCAAAATGCCTCACGGTATTTAGTCATATAATAAAATAAGCTCATCATAGACCACAGCATAAAATAAAGCGCGCCCCCAATGATTAATGTAAAAGTAATCGCAAGGTAAATACCGCTATCCTGCCGCTGCATAACAAAATAGGGAATAATAAAACACAAAAGTATCACCACATAAAGCTGAACCTTTAAAGCGCTTAAAAAGGTGTCTCGACCAGATACCACAATATCCTGACAAGCCAATTCAATTTCATTTAAAGACTTATGACTAAAAATGCTTTCCATCATTCTTGGATAAGCCACAGCAAAAGAAGATTCAATTTTGAGAGTAAAGACCGACGTTGCCGGGATAATGCTTAACATGCTGAGAAACATAGGGACATCATAAACGGGGGAATACGCTAAGGGAGCAAAAACAACACTACTGGTACTGGGTGAGAACCAAAATAAATATTTATCAATCCAAAACCCCAGATTAAAAAAGAAATTAGCAAAAATTAAATAGGGATAGACATTGGCTTTTTTTAAAAACTCAAATCGGATTAAAAGCTTAGTGGGATAACTTTCAATAAGCGCATAAATCATCGATCCTAAGATAATCACTTGCGCTGCTAAATATTCTATTAACAATGCAATCAAGCGGTTATATTGATCAAACAAAAAATGCCCAATCAGCAGTAAACTATAACCAACAAAAAATGCAAAACCGATCTTACGAAACGATTTGAAGCCCGATAATAATACAATCGCAATCCAAATAAGACTTAAGACACTGAAGTTAGCGATGAGTAAAATTTGTAGCAATATGCCATAAGATGCAAAATAATAATAAACAATCGGCGTTACGACCAAAAAACTTATGACCAATTGTACTAACAGCACACCAATAAAATTCGGTGTAATTCTTTCAAATGCTTTCAGAAATACCAAGTCAGCAATAAAACGGAAAAAAGTATATTGCATCAACGCACTTAATATCATACTACCAGCATATAAATTAATAATCACCGCTAGAAATTGATGCACCGTTGTTGCATTGGGTACGGTGAATAGGCTGAAAAAGCAAATAAACCCTATGCTTAGCAACGTAAAGAGCATGGTGCCTGAGCTAATTACGGTTGACAGTGTGTAAGCACGTACCGCACCTTGATAGGTGTTTTGCTTCAATAATTTAACTAACTGAAATCCTATTCCAGCCATGGTATATGCCCCTAATCCTTACTCTGCCTTCGCTGATAACATAACCTCTTGATAAATATGATCATAATTTTTTACCAGCAAATCCATGTTATAGTAGGTTTGAATACGTTTGACACCCGCCTGCTGCGCACTCTGCCAGGCTTTTTCATTCGTTAATAAAGACAAAGCAGCATCAGCAATACGATGCGAGTCACCTAAATTCACAATTTCACCCGCAGCACCCAAAGCCTGATCTTCTGGCGATTTACCATAAATCAATTCGCTGCATCCGCCCACATTGGTTGCAACAATCGGCACACCAACAGCCAAGCACTCTAACATCACGAATGGCGAACCTTCACTGATAGAGGTCAGCAATAACAAGTCGATCTTAGCGTAAATCTCCATCACTTTTTGTTGGCCCAAGAACTTAACTTGTGAGTCAATACCAAGTATTTTAGTTAAGTTTTGGCAAGTTGTTACATATTCTGGATCTTCGTTTAATGATCCCACAATCCAACATTCCGTACCTGGCTTTTGTTGAATAATCAATGCGCAAGCACGAATAAACGTTTTAATATCCTTAATCGATACCACTCGGCCAATACAAGCAATAATCGGATTGGTTTGATTGGGTTTTTCTTTACCAAGGTAGTGATAGTGATGGCAATCAATGCCATATGAAATTACTTGTGTTCTTTCTCTTAAAGCGCCATCCTGAATTTGTCGCTCACGATACCCCTCAAACAAGCTAATAATCGGATAAGCCGAGTCATAAGCCATTTTACCCAAAAAAGTAAAAAACTTTATCCAAACAGAGACTAACTCTTGCTCCACATCAATGGTTTTATTGGCAAGCAACACCTTATCAAAAAAATAATTACGCATTAAATCAATCCAGCGCTCTTTGGTATAAATACCATGTTCTGTCAAAACATGAGGGACACCATGCGCATGATGAAGCAATGCACCTAAAAAGCCAGCATATCCCGTAGAGGCGCTGTGAATCACCCGACTCTTCGGTGCATTTTCAACGACTTTTTTAAATTTCCAAAAAGGATGATGTAAGTTGCGCACACTCCAAAAATAATCATAAAACGATTGCTCAGCATGATCACTTTCATACTGGCTTGTAATAAACTCCCAAGCACCTTTTGAGCGTAAAAACTGGTTTTGATTCACCGCTTTTGGTCCAAGCAAAAGCTCAAATAACTCTGGAATCGTATCTGATTTATCATCTTGTAATTCAGCCATTTTTTGATGCATGCACGCCACTTTTTTCATGGTTTTTTTATTAATTTGCTCGGTTTTAGCTGGCTCAGGCAATGGAAATTCGAATAAAAAATGCATCTCAAGGTGAACGAGATTATCTGGAAGTGGATAAAAAAGCTTTTTATAATCTTCAGGCCTGGTACCTAAAAATATGGCACCAAAACGATATTTCGGAAAAAATCGAATCAGCTCATAAACCCAGTTGGATACACCACCCGGCACAAATGGATAGGTACCTTCAAGAATTAAGCAAATATCCACTTCTTTTGCCTTCGGATAGGTATCGTTCATTTGCGCTCACCACACCAAAATTGTTTAACTGAATAAATCAGATCAATATCATCTAATGTATCGGAATAATTTAAATATTGCGCAATCTCAACATATTTAGCTTGCATGTATTGCATCTCCGCCAAATACGGCAACGCCTGAGATGCCGGCAAGTTTAACGCTAATGCTTTGCGAAACGCATTTTCAGCCTTATCGTATTCTTTCAATTGTCTATAAATTTTTCCCAACAATCCCCATAAAAAAGGATCATGAGATAATTTTTTAAAGGCTTTTTTAGCATAAAAAAGTGCTTTTTCTAAAATGTTTGGTTGCAGTTCCGGTAAAATTAAATGATTAAAGATCAACTCCCAATACAAAGCAGCCAATTGTCCTGCAATTTTACACTGCTCTTCTTCGCTGTGATCAGTGTGTAACGATGCCTCATACACCGTCTCAAGTTTTGCAATTTTTTGATTAATCCGCCCTTCTTCCTCATCTAAGATATTAAAAGCCAACAAACGCATTTCATCTGACTCACCTGGTAGGAGTTTTTCAATGTATGGATTCATGCTCGCCAATGATCGTTTACTCAAACTAAACAGTGCTTGTGTACGCTCAAGTGGCGAAGCTTTCTGATTAAACAAACTCCTCATCGCGCCACCCGCACCATATTTGGGCATAATCATTTTTAATAAGTTTAAATTAATAGTGGTATCAACCCACTCTGAATACTTATAAATATCGGTATGACGATAGTAAAGCCAATAAGCAATCAATAAACTTAAGGCCATACCAAAGACAGGCAAGACAAAAGACAATACATAAAGAAAAACATAAAAATAAAAACCAGAATGAGCAAATCGCTCCTTCAAAACCAAATAAACCATAGCAACTTCAAGAAGACAGGCTGTCGCATGCCACACAAACGTCATTTTCCACAGCACATCGACCGATTGTATTGCCAAATACTCTATGAAAAAGCTTAACAACAAACCGATCGCACTCACTATGCGAGTTTTCATGATTGACTCATATCTTTATTTATCGCCTTCATCACCGCATTCACATCAGAAAACGCTGAAAGTAAATAAGAGTGAAAGTGGATAAAAGAATGATTAAGCTTAAGGTCAAACTCTCGTTCAAGCAGTGCAGAAATACGGATACGATAACTCTCTACACCCGCATGACCAGTCAATGGCATCAGTAGAAAAATTTTTTTTACACTTCCTTGCGGATCATTCCAAAGGGTATCTAGGCCTCGTTTTTCCTGATTGATTCTAAAAACAGCATTGTCTTGATTTTCATCAGATAAAAAAGCATAAGCAATCACAGCACTGTCTTGACCTACCTCTTTTTGAATCACCATTAAACGATATAACTCATTGGCAAATTCTACTGGACACGAAGGGTAAATGGTCATGATATTTTGCGCACCCTCTTCAACATAACCCGCTGTAAAGTAATGAATAAGCAACTGAATGGTATTTAACGTATCATTGTTCAAAGAGAGAAATGGCATCCGCTGAATCAGTAGCAGTGCATGTAATTGATGTTTTGCATTAAACATCGGAGCAACCGCCACATAATCACTGATTTCACCCACACGTGCACGCTCTGCTGAAAGATACGTCATTTCACCTTGATCAATGCATTCTTCAATTAAATAATCATTGGGTTTAGGCGTTTTAACATCACCAATACTCACCAGCGGCTTGGAGGCTATTTTCCCTTTTTTAATCAGAAAAATACCTGCGATTTCTAAAGAGCATTGTCTTGATAAGATATTTAAAAATCGATCAAAAACAAGCGGTTGATCAGCCGCATCTTGTTCTGGGTGACTCAACAACTGACGAATATTTTCAAGTGCCGTACGTAAAGTCATGGGTTTCATGATCGATTGATTTTCTAACCGCTCATAAGATAAAAGTAGAACGCGATAAGCCTCGTGAATCGACTGAATACGCTGTTGCAAATAATCAGAAACCGCAACCACCTGTTTATTTTTTTTCAACCAGCTTTCTTGCAAAATGGCGCAACACAGCGTCAAACAAAAACCACCTAAAAAAAACAGTTGATAGTAAGTCGGCGATTGCGGATCAGCATTATTCATCACCGTCGTATCATAGGTCAAAAAATACCAAATAGCACTCAACAAGGTCATGCTAACCAACGATACCCATGAGCCATAGCGTAACGCAACCAAGACTGGCGCAAACCAAATCCAAGGAAACGGACTCTTAAAAGAAAAAGGATCATTCAAATAAAAGCTGGCATAGATAAATAAAACGGTTATAAAGATAGTCTCAACACCAGCGATCACATGTTGCTTAATAGACATACTGGCCGTTACCTTTTAAACAAACCAACAACCAATTTATTAACCAAATTTTGAGCAACTGTACTCACTGCAACACGGCTATTCCCGCTCTGACTACCAACCGCAGACCAAACAACACGATGCTGTTGTAAATCAAACATTTGAATTGAAAGCCCGACCACTGGTTCGCCATCTAAACCCACTTTATAAGTCCATTCATTGACTTGCCCCGTAATCACATAACGCGCATGGATCGATTCAGCCCATTTAATCAACTCTTTCTGCGAATCAACCCGAGTCATGCCAGGTAAGATTTCATTTTTACGTGCAGGTGGTATATAAGCAACCAGCTGCTGTATCCCTCGAGAGCGTAATATGCCAGCAGTGATTGACATCGCACGCTCACCCGCCAGCGGCGTTTCGGTATTATTCGTAAACGGTACAATTGCGATTTTTTTATCTAAACAAAACGGCGCATAAACCGTGTAATTAATCACATTAGCTGCGCAAGCTGAGAGCACTATTAAGCAAGCTAAAAGCATAAATTGACGTGTTTTAACCATCATGGCGTTCCTCCAAATCCTTATTCATCATTAAATTTTTACAACCTATTGTCAACAACGGTCTTTGTCTAAGGTCTGTGCACCTGACTTTGCAGCCGTGGAGACGCTATACCTATCTCATAAACGTTTCACAAAAAGTCGACGCACAATGTCTGAATGGAAGCTTCACTGGGTTGGGGGTATGCTTTCAGGACCTTCGACCGCCAGGGATGGCGGTCACCGAGCGACATGGATGTGTCTAGCGCGTCCTGAAAGCATACCCCCAACCCAGTGAAGCTTCTGGCACGATACTTTCCGCGGTTACTTAATCAAAATAAATTTTTTTATTACACCCTATCAAAAATAAATAACATAACGCGCTCCAATTTTGGATGTGCTTGCTGCAGCGATGGCAGGCGCTGTGCCATGCTCTACATATATCAATAACGAATCTCGACCAAAAACAGTCGTATTAACACCCAATTTCACCTCATTAGAAAGCCTTGTTAAGGTATTGTAATACAAACGACCGAGAAAATAAGGCCTTAAACAGGATGAATATTCTTGCACTCTATCACCAAAACTAAATTGTACCCCACCTTGATAATAGCTGTTCGGAATCAATTGTTGATATTGCAAATCTTGAGCTAAAGCCAGTTGTGTTGGATTACTGGTAACCAAAGGGCTTAATGCAGGAAACAACGTCAAGGTATCGCCACTAAACGAACCGTTGCGGCGCAAAAAATATAAATCCGTAAACGCACCCACCGTATAATCAGGATAGGTTAACCAAAATTTGTAGGCCAAAGATCCATGCAAACCCAAGCCATCACCGAGATAATGGCGATTTTGCGAATAATAATTAATACCCTCTGCTTCTGTATATAACAAGGTATATTTATCTAATTGGCCAATTAATTTGGCTGTGACTTGATCTTGAACACCACCGATACGCATATAGGAGGTCTGGTAGTTTTCTTGATTGACACCAATATTCAAAATCGTTTGCCAACGTGCTGATAATTGATACGTCATCTCGGCTTCAGCAGGCACAAATTGATTTAAAGCATCGCGGTATTGGACATCATACACCACTTGCCCTCTGTGAATTTTTTGTTGTAGTTTAAAACCCACGCGCTTATCTTCGGGAACATTGATGATTTGTGTTGGATCTTGGCTTTTCACAAACCAATTGCTTCCATAGGTTGTCATCGCCCAAGTACGGGTCAAGCGTTGTCTGACTTCTGCCTTTGCACGCATCCCGGCAATGTTAATGAACGATTCTTCTTCACCCCAAGCACCAGCATGATTTGCATCCAATAAAGCCAAAGGTACAAACTCTTTATAAGTTTCGTAAGCCTCAGGCCTTTCTCTCATTTCTTCATACGCCAAGGTTTCAGCTGCGGCAGTATTTTCTAATCGAATCGCAGCTTGAATGTGCTCTGTACGTGGTTTGGTTTGTAGTGGTTTTGCTTGAATATCTTGTAAGGTTTGTGTGTCATTTTGTGCTAATGCAACAGAAAGGCGAATACGATCGGGAACCAGTACTTGGGGATACGTATTTTTTGTCCATAAAATCCAATCAATCATTTGATTTTGCAAGAACCAATTCATCGCTAAGCTTAAAGATTGATCGCTTTCCACATGATTTAAAAGCCCTAAATTTAACCACCATTGTGTTGTACCAGAGGCAAAATAAGTTGCTAATTGCTCTAATACTTGATGTGTAATCAACGGATTTTCAATATCTTGTAAATGTTCTAAAACCCAACTCCAGGATGAGTCACGCACAATATAAGCAGACTTATTTTGATGATTTTTAGTTAGTAAATTGCCGTAATCCAAGAGCATTTGTAAGTATGTTTCTTCATCAAGGGTGTTTTTAGCACAACGACAATGCGGATCGGCTGTTGCGGCCGCCGCTGTGAGGTAATGTTGATAAAGCGCTAACGATGCATTGATAGCATTTTCTAAATTCAAACCTTCAGCCATGGGATACCACAGGGCTGGCATGTCTGAAAGTGCTTGGGGATACCACAAACTCAACAACACTTTAACAACCGCTGATTTCCCTTGCGCCAGAGCCAACCAAAATAAATCTTGCTTTAGAGGCGCAAGCAACGGATCGCGTTGAATCGCATACCATAAAAGCGCTTCTTGTTGATTGAATTGTTTTTGATTGCCATATAACTTACCTAACATTTGCCAGTAAACGGGAATTTTTTCTGCTATACCGCGCGTTTTATTGGATAGAAGCGATAACAAGGCCAGAAAAGCCGGCGTATCATTTTGCGCCGAAGCAAAAGTCAAAACATTTCCTAAAAAAAGATCTGTTGGGTAATGTTTAAATGCATCTAGACTGATTTGCAGGGCTTTTTGTGGGGCCGAAACGCGATTCAACTCGATTAATTGAATTAACGATGATGGGGGATCTTGGTAATGATGATAAGCCAGGAGTGCCGCTTTTCGATCATTTGTCGCCCATGCCAGCTCAGCTAAAGTAGACCAAAAATCACGATTTTTAGGAGGGACTTTAAACATGACTCGTCTTAGGCTTGCCTCAGCATTGGCTAAATCTCTTTTTTCATAATACATCCTTGCTTCTGCTAATGCCCCCTCAGCATCATCACCAAGCAACTGACTACGCTCTTGATAAACGGCAATGGCCTTGTTCCACTGCCCCATGTCTTTGTAAATATTGCCTTTTAATGCGTAAGCTTGGCGTAAAAGATTTTCATTTTTTGCAATATAAAGTCTTTTATTGTTCAAGTAACTATCTAAGAGTTTTAATGCTTGTTTGGGCTCACCCAGGCTATTGCGTGCTTTTGCAAGTGCGATCACAATCTTTAAATTTTGAGGTGTTTTTTTCAGTTCGGTTTCTAACATAGTACACAATACACTGTCGAAACCAAGACTTTGCATCATATCAACCGCTTGTTTACGGATTTTTTCTTGTTTGGCATGATTAAACAGATAAAGCCATTCTTGAACAGCTTGATTATAATGGTTATTCCATAATGCCACTTGTGCCAAACGTTGATGCCAAATGAGTGATTGTGGCGCATGTTTTATCCCCCACTGCGCAATCATATACGCTTCTTTCAAGTGTTTATTATATAAGGTCGTATCATACAGCAAGTTTGATACTTTCGAATCGAAAGGAATATCAACCAGGCGATCTTGAAAGCCTTGTAAATTATCAGAGGGGATGTTTAATTCCTGATACAGATATTTTTCTGCTGTTGCGGGTTGATTACTTGCTAAAGCAACCCGCACGATTTCGTATCGGACTTTGGTTTGATTTTGTAGTTTCGCTGGCAAATGAAGCCCGAACAAAAGAGCTTGTTGAACTTGATTCGCCGACCACCATGCTGTCATCGTTTTCAGTGCGTATTCTGTTTGCTCTTCTATCCCGACTGCATTTTCATAGGCTTTTTGATAAAAAATAGCACTGATTTTAGGCTGATTATTTTGCATCGCAACCAGCGCGCCTTGGTTGAACTCTTGTAACTGATGTAGTTGTTGTGTTTGTAATAAATGCTTATAAATTTGTAATGCTAAAGGGGCTTGACCATGTGCTAAAGCATCTTGCGCGATGAATTTAAGCTGATCAGGGCTCATGGGTTTTACGGCGAGCTTTACAGCCAGCGCACGAAGCTGACGCAACAATGCCACACGCTTTTGGGTATTGTATTTTATCTTGGTGAGCTTTTGCCTAGCATCAAGATATTGCAACCACATGACGTTGTTATTAAACGCCTCATTTGACCCCGAATAGATTGCTTTGATTTTTTGAATGCGCGCATCCAGATCCTTGACCTCGCCCATCTGCAACTCTGTTTCTAGCACTTTGAACATCACATTCGCATTGCCATGAAATTTAGATTGATAAGCCGTCAGATAATTCAGATACATAATTGAAAGTGATTCTGATTGCAGTACTTTTGTGAATAAATTGGTCGGAAAAAGAATATAAAGAAGTGCCAAAATAAAAACAAAGGGAATAAGAAGCCACCAAAAGGGGAAAAATACAATCGACTTTTTGCCTTCTTTAACAGTCAATACGAATTTCAAGATCTTCCTTATCCGAATAAAAGTGTTGCATATTGCTTGCGGTATTCGTGCGTTTCAACACCGTTGGTGATTCAACACGGCATTGGCTGGTATTCGCAAATGTCAGTTTAACAGGGACATGGCCTTTAAATCGATACCGATAATGTTTTCCTTGCTGATCCCAAAAGATGATGCGTGCATTTGCATCAACCAGATAAGGTGTCGTCGGCATGTTATTTTTATATTTGATAAGTGCAACCGGACCTGGACCAAGATGAATATAACGCTCATGGTTAAATTCATTAAAACCAATGACATTTTCACTGTGCTCTAAATCCGGATAACCCAGTGTGGGAGATGAGCGAAACTCGCGTAACTCACCATTTGAAGTAATTGACCAACCTTTTGGGCTTTGGTTCATTTGAATATGATAAAAATCTCGTCCTTTTTGAATATATTCAGAAATATAAATAGGCATGGTCTTTTGCTTCATTGCCCATTGGTATACTTCAACCAATGCTTTCAACATCGCTGGGTAACCTGCTGCATAGATATGATAATAAATATCCATGGGTTTGAGACGTCTAGGCTGATTGGTTAGCTCCCATGTTTCAATGACTTTCTTGAAACCATACAGTGGCCCACTAAATTGATTAATGTAAGAAAAATCCATCTCAATTGGAGCAAAAATTTGATATCCATTCCCGCGTTTTAATCCCAATGGGCGTACCGCGGTCAACGAATGGGAGTGATTAGAAATGCTGGTATCATTGAGCCCATTAATATTTAATAACCCTCCCTCATCAGCAATAGCAACCTGTTGTGCGGAAGGGTTTGCCATGCCAGACCAAAAAAACAATCGGCAAGGTCTATTTGCAGGCGCTAGATATTGATTAATAAAAGCAACCGAGCCGGTAATTTCTGCATATGCATTAAATTGATAATTAGGAATTTCCAATGAAAAATTCTCTTCACCAATCGATGAGCCTTCTTTCTGACCTTTTGTGACCCACAGAAAAGGATGCGAAAAACTATGGGACGCACTTTCAACCCAAGGTAAGGCAAAAATAGAGCGTGCTACTTTCATTAAATAAGCTGACCGATCTGGATTCATCCCTTGCGGTGAAATTTCTCCTGTAATCACAGAAACACTGCTGGGAATACGAAAACGCTTTAAAATTTTATCACGCAACTCCACTGCTGCAATATGCCCGCCTAGCCATCTTGCAGGATTAGCAAAACCATCTCCATCGACATGAACAGAAAATAAACGTCGCCCATTTTCTGTTGTGGTATCTGGAATAGGAAATGTTTTTAAACGCAGTGCTGCAGAAACAAACTCAAAAGGATTAATAACCCAAGATGCCTGCATATTCGGTAGAAAAGTAATAAAAAAAGGATTCAGTGCGTACCCGCCCCACGGCATGATTGCTACAGCATCTTCGGTTTGCTGAGCATCGCTTTCTAAACGCAGCAACACGTCACCTGACTGTGCACAAATAGGAAAAAAATCATAAGGAGAGAGAGTAGGCGCAATTTCTTGACCAATATAATGTGGGTCTTGATGCGTCACTTTTAAATTCGTATTGGTCGACTTCACGGATGCCGTGGCTAAACCCAGCTCTTTGATAATCGATGCATCCGGCGGCACACCAAAACCATGTAAAAATAAAGTCGGTACTTTGCGATCAATTTGTGTTTTAACCCATTTTAATATAGGTATATTTTTTGAGTCCGCTGTATCGACCCATAACACAATGCCTGCGTACTGCTTACTTTGGACAGGACAATCAAATTGAGGACACTGCTCCATTAGTTCACGGTAAACCGGAATATAACCTAAATGCTCGAGAATCACGCCTAAATAACGGATGGCCGGGACGTAAAAAAGCGGCAATTTGTTTTGATTGCCGTACAAAACCAGAATTTCACGCTCAAATGGCTTCTGCGTTTGATTAACCGTCGGATCAGGATAAATCTGATCCAGATCATTATTCGTTATCCAAGGAATCAAACCTTGGGATTTAATTTTATTTTTTAATGCAGCCAATTTTTGTGGATTATCAGAAGATAAATAGTCAATGATGATAATGGGTAAATTCAGCTGCTTTATTTTCGCTATTTCATTAAACAGCATTTGTTGCTCAAGCGGTGCTGTTTTTTCATAGCGATGTTCAGCTTGATTCCATGCTTGATATAATGATTCGATCACCACCGCATTTACCACTGGGGCCAGTTTAGGTAGCATGGGAAAGCCACGGTTCAAAATAATAATCGCGTCAGGAAAACGTTGTTTCACCTGTGTAATTAATGACACCATCGCGTCAATTTGCTTTTGCTGTGCCGCTTGCGTATGCAGCGGAATTTGATAAGAATCAAGGGTGTCAAAAAAGAAGCCTCGATACCCTTTTTCCCATAGTGGGGTAATAATCTCGTTGAGAAAAAATTGCTGCCACTCAGGTTTAGTTTGATCAATAATAATATTATTATTCCACGCCGTATTTCGCCCTAAAATCCAACTAGGGTCAATTTTGCTCTCGTAAGAGACACCACGCCCTACTTCGCCTAATGCCGCATAAGCAATTGGTGTGCTTTGATAAAGACAATAATTATCTGTTGAAAAATCGGATGCGGGATCAACGACGACCCAATCAAATTGACATAGCTTAGCGATCGGTGGGTGGATGCCATAAAAAAAAGCAACCGAAGGTGGAGCCCTCGTATCATTGAGTTTTGCCCATCCCGGAATCGAAATCACGATCATCAAACAACATGCTACAAAATAGTGAAAAATGCGTGTCATTTTTATGTTTGATAAGATATAAATAATATTTACATAACATTATCTTGATACAGCGTAAAGCGCAACCAATAACTATTAAGGATGATTAAAGATGGCAAAATACATTGTAACCGGTGGATGTGGATTTATTGGTGGGCAATTGGTGCATAAATTGCTATCAATCGGTCATGAAGTTATTGTCATTGACGATTTATCTAATGGCCATCGAAAATTTCCTGATGCCCAATATGTTGAAGAAAATGTAGCGCATTATGAAAAAATAGTTGGCCATTTTAAGGGTGTAGATGGCTGTTTTCACTTGGCAGCCAAACCATCGATTGATGCCCCACTTAAAAGTTGGTTTCAATTTCACGAGTCGAATTTAACAACCAGTTTATGTGCTTTTAAAGCTGCGATTGAAGCCGGTGGTATTCCTGTTGTCTATGCATCGTCTTGTTCAGTTTATGGGGAAATTATGAATTTACCTTTGAAAGAAGATGAACATGCAAAACCGGTTAGTAGCTATGCTTGTGACAAATTATCAACAGAACAAAATGCCTTTTTTTTACAGCATGAATACAAATTGCCGAACATCGGTTTACGCTTTTTTAATGTCTATGGACCTCATCAGGTCGAAACATCACCCTACTCTGGCGTTATCACCCGATTTATCACCCATTTATTAAAAAATGAGCCACTCACTGTATTTGGTGATGGTTTACAAACACGCGATTTTATTTTTGTTGAAGATATTGTGAATAATCTCATTCTGGCAATGAAAAATCTGCGCTCAGGCGCTCATATTGTGAATTTATCGACAGAAAAAAGCGTGAGTATTAATGATTTAATCCATCACATTGAAGCGATTGTTGGAGAAAAAGCCATCGTAAACTACACAGCGCCTCGTCCTGATGACATTAAACATTCTCTTGGTAGTCATCAAAAAATGCAAGAATATGGCTTTAGTACACACACCGATTTACAAACAGGATTAAAAGCGACGATTGATTATTTTCAGTCTATTTTATAAGTTGTCGTGAGTAACCAAAGTCTATCCGTCTCAGAATGCGAACATGAGGTCATTAATCATTAATGAGCCACATTTAACAGGAGAATAAAATGATTTTAAACGATACAGAAGATGCCTATCAGCTCATCTCTGAAATGACAAAATTAAAACTTGTATTTAGGAATACCCGAACTCAGGAAGATAGAAAAGAAAGCACCGCAGAACATTCATGGTCTGCCAGCATGATTGTCATGATTTTGATGAATGAATTAGAAAAAGAATTCGGCCAAATTGATGAATTAAAAACTGTAAAGCTTACATTGATTCATGACATTGTTGAAATCTATGCAGGTGATGTGATTGCGTTTGATGCAAAAGCAAGAAAAGATAAAACGGCTGCGGAACTCGCTGCATTGAAAAAACTAGTGAAGTTATCTCCATCATTATTCGGCACACAGCTTCAATCCCTCTGGCATGAGTTTGAAGCTCAAGAAACATTAGAAGCTAAAATTGCCAAAGCAGCAGATGCGATATGCCCTATTTTTCAAAGGACTAAAACCAAGCAATCCTATATCCCCATTGACATCACACTAGAAAAGTTAGATAAAACAAAACTCCCTTCGTTTGAATTTTCTAGAACATTCCAAGCGCTATATCAAAAATTAAAAAATGATTTGAGCCACGACGGATTAATTCAAATATAACTTCATTTTAACTGTAATCGTTCAAACTTGATCTGGACAAACACTTCTGAAAAACCAACAATTGTCAGGCGAAGTGTGAACAGCTACGCTTTATAAGCTCCATGAAAATCGTGGCACAATATTGTGCCACGATTTTCTGCCGATTAACTTATTGCTGCACTTGTCGTTGTCGCTGCAACAAGTCTTTAATCGTATCTTCTAAACGCCATTTATGCTGAAAATCAATGTGAGAGCGTAATTTACCTAAGTTAGGGCAACGTCTTAACGTCTCATAATAGACTTCATTATAAGCTTCTTCGTAAGGAACATATTGCAAACTAACATCCGTATCAGCCAGTTTCTTCACTAAAGAAGCCAAGTCACGAATAGAAATTTCGTGATCACACCCCACATTAATCACTTCACCAATCGTTTTTTCTTCTTGAAGTAACATATCAAGCATCACCACGCAGTCTCTAACATCACAAAAACTACGGGTTTGTGTACCATCACCATAAACCGTGATAGCCTGATTTTCTACAGCCTGCTTCACGAAGCGCGGTACCACCATACCGTACATGCCTGTTTGGCGAGGGCCTATCATATTAAAGAAGCGCACGATACGCACCTTTAGATCTTTTTTGCTGGCGTAAGTACGACAAAATAATTCATCCACCAACTTGCTAATGCCATAGTTCCATTGATAGCCATGTAAAGAAGGAAACATAGATGAGTCCTCTTCATTAACCGGAACAACGGTATTTTCACCATAGACAGAAGACGTTGAGGCAAACAAAACATCAGGACGCCATTTGTTAGTTGCAGCTGCACTGAGTACACGCTCGCAAGCTAAAATGTTGGTGGACAAGACGTTTAATGGTTCATTTAACACGCGAAACATACCGACGATTGCTGCCATGTGATAAATTCTATCCGCCCAATGAGCGACCTCAGTTAGATTTTCCCAGGTTAAAATATCAGCTTGTTCAAATTGAAAATCAGGATATTTTTTTAAAAGCTCAATATTCTTTATCGATCCTGTACTTAAATCGTCCACAACAAATACTTTGTCTCCACGCTCTAGATGGTATTCGGCAATATGAGAACCAATAAATCCAGCACCGCCTGTCACTAAAACGTGCATATTTTGCTTTTTCATAAACTTATAAACTCCAGTAAATAATATCTTTAAACGATTTGGCTTCGATAGAAAAAATATTAGAAATATCCATAATAACGGCCGGTTTTTTACATTTACTAACCAAAGCAGATAACCCTTTTTGGCGATAAAAATCATGTCCAACCGCAATAATTGCCACATCCAACGCTGTTATATCTTCAAAAGAGCTCAGTTTTGCATGTTTTGTTTCTGGTATCAGTGGATCATGTACTTGGTAACTAACACCATACTCTTTTAATTCTTTGAGTAACTTCAAAGCCAAGCTATTACGCGCATCCAACACATTTTCTTTGTAAGAAATACCAAATAAACCAATCTTCAAATGACTGGTATCAATTTTATTTTCTAAAAGAATCTTTAACATACATTGAATAACAAACTGTGTCATCCCATCATTAATTTTTCGTGCTGTCAGCAGTAAGTCAGGATAAACACCATGACGTTTTGCTTGAAAAGCAAGATAATGAGGATCGATTGAAATACAATGCCCACCAACAAAGCCAGGCTTATAAGGCATGAAGCTCCATTTTGTTTTCGCAGCTTCAAGAATTTCATGCATATCCAAATTCAATGCGTGAATAATTTTACTAAACTCATTCATTAACGCGATGTTAATATCTCGCTGCGTATTTTCCAGTAGTTTAACTGCTTCAGCGGCTGCTACACTGGAAACAGCATACGTTTTATCACACACTGTTTCATAGGTCATTTTAATGACCGCCAAGGTTTCTGGGTCTTCAGCTGCGATCACTTTCATGGTGTTTTTTAAGGTATGCTCTTCATCACCTGGATTGATTCGCTCAGGTGAATACCCCACATGGAAATCTTGACCTTCTTTTAAACCGCTGAATTCTTCTAACAATGGCACACACACCTCTTGGGTTGTGCCTGGATAAACCGTGGATTCAAAAACAATAATATCACCCGACTTAATCACACGAGCCACATCTTTGGTCGCACAAATCAACGGTTCTAAATCAGGAAAATCGTAGTACATCGCTGGCGTTGCGACCGAAACAATGAAAAAATTAGCTGCTTTGATATCTTCTAAATGATGCGTATAAGTCACATGTGTTGCACTTAATTCCGTAGCTGGAATCAAATGATTATAATCAACGCCTTGCTGCAATGTTTCAATGCGTTTGGCATTAATATCATAACCAATCACTTTATTTTTTTTACCTAAAGCGACAGCCAACCCTAAACCAACATACCCCAGCCCCACAACTGCATATGTATTATTCATGTTTCCATCCTTAGCAAAATTGATATCCAAGCTAATTCTCAATCTGGGTAAACCCAATCAAAAAAAAATACTTTTAATCCAAAATGACTGAAGATAACGCTTTGTGCAGAATATAGTCTACAAGAGCGAGTTTAATGTTCAAAACGTAGATGCGTGTACCCTGAACTCTCTATCGGTAATCTTTTAAGATACCTTTTTATCCTCATAAAATAAAATTTGTTGTAATGGTTTAGGTCTATCTATAGCAAATCCTTGTACATAATCAACCCCCATCGCCTTGATTTCCTCTAGAGTATGTTGGTTTTCAACACATTCGGCGACAGTTTGAATATTGAGTTGATGAGCCATTTCATTGATGGTATTCACAATCACTCTATCGGTATTATTCTCATTCATCTGCGAAACAAAGTGGCCATCAATTTTAAGATAGTCGACTTTAAATTTTTGTAAATAAGCAAATGAACTTAGACCCATTCCAAAATCATCTAATGATATCTTACAACCTAATTTAGAAATTTCATTCACAAAATGAATTGTTTTCGTTAAATTGGTCATTGCAGCTGTTTCCGTAATTTCGAAACATAACCGGTTGGGTGGTAAAGAGGATTTACGTATGGTCATTAGAAGAAATGATAAAAAATCAGGGTTACTCAGTGAAATAGCCGAAATATTAATACTAAAATGCGCTTTCACCACGGTATTAATCGTTTTATCATATTGCTTTAGCAGCTGACTAATCACCCAACGATCAATTTGAGTAATTAAATTAAACCGCTCAGCAATCGGAATAATTTCACCAGCTTGAACTAACTGATCATTTTCATCAAGCATTCGCAATAACACTTCGTATTGCTCTGTTTTATCATTTTGTTGTGTAGGCTCAATTTTTTGCACATAAATTAAAAATCTATTTTTTTCTACAGCCTCATGAATAGCATTAACCAGAAACGCTGCCTCATGATTTCTGCTGTGCGCTTGTGGGTTCATATTAGAAATAAATACTTGATTCACACCATTTTTGGCTTGATGACACGCCAACTCCGCTAGATTTAATGACTCACAACAGCGTTTTTGGGTTTTACTCACAAAAGTAGAGCCTAATCTTGCACTGATTCGATAAACACGTTTATTCCATATAAATCGCAGCGTATGAATACTGCGAATCAACCGTCTCGCCGATTTTTTGTAGACAGGTAAGGGTACACCAACACCCAATATCGCAAACTCGTCACTGCCTAAGCGAGCGATTTTATAGTCACGCTTCATGGTCTTTTTTAAGAGCATGGCAATTTTTTTTAACAAACTATCCCCTGCTTGATAACCCGCTGCCTCGTTAATCATTTTCAAATTATCAATATCTAAATATCCCAACACATAAGATCCGTTGACCCTATCTACCTTAATTTCTGTTCTTGATAATATTTTTTGAAATTGTCCGCGGTTCAACAAACGCGTTAAAATATCATGGGTTGATAAATATCTGAGCGCTCTATTTTTTTCCTTTAATACCAAAAACATAATAGATGCCAAATACGGTATTAAGAAGAATAAAATACTGATAGCAGCATCCACAAATGCGACTTGTGAGCGCGAAAATAACAAAGTCCATACACCGGCTGAAATTAAAGACAAAACGGGCCACCGCCAACCTTTAAAGGCATAAGATAAGACCAAACATGTCCCAAACACATTCGCAAACCAAATGGGCGTTAAATCGCTTACAACAACAGAAAAATAAAGTGCTGAGGAAAACAAACAAAAAAACAATAAAACACGCCACCAAATGTGTCTTAATTTAAATGCGCTATCCGATTTTAACATGCTATGCCCCTTTCCATTTGATCGCATGATGCATTGACAAAACGAAAAACCATACCACACCGAACCCTGCTACCTTGAAGCGTTAAATTCCTCTTTGAGTGGCGCAGCAGTAAAACGACAAAACACCCATCAGTGGGCAATTAATGATTATGTTGATTTTTATTTGTCCACATATTAACTATATGCCGAATCTATGAAAGGGTCAATTTAAAGGTGACATTTCTAAATGGCTTTAACAAAATAATTTATTTTTTGATCTATTTTGATTGCATTAATTCAATTTAAATAGAGCAAAAAATAAATTACTTTTGACAAAAAAGATCATTTTGTGTATAATTTTATCTTTGCAAAAATAATCAAACAAAAGAGGGAGCTCATGATTAAGATTCTAGGTATTTCAATGTTAGCCTCTATTGCGTTATTACCTTTACGTGCAGAAGCTCAATCTATGAATTTAAATTTAGCACCTAACGAATCCAAAGCATTATCAAATCCAACGCCTTTAACCATCAACGCAACCTGTACGATTCAAACAAAAACAGGGGCGGAAAAAATCACCGTCAATGTTGTGAAAAGTGAAAGCCATGTTAATGGACAAAAATTACACTGCGGGCAAAAAAAATCGATTCATGTGCATAATAACGACAGTATTTCAGTCAGTGCTGAGCCAGGTGCGGAAGTCACTATTGTGAATCAAGGTACAAACAGGATTCAAGCCAGCTGTTCGACCTAGTCCTTTTCCAAGGAAAAAAGATCGTTTGCGTAAATTTCAGCTTGAGTTTGTTAAATGGTACTGGCTATTCGCCTCACTCAAGTTAAAATTGACGCAAATTATCTTGATTTTTGAATCGTGTCCCAAATGTCAACAAACCTTAATGAAATCGGCTTGCAGGCATACTAAGCGCCTCAGCTCAATATCGGTAATACAAATCGAAATGCAACGCCCCCTTTCTCTAGCAAATTTTCAGCCCAAATCTGCCCCCCATGTGCTTCAATAATTTTTTGGCATAACGTTAATCCCAACCCCAAACCTTGTTGAGCAGTGGAGTCTGTGCTTCGATAAAATTTTTTAAATAAATGTGTTAATTCACCTTGAGCAATTTTGCTACTTGGATTCATGATGCTAACCGTTAATTTATTTTCATCTTCACTAACACTCATTTCAATAGCCGCATCATAAGGTGAAAATTTTTCTGCATTATCCAATAAATTACGCAGCACTTCTCGCAATAACTCACCATCCGCGACTATCGTATCCGCTATATCAGCTGGCCAATGAAAATGCACTGGCTTATGATTGGATCGCTTCCTAAATAAGGTAATTGAATCTGTTAAAATTTGATGCAATGAGAGCGTAGTCTTATTGAGTAAGATCGTCTCTGATTCAAAATTCATTAATGTCAACATGTTACTGTTCATTAAGCTTATCTGACTCAGCTCGTTGCTGACTGCCGTTGGATCAAACCATGTTTTTTCTGTTTTATCTGAGTGCATGGCATTTAAAATGACCTGCAACGGAAAATTAAGATGGGTAACAATGTTTTTCAATAAATTATCACGTGCCGAATCTATCTCAAGCTTAAGCTCTTTCTTGCGTGTTTTTTCTTGTAATCGATCCGCTTCAATCGCCAGTGTCAGTTGAGCCACACAAGCATCCAACAAGCGTCGTTGCTCCGGGGTGTATAAGTGATCTTGTTTCGGTTCGATTTTTAACACGCCGACTGTGGCTGCTGATGAGGTCAATGGTAAATACAATGCATTGGTTGAAGATAACGTATCTGTACCAAAACCAGCAGGTTGTTTCATTTTATATACCCATTCCGCAACACTTTGTTCTTTTTCGTCTGCATTGGATTTAAAATGACCATTAACTCGGTATTGCAGCTGATTTTTATTCGGTAAAAAAGCCTTAACATTCGCATTAAAAATATCACCAATATAAGCATTGCCCAACATCAACAAGGCATCTAAACCTCTGGTTAACAACAATTGTCGGCTAAATGTATACAGCGCACCAGTCTGCTGCTGAATTTGGTTTGCCATTTCCGCTTTGCGGTGCTTCCATAAAGTAAAATAACTCAAGGCTTGCGTCACAAAAAACATAATGACCAGTGTCAACATATCCGCATAATCTCTGACTTTCAACTGCTCAAAAGGAGCTAAAAAAAACAAATCATAAGCGATAACACTGAGTGCTGACACAGCAATAGAGGAGCCAAAGTGACCAAATAAAGCCACAAACGCAACACCCAATAAGTACACCATGAGTAAGTTACTGGTAGCCACGTAAGGCGCCAAAAACAGATTGATTAACGTGCTCGACATAACCACGGCAACGGCAATAGCATAATATTTCCAAACAATCGGTTGTGCGGGTATTTTCTTTTTTATCAACTCCCTAGGCTCGCTATCCCCTGTAACAATATAAACATTAATTTCACCGCAATTAGCCAGGATCCCCTCTGCTACATGTCGCTTGAAAAAATGCCACCATTTTTTCTTAGCCAGTTTCCAAACCATAATTTGTGTTACATTTTTTTCACGGGCAAACCGCATCACCTCTTTCACAATATCAGACGCAATTAACACATGGGTTTCCGCACCCAACTGCTGTGCTAAGCGTAAATGCTCGATCGCCAGATTACGTCTATGCACGGCATTACTTAATTGTGGAACGTCTACATAAACAGCCAACCATTCCGTTTGTAAGCTGTTAGCCATTTGTTTGGCAATGCGAATTAATTTCAATGACTCGGTGTTTGCGCCTACACACACTAAAATTTTGTCTTTAATAGGCCAAATCTTTTTTATCCCTTCTGATTTACGGTGTAACAAAACCTCTGTTTCAACCGTCGCTGCCGTGGTTCTTAATGCCAGCTCTCGCAAAGCCACCAAATGGCCGCGACGAAAATAATGATCAACCGCAAATTCAGCTTGCGTGGGAATATAAATTTTCCCTTCGTGTAAGCGTTTTAAGAGATCATCCACCGGTAAATCGATTAGCTCAATGGTATCAGCACGCTCTATCATCATATCCGGCACTGTTTCTTTAATCGGTGCTTGAATAATCTGTGCGACATCATCTTTTAAGCTTTCTATGTGTTGCACATTGAGTGTGGTATACACGTTGATACCGCTATCTAACAGCTCTTTAATATCTTGCCAGCGTTTTTCATGTCGAAGTCCATCCGCATTGGTATGTGCCATTTCATCGACCAGAATTAAACCTGGATTACGCTTGAGCGCTGCATCTAAATCGAACTCAGCATAGGTATTGCCACGATATTCAATTGTTTGACGGGGAATGATTTCAAACTCGCTGAGCATGGAGTCAATTGTTTCTCGACCATGGGATTCAACGATACCGACCACCACATCTAAGTGCTTAGCGCGGTTTTCACGCGCATCGTGTAACATTTCATACGTTTTACCCACACCAGGTGCCGCGCCCAGATAGATTTTTAATTTACCACGAGACGCCATACTCTCAGCTAATTTAACTTCACGCAGTGATTCTTCCGGATCAGTTCGTTGATTGGGCATGGTCACGCTCCCATTGGTCCAAAGCAAGATTTAAAGCCAATACATTAACGTGTGGTTCACCTAAAAATCCTAAAATACGGGCTTGGACATGCTGTTTTACTAATAAAATCAAACTTTTTTCAGACAAATGTCTGGCCGCAGCGACTCGTGGAATTTGATATAACACAGCATCTGGACTCAAATCAGGATCTAAACCACTGCCTGATGCCGTCACCAAGTCGGTAGGGATCGCAAGCGTATCATGTGGTTTTTTCAGAAGGTTTTGTACAGAGGCTTGAATGCGGGCTAACAAAACGGGATTGGTAGTTGCTAAATTTGAACCAGCAGAAGCGCTGCTGTTATAAGGATAATCGGGTGTTGCTGATGGTCGACTCCAAAAATACCAATCTTGGGTAAAAGATTGACCAATCAAAGCTGAACCAACCACATTGCCCTGATGGTTCAATAAACTGCCTTGCGCTTGCCATGGAAAACAAATCGAGGCAATGAATGTGATAAATAAAGGATACAATAATCCCGTCATAATCGATAAAAATAAAAAGGATACGACCATTGCTTTCATATTTTTCATGATGAGCTCACAATCAAGATAACGAGGCCCTTTTTAAAAATCGGACCTCTAAAGATAACTTAACAATATATCAATGAACTTAATACTCACAAAAGGTACGATCAGTCCACCCACACCATAAATCAAAGCATGACGACGCAACAAGTAAGCCGCACCAAAATAACGATACGCCACACCTCGCAATGCCAAAGGAATAAGCGCGACAATAACAAACGCATTAAAAATCACCGTTGATAATACCGCACTTTTTGATGTGCTCAGATGCATAATATTGAGTGTATTCAAAGCAGGATAGGTTGTAGCAAAAGCCGCCGGTAAAATGGCAAAGTATTTGGCCACATCATTGGCAATACTAAATGTGGTTAAAGCGCCTCGGGTCATCAATAATTGTTTCCCAATTTCAACCACTTCAATCAGCTTGGTGGGATTTGAATCCAAATCAATTAAATTCCCCGCTTCTTTTGCCGCTTGTGTACCAGAATTCATGGCCACAGCCACATCCGCTTGCGCTAATGCAGGTGCATCATTGGTTCCATCACCGGCCATAGCAACCAAATGTCCTTGGGCTTGTAGCAGGCGAATGAGCTTTAACTTTTCTTCCGGTGTCGCATTAGCAAAAAAATCATCTACGCCCGCTTCTGCGGCAATGGCAGCAGCTGTCAGTGGATTATCTCCCGTCACCATAATGGTTTTAATTCCCATGCGTCTTAATTCCGCGAAACGCTCTTTGATGCCGCCTTTAATGATATCTTTTAAATAAATAATCCCAAGCACTCGACTATTTTCTGTTACCACCAATGCCGTGCCACCTTTACGCGAAATCAGCTTCACTTGTTCCTCTACATCAGCGGGGAAAACACCGCCTTGTTCTTCAATGTAGTGTTCAATAGACACGGCAGCGCCTTTACGAATTTGTCGTCCGGGTAAATTGGCACCGCTCATGCGGGTTTCTGCGGTAAAAGGGATAAAGGTCGCTTGTAAAGCGTTGATGTCTCGTCCTCTAAGGCCATATTTTTCTTTTGCAAGCACCACAATACTACGCCCTTCGGGTGTTTCATCCGCTAAAGAAGCCAGTTGCGCAGCATCTGCCAATAACAGTACATCCACGCCTTCGGCTGGAATTAATTCAATCGCTTCGCGGTTACCCAGCGTAATGGTGCCTGTTTTATCTAATAATAAAACATCGACATCACCTGCGGCTTCAACCGCATGCCCTGACATTGCAATGACATTAGCACGAATCATTCTATCCATACCGGCAATACCTATTGCTGAAAGCAGCCCGCCTATCGTGGTTGGCGCCAAACAAACAAACAACGCCACTAAGACGGTCACCGTTGCCACTTGCCCCATATGTGTTGCTTCAACACTGTATATTGAAAAAGGCAATAGCGTCGCGCAGACCAATAAAAAAATCAGCGTTAACGCGGCTAATAAAATGGTTAAAGCCAATTCATTGGGGGTTTTTTGACGCTTCGCGCCCTCGACCAAAGAGATCATTCGATCTAAAAAAGACTCGCCAGGATTAGATGTCACGCGAATAATCAACCAATCTGATATCACCAACGTACCGCCAGTCACCGCACTGCGATCCCCCCCGCTTTCTCGAATCACTGGCGCGCTTTCACCTGTAATCGCGCTTTCATTCACCGAAGCAATTCCTTCAATAATCTCGCCATCACAGGGAATCAGATCGCCTGCCTTGACCAGCACAATGTCATCAATACGCAATTCACACGAGTTAGTGAGCGTAAATTTCGCATCATAGGCCGGTTTGCTGAGTTTTTTGGCTACCAAGTCTTCTCGTGTTTTACGTAAGGTTTGTGCTTGGGCTTTGCCACGTCCTTCGGCTAAACTCTCAGCCAAATTTGCAAAAAAAACGGTGAACCATAAACCTAAACTGATCGCCAAAATAAACATCGATGAGGCCTCACCTTGCCCAAACAAAGCTTGAACAAAGAGTAAGGTCGTTAAAATAGAACCCATATAAACAGTAAACATCACCGGATTCCGCAATTGCTGGCGTGGTGATAATTTCTTGAAAGCATCTATGATGGCATTTTGTAATAAATAAAAACCCCAGATATGCTGATTACGAGACTTATCCATACATGAGCTCTTCCGCAATAGGACCCAAAGCCAAAACAGGTAAAAAAGACAAAGCCCCCATTAAAAAGATGACACCCACTAACAAAATCACAAACAACGGCGTTGCCGTTTGTAAGGTGCCCGAATTGCTGGGAATGGCTTTTTTAGCACTTAACGATCCGGCGATTGCCAATATGGGGATGGCAATGCCATAACGCCCAATCAGCATAAATAAACCACCTAAATAATAAAAATAAGGTGTGTCTGCATTTAATCCTGAAAAAGCACTGCCATTGTTATTAATCATCGACGTCCAGGCATATAACATTTCTGTTAAACCATGTGTGGCTGGATTAAACAACGATTGGCGCCCTATTGGTAACATGAGGCTCACTGCCGTTATCAACAAAACAAAAAGCGGCATGATTAAAACCGCAAGAGAAGCCATTTTCATTTCAAATGGCTCGATTTTTTTACCTAAATACTCTGGCGTACGTCCAACCATGAGCCCTGCGATAAAGACAGTGATAATCACCATCATCAGCATGCTATATAATCCCGAACCAACGCCACCAAAAACCACTTCGCCTAAATGCATCATCCACAAAGGAATCATGCCTCCCAGCGGTGTATACGAATCTAACATTGAATTCACAGAACCATTGGCAGTAGAAGTGGTGGCAATACTCCACAAAGCAGAGTTAAATAAACCGATTCTCACCTCTTTCCCTTCAAAATTGCCTTTCAACTCAACACCCAGTCCTGGTAACTGTAAATGACTTTGCGATTCGGCTATGGTGGTTGCAACAACCCCACTCGTAAACAAGACCAACATTGCAATCAATAATGCCCAGCCCTGTCGGCGATCGCCAACCATCACACCAAATGAAATACAAAGCGCAGCAGGGATGAGCAAAATAGACCAAGTTTCAATAAAATTACTTACCGCGGTAGGATTTTCAAAAGGATGTGCGCCATTTGCATTAAAGAAACCGCCGCCATTACTGCCCAACTGCTTAATTGCAATTTGAGAAGCCACAGGTCCAAGAGGCAAAATAGATTGATGCTGCTTGATAGGCTCTATGAGCTGGATAGTCGCTGGGGGTTTAAGCGTTTGGATAACACCTTGAGAAACCAGCACTAAGGCCAACACACACGATAGCGGTAATAAAATATACAAAACACCTCGAACCATATCCACACCAAAATGCCCTAATTGGTCGGTTCGTTGTCTTACTATTCCTCGAATCAATACCATTAAAAGCGACATGCCGGTTGCTGCGGATAAAAAGTTTTGGCTAGTCAATGCCAGCATCTGTGTCATATAGCTTAATGTGCTCTCACCAGCATAAGCTTGCCAGTCTGTATTGGTCACAAAACTGGCCGCGTTATTAAAGGCCAGCCCGATTGGCACGGCACCTAAATGTTGTGGATTAAAAGGCATGTGTGCTTGGAGTTGTTGTAGTACAAACAACCAGATAAACCCCAGGATATTAAAAAAAAGCAACGCAAAGCCATACGTTTTCCAATTCATGTCTTGCTTAGCATCAATACCTGATAAACGGTAAATACCACGCTCAATGGGCCTAAGCCAGCAAATCCATTTGGGTGGGGTTTCATTGTAAATGCGGGCAATGTAAAGCCCTAGTGGATAGGCGCACAGTAATAACAAAACAATAAAAAATACCAGCTGAATCCATGCCAGTTGTGTCATTAGAAATATTCCGGTTTGAATAATACGAAAAGCAGATAAATAAATAAAAATAAGGTAATGCCGCCTGCAATCCAATAAAAAATCATCGTCACTCCTTGTTTAAATAATATTTAACCATAGACTGCTGATCTTTCAAACTGCTATTTCTGATCCAGACAACAGATTAGGATAATCGCTAAAAACAGCATTGACGCCCCAATCAAACAGTTTAAACGCTTCCGTTCGGCGATTAACTGTATACACACAAACAGCATACCCTGCTGCTTTGATTTGTTGAATTCGTTTTTTCGTAGCAATCTGTCGAGATAAATTGATGGTAAAACAATCAATTGCTTTTGCATCCTCCAACCAATCATCTGGCCACTTATCCAATAACCAACCCAGTGGCAGATCTGGGCGCATCTGGTGACAAAGACATAACGCTTGATAATCAAAGCTAGAAACAAGGGGTAATAGGCTTGTCTTTGGCCAATGCGCTGTAATCTGTTCTAAAACCGTCCGTGTTAATTGTGATGTGGGGTAGGATTTAATTTCAATGTTGGCATGAACCTGGTGTTCAATCAGCCACATTAAAGTTTCTTGTAATGTCGGTATGCGTAGATTGCGAAATTTTTTATGAAACCATGCTCCGGCATCTAAAGAGCGAATATAATCTGAGGAAGATGCAATAAAATCACCTTGACCATTGCTTGTACGATTTAAAACATCATCATGAAAAACAAACGCCTCTCCATCCTGACTAAGCGTAACATCAAATTCTACCCAATGGCTACCTAAATCTAATGCGGTTTCAAAAGCAAGCAATGTATTCTCTGGCACGTAAGCAGAAGCACCTCGATGCGCGATGACTTTTTCTAATTCCTCGGTATAATTTGTCATATTGTTTCTTACCCCGTTAATTGAGAATATATAAAAGATATTTAATTAAGGATGCTCACAGATGATAAACATCGATAATAATAAAGCTACCTCATCTTTACCAGTTGAAGAAGATTTTCTTGACTACGCACTCGAGCATCAATTTGGCGAAATTCATTGTAAAGTTGATCCTGAAACAGGGATGAAAGCCATTATTGCCATTCATAATACACAATTAGGCCCTGCTTTGGGGGGATGTCGATTTATTGAATATCCCAATACCCAAAAAGCACTCTTAGACGCGATGCGCTTAGCCCGTGGCATGACTTATAAGTCTGCCCTAGCCTATTTACCATTAGGTGGTGGCAAATCTGTTATTATTAAACCCAAACAATCTTTTGATCGCGAGGCTTATTTTCATCGTTTTGGTGAGTTTGTGCATCAGCTGAATGGGCGTTATATCACCGCACTTGACAGTGGTACTGAGCTGCCAGATATGGACATTGTTGCCGAACATACGCCTTACGTTGCCAGTTTAACCGCGTATCAGGGGGATCCATCGATCTCCACTGCCAGGGGGATATTGCGCGGCATTGAAGCAGCCGTTGCGTTCAAACTTCAGCGTCATAACTTAGAAAATATTCATGTTGCTATTCAGGGCTTAGGGCATGTCGGCTTTTTGTTAGCTGAGCATTTAACACGGTTAGGTGCAAAAATTACCGTAGCAGATATCAATCCGGCACGCTTAGAGCGGGCTGTCAAAACCTATGGTGCTCACACGGTTAGTGTTGATGATATTCATAAAATACCTTGTGATGTCTTTTCACCCTGTGCATTGGGTGCTGTGATTAACGATAAGAGCATCCCCGAATTGCAAACAACTATCATTGCGGGGGCCGCTAATAATCAATTGGCTCGGCCATATCATGGTAAAATACTTCATGATAACAAGATACTCTATGCGCCAGATTATGCCATTAACTCTGGTGGTGTTATTTTTGCTGCTGGGAAATATTTTCATTTACCAGACATAGAGGTCAATCAAAAAATTGATAAAATTGGTGACACATTGACACAAATTTTCGCTCGCTCTATTGAGGAAAATCGGCCAACCAGTGACATTGCTGATTTGATTGCGACTGAGCGCTTACAACTTCAGTAAGGTACAAAATGAAACAAGTTTCGATCACACCTGAGCTCTATGACTATATACTGGATATTTCCCTACGAGAGCATCCTGTATTACATGAGTTGCGCCAAGAAACAGCGAAATTGGCGCTTGCGCAAATGCAAGTTGCGCCTGAACAAGCGCAATTTATGCAGTTCTTAATTAAAATGATTCGCGCTAAAAAAGTACTTGAGCTGGGGACGTTCACTGGATACAGTGCGTTAGCAATGGCACTTGCTTTGCCAGAAGATGGGCAGGTGATCACCTGTGATAGCAATGCTGAGTGGACGAAAAATGCCCCTGCCTTCTGGAAAAAAGCAAATCAACATAACAAAATTGAATTACGGCTAGGCCCAGCTCTACACACATTACAAGCGTTAATAAGTGCTGGTTTTCAAGGGCAGTTTGATTTTATTTTTATTGATGCTGACAAAACCAATTATGTGCCTTATTACGAACTGGCTCTAGAACTCATACACTCTGATGGTATTATTGCCATTGACAACATATTTTGGGATGGTATGGTGACAGACGAAAGTGTCACGAATGCACAAACGCGTGAAATTCGTCGCTTAAATCGTATTTTGCAACAAGATGAACGAGTGGATATCAGTCTGCTAACCATAGCAGACGGGTTGTTTTTAGTTAGAAAAAAAGGATAAATCATGCATAAAGAGAACCCCTGTGGCTTAGATGGCTTTGCCTTTTTAGAGTTTTCGGCTCCCGACAAACAATTACTCATCAATCAATTTAACAGCATGGGTTTCTTACCAACCGCGCAGCATCAAGATGCACCGATTACACGTTATGAACAAGGAAAAATTCAATTCATTTTAAACGCCACTGAAAATACACAAGCAGCACGTCATGCGAGCGTACATGGTGCAGGTGCTTGTGCCATGGGATTTCGTGTCGCGGATGTAGAGAAAGCCTTTTCTTATGCAATTCAACATGGTGCAGTAGAGTTCAATGATAGCAGCGCTTATCCTAATGGCCTGCCAGCCATTGATGCGATTGGTGGTAGTGTGATTTACTTTGTTGATGACCACCATCAACCATTTGCCAAACACTGGCAATCAGATACCAAACTGACACAACCCAATCAAGGCAGTGGTCTTGTCAGTATCGATCATCTCACCCATAACGTCTTCAGAGGCAACATGGACAAATGGGCTGATTTTTATGAGGCGATTTTTAATTTTAAAGAGATTCGCTTCTTTAATATTGTTGGCCAACTGACAGGACTGGTTAGCCGAGCGCTCAGTAGCCCGTGTGGAAAAATTAAAATTCCATTGAACGAATCAAAAGATGACAAGTCACAAATTGAAGAATTTTTACATGATTACAAAGGTGAAGGCATTCAACACATTGCTTTGTCTACTGAAAATATTCATCATACCGTCAGTTCGTTGCAACAAAGTGGTGTTAAATTCCTCGATGTGCCAGACACGTACTATGAGATGATTGATGATCGTATTCCATGGCATCACGAATCGATACCAGAACTACAATCAAGAAAAATCCTGATTGATGGCGAGAAAGATCCCAAGCTCGGCTTATTGTTACAAATCTTCACAGAAAATGTCTTTGGGCCGGTATTTTTTGAAATTATTCAGCGGAAAGGAAACCAAGGCTTCGGTGAAGGAAACTTTCAAGCCTTGTTCGAAGCGATTGAACGTGATCAAATTAGACGAGGCACATTATGAAACTAGCCAGTTTAAAATCTGCTCGTGATGGCATCTTGTGTGTGGTTAATCGTGATTTGACACATGCTATCAGGGTTTCAGAAATCGCTCTCACGATGCAAGCGGCATTGGACAATTGGCTAGCGGTTAAACCCGCACTAGAAAAGGTCTACGCACAACTCAATGCTGGTTCACTGGCAGGCGCTTTCCCCTTTTGTGCTAAAGACATGGCAGCTCCTCTGCCGCGGGCTTACCAATGGGCTGATGGCAGTGCTTACGTGAATCACGTTGAACTGGTAAGAAAAGCACGGGGCGCTGAAATGCCAGAAAATTTTTGGCATGATCCATTGATGTATCAAGGGGGCTCAGATGCATTTTTAGGCCCACAAGATCCCATTGTGATGTCAGATGAAGCATTTGGGATTGATTTTGAATCAGAAGTGGCGGTTATTACGGGCGATGTGCCTATGGGTATTGATGCGACAGCAGCGGCCTCGCACATTCGCTTACTCATGCTTGTCAACGATGTTTCGTTACGTAATCTAATCCCCAATGAGCTTGCCAAAGGATTTGGCTTTTTTCAATCCAAACCGGCTAGCAGCTTCTCTCCCGTCGCGATCACGCCCGATGAGTTAGATCCTTATTGGGATGGAGGCCGCGTTCATTTACCATTAGTCAGCACACTGAATGGCAAACAATTTGGTGAGCCCAATGCTGGCGTTGATATGACATTTTCTTTTCCAGAATTAATTGCCCATGCAGCCAAAACACGGCAACTATGCGCAGGTACCATTATCGGTTCCGGAACAGTTTCTAACACCGATCGCAGTAAAGGTTCATCCTGCATTGCAGAAAAACGTATGTTGGAAATATTAGAGTCAGGACAGGCAATAACGCCTTTTATGCATTTTGGTGATACGATTCGCATTGAAATGTTTAATCTGGATGGAAAAAACCTTTTTGGAACCATTGAACAAACCGTTGAGCAATCTGGTTCTGAAAAACGAGAAGAAAAAAAATGATAAAGCTTTATGATTATTACCGCTCATCTTGTAGCTATCGCGTACGTATTGCGTTAAATTTGAAAGGAATTGACTATGATAAGATTCCGATTCATTTAGTACAAGATGGTGGCATGCAAAATCAACCCAGCTATCGGGCACTGAATCCACAAGGCTTAGTGCCCAGCTTAGATACGGGTGAGCACATTATCACGCAATCATTGGCCATTATCGAATATTTAAACGATATCGAACCCTCCCCACCATTACTCCCGCCTAATCCACTAGAGCGCGCTGAAATACGTAGTCTTGCATTATTGATTGCTTGTGAAATTCACCCGTTAAATAATTTACGGGTGTTGAACACATTGAAAGAAAATTTTCACGCTGATGAAAGTGCTATCACTGCTTGGTATCATCAGTGGTTAAAGGCGGGCTTTGACGCCTTAGAAAAGCGTTTATCCGCTTTACCTCGAGAGAAACCGGTTTGTTTCAAATCAGACATATCACTTGCTGACATTTGCTTAATTCCGCAAGTTTACAACGCCATGCGCTTTGAGTTTTCTTTGGAGAATTATCCGTTAATCATGGCTATCAACGAGTATTGTCTGAGTTTACCTGCGTTTCAAAATGCTAGTCCGTGATAAAATGCCCGGAGAGAATACGTAAGTATTGACTCCGCACGAGGGAACGGTTACCACATTTTTCCAAGATCAAACTATCTAATACCGTAAAAAAAGCAGCGTGCCACCACCAAATATAAACACCCAAAAGCCACGGGCCAGCATCACAAAGCCGATGAAAACGGCAATCATTGAAAACCAGTAGTACCCAGGGCCATTCATCATGATTTTACACAAACGAAACATCCGTTCTGGAAAAAATAACCAAAACAATGCATTAATAAAAACCAGCCAACACATGATGGTTACATAAACCGTCGGTTTTAATACCCAAACATTGTGGGTATCGACCAGAATAATACCAATAATGAGATTCAACAACGAAAACAAAGTAATACACGGATTATCTATCTTGAGCGCATTTAATATTTTGCGGTAATAAGTTGATTGGCCAAGTAAAGCAAGACCAGTAATAAATAAAAATAAACCAAACAGCTGTGACAACATAAAGGTGTACACTAATGTCGTTTGCATTGCTGCTCCTTTTGTCTAATCCCGCATCTTATGAACAAAAAATATTCTTTATAAGAAATTAATAGTCTGAATTTAGCGAAAATGCAAATTGCGAGTGTCTTAGCATATTGAAAGCAATACCACAAAAATCAATCACAAATTGTAAACTTAGTTTACATTGGCTATAATATATGTGTTGTTAAAATGAGTAAATAGCAATGCCTAATAAACCAATAAAAAAAACAGATAAAGAATTATTCACATTAATCGAGGAAAAAATAACACAAAAAGAATATATTTTTCTATCACACGCTAATCAAAGAATGAGGGAAAGAAAAATATCTGAGCTTGATGTCATTTATTTATTGTCTGGAAAAAAAGGATACAATAGAAAACGTAATAAGAAAAAAGATATTTTTGAACTGTTTTCAATTTGCGAAAAGTCTCAAGATTGGAAATATTGTATCGAAGGCAATGACATAGATGGCCGCTCATTAAGAGTTATTATTACTTTTACAGAGGATTTAATGCCTATTATTACAGTAATTAAAATTGATGGAGTAACTCAATGAAAACTAAAACTGTGAACAATTATATCTATGAAGGGCTTGGTTTCCCTGTAACATTAGATAATGTTGAAATGGTACATTTAGATAATGAGTGGCATCCACGCATAGATGTACAAAAAGTCGCGGATAATGTGATAAAACAATTAGCTGTGCAAGAAACACGACTAACAGGAGCTCACGTAAAGTTTATACGCTCCTATTTTTCAATGCCTCTACGGGAATTTGGTGAAAAAGTAGTTCATGAGTCGCATATGGCTGTGAAAAAATGGGAAGATAAGGGAGACTTTGCAACAAAGATGAATGCTAACACTGAGCATGAGTTACGTTTATATATTGTTGAAAAACTCCATTCAAAGTCACGTGAATCAAAATCAAAGTTTTATGATATCTACATGGCTACAAAACGATTTTTCAATAGTAATGAAAACGCTACTTCAACAACCCATGCCCATGCATAACGGTAAAAAAATGCCCTCAATACTCTTTGCACATGCGTTTTTTCAAACAGGACTTACGCAAAACATCGACCTCTTCGTTGGGTTTTATTTTTAATTCGGCCATTTAGTTAGCTAAACTCCCTGATCAAAAATAAAATCTGCCTCGACTTTGATGTTTTGCGTAAGTCCTGTCAAATCCGCAAATGCGATAGACCAAAAATAGCATTTTGAAGTTTATTGGGTATATAATGACGCCATCTTATTGTTCATGATTAGGACCTCGATTTTTTATGTCAAATATACCCTCTATCGCTACTTATTTATCAGGTAAAATACCCGTTGGTTCATCCGTGACGGTTCGCGGTTGGGTGAAAACGCGGCGTGATTCAAAAGCCGGTATTTCTTTTGTTAGCCTGCACGATGGATCCTGTCATGCTGCCATACAATTGGTTGTCCCCAACACACTCGATAATTATCAAACAGACATACTAAGGCTTACCGCAGGCTGCTCATTAATTGCCACGGGTGAGCTCATCGCTTCCCAAGGTCAAGGACAAGCGATTGAAATGCATGTTTCTTCTTTAGAGGTCGTGGGTTGGGTTGAAAACCCGGACACCTACCCTATTTCCGCCAAGCGCCATACCCTCGAGTACTTACGTGACGTCGCACATTTACGTCCCAGAACCAATACTATTGGTGCCGTAGCACGCGTTCGAGATTGCATATCTCAAGCCGTACATCGCTATTTTCATGAAAATGGTTTTTTGTGGATTCATACGCCCATTATCACCGCCAGTGATTGTGAAGGTGCAGGTGAAATGTTTCGTGTGAGTACCCTGGACTTGGTTAATTTACCGAAAACCACCGAAGGGAAAATTGATTTTTCACAAGACTTTTTTGGGAAAGAAACCTTCTTAACCGTTTCAGGACAATTGAATGTTGAGGCGTATTGCTTAGCATTATCTAAGGTATACACATTTGGCCCTACATTTCGTGCTGAAAACTCCAATACCAGCCGCCATTTAGCTGAGTTTTGGATGATTGAGCCTGAGCTTGCGTTTGCAACACTGGACGATATTTGTCTACTCAGCCAAGATTTTCTGCGTACACTTTGTAAAACGGTTTTGGATGAGCGTGCGGATGACATAGCCTTTTTCGATCAATTTATTCAACCAGGTCTTATTGCCAAAATTGAACACATGGCTAATGCGGATTTTGCTGTGATGACATATAGTGAAGCCATTAAAATCCTATTGGAAGCAAAACAATCTTTTGATTATCCAGTAGAATGGGGGCTTGATTTACAATCAGAGCATGAGCGTTACTTAGCTGAAAATCATTGTAAAAAACCAGTGATTTTGACAGATTATCCTGCTGAAATTAAGAGCTTTTACATGCGGTTAAGTGAAGATGGCCGTACCGTTGCTGCGATGGACGTTCTGGCTCCCGGCATTGGTGAAATCATTGGCGGCAGTCAACGTGAAGAGCGGTTAGATGTCTTAGATCAGCGTATGCAAGCATGTGGATTAGACGTTGAACGCTATCAATGGTATCGAGACTTGCGTCGCTATGGCACTGTTCCCCATGCCGGTTTTGGATTGGGATTAGAAAGACTGATTAGTTATGTTACTGGCGTTAACAATGTCCGCGATGTCATTCCATTTTCGCGCACACCTGGAAATGCAGATTACTAACGGCACAATAAAGCTTTCAAAGTACTTCTTTGAAAGCTTGTAATCGTTCAGGTAAGTATTCACATTCATCGAGCATATTTACCCATCTAACCTTTAAGCTGTCCATCTTTTAACGTCAACACCCTATCCATTTTAGCGGCTAAGCTTTTGTCATGTGTGACAATGACCAAAGCTGTTTGACGTGAGCGATTTAATTCTAGCATCAGATCAAACACTGTTTGTGCGGTGCTTTGATCTAGATTCCCGGTGGGTTCATCAGCAAACACACAGGCGGGACGGTGCACTAATGCACGTGCAATAGCCACTCGCTGGCGCTCTCCACCTGATAGCTGAGCAGGCTTATGTGTGAGGCGATGTTCTAAACCTACTTTGACAAGCATTGCTTTGGCTTCTTGCTCAGCCTCTTTTGTCGTGCAATCAGCCATTACCAACGGTAATGCCACATTTTCTAGTGCAGAAAACTCTGGTAACAAATGATGAAATTGATAGACAAATCCCAATGTTTGATTACGTAGCGTACAGCGTTTTTTTTCAGATAAGGCTTGCCAATCTTGTCCTTGTAGCCAAATTTGTCCTGAAGTCGGTTTATCTAGCCCCCCTAACAAATGCAGCAAGGTGCTTTTCCCTGAACCAGATGGACCAACTATCGCGGTGCGACTACCAACCTGAATGTCAAAATCAACGTGCTTTAATACCGTCACCGGCGCTACGCCATCATGGTATGTTTTACTTAATTGATGACAACGAACCAATATATCACTCATGATGCAATGCCTCCGCAATCACTGTTTTTGATGCTCGCCACGCTGGGTAAATAGTGGCTAAAAAACTCATGAGTAACGCCATAACGCACACTTGCCATACATCGCTAAACATAATTTTAGAAGGTAAATAGTCAACAAAATAAATACTAGAAGACAGCACGTGCACCCCAAAAAATGACTGTATCGCATTCACAATTTTAGTGGCATTACTGGCTAACAACATACCGCTAACGACACCTAAAAAGACACCAACACACCCAACCATCATGCCTTGCACAATAAAAATCTTAAGAATCATTGCAGGTGTCGCACCAATCGTGCGTAAAATAGCGATTTCAGCCTGCTTATCGTTGACCACCATCACCAAAGAAGAAACCAAATTAAAAGCGGCCACAGCAATAATCAGCAGTAAGATCAGAAACATCATGGTTTTTTCCATTTTAACCGCTTCAAAAAATGCACCAAACGACTCAGTCCAATTGCCAATTTGATATCCTTCCCCAAGCTGTCTGGCAAGCTTAACGGATAACATAGGTGCTTCATATTCTTCACGAATTTTCAAACGAATCCCACTGACTTCATCAGAACTCAATTGTAATAGTTTTTGTGCATCAGTCAGGTGGATAAAAGCCAGTTTGGTATCAAAATTGAAGCCTGTTCCGGCAGAAAAGACCCCTTTCACCGTAAAACGTTTAAAACGTGGCTCCATACCAGCAGGCGTGACATTGGCTTGTGGAATCATCACGGTTAATTGATCCCCCAATCCCACACCTAAGTTTTCCGCTAAGGCACGCCCTAAAATAATGCCAAAATGATTCAGATTTTCTACTGAACCATTGAGCATTTTATGTTGCAAAGCCGTAATCGCTTCTTCTGCCTCTGGTAAAATACCTGTCAGCATCATCGGATACACCTGCCCCTCATACGTAATCAAGCCTTGTGCTGATACATAAGGCGCTATTGCTTTGATATCAGGTTGATGCGCAATGTCTTTTTCTAACTGCTGCCAATTACGAATCAAGCCATCTTGTCCCGTAATAGTGATTTCTGGTGCCATACCAAAAAACCGCTTATGAATCTCTTCATCAAAGCCATTCATCACCGATAAAACCGTAATCAAAACCATCACGCCAACCGCAATGCCTAACATCGAGCTCAAAGAAATAAAAGAAACGAAATGATTTTTTTTCTGCGCACGCGTGTAGCGCCAACCAATGAATAACGATAGAGGTTTAAACATAAATTTGAATTCAGCGGAATAAAAGATGATTGTACACGGGTTTGTGATTTTATAACATGGACATCACGCAACTGATATGCTCTAATTCCATTTTACTGGTTAGACATGAAAAGTAATGACTGCCACCATTCTTGACGGAAAGCGGATTGCTTCGCAACAGCAAAACACGTTAAAAACAGCAATTGAAACCTATACAAATCAAGGACACAGAGCGCCCGGGTTAGCCGTGATTTTGCTGGGTACCGACCCTGCATCTGCGCTATACGTTGCCAAAAAACGCAAAGCCTGTTCAGATGCAGGTTTAGAGTCTTTTGCTTACCATTTGCCAACCGAAACCACTCAACAGGCTTTATTGTCATTGATCCACACGCTGAACCAACAAGAAGAAGTCGATGGGATTCTAGTACAACTCCCGCTACCAAAACACATCGATGCAGACGCAATTATTGAGGCTATTAAGCCAAGTAAAGATGTGGATGGATTCCATCCTTATAATTTTGGGCGCTTAGCACAGGGCAATCCAACGCTTAGGCCTTGTACACCGTATGGTGTTATCCAGTTGCTACACGCCTATAACATACCAATTAAAGGCAAAAAAGCTGTCGTCATTGGTAAATCTAACATTGTCGGTCGACCGATGGCTTTAGAATTCTTGCTCGCCGGCGCGACTGTCAGTGTTTGTCATCGTCTGACACGTGAATTAGATGCATATGTTTCGCAAGCAGATATTGTGGTCAGTGCAACCGGGGTACGCCACGTCATTGAGCTGAGTTGGTTAAACTCAAAACAAATTTTAATCGACGTTGGCATACATCGCTTGGATGATCTGCGTATTTGTGGCGACATTGATTTTGAGCAAGCAAGACACCGAGTTGCTTGGATTACACCCGTTCCCGGTGGCGTTGGCCCGATGACAGTCGCAACACTGCTAAACAATACTTTTCAAGCCTACAAATCATCACTCCAATCGAACTCATCGTCTAATTCACCTTCGTAATCCTCAAGCTCTTGTTTCAAACGTCGGCGTTCAAGACGATCTTCTAATTTGCGGCGTACATCACGCTGATGCTCAGATATCTCGACCTCTAAATCTTCTTCTTCCACATTCATATCAGCGTTATATAAAGTATCATCATAGTCAATGTTTAAACCCATGATTATCTCCGTTACATTTAGCTATCTTCAAATACAGTATAGATTCAAATTGATAAAAATTCATATTAGGGCGTAAAGTCTATTGTCAGCGAAAGCATTCGCGTTTTATACTTGTTGCTCGCAATATCACACAATCGGCTCGCTATGCTCAGTTATCAGCACATATACCACGCAGGTTGTTTCGCAGATGTTGTTAAGCACTTGGTTCTAACAAAGCTCTTAGATTATTTAACACAAAAAGACAAACCATTGTTTTACATGGAGACTCATGCCGGCAGAGGTTTATATGACTTACAAAGCGCTTATGCTAAAAAAACGGCGGAAAGCGAGTCAGGGATTCAAGCTCTCTGGAAAAAACGCCACTCGCTCTCACCCGCATCAGCGACTTATCTCAATATTATTCAAGCACTAAATCCGAATGAAGCCTGTCGTTACTACCCAGGTTCACCTTACTACGCTCAGCAACAATTACGCCCACAAGATCGGGCAGTTTTATGCGAGCTACATCCACAAGAGTTTTCAGCGTTGGAGTCACAATTCAAAAGAGATAAACGTATTCATTGTGTACAACAAGATGGAATGCAACATTTAAAAGCGATGTTACCACCGAAAGAAAAACGTGGTTTGATTTTTATTGATCCTGCTTTTGAAATCAAAAACGAATACCGCACTATTCCAGAGACGTTACAGTCAGTATTTAAACGTTTTGCAACCGGTACATATTGTTTATGGTATCCGATCATGGACAATAAACAGCATCAACAATGGTCAAGGCGTTTGAAAGAAATAGATGCCCCCCATCTGTGTATTGAATTCAAACAAGATCAGCACGTGATAGGTATGAAAGCATGTGGATTATGGATTATTAATCCACCCTATCGTTTAGCCCAAGAATTAAAGGATCTCGCCCAAGTGTGGGCCTCACTTTGTCTGAATATGGATATATACCCATGGAACAACGTTACGTAAAAGCTAAGACACGTCGCTTGCGCCCTGATGAAAAACTGATCGTATCACAAGATTGTGAAATGCCCTTGGTCATTGAGGCCAAAAATAACCGTGATTTAACTTCTTTAAAGCAATTATTGACGGATCATTCGGAACAAATTCTAGCTGACATTTCACGTTATGGCGCAGTGTTGTTGCGTGGGTTTCAAGTTAAATCCGATCATGATTTTGAGCAGGCTGTGCTCAGCATTCGTGGCTTACAAGGCATTCGAGATGCTTTTATGTCTGAGGAAGGCAGGACACAAGTCGGTGATTTGCAATACGTTTTACATACAAATGCCGCTTACAAAACCGGCGGTACTCTCTATCTAGGTGGATTTCACAGTGAGAACTATTACTCACCCGATGTGCCTGGCTATATTTGCTTTCATTGTCAACAACCATCAACACGTGGCGGTGAAACAGGTCTTATCAACATGCGAAAGGTTTATCAACATTTACCGCCTGTGTTGAAAGAAAAATTAGAAAAAAACACCTTTTTTGTATCCAAATGGCTCATCAGTGATGTCAGCAGACGTTACCAGATTCCTGCTGAAACCATTAAAAAAATTGCCCAACAATTTGGTTTACCCCTTCTGGGTGAAGGAAAAAACCAATTCGTCGCATTTTATAAACCCAGTGTGTATATTAACCCGCAAACACAACAACGCTCATTGCAAATTAATTTATTTGAATTATCAACATTAAACGCCGCTTTAAGGCAGCGATTTATGGCCGATTATGCAGGTAAAGATTGGTTTTGGCATCGCTTGGTATGGCGTTTACCCGCTTCAGTGTTAAAAGCATTGGAAAAAATTTATTTAGCAGTGGGATTACTGATTTACTCCAGAAAAGAATATTATGAAGCCTGTCGTTCAAAAACATTCACTTTTCTTGCGACACGCAAATTAGATTTCTTTGAAACCAGACGCGTAGGTCAATGTTTTACCCATGATGATATAGAGCTTCTTGCTGCGTTAATTCGGCAGTATTATGTCTCTTGCTTATGGCAAGAAGGTGATATTTTGTTGGTAGATAACACCCAAGTAGCGCATGCTGGCATGCCTGGTGCCGGGCATAGAAAAATTCGAGCGATGATATGTAATCCGTTGGTTATGCCCTATACTTATACAGAGCCAGGTACGGTGGTATCCAAAGAACGTGAAGCGCAAACGATTGGGCATGCGATGTCAGAAGGTGAGTAAAATTCCGGTAAATGCTCACGCCATACAAGTGAGCGGCTGACGTGAAGATTGACCGATTACTCTTGAGTCGATACGCCAAAAGGAATGAGTCCCCAGAGTCTTTCGTGTAAATAAAAAAATAATATTTTACAAATAAATTCCATTGAGCCAACATACAAAGCAAAGTGTGTTTTTTTTGTGATCATATAAACAATGATCATAGTCAGCAAACTGCCACTCAAACGCCAACTAAATGCTTTTATCAAACTGCGTGTATGCGTTTCTTTCACAACTCTCTCCAAGAACTCTACTCATAATAAAGAGATACAATCATTTTTTCAATATTCAGGACTTACGCAAAACAACGATCTCTTCGTTGGATTTTATTTTTAATTCGGTCATTTAGTCATCTAAACTCCCTCATTAAAAATAAAATCCGCCTCGACCTCGTTGTTTTTCGTAAGTCCTGATATTGTGAAAACGCGTCTTCACAATAAATCCGACAAGTCATCCGCGTGCTCTTCTTCATCCTGAAGAATTTCCTCTAACATACGACGCGTCGTTGGATCAGCATTGCCAAACCATTCTATCAACTTTCGATAAACCATAATGGCAATCCGCTCTGCTACCAAATTTTCTTCAATGAGCTGTAATAGCTGACGGCCATTGCTATATTCCGTCGCCGTACGTTTATTGACCGTTGCAGGATTAAAATCAGGATCGCCACCCAATTGATTAATGCGCTCTGCCAACATCATCATATGGCGCTCCTCATCCATCGCATGCTCTTCGAACTCCGCAGAAACTTGGGGTTTATCAATCCCTTTTGCAATAATTTGATGGTGACGATACCGCAAAACACACATGATTTCGGTTGCTAACGCTTCGTTTAAATGCTGACAAGCCTCTTCGATATCAAGTGGATAATCTTGTGTCACAGAGCCATCTTTTAATGACTGTTTAGCTTGTTTTTTAATTTTATCTAAATCAAAAAGCGGCTTTTTTATTTTGGATGCACACATGATAATCTCCCTAGGCGACTTAATCAGGACTTACGCAAAACAACGTTCTCTTCGTTGGATTTTATGTTTAATTTCGGTCATTTAGTCATCTAAACGCCCTCATTAAAAATAAAATCCGCCTCGACCTCGATGTTTTTCGTAAGCCCTGTTGATAAAGGTTTTTAAATCTATCATTTATTCTATAGCACTTTTTTAGTAAAATAGCAGGCTATGTCGATCTATCGAGTTTGAATATTGACAGTTAAATCACGTATTCTGGTTCTGATGATGTGCTTTTTTTCTGCTTGCATGGGTTTGAAAGCAGATTCATCTCCTAACGTCTGGGAAGTGATGCGACGTCAATTTACCTTGAATCATGAGCTGGGTAAGCCCGAGGTACAACAACAGCTGCATTGGTTAGTAGCACACCCTGCTTATTTACAGCAGTTTTCAAAATCAAAACCTTATATTTATCATATTGTTACAGAGATTAAAAAACGTAACCTACCCGGTGAAATCGCGCTTATTCCTATGATTGAAAGTGCGTATGATCCCTTTGCTTACTCGGGTGCAGGCGCCGCCGGCTTATGGCAATTCATGCCGGGCACAGGAACGGACTTGGGGTTAAAACAAGATTGGTGGTTTGATGCGCGCCGCAGTGTAGGTCACTCTACCACCGCAGCACTGAATTACCTTGCGTATTTAAACCACTTTTTTAACAATAATTGGATATTAGCCTTTGCGGCCTATGATTCGGGTGAAGGCACCGTACTGAGGGCTATCAAAAATGCCCATCAGGCACCCAACCATGGTGATTTTTGGTCTTTATCTCTACCGAACGAAACCAAAGCATATGTGCCACGTTTACTGGCTTTGGCTGAAATTGTTCAAAATCCACATCGGTACCATGTTACTTTACCAGATATTCCACATGAGCCTTATTTTAAAGAGGTGAACATTCATCACTCCATTGATCTGGACCGGGCTGCTAAATTAGCCGGCATCTCCTACCATGAAATGATTAAACTTAATCCAGGATTTAATCGTTGGAAAACAACGCCCTTTCGCCCGTATAAACTGCTGATTCCCGTCAATAAAGTTGATAACTTTAATCGTAATTTGGCTAATTTAAACAGTGACAAGCAGCCCACTTGGCCGCGTCGCCAAGTCAGCGCGGGGGAAAGCTTACAAATTACCACACAAAATCACCATAAAACCGTTGATTTAATCCAAACACTGAATCACCCCACTGTTTCGGAAAATCAACAGAAAGTATTACATTTTGCTGCACCTAAACAATTAAAAATGATTCACATTGTTAGTCAGAACGATACGTACGCCAGTATTTTGAAGCGATATCACATTTCCGCTAAGCAATTACAACACTGGAATCACTTAAAACAACAAGCTAAATTGAGAACGGGACAATCATTGATTATTTGGCGCCAAGTTTCGGCATAAAATAAATAGCAGTCAAATATTATTAGTGTGTCGTAGCGAAATGTTGTGTAACACTTTATACTTAAGATTCTCTTATTCAATCATCTTGTTGCCATGAGACTATTATTCGATTTTTTTCCTATCTTACTTTTTTTTATCTGTTATAAACTTTTTGGGATTTATAACGCAACCGCAGTGGCGATGGTTGCATCGGTGGTACAAGTCGTTTTTCATCGCCTCAAATACCAGCGCTACGAAAAGCTGCATTTAATTAGCTTGGGGCTGATTTTAGTTCTCGGTAGTGCCACCTTATTTTTTCATAATCCTTGGTTTATTAAGTGGAAACCAACCGGCATTTATTGGCTTTCTGCTTTGATTTTTCTAGGATCAGGTGTCATTGGTAAAAAGCCGATTATTCAAAAAATGATGGAAAAAAATGTCAGTTTACCGAAACATATCTGGATGCGACTCAATATCGCTTGGAGCATTTACTTTATTCTCATGGGTGCTTTGAATTTATACATTGCTTATCACTTTGACACCGATGTTTGGGTTAATTTTAAATTATTTGGTGGTGCTGGGTTTATGCTGCTGTTTGTGTTTCTACAAGCATTGTATCTTACCAAACACACTATCCATTCTCCCCCGAGCAAATCTCAATGAGACTGCTCCTTGTTGAAGATGACGAGCTGTTAGGTGATGCTCTTAAAACCGGTTTGACGCAGTTTGGCTACTTAGTCGATTGGCTAAAGGATGGCGAAACAGCCAAAATGACATTGAAAACAGAACCGTTTGATTTGATTATTTTGGATTTGGGCCTTCCTAAGCTGTCTGGAAGCGCGCTCTTACAATACATACGCCAAGAAGGAAACCAGACGCCGGTGATGATTTTGACCGCACGTGAGGCCATTGAGGATCGCGTAAAAGGATTAGATGCCGGTGCCGATGATTACATGATCAAACCCTTCGATTTAAATGAACTCAGTGCACGCATTCGCGCACTTATTCGCCGTTCACAAGGCCGTGCCGACATGGTGATTCAATATCAAAATATTACACTTGACCCCGCAGCACACACAGTTTACCTAGATGATGAAATAGTCAATGTACCTAGACGCGAATTTGCACTACTACAAAAGCTATTAGAAAACCCCGGACACGTGCTTTCGCGTGAGGCATTGATGCAGAGTATCTATAGTTGGGATGAAGATGTTGATAGCAATGCGTTAGAGGTCCATATCCATAATTTGCGTAAAAAACTCAACAGCCAATTTATTCGTACGATTCGCGGTGTTGGTTATTTGGTTGAAAAAAAGTAACGATTCGTAATCGCTCAGGTAATGGCGTCAACACTTACGTATCGCATGTTTTAAGGATGAAACATAAATGCATGCTTCCATTCGAAAGTTCTTACTGGTTTATTTGCTCTTAGCGGTCACTATTACAACCACGCTGACAGCCATCGGCAATTATTATTTGGATCAAAAAGACATACAAGAACACTTAGATACCCTCATGTCTATCTCCGCTCTATCCTATCAGGCCTTACTGGATGAAGATTTAAACGAGCAGCAAATTGCCAATATTCAGCAAAACTTAAATAATATTCCACAAAAAATTATTGCCTACTCACCTAAGTTTGATTTTTTAAGTCAACCACCCGAATATTATTTGGATAAATTTAATTTTCAAATTTGGAAAAACCATCAATTGTTATTGCATTCACCCGGCGCGCCAACCATTCCTTTGTTTACAGAACAAGAAGGATTTAGTGATAAAATAATGGATAATCAAGAGTGGCGTGTTTTTACAACCACCACAAAACGCACACATATTCACACCGTTTTAGCAGAACGGTACGACACACGCAATGAATTAGGTCAACGCATCGCGCTCGACGATATTTACATTATGTTGCTCACTTTTCCACTCTCAGGCGTTTTAATTTGGATCATTATTGGCAAAGGGCTAAGCAGTATTAATCGCGTCACACAAGAGGTTGCTAACCGAGCCCCTAGCCATTTAGAGCCTGTTAATATCAAAGCATTACCAGAAGAAATTAAACCCTTGATTGACGAATTAAATACGCTATTCGCACGTTTAAAAGAAGCGTTTGAACGTGAAAAGCGCTTTGCCGCTGATGCCGCTCATGAGTTAAGAACGCCCTTAGCAGCATTAAAAGCCCAAGCACAAGTCGCCCTGAACACCAATAATATTGATGAAAAAAACATTGCGCTGCAAAAAGTGATTGCCAGTGTGAATCGCAACACACATATTGTGCAACAACTTTTAACAATGAGCCGATTGTTATCGAATGAAACGGCGGCAAATGATCTCGACAAGGTCAATTTGGCCAAAATTACCCGTGAAATATTGATTATGCTGGCACCCACCGCCGTACAAAAACAAATTGAGCTTGAGTTTGACGACAGCTCGGTACAGGAGTTTTTAGGTCATCCAACAGCTATCAGTATTTTAGTACGGAACTTAGTTGACAATGCGATTCGTTACTCTCCTCCCGAAGGCCGAGTACAAGTTCGGGTTTATCAAGCTAAAAAAGAAGTGGCTATTGAAATCCAGGATACCGGTCCGGGCATCCCTGAAGAGCTACGCAATCGTGTATTCGAGCGCTTTTTTAGAGCCCTTGGTAATGAAAGCCCTGGCAGTGGGTTGGGTCTAGCAATTGCACAACAGATTATCACTTTACATCAAGCACGCATCGTTTTAGATACGCCTGCATCAGGAGTCGGTTTGCTCGTTAGTGTATTTTTTAAATGTACGAGCGCAACTTCCACAAAAAAGGAATAAATAAAAACGCAATCACAAAGCTCGTTTCGTACAAACCAACCCAACCCAAATGCATTTGTAAATAGGCTCCGATTGGACCTGAAAAAACCCGTGGGATCATGGCTAATGCGACTAACATCGATAATTGTGTTGCGGTGTAATGCTTATCGACAAAACGCATCAACAATGCGACCAACGCTGTTGATCCCATTCCGGCAGCCAAATTGTCTGAGCTCACCGCCAAGATAAACCAAAACAAACTAGGCCCGGTAGCCGCCAGTTTGATAAAAAAAGCATTGGTAAGCGCTTGTAATAAACCAAATACCAACAAAGCACGCCAAAGTGACCAACGCCGTAGCAATAACCCTGCTAATAAACCACCGACCACAATTGCAATAACGCCTATGATTTTATTTACATATCCTATGGTTTCTAGCGAAAAATGCATGGCTTGTATCAAAAAAGGCATCATGATACCGCTGGTTGTTGTGGTAAAAGATTCGGCCAGTTTATAACTCAAAATAAAACCACATAGACACAAAAGGCCTGGTTTTTGTATTAAATTTTTCCACGGCTGCAGAAATAAATCGGCAAAGGAATGGCTGGAAAAAGAGAGCTTGGATGGTTCAGGGCTCGATATTGTCACGAACACCATCAGTGCTAATACCCCCCCCATCAACCGATACGTCCACTCCCATCCGATGTGTGCCGCTAAAATTAGCGCCACCCCACCAGACAAAAGCATGGCTAATCGATAACCTATCATTGCCAATGAAACACCCATGGCATACTCTTCTGTAGGCAAAAATTCGGTTCTATGCGCATCAATTACAGTGTCTTGTGTCGCTGATAAGCTGGCTAAAAGCAGACCAATAGCCGCCATAAGCATGGGCGTTGTCTGTGGCGAGCACCAAGCTAACATATTAAAACCGCAAGCAAGCAGTGCTTGCGTAACACAAATCCAGCTACGTCGCTTACCTAATTTAGATGACAAACTGTATCGATCTAATAATGGTGCCCATAAAAATCGGTATATGTATGGAAAACCCAATAAACTCAAACAACTGGTCGCAGCAATTGTCATCCCTGCATCAGCAAACCATGCTTGTAACGTACTACTCACCAATGCTAATGGCAATCCAGAGGAAAATCCTAGAAAAAAAACGATGATAAAACGTTTGAACATAGGTTATTTGCTCGGTCAAGTTGATTTTTTATTATCTATCAGAGAGTTAAATGTCTTGCTCACTTAGCGCAGGTAAGACATTCATTCAACATCAGTGTACTTGCGTAATCATGACATGAACTAGACAGTAGCGCACCGGTGAGGCTAACTAGACACCAGCATGCCAATGCGAGAATTTATCGTACCAGGGTGACATTTCATCTTAAGAGGCCCTACGTCCCGCGACTTGTTCGCGGGATCCAGAGATCTTGCTTAACAAACAAGCTCTACGTGTCAACATAGATCGAAATGGACCCCGCGAACAAGTCGCGGGGCGTAGGCATCTGAAATGTCAACAGACCCTATACTTTAATTATTTCTTAGCAGATGCTTTATCGATTGAAATTAAATGGACTGTGAAAATCAATGTCTCATTTGGACCAATCATACCACCAACGTTACGAGCACCATATGCCAAGTTGGCAGGAACATACAATTCCCAAGTTGAACCAACAGGCATCAACTGTAACGCTTCTGTCCACCCAGGAATAACCTGAGATAATTGGAAAGTAGCTGGTTTGCCTGCTTTATCAGTGCTATCAAACACATCACCATTAATTAATCGACCGGTGTATTCGACTGTGACTGTATCATTTTTTTGCGGTTTTACACCTGTGCCAGCAGTGACTACTTTATATTGAAGACCACTCGATAACGCAACCACGCCTTGTTTTAAACGATTTTCATTTAAAAAAGCTTCACCTTTGGTTTTATTTTCAGCAGCTACTTTTTCATACTGAGCCGCACGTTTGGTCATCAAGTCTTTTTGAAACTTCATCAACGTGTCTTTCATTTCCGCGTCAGTCATTTGTAGAGAACCACCGCTCATCGCATCTTGAATCCCTTTAGACAGGGCTGGTACATCGATATCAATGCCTTGCTTTTTAATGTTTTTACCTAAATCCACACCAACACTGTATGATAATTTTTCAATATCTGTGCTCAATGTTGCTGCATCTGTCGCAGCCCAAACAGGCGATAAGCTAAACCCCATAACCATCGCAGCAACTAACCTCATCTTCATAGATTTATCCCCTTTATTAGCTTTATATCCAGTCAGAACATTCTGCACAATTTTATAAATAATTACTAGGGCCAATCACCATTTAGTTTTTCAAAGCGAAAATCGCGTAAATTTAGAGCAAATTTTAGATTGAATGAGGCGAATAGCCAGCTCTATTTAACGAATTCAATCTGAAATTTGATCAAATTTACGCGGTTTGCAGCTGAAAATACTAAATGGTGATTGGCCTAGGGCATCTCATCAATTAATTCATGATATACCTTGCGCACATGCGTTTTGTATATTGACAACGCCACTGTCACTCAAAAACGCAACCCTATTTTTTTCGTTGCTTTTTTAAAAAATGATGTACATCATTAAAGTTAATCTGTTTTGTCAGCGTTATTATTATGACTACCTCACCTTCAGCACGTTATGTGATTCTTCAATCCAAAATAGGCAGAGGATCTTATGGCGTCGTTTCCAGATATAGGGACACAACTCAAAATCCACCAGGTATCGTAGCAATAAAAAAAATGCGTTTATCACTTATAACCCCTAAAGATGATGCTGAGCGTCAAGAACAAAAAAAATCAGATATTCAACGTTTTATCAGAGAACTTTCTGCTTTAAATTTACTCAATCATTCGAATATTATTCATTTACAAAACATAGAAATTTCTAAACAAGACACGCACTACGTTTGTTTTTTGGTCTTTGAGCATTATCCAACAGACTTAAATAATGTTATCAAATCACCACAACGCCTTACCAAAGACCACGTAGAATACGTTATGTTGCAAATATTCAGAGCGACAGCCTATATGCATTCGGCAGGTATTATGCATCGAGATATTAAACCCGCTAATATTCTGATAAATGAAGAGTGTGATATCAAAATTTGTGATTTTGGCCTAGCTCGACTCGTTCCTTCAGAAGCGCTCGAGGCTGCGGAAAATACATCCTCTCAAACAAGGAATCAATCTGCTACAACAGATATGACCGAATATGTCGCAACGCGTTGGTATCGAGCGCCAGAGTTATTCCTTAGGTGCAAAAACGCGGTAGATAAGCCTATTGATATGTGGGGCATTGGGTGTGTGTTTGCCGAATTGATCTTACGCACCTACCTTTTCCCTGGAGATAAGACCGAAGACATGTTACCTTTGATCTTTAAGCTAGTAGGCGCGCCGAACGCTGATAACTGTGAATGGATTGATAAGAGCACACCGCTAGAGGTATTATCCTGGTGCTCAACAAATCAAGCTAAATTAAAATGGCATTCAAATAAGGTAAATGCCACCGCTCCCCAAAATTTTATAGAGAGATTTATAGATCGTTTTGAAAATACGATACAATATGAATTAACACGCCTCAGCTTAAAAGAAATAAGTCCAAATTTTAAAATAGATCCAGATATAGTAAAAGATATTCCGCTATTGGATTTATTGATGAGACTACTCGAGCCCAATCCAAAGAAACGTATAACAGCTAATCTCGCAGGAGAAAGGCTTGCTCGCAAGAGGAGAGGAGAGTTCCGTTTGGCATCGCAAACAACGTTTGAAAAAGAACGTTGGGAAACGTTTGAAAAAGTCCAGCGGGAAGACAATACATTTCTTGAAAAAGCGTTTGCGTATATTGATGAGGAAGAAGCCCGTTATCATCCTACCTCCCAATCAGCTCCTTCTAGCAGCGTATCTACCGCTGAACAACCTCTCCCACAGCAATCTTCTTCTATAGAATCAGCTCCCTCTAACACTGCATCTACCGCTGAACCACCTCTCCCTCAGCAAGCTGCCTCTATAGCGCTAGCACCAACAGAATCATCTCCGCTCTCCAAACAGTTTCGCCCTGAGTCACCATCTCGTACGAAAGGAACAATTTTTCACTTCATAGAACCGGAGAAAACCGCGATCGTAACAGCAACGGAGACAGCTACTGCAAAAGAAGCTGAAACAGAGGCAACAACGACGCCATTTCCACACTGGCGACGCTAAGCTAAACACAAATCACTGTTTTTTGGGCTACGTTATGCGCTTTATGCATATAATCTACACATCATTAATGGTGGTCGTGGTTTGTTTTAGACAAAATGGTTTGATATCGCCCTAAAAATGGCCCATCTAAACTTTACATGAACCGTGCGCCGATGTTACACTATGCGCTTTTTCTAGGTTATATCATGAAAGATTATAAGAAGTATCTGTGTTTGATTTGTGGATATATCTACGATGAGGAACTTGGCTGGCCTGAAGATGGCATTGCTGCTGGTACCTATTGGGATGATGTCCCTGAAAATTGGTTCTGTCCTGATTGCGGCGCCGGTAAAGAAGACTTTGAAATGGTTGTGCTTGACGAAGCATAAGTGTTCACTTAATGGCGTTAACTTAAGGAAAAAATGTCGTTACGAGCATCGTAAAGCCATCCAGAGTACAGTGCACAGAACCGGAGATTGCTTAGCAACGCCCGCAATAACGCCTTAAGTTGACGCCATTGAGTGTTCACCCAGCACAAAGGAACGCTTTGCATTGCGTGAACACTACCAAGGCTTTAAAACAACCAGCAATACAATACTAACCAAAAGTAACGTTGGTACTTCGTTGAATATACGGAAAAAACGTGCACTTTTCTGATTGTGTTGGCTTGCGAACACCTTTACGAAATGGCCGCAAACAAGGTGATAAGCCCATAACATAGCCACCAACAACAACTTCGCATGTAACCAACCCGCTATCATGTAATATTGCCAGTTAAACCAGACTAACCATCCTCCAAATAATGTTGTCAGTACAGCGGCTGGTGTTGTAATTGCATAATAAAGACGCCGCTCCATCACACAAAAGCGTGTTAAACTCAAGGTATCGCTTGTATCTGCATGATAAACAAACAACCGCGGTAGATAAAAAAGCCCAGCAAACCAAGCTACCATAAAAATAATGTGAAATGCCTTCACCCAAAGCATGTTATCTCCTCCTGCGTTTGGATCGAAATAAATTTAATGCCTCTACTCCCAATGAAAATCCCATTGAAAAGTAAATATAACCACGAGGAATATGGAAAGAAAAACCATCCGCAACCAAAACCATGCCGATTAAAACCAAAAAGCTGAGTGCTAACATTTTAATAGAAGGATGTTGCTCAATAAATTTGCTAACAACATGACTCGCAAAAATCATAATCAAGATAGCAATACTGATCGCCAAAGCCATGATCCAAAAATGTGGTGTCAATCCGATGGCAGTCAAGACACTGTCTAGTGAAAAAATAATATCCATCACCGCCACTTGGATGACCACCCCCCAAAAGGTTGTTAGGATCGACAATGTTTTGCGTGTTTCTCTTTCTTTGTCTTCAGCACATTCTAAGTGAATTTCTTGTGTGGCCTTCGTCATTAAAAATAAACCACCCACAATTAAAAACAAATCTCTTACCGATAATGAAATACCCTGCCACACTATCAATGGCGTTTTCAAATGAATAATCCAAACCGCTGACGCTAATAACAATAACCGGGTTATCCAAGCAAAACTTAATCCCCAATAACGTGCTTTTTTACGCACTGCGGGAGGTAGCTTTTCAGTCAAAATGGTCAAAAAAACCAGATTATCAATCCCTAAAATAATTTCAAGTATGGTTAATGAAACCACACTGAGACCAATATCAAAATAACTCATCATATAGAAAACCCTCTCTGAACAAAGGCGAATGTAGACGAAAACCACTATAAACCAGATATGCTATAAATTATTTAATGCTCGATGCCAAAACCAAACTCGCAGGCTTATCATTTTAGCTGCATTATTTTGTTTACCAAATTTCGACAACGTAACGCTTCAGCATTTTCAATAACTTACACAACCAAAAAGAACCATAAAAAAACAGATCGTTCAAATATAAACAAAAATATATGCAGGCTTTACGGTAGGCCTGTTGCTCCCTCAATATGGCTCCGTTATACTTATTAAGTCGTTAAACCCGGAGAAAACCCATTATTAATATCATCAAAAAACTGTTACGTAAATCCAAACAACCGCAAAACAGTATTGATTCGCGTTATATTGTCTCTAGAAACCAACACACTGTATCTAAAACAGACATTAGTGTTAATGCCTTAAAAGTATTAAATCGTCTCACCAGTGCTGGCCACGAAGCCTATTTGGTGGGCGGTAGTGTACGTGATTTATTATTACATAAGGCACCTAAAGATTTCGACGTCGCAACCAATGCCACGCCGAATCAAATACGACAATTATTTCGCAATGCGCGCATCATCGGTCGTCGTTTCAAATTGGTACATGTACTTTATTATCGAGAAGTGATTGAGGTGGCAACCTTTCGCAGTCAAGGCAATCAAGAAACCCGAGTGAATGATCAGGGTATGGTTGTACACGATAATGCTTTCGGCACATTAGAAGAGGATGCTTGGCGGCGCGATTTTACCGTGAACTCGCTTTACTACCAACACAGCGACAGCTGTATTGTTGATTTTACTGGTGGCGTCAATGATATACACCAACGCCTCATTCGCATGATTGGTGATCCATCAACACGTTACAAAGAAGACCCTGTACGCATGCTACGCGCCATTCGTTTCAGTGCTAAGTTACATTTCGAAATTGAAGCAACCACAGCCGATGGTATTTTCGAGCTTGGCCATCTCATCGCGCAAGTTTCTAGTTCAAGATTATTTGAAGAAATGATCAAACTATACCATTGCGGTGAAGCAGAAAGTGCGCAAAAAATGCTTGAAAAATATGGTTTATTTCAACATTTATTTCCTCTAACAGCACAATTACTTAACACACGCTATCCCGTTAATGCACTCACCGTATTTGCTTTAGAAAGTACCGACTCACGTATTCGAGAAAATAAACCCGTCACACCCGCATTTGTTTATGCCACACTGTTATGGTTTCCGATGATAGTACAAGCAGAAAAACTACGAAAAGAAGGCATCGATCCGCTTCCGGCTCTTGAGCAAGCTATGTCATGGGTACTATCTGAGCAAAACAAAGTGATCCTGATTCCTAAGCGCCACGCACAAATTATTCGTGAAATTTGGTTATTACAATATCGCTTTACCCGACGTACCGGAAATCGTGCTAACCAATTACTCACACATCCTCGATTTCGTGCTGCGTATGATTTTCTAGCTTTACGTGCTTTTGCCGGTGATGCACCCATGACATTGGTTGAATGGTGGACAACTTATCAAGAAGCAGATACAGCCACACAAACCAACATGGTTGCCGATCAAACAAAAAATCGCGAAAAATAATCGAGGTAACCGCTTTGCCACGTTGCTACCTGGGTTTAGGCAGTAATTTAAATTATCCTAAACGACAACTCAATCGCGCATTACAAGCACTACAGAAACAAAATCGCTTGATGGTAGTTGAACGCTCTCGCCCATATTTTAATCCGCCCCTGGGTGTGAAAGCACAGCCGATGTTTTACAATATGGTGATTTGCATAGAAACGTCTCTGTCGCCCAATATCCTGCTAAAAAAATGCAAACAAATCGAACAAAAACAAAAACGTATTCATAGAAAAAAATGGGGATCACGTACCATTGATATCGACATTTTATTTTATGGCGAACAAAAGCTTCGAAGCCAGGCACTCACACTCCCCCACCCTGAGTGGCACAAACGCGATTTTGTCCATATCCCATTGTCAGAGCTACTGTATTTTGCAAAAGATCGTGCTACATTGAAAGTATAGGCGTATTAGGAGTGTCTTATGTACCAGCGTATATTACATGCCACTGATTTATCTGATAACCATTATCACATGTGTCAAAAAGCGATTGCCATCGCAAAACACTTTCACGCACCACTATATTTACTTCATGTGATTGAAACACCGCCGACTGTACAAATCGCCCAAGGCTTAGGATTTACAAGCATTGCTAATCCTGAACCATTAAAAATGGATGCAGAATCTGTTTTGCGAATATTAGGAGAGGATCTGAATATTCCAGTAGAATGTCAGTTTGTGCGCATTGGTTCTGTTCAAGAGCAGATAAAAGCTATTTTTGAAGCACAGCAATGTGATTTATTGATTATGGGGAAACACTACCACGCCTTCTTCTCTAGAGAGGAACATTTTGACTGTGATATTTTGACACTGACATAATTTTTATAATCATTCAAAGGAAATACTTGGATCTCGGAGAACGACTGGATTTGGGTGCAAATTGCGTGACACAGCGATTGATTTCAAGCCCAATAAGCTAAACAATTCACAAAGATCGCTTTAAAAAAAACCAGTTCGGAGTTTTAAAAAACTTATCGAAAAGCCTTTTGGCCCTAAAAAATCTTAATAATATTGCTTTTTTATGATACAATCAGACCTGATTTAATCAATTAAGTGCAGCCATGTTTTTGGGTGGCTCTTTATCATCGTTTTTTAATTTCTCAAGATGAGCCCCAAAAATCCATCTCGGTGAGCTGACGTGAGCATTTACGGTGTTTTTCGTAAATCCTGTGAATCATAAGAGAAAGCGGTCATGAATTACTTAGAATTAACGGTTGAAAATTTAATTACCACTCTGAATTTGGACGAAACGTATATGGGGTGTGATTTAATTTATATCCCAACAACTGATCTCAGCGTAGAAGCAATCAATGAACTCGGACAAAAAACCGTAACAGATACTCTGAAGTCACCTAATATTGTAAGGTCACGTTATATCATAATAGGAAATACGCTTTATTACTTCAATAAAACAAAAGGGTTTTTCCAAAAAAAGATAAACAAATCTGAAGACATTGCAAAAATAAAAACCAGGTTTGGCATTCAAGATGGCTCACAAACCATCATAGAATCATTATCATTAGCCGAGCTCGCGGAAATTCATAATCTGACAGGACATAGGCATTACCAGCCTGTTAAAACAGTTAATAAAAAAATACACGATTGGTTAACCTGTTTTGGTCAAGAATTGACTCAATATGACTTGGAAAATAATTTAGTTGAGATATTAATTCGAATTAGAGATTGTTTGATCACGATCCAAGAAAGATATAAAAAAAAAATACAAGCTGACAAAGCCAATGAACTGGAATACCTCTCGCTTCAAAGCTTTCCATTGTCTAGCCCAAATTATCAGAGCATTGATTATCAATCACAAAAAAGATTGATTGTTGGACGGAACGCAGATCAACTAGACAGCGAAATACACGAAGGTCAAGAAATTGCTTATTTAAGTACCAAACGCTCATTTTTATTACTTGTATTTGGCTTTAATACACAGCAAAGACTGAACCGTTTTATTCATACCATTCAAGAGTCGCCTACCGCAAATGAACAGGGTATTTTTCAAATTGAAAAGATTACCGATTATTTCGATATCAGAAGCTTTTTGAGAATCAAGTACGATCACGAACATGTTCATAAACAGGAACAGGAACAGGAACAGGAACAGGAACAGGAACAGGAACAGGAATTAAATTTAGCAGTTGCCATGTCTAAATATTACTTAGATATGACAAAAAATACCGAACTATTTATAGTTTTCCTCGAGCGATCACAAGCAAATGGTTACTTACAAGAAGATTTATCTATTTTACTCGCAAATCCAACTTTCACTTTAGAAAAAAGTACTTTTTACAACATATTGAAAACTTTAAAAAGCAAAGAGAAAACACCACCATCACAAAGCACAACGATAAAAAAAGAGCGATATTTACATAGAAATCAATATTTTCAAACTATTAGAAACATATTTATTATCAACACATTAGATCTTATTTTGCCGCAAATTAAATCGTTTGTAGACTTAGAGTATTTACTTGTTTGCTTAAGCGAACATTATACTGAAGAGTCAATGGATGCTGTGCTTTTGGTACCGCTATTTAAAAAACTGAATGATCACAATCTATTGATATACGTTCAGTCTATGAGCCATTTTTTCAATATTTTTCCTTATTTTGTCAGTGATGGACAGCTTGCATTATTGGAACAAATGAAAACAACATCATTGGGATATCAGTTTTCTCAAAAAGACGTGTATCTCAACATCAGCGAACAATTTTATCGTGAAAACAATAAATTCCACTCCCAAATGCAAGCATTTTTGAATTGCTTTCCAGTAAACTGTCACCCCCACATTATTCAGCACATCTACAATATGATTCTCAAAGAGGCCTATCATGGCGAGATTAGTTTTGTAAGAATGGAAGCAGCGGCTCCTATAGAAGCAATGAATCAAAATTTTGATCATAAAGAAGTTATGATATGGCAATACGATGGTATAAAAAATAGATTACATTACTATAATCAAGTCAGTAAAAAAATAAATAGAAAAATATTTAATCACAAAAATATTCATGGTGCATTTGCATTTAAATCTTCACCACTGGAAACCCGGGAAGGAGAGGATCCTATCAGTGAGTTTGAACAACTTACTATGGATGAACATTTTTTTGATTTGTGTTTGCAAGAATATTCTGTGATTATCGTTATTTTAAATGAAAAACTATTTTATGCTCAAAAAAATCTCGCTTATGGTTATATCGAATATCACGAAATACCAACGGGTGTAGGTAGTATCGGCAATCAATTAAAACAATGTTTCGCGATGTTAGCTCCTGGCGAGGCTCGTTTTGTGGTTGCCAATGAATTAGGCTTATTGAATCAAGCGACTGGTCTTTGTATTCACAATATTCGTAGTATCGATGCATTTCGCGATTATCAAAAAGAAGTCGATTTTAACCTACAACCGCTTGAAGAAGTGGATAGCATCACTGAATATTCTACAATGTTTGGTGCCGGTGAAACGATTTACACCTCAGAAACAACCTGCTACTTTGATGAAGGCCAATACTTAGAACAACGATTTGTTGAAGAAACAACCATTACTCAGTATCGTTGCGATCCTATTTTGCCGCAAAAAACATCTACTTTTAGGGAAATCGATAAAGAGCTGCGCCCTATCCAAAATCAGTATTATATAGAAACCACCATTCCTTCTTATACACTCAGAGCTGTCATCGAAAAACAACCAAGCTTAGGTGATTTTGTCAATGGAACTGGCTTAATCAATGAATATTCATATGCGAGGACTCATAAGCAGATCAATATCGCTGATTTATCGAGTATTTCCTTTAAAGCCAGCCTCGTGGACAATCAAAATACGTTCAATGCTCTCAATGCATGGATAGATATGCTCGAGGCAAAGGAAATACAAAAAGCCGAACATTTTCTCATACAAAGTTACTTAACAGATAAAACAGAATTTGAATCAAAATATCCAAAAGTTTGTTACAAAGACACCTTAATGTCTAACCAATACATGGTGATGTTTAAAAAATTGAATGGCTCTGAGCTCATGAACTTATACACTAAACATCTCTCAGAAATAGAAAAGCAACCTAGTGCTCTAGAAATAACAACAGCTAAAATGCAACAAAAACGCGCTGACGTCGCAAGAAATAAACCGAGTATCAGTCAGAGAGACAAAAAAAGTATTACCACATTGACAGAAATGAATGTCGCAAAACGAAGAAGAGCTGAAGAGAAAGCAGCAGAGGATCAGAAGCTTACACAAGAATCTTCAGACAACAATGCCAGTAAGATGGATGAGGTTATTGTCTCTGCTCCGTTTCCTTTTATCTGGTGATATTTATAAAAAAAAACATCGAGGTCAAAGCGAGTTTTATTTTAAATGAGAGCGTTTAGATAATTAAATGACCGAATTAAAAATAAAATCCAACGAAGAGCTCGGTGTTTTGCTAACCATTCCCTGGTGCGGAGTAAACACACTTGAAAATAAAACCGCAGTCCTATGACTGCGGTTTGTATGCAGATGTATCTTCAGGAAAATCAATACCAACCACTGTAGGTATAGCTGGCATCATAGCCACACGTACTGCAAGTGCTACACGTATTACATGTGTTGCAAGAAGAGCAGCCTTTGGTTGACACGTAACTTGGGCCTACGTTGCATATATCATTTGTACAACATCCGACTAGACCCACTGCCAGTACCATTGCTAATAAAATCTGTTTCATAATGACATCCTTGTAATTTTTCTCATGTACGCATTTAAATTATACTTCATGAATTAAAAATTTACAAAGAGGTTCGCTTTTGATGCAAGATAATCTACTCGGGCTAACAACGGAAAAGGCATTTTCATCTGCAAGGTATCGATGTTTTCTTCTAAGCACAACATTTGCTTATCTAAACAATTTGCAATCCAACCTGCGCACGCAATCTGATGATGTTGCAATGCTGTCATGGTTAATAAAGCATGATTAATACATCCCAAACGCATACCCACAACTAAAATCACGGGAATTTGTGTGCGTTGCAGCACATCTATCCAGGTATATTGATCATTCAGTGGCACCATTAATCCGCCTGCACCTTCAATCAGCAAATAATCATACGTCTCCCATGTCTTCCGTTGACAAAAAGCCACAATGTCTTCTAAACAAATCATCTCTCCGACGGATTGTGCAGCAAGGTGAGGCGAAACGGGTAATGTGAATGACCAAGGACAAATCAAATGTTGATTCTCTCCCTGAGCCGCTTGCAGTCGCATTACATCGCCACTGACGAGTTTTTCATCAATTGTCTCACAACCACTGGCAACTGGTTTTAATGCCATCACGGTATGCTGGCGCGCTTGTAGAGCATGTATCAGCGCGCATGTCACCTGCGTTTTACCACAATCCGTGTCTGTACCTATAATAAAATAAGGCTTCATAAAAAATCTCTTAAACAGGTGATAAACGCATCTTTATGCGACACAAATGGAATGTGTGCTGCTTTATCTAATAAAACATAATTAAAAAAAGGGTAATTTTGTTGCATTGTTTTCATGGTTGAATAAGGTACCACCGCATCTAAACGACCAAAAATATAAGTGGTTGGCATCATTAATGCAGATAATTGAGAGCGTAAATCCCACTCGTTCAGTATTTCTAAACCGTATTGCAAACCTTGATGACTGGCATAGGTCTCTCGCATCAGCGGCTTACACACTTGCCCCTGTAATTGTGCGCGCATAAACTGTTGCCGTGTGCGTATTGGATTTTCTAAAAAGCGCTGATAAAAATCATTAAAAACCCCAGTCTCTACACCAGGCCAATCGGTTGTAGAGGTAAAACGCGGCGTAGAGGCAATATTAATCATTTTTTGTATGCGATCCGGGGCTTCTAATGCCAAACGCGTCGCCATTAAACCACCCATTGACCAACCGATGAGTGTGCATTGAGCAGGTAATTGGGTCAGAAGAGATTGTTTAAATAACGCCCATGACATAAAAGGCGTTTGGCCAAAGCCGGGTAAATCGATCAAATGTAAGGTAAATTGCTCAGCAAGATCAGAAACCCATGGTAACCAAATCTGGTGATCAAATCCCCAGCCATGGAATAACACCAGTGATGGCCCCGAACCCATTGTTTGCATTGAAACCGACATACTGTCCTCAACTACAAAATTGATGTATCGCTTGAAACAACCTATCAATATGCTCAGGTTGATGATGATAGTTCAAAATAACTCTTAATCCTGTCTCATCACGCGTGACCGTTGGCTGTCGCATGGATAAACAGATTATTTGTTGCTGCCATAAAAAATCAGTTAAGGCACTGGCACGATGAGGGCAACCTAATTGTAATTGCTGAATAGGCGTTTCTGAATCACGCCATTTTAAAGGCGATCGTTGAATTTGCGAGCGAAAATACGCAATCAACTGTTTTAACCAAGCACGTCTGTCTTCTGCGGCTCGCATCACCTCGAAGGCCTGCTGTACACCACGTGCATACGCAGGACTCATCGATGTTGAATAAATCGCAGGACGTGTTTGCAATAAAGCCTCAATCCATTCACCTTGGCCCGCTACGATCGCGCCACAAGCTCCCAGCGACTTCCCAAATGGGATCATACGCAGTGGGACTTCATCTTGTGTTAAGCCGGCATCAACCAGTGCGCCCAAACCTTGATCGCCAAACACACCAAATGCGTGTGCCTCATCAACCAAAAATGCCGCTTGGTATGCTAATGCAAGCTGATGTATCTTGTTTAAGGGAGCATGTTGCCCGCTCATGCTAAACACACTTTCTGTCATAATAATCGGGTTTAATGGTGCTATGGTGGTTTTTAGTAGTCGGTCTATCTTCCTTTCTATATCAGCGACATTATTGTGTAAAAAGCGTTTAAAAGGGATTTGTGCTAATTTCAAACCATCATACACAGAAGCATGTACACTTTTATCTACAAAAACCATCGGTTGTAGCATTTCAAGCAAGCTGATAATACACAAGTTAGCAACATAGCCAGATGAAAATAACACGCATCCATCTACCCGCAATGCTTCCGCAAAAGCACGCTCCAGATCCTGGTGTGCGGTATGATAGCCACACACCATCATTGAGCCACCGCTACCTATTGATTCATTGGCAAAAGCATCTTGAAAAGCATGACGAATCGGTTGATGGGTTGATAAAGACAAATAATCGTTGCTACTAAAACTAAGCATCGCATCATGAGATGAAACAACGCGTCGTTGACGATGCAGGCCTGCGTGCTGGCGGCCTTGCTTTGCTGCAATCAATGTTTTTAAATAAGCGTTTGTCATTCCCATTCAATCGTTGCGGGTGGTTTTCCAGAAATATCGTAGGTCACACGAGACACACCTTTCACTTCATTAATGATTCGATTTGACACCAAACCTAAAAAATCCCAAGGTAAGTGCGACCAGTGTGCTGTCATAAAGTCGATGGTTTCAACCACCCTTAATGCAATCACATAACCATATTGTCGACCATCTCCCATGACACCGACGCTTTTGATCGGTAAGAAAACAGCAAAAGCTTGGCTAACTTGGCGATATAAATCTGCTTTATGCAATTCTTCAATAAAAATCGCATCAGCTTGGCGTAACATATTGGCAAAATCTAAATTGATTTCACCCAAAATACGCACACCTAACCCAGGGCCGGGAAAAGGATGTCGGTAAATCATTGCTTCCGGTAAACCCAACTCTACGCCAATACGACGCACTTCATCTTTAAAAAGCGCTCTTAAAGGCTCAAGCAATTTTAATTGCAATGTATCCGGTAAGCCACCAACATTGTGGTGTGATTTAATGACCTCGGTTACGCCTTGTATCGATGCGGCTGCAGACTCAATCACATCTGAATAAATAGTCCCTTGTGCAAGCCATTTGACATCGGGTAACGCTTGCGCCTTTTCCTCAAAGATTTCGATAAAAACACGCCCGATGGTTTTACGCTTTTCTTCTGGGCATGTTAAACCTTTAAGCGCACGCATAAAGCATTCCGTCGCATCTACCCAAATAATATGCATATCTGGATAGTCTTTAAACATAGCTTGCACTTGCTCTGTTTCACGTAAACGCAATAGCCCGGTATCCACAAACACACAGACCAGTTGCTCACCAATCGCTCGATGGAGTAGCAATGCTGCAACCGATGAATCAACGCCCCCAGATAATCCTAATAGTACTTTCTCTTGGCCTACCTTTTGACGAATATCCGTAATCATTTCATCAATAATATGTGCGGGCGTCCAATTGGTATCCGCGCCACAAATATCGACTGCAAAACGTTGTAAAATCAGTAAGCCCTGTGGTGTGTGTGTCACTTCAGGATGAAACTGCAAACCGTACCATTGTTTGGCATGGTTAGCCATGCCCGCTATCGCCGTATTCCGCGTGGTACAAATCACTTCGAACTCAGGTGGCAATACGGTCACATGGTCGCCATGGCTCATCCAGACATCTAAGACTGGCTGTCCTGTTTCTTGTTTGCGATCACTTATTTGTTGCAATAAACCATTTTTTTCTTGCACCACAAGCTCGGCATGGCCGAATTCGCGTAGATCAGATGGCGTAACCAAACCACCGAGCTGTGCAGCCATGGTTTGCATACCATAACAAATACCTAAGAGCGGTACACCGGTATGAAACAACCAATCGGGCGCGCGTGGAGTTTCAGCCAATGTAACAGTCGCAGGGCCTCCGGACAAAATAACACCACAAGGCTTTAACGCAGCAAATTGTGACATTTTGATATGATAAGGATGAATTTCGCAATAAACACCCAGCTCCCTTAATCGCCTGGCAATTAATTGAGTGTATTGTGAACCAAAATCAAGAATGAGAATAAATTGATGATGTTCCATGTGTGTTAATACCTAGTTGTCAACTTGATAATTGGGTGCTTGTTTTGTGATTGACACATCGTGAACATGTGATTCGCGCATGCCAGCATTGGTGATCTGTACAAACTCAGCTTTATCGTGCAATTCGGTAATGGTTTTCGCTCCCAAATACCCCATACAAGAGCGTAATCCACCTAAAAGCTGATAAATAATCGTTTGTACTGAACCTTTGTAAGGAACACGTCCTTCAACGCCCTCGGGGACCAATTTTTCTGCACCCTGATTATTTTCTTGAAAATAACGATCACTTGAGCCTTGTGCTTGCGACATGGCACCAATCGATCCCATACCACGATACCCTTTGTAAGTTCGGCCCTGATAAAGCTCTATTTCACCGGGCGATTGTTCAGTACCTGCGAACATGCTACCCAGCATCACTGTTTGCGCTCCAGCAGCCAATGCTTTACAAATATCACCTGAAAAACGAATACCACCATCAGCAATCACAGGAACTTGTCCCTTCACACCAGTAGATACATTGGCTATCGCTGTTAATTGCGGAACACCCACACCGGTTACAACCCTTGTTGTACAAATGGATCCAGGCCCAATCCCCACTTTAACAGCATCAGCGCCGGCAGCAACCAAATCGGCAGCAGCCTCAGCGGTGGCAATATTACCAGCGATGACTTGTACAGAAGGAAAGTGCTTTTTAACCCAACGAACGCGATTAATAACACCTTGTGAGTGTCCATGAGCAGTATCGACGACGACAACATCCACGCCAGCTTCCACTAACGCGTCAATACGTTCCTCTGTCCCCTCACCAACCCCTACCGCTGCGCCTACACGCAACTGCTTTGAATCATCTTTACAAGCAAACGGATTATTTTCTGCTTTTAAAATATCTTTCACCGTAATTAAACCGCGTAAGTAAAACGCATCATTGACCACTAATAATTTTTCGATACGGTGCTTTTGTAGTAATCGTGAAATTTCTTCACGAGAAGCACCTTCTTTGACCGTTACCAAACGCTCTTTCGGGGTCATCACGGCAGAAATTGGCAATGACATGTTGGTTTCAAAACGAATATCTCGACTGGTGACAATACCAACCAACCGCTCACCATCAACCACTGGCATACCAGAAAAGTTTGTCTTAGACATGATGTCCATTAAAACTTTAACAGAGATATCCGGCGTCACCGAGACAGGCTCTCTCACCATGCCACTTTCAAAACGTTTGACTTGTCGGACTTCGGCTGCTTGTGCACTGATATTCATATTTTTGTGAATAATACCAATACCCCCTTCCTGAGCCATCGCAATTGCCAAGCGCGCCTCGGTGACGGTATCCATCGCTGCCGATACCAGCGGCATATTTAAATTAATATCTCGCGTCAACGCCGTTTGAAGCAATACTTCTTTCGGCAAAACCTCGGAATGTGCGGGTACTAGCAATACATCATCGAATGTGAACGCTTGTTGTCGAATGGTAATCGCCATAAAAGTCTCCGCTGCATTAATTAGGCACAAATTATACACTTAAAGACTAGAAATATCTATTGAAATCGATTGGCCATCACGTGTAAACTCATGGGACTCGTCATACATATAAAGGTGATAACTTGGCAAGCATTATTGTAGTGACATCTGGCAAAGGCGGTGTCGGTAAAACAACCTCCTCAGCAGCCTTGTCTGTGGGATTTGCCATGCGTGGTTTCAAAACAGTCGTCATTGATTTTGATATCGGTCTTAGAAACCTCGATATTATCATGGGCTGTGAGCGTCGTGTGGTTTATGATTTTGTAAATGTTATTAATGGTGAGGCCAACTTGCGCCAAGCATTGATAAAAGACAAACGTTTACCAGAACTCTACATCTTACCTGCCTCACAAACACGCGACAAAGATGCGTTGACAATGGATGGCGTAGAAAAAGTCCTCAACGATTTATCGCAAGAGTTTGATTACATTATTTGTGATTCTCCTGCGGGTATTGAATCTGGTGCCCTCATGGCTATGCACTTTGCTGACCATGCGATTGTTGTGACTAACCCAGAAGTCTCCTCTGTACGTGACTCAGACAGAATTTTAGGTATCCTGTCCAGTAAAACCAAACGCGCTATCGATGGCAAACCGCCTGTACAAGAGCATTTACTGTTAACCCGTTATAACCCAGAGCGTGTTGAGCGCGGCGAAATGTTATCTGTTCAAGATGTCAACGAAATCTTGGCTGTTCCACTCATTGGTATTATTCCTGAATCCAAAGCAGTACTGAAAGCCTCCAATACCGGCACGCCCGTTATTCTTGATGAAAACAGTGATGCAGGCGTCGCTTATCAAGATGCGGTTGCTCGCTTCCTTGGAGAATCAAGACCAATGCGATTTACACAAGCAGAACGCAAAGGGATTTTGCGACGGCTGTTTACTAAACAAAGGGAGGATGCGTCAGTATGAGTATTTTAAATTATTTAAGGCGTAGAAATTCTACTGCGTCAGTGGCAAAAGAGCGCTTGCAAATTATTATTTCTCACGAACGCTCGCAACGCAATACGCCCGATTGTTTACCTAAAATTCATGAATTACCCCAGTTACAAGAAGAGCTCATGAATGTTATTGCTAAATATATACCGATTGATCGTGAAAAAGTGAGTGTCAACTTGGAGCGAGTGGGTGACAGTGCGGTTCTAGAGCTAAATTTTGTCATGCCAGACAAAAAGAAAAAAGAGCTGGCTGAGGCAGAAGTCTAGGGCGTGTCATCAATTAGTTTTTCGAGGCGAAAATTGAGATAATTTAGCGCAAATTTTAGTTTGAATGAGGCGAATAGCGAGCCCTATTTAACGAATTCGAACTAAAATTTGCGCAAATTAGCTCGGTTTTAGGTCGAAAATAGTAATTGATGACACGCCCTAGATTTCAGGATATGAAATCGAAAAAAGTAATCATTCAGAAAGAATGCTTGAATACCGGGGAACGGCTGTATTTGACGGCCGTTCGGTGAACAGGCGTGCGCATTTACAAAAAAAAGTTTATTGTCTCGAGAACAGAGACATAAACTCGTAGGGATAGATAAATTTCGAAACCATTCGCAGCCTCGCTCTTGAACCTCGAAGAACGGTCAGATTTGAGCGCAGTTTGGACAAGAAAGTTGGACGTAATCCACGCAGTAACGACAATCATATTAAGACCCAACCAATGGATCACCTTCAAAAAGTTCAAACAAGAATAGCAAATAGAGGCATGGCATTGTTACGGAGTTTATCAAAAATATACAGCTCTCCACAAAAAAAACCGCCAAGAGTTAAAAAAAACCGCATTTATCTTCGGTCAAGGTCTCAAACGCCCACCTTCGCTGCTTCACCACTAAAATCAGGATTAAAGCGAACATTAAAAATACCATTAAAAATACCATTAAAAATACCATTAAAATCGGCATTAAAACCCGATAGTAACATCGATAAACATAAACCACCCGATCCTATCATCCCTAGCATCAAAATTTTCCCACTTGATCGACACACCCCCCTCTTCTTCGATAATAACCACGCTTCAAATGGAGCGCGCGCTGGTAAAAGAAAAGTGGGGGTCGAATTTGCAGATCTGGATGAAATTATCGTGTTCTCAAACGATAATGATAGCGAAAATGGCGTTTATTGGTGGCTATTGAATCACCCTATCAAAGCGATATTTGCACTCATCAGTATCATTTTGTTACTGAGCAGCATCACAATGATTGTTTTAGCACTGTGCTATCCACAGACTTTAGCAGTGCTTTTTGGTGCTTCGATATTAACTACGGGTAGCATATTGGCCGTAAAAATTGTATCTGGTGCCGTGCTCGGTGTCAGTGCTGTCGCTTGTGCAAGCATGTGTTTTTTTAAGTCTGGTGATGACTCGGAAACAGACAATGAATGGGATCCATCATTCTCAGAAGAAATCGATGAAGATCTAGAAGATAGCAATACAGACCTTACGATCAATTTTCACTAGGGCCAATCACCATTTAGTATTTTCTGCCTACGCATCGCGGCTTGTCTATTAAGAACGACATGAATGATATATTGAAGCTGCTCGTCGTGAAAAACGTTTCAAACATTGACCAAGACAATGGAAAATAAATTTAATCGAGACACTTAATCCGGAATGGCGTGATCTTTGCCCAACGGGATGCCGCAGCCAAGCCGCGACACGTAGGCAAATCGTTCAGAGGGAATGCTTGGGGCGCGATCAGATTTAATGAGATTTACTTAACTCACCCGCAGCAAAATCATCCACAGCAATCACATACTGCCGAGCTAATTCAGCTTCTTTTAAAACGGTCGCTTCTGCTTGTGTAATGATTTTCTTTTTCTTTGCTTCTTCAATTTGCTCAAATAATGTTAAACCATGCAATTGCCCCTCTTTTTCTGCATGTCTTATTTTTTTCTCTAGCTCTTGTGCGGCATGCACTTTGAGAAAAGCAGCTTCAACTCGACCAATTGGACAAGTAGAAATATCTTCGTAAAAAGCCAGTCTTGAAAGGCGTGTACGCGTTTCAGATGGCGTTGTCATGATCGCGGCAACCGCTTTCATCAAACGATCAGAAGGCGCGTGACGTCGACGTCCCCATGGAAACAAAATACATTTTAGAACCACTGTTAACCAGCGTTGTGGTAAATTGGTAAGAACGCCATATAAAGCTTGCTCACAATCGAATAACAATTGCTCACAGCTCCACGAAACCAGCGGTTGATCCTCTTTGGGTTGTTTATCATCATGAAAACGCTTCAAAACAGCCGAAGCCAAGTAGAGTGCGCTTAAAGCATCCCCTAATCGAGCCGACAAGGCCTCTTTACGTTTCAATGCACCACCAAATACCACCATACAAATATCAGACAATAAGGCTAAATTAGAACAATATCGTGTCATCCATTGAAAATAATGTGCATTGGTTTGCTTTGGAACATTTAACCAGCGCACACCGATCAAACCGTAAACAATCGATTTAACCAAATGGCTTAAGGTAAATCCTACATGGGCCCAAAATGCGCTATCAAACGCTTTTAAGTCCTGCTTTCGAATGGCCTCCATTTCTTGAAACACAAAAGGATGACAACGAATGGCACCTTGACCATAAATGATTAAACTACGTGATAAGATATTCGCGCCTTCAACGGTAATGGAAATAGGGCAGCTTTCAAAACCACGCCCCAAATAATTATTGGGTCCCAAACAAATCCCCTTACCGCCATGAATATCCATTGCATCACAGGCAATCTTTCTCGAGCGCTCTGTGGTTTGATATTTCACAATCGCACCAGCAACCGGTGGTTTCGCACCCTGATCAATCGCCGCTGCTGTCATGCTTAAAGCAGCATCAATGATATAGGTATTTCCGGCAATACGTGCCATGGCCTCTTCCACGCCCTCAAAATAAGCAATCGGGACATTAAATTGTTTACGTACATACGCATATGCACCTGTCGCTAAACAAACGGCTTGTGTTGTTCCTGAAGCACTGGATGGCAAAGAAATAGCGCGCCCCGCACTTAAGCACTCCATTAACATGCGCCATCCATGCCCTGCCATGGGCGCCCCCCCAATTAAGCAGTCTAATGAGACAAACACATCATTGCCTTGGGTTGGCCCATTCATAAATGCGGTATTCAATGGAAAATGGCGACGCCCATGTACCACACCGGGTGTGTTAGCGGGAATTAACGCACAAGATATACCAATATCTTCTCCTCCCCCTAAGATATTTTCTGGATCAAATAAACGAAAAGCCAATCCAATAACCGTCGCTACGGGGCACAAGGTAATGTAGCGTTTATTCCAATTCAGTCGCATGCCTAACACATCAACGCCATCTATTTTTTGTCGACAAACGATGCCAATATCAGGAATCGATGCTGCATCTGAGCCCGCATTAGGGCCTGTTAACGCAAAACAAGGAATTTCTTCACCCACGGCTAAACGAGGTAAATAATATTGTTTTTGCTCTTCTGTACCATATTTGAGCAACAATTCTGCAGGCCCTAATGAATTTGGTACCGATACCGTTGTCGCAGCAGTCACACTGATACTGTATAACTTTACAAATACAGACATCACAGCAGAAGCAGAAAACTCAAGCCCACCATACATTTTGGGGATAATCAAACCTAAAAACTTATTTTGCTTGATAAAGTCCCATACATCTTTGGGTAGGTCTAGGCGATGCTGCGTGATATCCCAATCATCTAACATACGACACAATGTCGTAACAGGACCATCTAAAAAAGCTTGCTCTTCACTGGATAGCGTACCTTTAGGCATCGCCAATAGTTGATTAAAATTAGGTGAACCACGAAATAAATCAGCCTCCCAACTTAATGTGCCTGCTTCGAGCGCCTCACGCTCTGTCACAGACATTTCCGGGGTTGATTGACTCACCAATGATAAAATACGCCGTGATAAAAGTGCGCTACGCAAAGGCTTTATCGCCCCAATACCCAGCACTAGAAACACCAACACCATCGCGGTTTGTGAAAGCCACGAAGGCGAACCGTATAAATTTTCTAATAAAAACAAAACCGTGTAACTCATTAACCAAATCGGCATGGATGCTTTTTTAACTATCAAAAGCCCAATAATGACTAATAAAACAATCACACCTAACCCTGTGAACATGATCTACTCCTGAATAATGGTTGCAACTTGTGTGGCTACTAAGTCTGGAAACTCCATTGGAAACATATGTGAACCATTGATTGGTATACACCGCACCTGATAACCATATTGCATGTAATATCGGTCGAATCGGCTAACAACCTTGCTCTGCTGACCATAAATCAAGGTTGTTGGTACCTGTTGTTTTCCTCTCAAACGATTCAAATCATGCGGTATAGTACGATATATTTGATACTCAATTTCTGGATCAAAACGCAAGGAGTAACCTTTCGCATCTTTTATCAAACCAAAATCAACGTAATCATTCAAGCACGCTGCGGTAAAACCACTGAATAACGATCGACTTTTTAGATACGTTATCACCTCTTGACGTGTTTTCCAATGCCTACGACGACCACGTGTACGCATAGCAGGCGTCACATAATCTATCAGACTCGATTGCTTTGCTAAATGTACCAAGCATGATTTAATCGGATTAATTAAAGGTGAATCAAGTAAAATCACCCTTTTAAAGAGTTCTGGGCGCTCAATAGCCGCCAAAAAGCTGAGCACGCCACCCAACGAATGCCCTAGCGCGATCACCGGCTGTGTCGCTTGTTTTTCAACACTCAAGATCATTTCTTGAATTAAAAAAGGCCAATTTTCTGTGACTGGAAAATCATTATCATGGCCAATTCTATCAATTTCAATACAATTGAATTGTGATCGTAATGGCAACAGCAACTGTTGATAACAGGTTGAAGGAAATCCATTGCCATGTGCAAAATGAATGATTTCCTTCATACATGAACCAAACTTTGACTTTCTTGTTTGACAACCCACACGCCATAGCAAAAATAGGCGTAAGATAACAAAGCACCACACAGACTCATAGAAGAAGTATTATAATTTAACGTTTTTAAAACAAAGAAAATACTAATGCTGGTCGTCGATGCAACCATCATCAAACGGCAAGCAGCCATATACTTTAATTTAAATCGAAAAATGGCATAAGCACTGATCTGCCCCATCAGCGTTAAAGCAAAAATCATGGTCAAAAGCAAACCAAAAAAGGAAAGCACGACAAAGGGGTAGATGCTAAACAAAAGACTGTTTTTCAGACCAATCAAGCCACTGTGTAAAATCCATTTTTTTAAATCAAATCGACCATCTTTAAATTGATTAAATGAAAGTGATTCCACGGTCAGCGGCGGCAACATAGATTGATAGCGTGGATTATTTTTTAAAAAAGGTGAAATGGGTTCCCGAAAATAAATATTTTGTGCGGTTAACAAGCCGATTAAATCAGGATATTGGTCATTAAATTCTGTGATTTTACCTGTCGTATCGATAATCACAATCACTTGATTTTGTTGATTTTTAATTAAATAAGGCATAGGCAAATCAAACACCGCTTTGCCTTGTTGAATTTGCAGAGGCGGAATCTGTAGAAATGGTTCGATAAAGTCGTGGTATGTATATTGCTGAAAGCGCAACATGTTTTGAATGGAAAGAGGTATTGTTAACAATGCTAACAGCAATAGGAGATAAAAAGCCCCCGTTCCTCGCCAACGTTTCGCAACATCAACATACAATTTGGGCGAATAAAAAGCCAAGTAAAATGCTTGCCAATAACGAAAAAAACGCTGATCAACCAGACGTAATGATTGTTTAGACTTGCTCAAAATAACGCTCCTTTAAGGCTTTGTACGATTGCGGAGTTGTGAATAAATCGGCTCATTGTTTAAGAGTTGAGAAACGGTTGTGGCAGTCAAACAGATCACCATCAAGGGTAAAATTAAAGAATAATTTTGTGTCATTTCAACCATTAACAGGATGCCCGTCATCGGCGCACGTACCGTTGCAGAAAATAAACCACCCATGCCAGCGACAGCAAACATACCTTGCTGTGTGCTGGCATCCATCCAAGCATGCGGAAATAAATGACAAATAAGCACACCAAGCAGTGTTCCTAAAGCAAGAATCGGTGCAAAAATCCCACCTGGCACCCCCGTACCATAACACAATAGTCCAATGACAAAACGAATCAACAAAATACCCAGCATCACCGCAGCATCAAGCTTTAAATCGATCGTCTGTGCAATAATACCATAGCCGCCACTGACCCACAGTGGATGGCTATATGCCAGATAACCCACCAGCCCACCGACTAACACCACATATTTAGCACGCTGACGCATTGTCAGCGGCTCTAACCAATTTAGCAGTTTTATTAGGCAACGATTAAACAGAACACCAGCACACCCGACAAACAGTCCCAGTAAAAAGAAAGTGCTCAACGACCACAAGTCCGGTGAAGCATAAATGGGCATATTAATAACGGGATGATCGCCTATCACCGCATGCAAGACCACAACCGACATCGCACATGCAATTGCGACTGTTTTAAAGTGCGTGAAAGAAAAATTAAAGTGCTGGCGTAATTCTTCTATGAAAAATAACACCCCCGCTAACGGGGCGTTAAAAGCCGCAGCTAGCCCAGCGGCCGCACCAGCTGCAATCAAAGAGTCGCGGCGAGCGGTTTGATATTTAAAGATATCACCCAACATAGCGCCTAAATGCCCGCCCATTTGCACAGAAGGCCCCTCACGTCCTAAAACCATTTTAGCCGCAATACTGAAAACAGCACCGACAAATTTAACCGGTAACAATCGATACCAAGAATGCAGTGTGCGCTTGTGTAAGAGCGCCGCCTCAATTTCTGGGATACCACTACCAGCAGCTTCTGGCGCAAAACGCACGGTCAACCACCACGAGAAAAAAACCATCAGCGTAATCAAAGCAATAGAGCAGACAGCCACAGGCCAGTCATGTCCTAATGCAAATTGACTCATGAAAGTTAAAAAATGATTGGTTTCTTGAATAGCGAGCATTAAAAGAGAGCAAATCAATCCCGTTAAACAGCCAACAATGATTGCAACACCATAAATAGATAGAATTTTTCCCATTTTCTCAACTTTTGTTGTAGAATGTCATTTATTCATCAATCAGGCAAATATGATGACCATAACCCTCGAACAGCTAAAAAAAACGGCTGAGCTCGCACGCTTAAGTCATACAGATGCAGAAGCACTGTTAGACGAAACCAACCTCATTCTAAAACAAATTTACGACATTCACAAAGTCGATGTCACGGGTGTAGAGCCGTTTATTCATCCTATAGAAACGATGGCTTACCTACGAGAGGATATCGTAACGCACACCAATTGTGTCAACGCGTTAGCCGAAGCAGCCCCAAACTTTGCGGATGGCCATTATTTGGTTCCTAAACATTTAAAGGATCGTTGATGCACACTTTATCGATTCGAGCGCTCATGCACGCTTTGCGTGCCAAAACATTTTCCAGTGTTGAGTTAACACAGCATTGCTTAGATCGCATTCAACAGGCAAGCGACTTAAATGCATTTATTACGGTTGATGAACAAGCCGCGCTTGCACAAGCCAAAGAGGCAGATAAGCGCTTAAAAAAAGGCGATGCCCCTTGTTTAACCGGCATCCCAATGGCACACAAAGATTTATTTTGTACTGAGGGCGTGCGCACCACATGCGCTTCAAAAATGCTGGCTGATTTTATCCCACCTTATGATGCAACCATTGTAAAAAAACTAAAACAGGCTGGTTCTATTATGCTTGGGAAAACCAACATGGATGAGTTTGCCATGGGGTCAACCAACGAATCCAGCTATTTTGGTGCGGTCAAAAACCCATGGAATCAAGCCCATGTTAGTGGTGGCTCATCGGGGGGGGCAGCGGCGGCCGTGGCTGCACGTCTCGTTCCATTTGCAACTGCAACTGACACAGGTGGCTCTATTCGCCAACCATCAGCCTTTTCTGGCGTATGTGGTTTGAAGCCCACTTATGGGACTGTTTCACGTTACGGGCAAATTGCGTATGCATCTAGTTTAGACCAGGCAGGTATTATCGCAACCAATGCTGAGGATCTGGCAATCACCACGTCGATTATCATGGGATTCGATCCAAACGATTCAACGTCAATACAACGCCCTGTCCCTGCCCTTGATCAAACACTCAATCAACCATTAAAACCGTTGCGTATTGCACTGCCCAAAGCCTTTTTCAGTGATTTGGTCGCAGAACCCATTCAGAAAAGTATCGCAGAGGCCGTGAAATGCTTTGAGGCTGCTGGTGCAGAAATCATCGAAGTGGATTTGAAACTGATGCCTTATTGGATATCCTGCTATTATACGCTCGCCTCCGCAGAAGCTTCGTCTAACTTAGCACGTTATGACGGTGTGCGTTATGGATACCAAGCGAGTCATCCTACTTCGATTGATGATTTAGTCGTGCGTTCACGCAGCGAAGGCTTGGGGACACAAGTCAAGCGCCGTATTTTAACCGGTACTTACGTGCTATCAGCCGAACATTTTGATGATATTTATCAATATGCACGAAAAATTCGTCGTCTCATCACACAAGAGTTACTTGGTGTATTATCTGATGTCGATATGATTCTTGGACCAACCACACCAACGCAAGCGTTTCAATTAGGGAAAACGGATTATGAGTCTCCAGTCTACCAATTAGCTGATATGTGTACAGTCGCTGTGAATTTAGCTGGCTTACCCGCTTTATCGATTCCGGCTGGCTTTCATCAAGGATTACCCATTGGTATGCAATTTATCGGGCATCATTTTAGTGAGGCACGTTTATTACAAATTGCACATTTTTACCAACAACAAACAGATTGGCATCAACAAATACCACCCGGAGTTGAAAAATAATGAGTTGGGAAACAGTCATAGGCTTAGAAGTACATGCGCAACTCAAAACGCATGCTAAACTTTTTTCATCGGCAGGTACTCAGTTTGGCGCCGCTGCTAACACACAAACTCATTTTATTGACGCCGCTTTTCCCGGTACGTTGCCCGTACTTAATAAACAAGTTATTCATTTAGCGATTCAGTTTGGCCTGGCTATTCATGCTGACATTCAAAATTGTTCTTATTTCGAGCGTAAGCATTATACTTATCCCGATTTACCCAAAGGTTACCAAATCAGTCAGTATCGCCGCCCTATTCTGTCACAAGGCCATATTGATATCCCAACCACAACGGCAGGAACCACGCAACGCATCATCATTGAACGCGCGCATTTAGAAGAAGATGCGGGTAAATCGGTTCACGATAACAATACACCATTTTCTGCTGTTGATTTGAACCGAGCAGGGATTCCTTTATTAGAAATTGTGACCACACCTTGCTTGCGCTCGGCAACCGACACTATCTTATATCTAAAAACATTACATCAATTATTACGGTTTTTAGATATTTGTGATGGCAATATGCAAGAAGGTTCGTTTCGCTGCGATGTGAATCTCTCATTACGTCGCCTGGGAGAAGTAAAACTTGGAACACGCACTGAGTTAAAAAATTTAAATTCATTCCGTTTTATCGAAAAAGCCATCGAAATTGAAGTCGCACGGCATCAAGATTTGCTGGAGTCAGGACAATCCGTGATACAGCAAACCAGATTATACTGTTCTGAAACCAACACAACCCGCCCCATGCGTGACAAAGAAATGGTCGCCGATTATCGCTATTTTAGTGACCCTGACTTATTACCCATTCAAATTAGCGATCAAGATATTCAGCTGGCACGCGCCCAGCTTCGTGAAGCACCTTTGGCCATTCAGGCGAGATTATCTGAAAAAGATGCTTTAGCAACAGACGACATCGACTTTCTGCTAACAACGCCCCATCATATTGCATTTTATGACACCGTCAAAAAGCACACGCATGCCACACCCAAAACCATTGTTAACTGGTTAAAAGGACACTATGCAGCGTTATTAAACGAACAGCAACGCAGTTTTGAGCATCCGCTTGTTTCTGCTGAGCAGATTGCTGGCTTGCTCAATCGTATTGAAGACCAAGTCATTTCTGTTAAGCAAGCAAAAGCCTTGTTAATCAAACTAAGCACGCATCATACTGTTGATATTGACACCCTGATTCAAGAGGCAGGTTATACGCGTCTGACAGATGAAAATGCGTTAGCAACCATCATTCAAGATATTCTTTCTAAAAATCCACAACAAGCAGCCGAGCTGCGCGCGGGCAAAGAAAAACTAGAGGCGTTTTTCATCGGGCAAATTATGAAAGCCACCAAAGGTCAAGCTGACCCGGCTCAAGCGAAGCAATTGTTGATGCAGCTACTGATAGAGTAATTCAATGCGAGTACTTCCATCTTGATAATCGGCTCTATTTAAGTACATATTGAGCATTTAATCCACCAAATTAACCGTTCGTAGCCTCGCTCCTGAACCTCGGAGAACGGTTAGATTTGAGTGCATTTTGAACGAAAAAGTCATTTCACAAGCGCAGCATACATAAGTATGTGAGCATTGTGAAATGACTTTTTCGTTCAAAATGTGCCAAATATGGCCGTTCCTTCGTGCGGAGTAAATATGTACTCTACCAAATTACACAGCGCTGCTGATTAACCATTGGACAATGCTCCGAAGCATTAAACGCAGACTGAAATTGCGCTATGTTCGCAAGCGTGCCATTCACACGATAAGTAGCCGGAGGATGGGGATCAACTGTTACCAAATTGAGCGCCTGCTGAGGGCGCATGTTGTTCGCCCAAATATGCGCGTAACTTAAGAAAAACTGCTGATCAGGTGTGTAATTTTCAACCGTTTTAGCCTGTTGGTATGCGGCACTTTCATGATAAGCTCGGTATGCTAAAATCAGCCCACCCAAATCAGCGGTCGCTTCACCCACTACCAAATCACCTTGTACAAACACATTTTTATCCACCGTATAATGCGAAAATTGTTTTACAATACATTGCGTAGCTGCTTTAAATTTTTTGGCATCCGCGGGTTTCCACCAATCATGTAAATTGCCTTTGGCATCAAATTGTGAACCTTGATCATCAAAGCCATGGGTAATTTCATGGCCAATCACCGCACCGATAGCACCATAATTAACCGCAGCCGGCGCGTTGGGATCGTAATAAGGTGGTTGTAAGATACCCATTGGAATATTAATACTATTCATAGATGGACTATAATAAGCATTCACCGTTTGTGGTGTCATTTCCCACTCACTGCGATCCAACGGTTTGCCAATTTTATTTAAATCACGGCGTATCAAAAAAGCACTGCCACGCAATACATTTAAGATATAAGGTCCTTTGTCTATTTGTAGTGCACTGTAATCACGCCATTTTTCAGGATAACCAACGCGGTCTTCGATTAAATCTAGTTTGTTTACAGCGGCTTCACGTGTTGCTGGTGTCATCCAACTTAATGTTGATAAATCGCGGCGCAAAACGGTTCGGATATTTTTAATCATTTCTAATACATTGTTTTTATCTTCTGCCGAAAAATATTTTTTGACATACAATTGTCCGATGCCAAAACCCAATACCGAATCTTCTGTATTTAAAACTTGCTTCCAACGCTCAGGTAAACGCTCTACACCGGTTAGTTTTTTTAGCATGCGAAAATTTTGATCAACATAAGGTTTGGAAAGATAAGGCGAAGATTCGCTTAATAAATGCCAACGTAAATATGTTTTCCAATCTTTTATCGAGTAACTGACTAAGGCTTTATCCAATGCGCGCATAAAGTCAGGTGCTTCAATATTGATATGTTTTACATCGCTTTGCTCAATGCTTTGTAAATAATCGGGCCATGAAAAATGCGGCATTAAGTTTTTTAAATTTTGTAATGCCATAGGATGATAAACGGCATAAGGATCACGTTGCATAATTTGCGACATGGATGCTTGCGCTAACGCTGTTTCGATATGCATCACGGTGTCTGCTTCTTGCTTCGCCGTGGCTGGCGCATCTCCCAATAATTCAAACATTTTTGCGATGTGTTTTAAGTAAGTTTCTCGAATGGTTTTAAAGTTTGCGTCTGGTTTAAGATAATAATCACGATTTGGTAAACTCAAGCCACCTTGTGCGACACTGGCAATCACTTGTGTACTGTCTTTAAAATCTTGCATACTGCCATAACTAAATAACACCCCTAAACCCATCAGCTGTAAACGTGCAATCATAGCTTGCAAAGAAGGTAAATCATGCACTGCGGCAATGTTAGCAAACTCGGTTTCCAGTGGCCTGATACCTAAACGATTAATGGTGGCTTCGTCCATCCCACTATAATAAAAATCACTGACTTTTTGCTCAATACTGCCAGGAGCATAATGCCCATCTTGATTCATTTGTTGCAACATGGCATGAATCGCCTCGCGATTTTTTTTCTGTAAAATCGAAAAGCTTCCCCAAGAACCATAATCAGGTGGAATTGGATTGTCTTTTTGCCACGTACCATTGGCAAATAAGTAAAAGTTATCTTGTGCGGGGATACTGGTATCTAACCAATCTAAATGCAACGACTCTGCTATCGCTGAATTAGCAGCCACAGACAGAGAACATCCAAGTAAACATGAAGCTATCAATAATCGCATTGTGAAATAATCCTTTATAGTGGTACATCATCCAATAAGCATCAACACACTATAACGTAACCATGCACCAAAAACCAGAATCAGAACCCAGGGTTACGGCATTAAAATCAGTTTAAAAAAACGCGGAAAGTGTGGTTACAAAAGCGACCGCTTCTAAAAATCGCCAACATTGGTTAGACTGTACGCATAACAAAATTACATTGTCATTTAAATGAACACAACATCCAAATTACACATACTATCTGAACCTGGACTCAATCAATTAGCGTCGGAGCATCGATCTCAGGCAATAACCGCATTAGAAAATGGCCAAGTTGTTTATCTGCCGCGATATGCTTTTTCACTCACGGAGCTAGAAAAGCCGCTACTTGATCCTGACATTTTAAGTGGCAAACGAAAAAACATCAGTTATGATTATCAAAAAACCCTGCTGGCCGGCTACGACGAAGCATATCCATTAAAGCTTGTATTGCAAAACATGATGCACCGCTATGCGGATTTTTCCTATCAATTGGTAGCAACGCTATTCCCACAATACACTGATGATTTAATTTGGGGACGAACCAGTTATCGCCCAGCTCAAATCAGTGGCCGTATGAGCTCCAAACGCAAAGATGATACACGAGTGCACGTGGATGCCTTTCCTGCAACCCCCGTTAATGGGTTAAGAATTTTTCGTGTTTTTTGTAATATCAATCCCAATCAAGAACCACGTGTTTGGCAAGTTGGTGATACTTTTTCGAATGTGCTCACTCACTTTTCAGCCAAACTACCTCGTTATCGCAAAATAAATGCACATTTATTGCGCTTAATTAAGGCAACCAAAACACTGCGATCAGCATATGATCATTATATGTTGCATCTACATGATCAAATGAAACAAGATGATCAATATCAACAAACCGTCGATAAAGAAACGATCGATTTTCCACCACAAACAACGTGGTTAGTCTTTACCGATCAAGTTTCTCATGCCGCGCTAAGCGGGCAATTTTTATTAGAACAAACCTTTTATCTGCCGGTAAAAAGCATGCAATCTCCGACTACATCACCTTTTTGTCATTGGCAAAGATTAGGATTTGTATAACAAGCTTAGATAAAAAATCTGTTTCAAATAAAACAGGACTTACGCAAAACAACAATCTCTTCGTTGGATTTTATGTTTAAGTCGGTCATTTAGTCATCTAAACGCCTTCATTAAACATAAAATCCGCCTCGACCTCGTTATTTTTCGTAAGCCCTGTAAAAACCTACTTTTATCCAAAACGAACCCTAACACCTGTCTTCAATCTGCTTATCGGCTGTCAATCGAGCTCATTTGCCCAAATGTCAGCTTGAAGACATGTCTTGATCACTATTTTTTATTATTATTATTTTAAAGCAGTGATGTTTAGCTATTATATGGCTTGACAATAACTGTTGTACCCACATCGATGAAGTCTTCGTTTAACCATTTTGCTGCAGCAGGTAATACACGGATACAACCATGGCTTGCATTGTAGTTCGGTACTTCATAAGCAGCATGGATAGAGTACCCACCATTAAAGTGCATACAGTAAGGCATCTTCGCGCCACCATTCGTTTCGACAGGATAGATACTAGACGTACAATCCGGGCCTTTTTTCGAATAAACGTGGAATGTGCCTGTTACGGTGCGACATGGGCGACCAACGTCTTCACAAAAGTCTTTGCCACCCGATGCACTACCGGTTTCAACGCGATTACCATCTTTATCATAAGCTGCCCAAGCTGTTGCTTTAGGGTCAAAAATAAAGACTTTGCGGCCTGTTGCTTCTCGTTTGGCAGGAAAGTAATAACTGCCTTTTTGGTCAGAAGACATATCCATGGTATAATGCGTATTTCCTGAATCATCCACGATGGGAACACTCTTGCCCCCCATTGACGCGCACGCACTTAAAAGAATACTGCATGATGCGAGTAAGTATTGTTTTTTGATCATGATTTATCCTCCCTGTTTTCTTTATTATCGGAAGGAATGGAAAAAATATTAGCTTAATTTTCAAATTATTTTCTTTTTGTTTTTTAAATGGGCATTTATAGGGGCGCTACTTTCCTGAGATTAAATACTCAATAGCCATCTTTAATTGCTCATCAGAGCACTCAAAACAGCCACCACGAGCCGGCATTAGCCCGAATCCCTCATCGGTATGTTGATATAAGACTTTCATGCCTTGCTGCTTCCGTAATGCCCATTCTGCCTGTACGCCTATTTTAGGCGCACCTAAAGGAATCAACGGTTTCTCGGCATGACAATTCGCACAGAAGTGTTGCACAATGCGTTTGGCTTCGTCTGGCTGACCGTTTACACTCGCCAAAAAATCTTGAGGGTGATGGCTTGCGGCGCATATGACGTGACTCAAGAGGGTTAAGCCCAGCCAACTTGTACATTTTTTTAAAACAGATGACATACGCATGTTTTAAACCAATTGTGCTGCTAAATGAGGCGGCTGAATGACGGCCGCTTTCTCCTCCACCTGCATTGCCTCAATCAGCAACTGTAATCGGCTGCGTCCTTGATAGTGGTTTAAATCAACACGGTATAACGCGTGAATATATTCAGCACGATGGTTTGGCCAACTTTTTAAGTCCACATTAAACGCAATGGCGTCAACCGGTTCACCGACAGATGGGAAAGCGAGCGTCAATTTTAAATGATGTTGACCAACCAACCGCTGATCTAAAATTTCGAAGGTATTATCAAATAAGGGCTCAGGAAATTGTTGTCCCCATGGCCCTGATTCTTGTAACAACACGGCCAACTCAAGATTGAGCTCTGTTGCTTCGAGAGGACCATCACTGAGGTATATATTTTCACATTGGCTCAGATCTAAATGTAAACTCACCTCGGCAACAAAAGCATCTCTAAACGCCTCAAAATGCGCGCGGGGAATACTTAAACCAGCGGCCATGGCGTGACCACCGAACTTGTTCATTAATTTAGGGTGACTGCGATCAATAGCCGCTAATACATCTCGGATATTCAAGCCACTGACCGATCGCGCCGATCCTTTTAATTCGTCATCATTCACCATCGCAAAAGCAATGGTTGGGCGATTATAACGATCTTTTAAGCGTCCAGCTAAAATACCAATCACCCCTTGATGCCAGGCTGGATCCATCATACACAACGCAACAGGCAATACATCTGTTTCGGGAGAAACAGATAATGATAGTTTTTGTAACGCCGCCAAGGCTTGCTCTTTCATCTCTGCCTCAATTTTGCGGCGCTCTTGATTCAATTCATCTAATTCTTTCGCTAAGCCGCGTGCGATTGCAAGATCTTGGCTCAATAAACAATTAATTCCTAACGACATATCATCCAAACGGCCCGCAGCGTTCAACCGAGGTGCCACTGAAAAGCCCAAATCACTGGCTTTTAGCTGATCCAGTTGTCGGTTACTGACCTCAATCAGCGCTTGAATACCGGGCCTCACGAATCCCTTACGCATACGCGCTAATCCTTGATTAACCAAGATGCGATTATTTTGATCTAATGCCACCACATCAGCCACCGTTCCCAAGGCCACGAGATCTAACCATTGGCTCATATTCGGCTCAGCTAAGTTTTGTGACACAAACCAATTGTTTTGTACCAGCCGACGACGCAAGGCCAACAGGGTATAAAAAATAACCCCCACGCCCGCGATCGATTTGCTCGCAAAAACATCACCGACTTGATTGGGATTGACAATTGCACATGCTTTGGGTGTTTCTTCAGCGGGCAAATGGTGATCGGTAATCAACACATCGATCCCCGCTGCACAGGCAGCTTCCACACCATCTATACTGGCAATTCCATTATCCACTGTGATGATTAAGTCAGGCTTTTGACGCTCGGCCACGGCAACAATGGCGGGCGTCAGTCCATAACCATACTCAAAACGATTCGGCACCAAAAAATCGACATGTCGCGCACCCAAAGCCTGTAGCGCACTGACTGCTAACGCCGTTGACGTTGCGCCATCAGCATCAAAATCACCGATAATCAGGATGCGCTCTTGATGGATGAGTGCTTGCTCCAAACGATCACAGGCTTTTTCAATGTCGGTGAGATCGTGAAACGGCAACAAGGATTGCAACCGCATATCCAGCTTGGCTTCACAATCAATCCCACGAGAGGCATAAATACGTTGTAACACCGGGTGTATATTGGCAAGGGATTGGGGGGAGTGTTCTATTAACCGTTGTCTGATTCTCATGTCCCTTGAACCGAATAATGTGCGAAAAATACGAATAAACAGATTATACCCGTAATCATTCAAAATACTATATTTTAAGCACTAGATCGCCGAACTGTCCTATTCATTAAAGCCCCTAATAGCGCGTTTATATTTGAGATGTCACTTTCTCAACGACATTATCATTGATTTCGATAGAAATGGTTGGTTTAGGAACAAAACACGAAGCACTATAACTAAAGAAAGACCAAAAACAAGCATTTATACATCGCTGTTCACTGACCACTTGCACTTCGTCGGAAAGAGGAAATACACGGCTATTATTAAATGGAGGTAAAGGGCTCTCACTTCGAGAGTCTTTTGGGGTAGGTGTGTTTTTAACATGATTGGGCGCAACAGTTTCACCACTTGGCATCGGTGACACTGGTGACACCTGACGACGAGCCATCATTCGAGACAAAACATGACTTCGACGACTCCGTTTGGATTTCGAGTCACGAAGTGGATTTGAGGATGTATATTTATAAAACGAACCAAACATTATAAGTGAAATGACATAAATTTAACATATTGTGCCATTTTTTTGACCATATTTCAATGAAATATGGCTTTTTGTAGCGCGGTATGATTTTTAAATAAGCTTAAGTAAGGAATACTCATTTGATAGAAAATTATCAAATGCTCATACTGCACACCATATCGGTCTAATTTCTCACAAACTGTGAGTAACTTTTCATCTTGTTGTCTTGATCAATTTGTACTAAGACTTTACAAAATACGTAACACATTGAAAAATAATGATATTTTATGAAAGTGTATTCTTGTTTACCATGATGGTTATCCACATTTTTTGTGGATAACTTTGTGGGTAGTTATTGAAAACCCTTAAAATCATCGCTTATAACGGCATGAGTCGAAATCTACCAATTTGTCAGAAATCCCAATGCCACTTTACGATTTTCATTGAGTAAGACATTAAATGTTCGGCATGCAGCCCCTATCGACATACACTCTACGCCAATACGTTTAATGCTCATTGCTTGGATAAACTGAGGAGAAGGTAATTGACCCAATTGGTTATGACCAATCAGTATCACTTCAGGAGAAGACTCAAGAATATCATTCAAATGTTCTAATGATAATTCTTGAACAGCATGTACAGGCCAGTTTACAATGATACACGATGCTGTAATTAAAGTAGACGTGCAATATTCAATGCCTTGTACGGTAATTGAACTATCAGAATAAGACTGGATTGCATTTTTTTCAGCAGGTTCTTGTTGAATATCCATGAGAAAATTAAATTAAAAAAACAATATGAAGATTGTACTCGCTTCCACATTAAATGTCCTCCCTGAAAGCACGACACCCGTGCCACATCAAGGCGACTTTTACAGCCATTTACTACACTGCTTAGGCTTTTCAAACGATGGCATACCCGTTGCCGACTTATTAAGGCAGTTACATCATCTAGAAGGTGATTGGCTTGTTGCATCCCCCATTTATTGGCAAGCCACACACAATGATGTCATGATTATGAATGCAGGCGATACTTTAGGGCTTTCGGAAGAAGCAGGACAAGCTTGGTTTCAGGCATTCAGCGAGTGCGTTGCGAGTTGGGGATTTAAAGTACGCTATCACAATGCATACACTTGGTTAATTCAGCCGCATGAAGCCCCCCCTATTCACGCCAAACCCGTCATGCAATTGATACATCAATCGATGATGGTACATCTAAAAGCATTGGATCACAGTCTTTACTGGCAAAAGTTTCTCACTGAAATACAGCTATTTTTTTCAGCCCATGCTTTAAATCGCCAGCATACCAAGCAACCTTTAAACGGCGTTTGGTTATGGGGTGCTGGGCATCTTTCGCAAAGCGAGCAATTGATATTGGTTCAGGATGATTCTTTATTACCTATCGCCAAATTACTTTCGAAACAAACCGCTTTCATTCTACCCGGCAAGCGTTACACTGAAGATACTTTACTCATAGCACACACCTTAAATGATGATTTATTAACCAAAATTCCGCATCATCAAACACACACATGGTATTGGAATAACATAGCCTATCAAAGCAAAGCAAGCTCAAAACTAAAACAACTGCTAACCAAATTATTCCAGCTTCGATAAGCAGCATATTCATTCAAAATACAGATTTATTTTAACGATTTTTTTTCATTTGAAATGCAAGTGCCAAAAATTAAACATTAAGATACCTAAAAAAACAAAAAAGGCTCAAGCAGCTGTAATATCTGCTAATGGTATTTCGCAATTATGCCACCACACGTCGCGCTTCTAATACATTCGGAATTTGGCTTAAACGATTTAACAAGCGCGACAAACTGTTTAACCCATCTATTTCCATTTTAAGGTTAATTTGAGTAATATTTTCTTGCTTGTCTGTTTCGGTTTGTAAAGCAAAAATGTGTGCTTTCTCATTAAAGAGTAACGAGGTAATGTCACGCAACAGTGTCGCCCTATCAAACGCTTTAATCACGACATCAACCGTATATAAATCTCTCGATTTACCAGAGCCCCAACTGACCTCCAAGAATCGTTGGCGTTGTTTTGATGTCGCACTGAGAATATTTGCACAATCTTGACGATGTACAGAAACTCCTCGGCCAATCGTGATATAACCAACCACCGTATCACCAGGCAATGGCTGACAACAGCGCGCCATATGCGTCAACAAATTACCAACACCCTCAATACGCAGATGGGTTTTACCCGAGTCACTCGCTGGCATAGCGCGTGTCATACGTTGTATTTGCTGCTCAGGTTTTTCAGCTGGCGTTAGCCGATTGAGAATTTGCGCAAGCTTAATGTCACCTCGGCAAACACCAGCATACAAGTCACTGACTGATTTAAGACCTAATGGTGCTAAAACATCGTGTAAACGCTCAACTTTAATGCCTAAGTTTTTCAACTCTTTATCAAGAATCTCACGCCCTTCGGCACAGTTTTTATCAAAATCCTGTAATTTAAACCAATGCAACACTTTTGCTTTCGCACGGGTGGTTTTTAGATAGCGTAAATGTGGATTGAGCCAATCTCGTGATGGTTTAGCCTCTTTTCCGGTTAAAATCTCAACCCTATCACCCGTTTTTAGCGTATAAGTAAGAGGCACAATCACACCATTTACTTTGGCTCCACGACAGCGATGCCCCATTTGTGTATGTACGTGGTAAGCAAAATCCAATGTGGTCACGCCTGAGGGTAAATCTAAAATATCACCATCGGGGGTAAAAACATAAACGCGGTCTTCCAAAAACTCCGATTCAAAAGTCGCAAATACCCCTTTGTGCATCGCCACATCGCGATGCCAAGCCAAAACCTCACGTAACCATTCAATTTTACGCTCATGGCTGGCTTTGCTTTGTGTACTCCCCTCTTTATATTTCCAATGTGCAGCCACACCCATTTCAGCCAATTCGTGCATTTTGAAAGTACGAACCTGAACTTCAAACACACGATCCTCAGGCCCCACAACCGCCGAATGCAATGATTGATACCCATTCGTTTTGGGATGAGTGATATAGTCGTCAAATTCTTTGGTTAATTGCACCCAAAGTGTATGAATTAAGCTCAACACCTCATAGCATTGGTCTTTTGTTTCTACCAATACACGCACAGCTGTCGCATCATAAATTTCATCCAATGAGACATTTTTACGCTGCATTTTACGATAAATACTGTGAATATGTTTAGAGCGGCCATATACGGCAAAATGCTCAATATTTAATTCTTTGATATGCTGATTGAGTGTTTCAACAATAAAATTAACGTAACGATCACGATCCAAACGTTTGGCTTTTAGCGCTACGGCAATTTCTTTATAAGTCTCTGGTTTCAAATAGCGAAACGCCAAATCCTCCATTTCCCATTTAATCACACCGATACCCAGGCGGTTAGCTAATGGTGCATAAATTTCCATGGCTTCCGTGGCTAACTGTTGCCGCATTTGCGATGATATGGGTGCCGAAGAGCGTAATACGCATAACCTGTCAGCCAACTTAATCAAAACAACGCGGACATCATCGACCATGGCCAGTAACATTTTCCGCAGATTATCAATCTGATATTTGTGTTGGGGATATTTTTCTGTGGTGGACATGCTAGAAATGACACTCATTTTTTCCACGCCGCTAACCAAACGTGCAACGTGAGTCCCCAATTGCTCATCGACATCTTCTAATGACAGCTCAGCATAGTGCACACTGACAAAAATAATTGCCGCTGCGAGTGTTTCCTGATCAACTTCTAAATCAGCTAACACATCGGCTATAGCAAGCCCTTGTTGTAAACAAGACTCACCCGTTTCCGTCGCATGATCATGTCCGGCTAATTGACTTAATGTACAAGCATTTCTCAATAAAACCAAATCTTGGAAATAGCCTTTGCTACCGATGAGTTGCAACCATTGCTCAACATCGATACTGCCATCAACATTTAACGGTAGACCTTCCTTAACCTTAACCATAACTGTTTAATCTCGAACAAAGAGCGCCATCGATTCAACATGCGCTGTATGGGGAAACATATCCATCACACCAGCGGAAACCAATTGATAACCGTGTTGATTAACCAGTATACCCGCATCACGCGCGAGTGTAACGGGGTTACACGACACATAGACAATCCGCTTTGGTTTAAGCTTATCTAAATATTGCACGACTTCCAAGGCACCTGTGCGCGGTGGGTCAATCAGTAGTTTTGTAATACCACGATTGACGAACGCATCTAAAGCATCTTTATTTTCCAGATTAGCGCAGAGAAATTCAACATTCATCAATTGATTGGCTGCGGCATTCATGGCGGCGCGTGTAACCATGGTATCACTACCCTCTACACCAATCACTCGCGCACAAAGGCTCGCGATGGGTAACGAAAAATTACCCAAACCACAAAATAAGTCCAATATCACATCATGCTCATTGATTTCCAACCAAGCCAGCGCTTGCGACACCATCAAGCGATTAATACTCGGATTCACTTGGGTAAAATCCGTTGGATGAAATTGGTAGGTAATATTGAACTCAGGCAGTTGATAACGCAACCAACTATCGGCATTGGGTGGATAAACCACGTGCACACTATCTGGACCTTGCGGTTGTAAAAATAATTTAAAATCGGCTTGAGCGGCCATGTCACATAACCGCGCTAAATCAGCTTCACTGAGGGCTGATAAGTGACGTATGATCAAAGCGACTTCGATATCACCAGCAGCCACCTCGATTTGCGCGATAGATCGCTTATCATCCAAGCTATCTAATACGGCACGAATGAAGGGTATTTTAGACGCAACGCGTTCATCTAATACCAAACACGTTTCGATCTCGGTGATATAACGTGGTTGATGACGCTCTCTAAAACCAACCAAAGTGGATTCTTTTTTCTCAACATAACGCACGCTTAAACGTGCTTTACTGCGATAATGCCAAATTTTATCAACGATTGGTGGCATCACCTGTGTCGGTTGACAATGTCCAATGCGTTGTAATGCGTCCATTAATGCATCTTGTTTGAATTCAATTTGACGCGAGGGTGCCACATGTTGATAAGAACAGCCGCCACAAACAGCATAATGCGGACAAGGCGGTTCGACTCTATCAGATGATGCAGTGACAACCGTTTGTAGGCGCCCTTCGTCAAAGTCATTTTTGCGTCGTGTGTAAGTGAAGGTCACTTCTTCATGTGGCAACGCACCTTCAATAAACGTGGTTTTTCCATCTATACGGGCAATGCCGCGACCATCGTGACTTAATTTTTCAATCACAGCAGGCATGGGTGTTGCTGGTAATCGTGGTGATTTTCTACTCATGCTGTTCTCAATGCTAATTTTTCTAAAAAGGCGGCAACATCTTTGGGTGACAGTTCACTGTATTCACCGCGCGCCAATGATCTGGGCATACTGAGATCACCGTAACGAACGCGGATTAAACGGCTGACCTCAACGCCTTGAGATTGCCACAATCGACGCACTTCACGATTACGCCCTTCACACAACACGACATGATACCAAGCATTGGTGCCTTCACCACCGCGATAATCAATTTTTTTAAAACGCGCTTCACCGTCATCCAGTTTCACCCCTTTTAACAAGGCATGGAGCACTTCTGCTTTGACTTCACCATACACACGAACAGCATATTCTCGTTCTAACTCAAATTTGGGATGCATCAAGCGATTGGCAAGTTCGCCGTTATTGGTAAAAATGAGTAATCCTGAGGTATTGATATCTAAGCGCCCTACTTGTACCCACCGGCCATGACGTAAATACGGTAAGCGATCAAACACCGTGCGTTCGTGCTTTGGGTCGTGACGGCTTGATATTTCACCGATGGGCTTATGATACAAAAGAATCCGTACTTTATCGGGTCTTTTCAGTGGGTTATCAATCACCCGACCACGAACCGTGAGTTTATCATCGGCTGTTGCGCGGGCACCTAATGTGGCTGTTGCGCCATTGACCTGAACCTGTCCTTCCTCAATCAAGCGCTCCATTTCTCGTCTAGATCCTAGACCTGCTTGACTTAATAATTTTTGTAATCGTTCACCTGTCATGATTCACCTAATAGTGGCAAATCTGCTAGAGTTGCCAAGTTAAAATCGTTTAAAAAAGTCTGTGTTGTCGCATATAATGCGGGCTTTCCAACCACATCGCGATAGCCGACAGTGCGTATCCATTCTCTGTCTAGCAATGTTTTTAAAATGGGTGTACTCACTGTCACACCGCGTATTTCTTCAATTTCGGCCCGTGTGACGGGTTGTTTGTAAGCAATAATAGATAATATTTCAAAAAATGCGTGAGAATATTTTGCGGGCTTATCCGTCAATAATTTGCCTATCCAAGCAGAAAAAGTGGCTTTAGTTTGAAAGCAATAGCCGCTTGATAATTGAACGAGCTCTATCGCTCGGTGCTGATAGTCTTCACGCAATGCCTCCAGTGCTTGCGTAAGGGCTGCCTGCGTTGGTTTTTCCCATTCAGCAAACACGGTGAGCATGGCATCTGTGTTTAATGGTTCTGAGCTGCTCATTAGTAGCGCTTCTAGTATGTATTTAAGTGATGGATCTTGTGTGCTCATATTTTCTTCTTTATGTTTGCTTAACTGCTTTTTTCACTCAGCTGCAGTCCATAACCGCGGAAAGTATCGTGCCAAAAGCTTCACAGGGTTGGGGGTATGTTTTCAGGACACGCTAGACACATCCATGTCGCTCGGTGACCGCCATCCCTGGCGGTCGAAAGTCCTGAAAACATACCCCCAACCCTGTGAAGCTTCCGTTCAGACATTGTACTGCGACTTTTTAAATCGTCGTTTATTTAATGACCCTAGGGTCTGTTGACATTTCATATGCCTACGCCCCGCGACTTGTTCGCGGGGTCCATTTCGATCTATGTTGACACGTAGAGCTTGTTTGTTAAGCAAGATCTCTGGATCCCGCGAACAAGTCGCGGGACGTAGGGCCTCTTAAGATGAAATGTCAACAGACTCTAGGGCGTGTCATCAATTAGTATTTTCGACCTAAAACCGAGCTAATTTGCGCCTCGAAAAACTAATTGATGACACGCCCTAGATTCAACTCAATTTATTTGCTTGGATATAAATCGGTGCAAATAAATCGATTTGAATAATCGTTAAAATAGCTTGCTTTGCCAGTTCCAGTATGGCTAACAAAGCCACAACCACGCCCATTTTACCTTCGTCTTCTTGGAACAGTGTGGTAAATTCTAAACAATCTTCGGTTTGTAAACGTTGCAAAACTTGCGCCATTCTATCACGAACCAGAAGTTTTTCACGTATCACTTCATGATGCATGGTATGAACATGACGTTTTACCAGTCGAGATTGTGCGGCTAATAAGTCGGCGACGTTAGCGTCTGGTAAGATGGGACTGAGCATTATGTGGTTGCTTTTTAAGCACACAACAAAATGATCACGGCCTCGACGTGGTAATTGATCAAGGCGTAATGCGGCGTATTTAAATTGCTCATAAATTTGTAGTCGTTTAACCAGCTCTAATCTGGGATCCACCTCTTCGGCATCGTCATCGACTGCGGCAATCACAGGCAACAATAAGCGCGATTTAATTTCTGCCAGCATCGCGGCCATCACCAAATAATCGGCGGCCAATGTCATGCGGTGTGCAGCCATTTGATCAATGTATTCCATGTATTGCTCAGTAATACGAACGATGGGAATATCGAGAATATCGATTTTTTCGCGACGAATGAGGTACAACAATAAATCGAGAGGTCCGCTGAATGCATCCAGACAGAGCTCTAATGCATCGGGTGGAATAAAAAGATCTGTTGGAATGTGAGAAATGTCTGTTTTAGTAGTAGTCGTCATCATATCGGTTATTTCGTTTTTTAGTCACATTTTAATTGCACTACTTGCTTTATTAGCACTCATATGTAATTCTGACAGGGATATGTTATTTGCTCAAGAAGTTACACCACTTTTCTTCATTGTTACAGATAACTTATTCAAATAAAAATTACCGATATTATCAACGCAATTTAATTTTAAACCCGCGTCGAAATTATATAGGTGGTTCGCTTGTGTATACGATTTAATCGTCACAAAGTAAAAACGCTATTGTCTCATTAAAATACGTTAAAAACGCGAGAAAAAATAGTACAAAACTGTTCGTTTCTAATACTGCGTTTTTTTGATGTGTTTTAATGAGGCACATCCCTTAAAAACAAGCGTATGAATTTATCGAATTTTTCACAAAATCATGTTAGGCTATGGCCTTTTTTATCATAAGAGGCTGTATGGCGAATTTAGAAAATGCAATCAATAAGCTAAAAAAAGATATCGAAGTAAAAAAAAAATTGACTAAAGAGAGAAATATCAAAAACAGTTTTCTAGGTCACCTCTTAGCGCGCATGGGTCTTCGATTAGAAATAATGCAAGACATGTATAAAAACGGCGTGACTGAACATAATCAAAATGACGTTGATGACCAATTAGAACAAAAAATAGAAGCGATAAAAGCTCTGGGCGCAAGGGATGTAAACACGAAATTTCCACAAGATAAAGTTCGTATATTTCATGCCAAAGATGAAATACTCAAAGAGAACGCATTACCCTATTCTGAAATCGATGAAACTGTGAAACTGATGAAACTAATATAAAGGGTGTATGTCAATTCCACCTAGAAATGTAAAAAATGTTGTAACCTTTCACGGCCTTGCTCTTGAACCTTGGAGAACGGTTAGATTTGAGCAGCTCTAGTTCGTAAAAGTTCAGAGGGAATGCTTGAATCTCGGGGAACGGCTGGATTTGAGTGCAGGTTGAGCGAAAAATTGTTGAACAAGCGCAGCATACATTCGCTTGGCGAAGGCCGGGATGAGCATTGTGAAACGACTTTTTCGTTCAAAATGCGCTCAAATATAACCGTTCTCTGAGGTTCAAGAGCAAGGCCGTGAACGGTTACTAAAATCGTAAGTTTTCCCTCGTGCGAAATGAATCCTTCTAATAATCTATTCCCATTGCCTCTTTCACATCCGCCAAGGTTTTAACCGCTTCTTCACGCGCCATTTCACTGCCTTCTGTGACAATACGTTTAACTGAACCCAGATCGGCGTCATATTCTGTGATGGCTTCTTGAATCGGCATTAACTCTTTTTTAACCGCATCAATCACTGGCTGCTTACATTCTAAACAACCAATACCTGCAGATCGACAACCGGCCTGTGCCCATTGTTTAACCTCGTCATTCGAATAGACTTGATGCAATTGCCAAACAGGACACTTGTCTGGATCGCCTGGATCTGTGCGCTTTACACGTGCAGGATCGGTTTGCATGGTACGAATTTTTTTCTCTACATCAACCAAATCATCACGTAAATTAATCGTATTGTGATAAGACTTTGACATTTTTTGGCCATCTAATCCGGGCATTTTTGATTGCTCAGTCAATAACACCTGGGGCTCTGGCAGGATAATTTTTCCAACACCATCCAAATGCCCTAATAGACGCTCTTTATCACCAATAGATAAGTTATGCTGCGCTTCAATTAAAGCTTGGGCTGTTTTTAATGATTCATGACAGCCATTTTGCTGAAATTCAGTGCGAAACTGTTCATACAACCTACTGTTTTTCTTACCCATTTTTTTAATTGCTTCGGTGGTCAGTGTCTCAAAATCAGGCTCACGCCCGTATAAAAAGTTAAAACGTCTAGCGATTTCTCGCATTATCTCAATATGTGACACTTGATCCTCGCCAACAGGCACATAATCAGCACGATAAATTAATACATCCGCACTTTGTAACAATGGATAACCCAAAAACCCATATGTTGCCAAATCTTTTTCTCGCAGCTTTTCTTGCTGATCTTTATACGTTGGGACACGCTCTAACCATCCTAGCGGTGTTATCATGGATAACAATAAATTTAATTCTGCGTGCTCAGGCACCCAAGATTGGATAAACAAACGAGACAGTCCAGGACTGACGCCACAAGCTAACCAATCAACGACCATTTCCCAAATAAGTGGCTCTAAATCACGCGACTTATCATAATGGGTTGTTAATCCATGCCAATCGGCGACAAAAAACAAACAATCATATTGGTGTTGTAACTTAACCCAGTTTTTTAATACGCCGTGGTAGTGTCCAAGATGTAATTTTCCAGAAACACGCATACCTGAAACCACGCGCTTATTATTTGTAAAAACAGACATTTAAATCCTCTTTTTTATTACGATCTGCTGACAAAGTGCTCCACAAGCAAAGCCGCGGAATATAGTCAGTTTTGATAACACTGCTTAATTAATGACACAGCCTAATATGAGGGGCTATTGACTCGCGCCTCCAAATGTCAACAGACCCTATTTCACTTCAAAAACAGCGCTTATAATTTAAAGGGTTCGGAATCACCTTTACCTTCACGCACAATAACAGGATAGTCACCGGTTAAATCAATAACCGTTGTGGGTTCATGGCTACAGTTGCCGGCATTAATAATTAAATCAACTTGTTTACCTAAAATATCAAGAATGGCTTCAGGCTCACTCAATGGGGCTTCTGCATTGGGTAAAATTAAGGTAGAGCTCATAAGTGGCGCATCTAATGTTTCCAACAAAGCCAAGCAAATCACATGATCCGGTACACGCAATCCCAGTGTTTTACGCTTAGGATGTAACATCAAACGCGGCACTTCATGTGTTGCATTTAAAATAAAAGTGTAAGAGCCCGGCGTAAATGCTTTTAGTAAGCGAAAAATAGGATTGGTAACACGTGCATAGGTACTCAACTCTGAAAGATCGCGACATACCAATGTCATGTTGTGTTCTTTACCCAGTTGCCGTAAGCGACGAATACGTTCCAAAGCAGCTTTATTCCCAAGCTTACAACCCAATGCATAGCCAGAATCAGTTGGGTAAACAATCACCCCGCCCTCTTCAACCACATTCGCGGCTTTACGCAATAAACGCGATTGCGGGTTATCCGGATGTAATGCAAAAATCTGCCCCATATTCCCTATACTCCATTCCACATTTGCCAAATAGGCATACACTGCTCTGGTAGCTTCATCTGACGCCCAAGACCAACACGCGACAAACCCGTCCCATGATAATCTGAACCGGATGAGGCAAGCAAATCAAATTTTTTACATAACAAAGTCAACGTCTGCGCATCCGCGGATGTTGTTTCACCAGAAATGACTTCGAGACCACACCCACCGACCATTTTAAAATCTTTAATTAATTCATGCAATTTAGTTCGTGTTAATTTATATTTTAATGGGTGTGCGATAACCGCTTGTCCCCCAGCCACAGTAATCCCCTCAACTGCTTTTTTCAAACTAATCCAAACACTGGGAACATAAGCAATTTTCCCACGCCCCAAGTAGCGTTTAAAAGCCCCTTGAATATCAGGCGCTTTGCCTTCTTGAACCAAAATAGCAGCAAAATGAGGCCTGCCGACACGCTCATGGCCTGCTAAAGCCCGTGCTTTTTCATACGCATCCTGAATACCAACCGTTTTTAAGATCTCACCAATGCGTTGTGCACGGTCAATACGAAGCGTTTTTTGTTGTTGAATCAATTTCTCTAATAATTGATTGCTCGGATCAACGCCTAAACCTAAAATATGAATATCATATTTTTTCCAATGCACACTGATTTCGATACCGTTGATAATGGTCAGTGCTGTCCCGGCTGCCGCCGCATGTAGCTCGGCTAACCCATCAACGGTATCATGATCGGTTAAGGCTAGAAAAGTGAGTTCGGCATCCTGCGCACGTGCAACCAGCTCTGCAGGGCTTAAAAGCCCATCTGAATAATAACTGTGGCAATGTAAATCTATCATTGTCTTTTCTCAAGTAAGAGGCAGATCGCCTATCGTAACACTATCTTGTTCTTTCAAGAAAAAACAGTATATACTAAGATTGCAATTCGTTCTAAACTCAAGGCATTATGATTACCTAGGGTAAGTCGATTGGTTTTCTAACTTAACAAGGAAAGTATCATGAAAAAAACAACTTTAGCCGTTGGTACTCTTTTAGCTGCATTATCAGCTACTACAATTGTACCTGCTGCTTATGCAGACGCAGGCGACGCTGCACCTGCTGCTACTGCAGCAGATGCTTGTAAAGCCTGTGCTGCTTGTAAACCTGCCACTTGTGCTGGTGCTACAGAGGAATCAGGTAGTTAATCACTTACCTGGGGCAGCAAAATATCCGCTGCCCTATCTCTTCATTTATCCCCGATTTTGGTCTCACGCTTTATGTTGACGGTTTCTGAAACAATTTCGACACCACCTGCAGATTTTATTTTACCAAACCTCACGCTTCGCCAAAAAGCACGTTTATTGAAGCATGCCGAACAAGTGCTTATCAATCACCACAGTATGATCACCAAATCAGGGCGAAATATTTTACACCACACCTTACAACGTAAACGTAAACACATTCGCCTAAAACATTACCCGCAGGGTGATCGCATTGATACAAAAGCCGGTGGCCAATATTTTTATCATTGTCATCGTGAAGATGAGCACAGTGAGGAACATGGTCATTTTCATTGTTTTTTACGCCAACATGCCATACCGACGTCCATACGTCCTAAAGCACTGACTGATTGGGATAAATATCAAAAAAATCCCATGGCTCATTTGGTAGCGATCTCCATGAACCGCCTGGGACAGCCGATTCGATTGTTTACGGTTAATCGTTGGGTAACCGATGAAACGTGGTATAGCGCGCGCAATATGTCTCGTTTATTGAAGCGTTTTAAAATGTCGCTACCAGATGATCCCCATTGGACAGTACTTGATCAATGGGTAGAAAGTATGTTGCATCTTTTTTCACCACAAATCACTTGGCTATATCAGCAACGTGATCAAAACTTGAATGCCTTAAGACATCAATATCCTGATACGTATGTTTACGAAAACAAACAATTTGAAGAACTTTCCTCTATTTCGATTGACTTGACGACACAGATTCAGTGGTTGATGCATCAGTAAGACTTGCTGCCGGCTCTTTTTTTTTTGCTTGCTTCACAATACTGCTAGTACGTCGTCCATCACCTGTTAAATGTTCACGCTTGTTCACCGAACGACTGTATCGGGACTTACACGAAACAACACTCTCTTCGTTGTTTTGTGTAAGTCCTGTGTATTAACGCATCTTGAACGAAACAGTTGTCTCACAATGCCCACATACCAATGCATGTGAGCTTGAGATGTTATCCCCTTAATTTTAGTTAAAAAATTAATCAATCTATTTATTTTTAAATCTAAATGTGTTAATATGTGCATTAAAAGAAAATCTTAATTTTTATTTATAGCGAGGGATTGATGATGGCTAATGCAAAATTTAAAGAAGTTAAAACGATTTCAGAAGCTCACGCAAAACAAGCACAAATGGGTAAACTACCTACAGACTCACTTTCTCGTTTAGGTATGTTGGTGCAAAAAAGCACTGTTGAAAAGACGATTAAAGAATACCTGGAGAACGCCCAAAAAGCCAAACATCTTTCAGGCGGTTATCATTTGCATTGTTCTCCAAGTGAACCTAATAACGAGGATGTACTTGCAAATCAGTTACATATTTTTGTAAAAGATAGTTATATTTATTATAAATATAAAGATGATACGAAGAAGATCGTGAGTGGGTACATTTATCCAAGTGTTGTAGCTAATAGTCATGAACATAAAATCGCTTTTGATAAAATTCAAAATAAATTAAACACTAATGCACCTTTAACCTCGACTGAAGTGAAAAAAGTGTTTTCTTGTTATTTTAGCTCGCTTCCACAAAACAACCATCCTCTACTCCAAACCATGGATGAATACATCGTATCTATGCAAAGAAAAATAAATGGTGAGCATGTTAACGAAGATATGGCCAATGATAAAATTACGTTTACTAAAGTTCTACAAACTTTTATTGAGGATCCAAATGAAAATAATTGGCATGCTGTGCGAAATGCAATGCACGCTAACCCTCGTTATGGCTTCTCTTGGACTGGTATGTCTCAAGCAGATTATTTTTTAACTGTGATTAAAATTCAGTATGCAGAGGATATTAAAAAGTTTGATGCAAGATATGGACATAGCAACGAAGCTAAAACCTCATGGGGCCGCTTCGTATACAATCTTGGTTTTGTAGCCTACATTCCTTCTTTTTTCTTACTTCCTTATAAGCTTTTAAAGTTTGTGTACCGCGAAGTGGTTCGAGAACTTTATCAGGAAAAATTAGATAGCATAGAAATTGATATTAGCCAAATAAAAGAATCTGCTCTTTTTAAAAGCAACTTTAAAAAGCAAGCTGAAAACATTCACTCCCATTTAAAAACTTATCTTGGTGAGGATGAAACAAAAATGACGGAAGATTTACTCGAACATATCGAGGAAATTAATAAGAGTATAGATGCACTCAATCCAAAATATTTTCAGGACAACGAGGAAGAAGCATTAGCTGCAAAGATCCAAAAAGGTCTTAAAAAATTAGCTAATAATATAAACACACTGATCCCTCGTCCAATTCCTCTAAGAAACTCGCTGCAGATGTCTTAGCCTGTTGCATCGTTTCTTAGAGTCACAAGGGCCCTTTGTATTCCCATACTTAGGGCCTTTTTTTCGCCTAAATGATACCTTGCGCACATGAGTTAAACCCTCAGGACTTACGCAAAACAACGCGACCACTCAATTTATTTTTCTTCACTGTTTTTGGTATTACATAAAAAGCCTCAAAGTGCTATTTTATAATGAAAAAGTAATCCACGGGGACGACAAATACGGAGATCGCAGATGTTGAAAGTTTTACTTTTATTCGTTTTATTATATTTTCCTTTATCAGGACTACCACAAAAACCCCATGCACGTGCTGAGAAAGATAATATTGCCAGTATTTTCTTAGGCTCAACCACGACAGAAGGAAAAATTGTCTACACCGACGGTTTGGAGCTGCATCGTGTGATTGCCTTCCCTTTTGGTGCAACCATTGTGTATGAAAATACACCCAAAAACATTGAGAGACGCTCAGAGTCTGAGGTTTTCGGGTTACTCACTTGGAATATCCCTTATGATTTTATGTTTGGTGTTGGGCCTGGTTGGCAATTTAAAAAAGATGAACCCAGCGTATTTCTCACGCGATTAAAGCTTGGGTACATTTACCTCCTGCCTGGCAGAATTGAAGTCATGCCGAATGTCAATTGGGACATCAATCCGGATACCCCCAATGCATGGGTTATCGGCTTGAGCTTGGGTAAACAATTTTAATGAACGACCGCTAAGCAATCAGCGTGGCGACCGCTTGGATTAGAATGGAGTAATTTTTTGATTTTATGATAATTATCACGAAAGAAACCCCACACTTATTTATGTGGTTTTCAGATGGCGCAAGAATACCTGCGAATGTATCCCCATTACCGCAAAATGAAAGGCTTGGTTACATCCAGCGCTTAAAAGAAGAATGTGCGAAGCTCATGCTGACAGAGACACCCGCTTACCTGGTTTATATGGGCCGGCTCTTACAACCAGCACAAAAAACCTTACTAGAAAGCTTGCAGAACGAAATCGCCAATCTCGCTGTTATCGATTACGATGAGGTAGAAAATAATATTTTTGATCCCAAACTGCTTACTAAAGTGCAACAATTACAAAGCGCTTATAAAAAGCAGCAAAAACTGGCCATTGGTGTCGGCGGGATCGCAAGCTTAGTTGACTTGACACGCCTGATCTTACTTTATAATAGCCATATTCTAAAAAGCATGGCGCAAGCCAAAATAACCACACCTCTGAAATGGGGTGATGGTTTAATCTACCGCGACTTTGATGTGACGCTAGAAAGAGAGACAATGACAGATATCCCCACTACCCTGGGGTGCATAGCCACTTTGAACTTTACACTCAAAGTAGAAGAGCAACACGCTTCTTCTTTAGCCAAAAAGAAAAAAAACTTAACAGCGATAGATGCTTTTTTTAATCAATATCTTTATAACCTAGACGCGTATAAATCGATTCTAGTATTATTTTCAAATAAACCATTAAGTACCGAAGAAGAAACACTGAAAACCAGCATCCTTTCACAATATCAAACAATATCTACCTCTGTCTTTGACAATATTTTTGTGTTTTCCATTATGATTGAAAACTCATTTATTGCCGTTCATCAAGCTGAAGATCCTCTCATCGCTGATATGATAAAAAAATCATTAGGGAATGAAAGCTCTTATGCCGCTTTACAATCTTCTTTTCACAATGCTTTAAGTGATCACTTTGATTCACTTGGATTAAAGATACACAAGACCGATTTGATTAAAGAATTTCTAACACCACAACAATGTGGCTTTAAAATTGGCAACGATTTAACATGGCGCATGACTGTAGCCAAACAACACGCTCGGACCAGCGCCCATGTATCATCCGTTGATAGTACAGCAACAAACGCAATGCGATTTACCAGTAAAATGGGACAATCTCAGACAAAAATGAGGACTGGATCTTTAGAGATAGAGAATAAGGACAAAGATCCCAATAAAAAAGGCCCCTCAACCCATTGATCAAAGATACTCATTATTATTCAATAATGGATAAAAAATAGCCAAAATTATCGTGCCAGAAGCCTCTTTTAGCTTATTTTTAAGCATAAAAAAGATTAAAAAATCAACAGGCCTTACGAAAAAAACGATCTCTTCGTTGTTTTTCGTAAGGCATGATCAATTTAAACCTCTTTTACGTAAAACATCGGAATCGAAACAGATCTTGTTTTTAAGAAAAGATGTTTTTCATTAAACCTAAAAAAAACCCGCCAAATGGCGGGTTTTTAAAGAAAGGATGGTGGCTTACATCATGCCGCCCATACCTCCCATTCCACCCATGCCGCCCATTCCACCAGCGTCACCAGCAGCGTCTTCTTTCTTAGGTAAATCAGCAACCATACACTCTGTCGTCAGCATTAAGCTTGCGATAGAAGCCGCATTTTGCAATGCAGTGCGTGTTACTTTAGTTGGATCTAAAATACCCATTTCAACCATATCACCGTATTCGCCAGTCGCTGCGTTGAAACCGAAGTTGCCTTTTGATTCTGCAATGCGGTTAACAATAACAGACGCTTCGTATCCAGCGTTAGAAACGATTTGACGTAATGGCGCTTCGATCGCACGACGCAGAATATCGACACCGGTTGTTTGGTCATCGTTATCGCCTTTCAAGCCATCTAATGCTTTTTGTGCACGAATCAATGCAACGCCACCACCAGCAACGATGCCTTCTTCAACGGCTGCACGTGTTGCATGCAATGCGTCTTCTACACGGGCTTTTTTCTCTTTCACTTCAACTTCTGTTGCGCCGCCAACTTTGATAACTGCTACGCCGCCAGCTAATTTAGCAACACGCTCTTGCAATTTCTCACGATCATAATCAGATGTTGTTTCTGCCATTTGTGCGCGGATCTGAGTGATACGATCAGTGATGTCGTGTGCTTTGCCTTGACCATCGATAATAGTTGTGTTTTCTTTGGTAACCACAACACGCTTTGCGCTGCCCAAATCTTCTAATGAAGCGCCTTCTAAGCTCTTACCGATTTCTTCAGAAATCACTTGGCCGTGTGTTAATGTAGCGATATCTTGTAACATCGCTTTACGACGATCACCAAAGCCAGGTGCTTTAACAGCACATACTTTAACAATACCGCGCATGTTGTTAACAACCAATGTTGCCAACGCTTCACCTTCAACATCTTCAGCAATGATCAACAAAGGACGACCTGATTTAGCAACGCCTTCTAATACAGGCAACATATCACGGATGCTAGAAATCTTCTTGTCTACTAACAGAATAAAAGGATGCTCTAATTCAGCAGACATGTTTTGTTGGTTGTTGATAAAGTAAGGAGAAATGTAGCCACGATCGAATTGCATACCTTCGACCACAGACAATAGGTTTTCTAAGCCGTTACCATCTTCAACGGTGATCACGCCTTCTTTACCTACTTTTTCCATCGCTTCAGCAATGATAGAACCAATTGCATCGTCTGAGTTGGCAGAAATAGTGCCCACTTGTGCGATTGCTTTGTTGTCTTTGCATGGCTTAGACATTGATTGCAATTGTTTGGTAATCGCAAGAACGGCTTTGTCGATACCGCGCTTTAGATCCATTGGATTCATGCCAGCAGCAACCGCTTTGTGGCCTTCAACCAGAATCGCACGTGCCAATACAGTCGCTGTGGTTGTACCATCACCCGCGGCATCAGATGTCTTGGAAGCAACTTCCTTGACCATTTGTGCGCCCATGTTTTTAAAGCGATCTTCAAATTCAATTTCTTTCGCAACAGACACACCGTCTTTGGTTATCGTTGGTGCACCATAAGATTTTTCTAGTACAACATTGCGTCCACGTGGGCCCATTGTCACTTGTACTGCATTTGCCAAGGCATTTACACCAGCCAACATTTGTTGACGGGCATCATCACCAAATCGTAATTCTTTAGCCATTTGTCTCTCTCCGAACTTGGTTTAATTACTTTTCAATAATTGCCATGATGTCGTCTTCGCGCATCACAACCACTTCTTGACCATTCAATTTAACTTCAGTACCACTGTACTTACCAAATAAAACCACATCACCAACTTTGACAGCCAAAGCACGTGTATCACCATTATCCAACGCTTTACCTGTTCCAACGGCAACAATTTCACCACGCATGGGTTTTTCGGCAGCACTGTCTGGAATCACAATACCGCCAGCTGTTGTACGTTCATCGTCTAAACGGCGAACCACAACACGATCGTGTAATGGACGAATTTTCATGCTCATCGTTTTCTCCTGATTTATTAATTACATAGAAAAGCTTCTGATATCCAATATGGGGATGGGAAAGGCCATTTCAAGGGGGAGGATGATTTTTTTTTTGATAAGTGGAATCGCTACTTTTCAAACGGTGTTATTTAGGTCTGTTGACATTTCATCTTAAGAGACCCTAGGGTAAAAAACCATGGGACGCCCATTCTTAAGAAAAAAACAAAGAAAAAAAGTGCAAAAATAAGATCTTTGTGTTAAAATAATATACAAATATATTTTTAATTAAGGTCTTTTAAATCATGCCTGTTATTACGGTTTCCGAATCTGAAAAAATAGCGCTACAAGATTATGTTGATAACATAACCGCATACACCGCGCCTGAATACGCTCGTCATTTTCCGAATGGCCATCTACCAAGCACCGCGAGTATCTCACGAATCGAAAAAAACACACAAGGACAACTGACGCGTTACGTCCGTTTGGGTCAAGAAACGCCTGAAGACCACCCCATACCTGCTATTCCTTTAACCCATCTTCATCCACAAGATAATGAGATATTGTTCTCACATGCTTGTACCGTTGGTGAAACACAGGAAGACCTTTACTTCCATCGTAATATGTATGATTTTCCCAGTGAACGTCCGACGACGATGGGGCCCCGATCTTATGAAATCTACAAGCAAGACATCACTCAATATAACGCATTGATAGAGCGCGTCAGGATTATCAACTCTCAATTTTCAAAACAAGAAATCGAGGACATGCAAGAATACGATGCTAATCTCTTAAAGTTAGAAGAACACTACATTAAATATCCTCATCGAAAGCTAGAACCTCTTAACAAAACGTTGGTTGATCTTGATAATTACTTAACAGCACTTGATAGACGAGATGCCGCAAGAGATGAACTATCGTTACAGACATTACAGAACGACGCTGAGTATCAAGAACGCGATCAAGCCTGTCATCAAACCTATTTTTTTGGTGCTGATGAACAAATCTTGACGCCCGATTATTACCCTTCTCTGCAAGCAGACATAGAAAATGCGGAACCTCGGATAAGTGAAAAAGCAGTGGATATTACACGTTGTTTAACTTTAAAAAAAGAACTGGCACAAGAAATCGAAAATCAATTGCCGACGCAGTTAGAAAATAATGAATCTTATAAAACGATCAGAGATGAACTCGTCCAGCACTTCGAAAAGTATAACGACGTGTATACAGGATATTTTGGGCCTATTTCTCCTGTAACCGATCCCATCGCACACTCAAACCAAAAACAAGAAGGAATACAGGTTCTTTTATCTGAGCTAGATGATTGTGAAGAATTACTCAACGAACAGGAGGAGATGATATCAAGCAATCTAACACCAGAACAATTAGATGAGGATGAAGATTATATCGAGCTAAAAGACACATTGGCTGCTTATAATATTAAATACTTTTCCAGCAATGATTTGAATACACCCAATGATAGAGACAAAATAGAAAAGCAACGAGAAAAAATATCGATTCATCGAAATAACCTTGAATACTTTGCAAAATTGTTAGAAAAACAAAACGAACTGAGTTGGACTCAGACCTCAAAAGAAATGAAAACATTAAAAGAGATAACATCTGAATTATCTCAACAATATGCTTATTTGCTTCCCTATACTTATCTGGATTTGATGTCAGATTGGACATCAAATGCAAATCACATACAAACCGCTATCTTAGAAGAGGAGTTTTTACTAGATCAAAGCCAAGATAATTATGAGACCAGCAAAAGGGAAGCACGACATTTTCTCAATATAGAAACGAAAACAAGAGCATACGAATCGCAAAAATCAGAAACACAATTAAAAGATGAGATCAAACATTGTGAGGATTTAAAACAATTTAATCTGAGTACCGCACCTTCAGAAATAAAAACAGAAAAAAAACGGCCTACCAAATATGCAACTAAGCACCACTATCTCTTTCACAGAGAAGTGAAAGTAAGTGCAGCAGAAACCCAATTTAAGCATGATGTAAAGTTTGCCGTCGATAAAAGTGGGGTTCCCTTTGTTATTAACCGTAAAGCAGCGCATAAACACGAATATCTCGGTACCCTAGCTAGGATTCGACAAAATCAAGAATTCGGCTTTTTTCGATTATCAAGAAAGGGAGTCATGAAAAAAATCGAATTTCAACGTTATGGTGGAGATAGCCTAACCGATTATTTTGCTGCAATGAAGGTACCTTCATCATCAAAAAACAGAATTGCTCGGGCGTTATTAGCTTTGTATGTCGATCAAATATTTTTAAAAAACATGGTTCACACTGATCTTAGTATGTCGAATGTTTGTATTGAAATACAAAATGGGAAAGAAATAGTACTTTCTTTGATCGATTTTCATGAGTCATTTTACAATACTCCTGAAGAAAGGGCCACAAAAGCCCATCAAGGATCAGGATCAAAAGGATTTCTTGCGCCTGAACTATTTCAAAACAGTACTGATCATGCAAGACAATCAGATACAGAAATGTCGGAACTTATCAAGATGCTCAAGCCAGAAGAAAGCCGCATTTTCTCACCAGAAACTGATATTTACGCTATTGGTTGCATGTTGATTGATCACATCAAATTACCAGAGAAGTCACCCTATTATGAATTTGCAAAAAAAATGATGGCTCTAGACCCGCAACAACGCCCAACTGGCGAGATGATCCAGGCATTTTTAGACGAAACGCATACAGCTGCTCCGAAACCCTCGGCTACCCCTCGTTGAATCAACAGAGGGTAGCCGTATATTTTGAATAGGATTACAATACCATTCTGTCAGCCAACTGCGTAGGCCATGATGTTGCGTATTATTTTTTCTTTTTTTATCCTGTTATTTTCATTGAATACCTCCGCAAATCCCCCCCCCCTACCTGGAGATAAAGTATTTCAATTGACAGGCAAACGTGTCGATGCGCACCATTTAAAACTCACTTGGACTATCAAGTCTGGATATTTTTTATATCGAGAACGCATCCACGTGGATTTACCTAAGTCATCACGCCTTAATCTTGAAGCTTTTGTTTTTCCTGAGCCACAATTTAAAATAGATCACCGAGGACATACCGTCTTGCTTTATCGCGATCAATTAGCACTGACAATCCCATTACAAACGCTCAGCCCAGGTGAAACACCACTGCTTGTCAAATTTCAAGGCTGCTCTGATCAAGGATTTTGTTATCCACCCACCACAAAAACGCTGATGTTGGTGATTGATGACCAATTAAAATTGCGCGATGTGTTTCTTGAGACACCCGATGTTGCCAAACCAGTCTTTAAATCGCCACGCCATGAGAAAATAAGAAGCGCTCAATTTTTGGAAAAAACAGTCGCTGAGCAACCAAGCACACAAATAGAACGTTTATTTTCATCAGGAAACACCTTGCTCATTATAGCCACTTTTTTTGGCTTTGGGCTATTACTCACCTTCACACCGTGTATTTTACCCATGGTGCCGGTAATATCAGGTATGATCGTAGGACATGGTCACGCGATCACAACACGTAAAGCCATCGGTTTATCTGTTTGTTACGTATTGAGTATGTCAACCACATATAGCCTCATTGGCGGTGTGATTGCGTTATTAGGCCATAATCTACAAATCTATATGCAATCACCCATCGCGGTTGTAGGGTTTAGCTTTTTATTTATATTACTGGCTTTATCCATGTTCGGGCTTTTTGAGTTACGCTTGCCTTTAGGATTACAAAACCGCTTAGCCAAGTTTACACGGCATGAATCAGGTGGCCATTATCTACACGCAGCGATAATGGGGTGTTTATCTATTTTAATTTTATCCCCCTGTGTAACCCCGCCTTTATTAGGCGTATTAAGTTATATCGCGCGACAAGGCAGTTTCAGTTTAGGTTTAGCTGCTTTGTTCTTTTTAGGCTTAGGTATGGGAGCGCCTTTAATTTTAGTCGGTGCCTCGGCCGGTAAATTATTGCCGAAAGCCGGGAAATGGATGAATACAGTCAAAAGTTTGTTTGGTGTGCTTTTACTGGCGGTTGCTATCCATCTTTTATCGCGCTTGCTGAGCGACTTTTATACGATGTTATTGTGGGCTTTATTGTTAATTTTTACCGGTGTTGCTTGTAAACCCTTTGTCGCTGGTATCAACGCTTATACCAAGTGGCGTCAGGGCTTAGGGATTATTAGCTTGACTTACGGGTTGTTCATTCTTTATGGCGCCAGTGCTGGCCATACGAATCCATTACTACCACTACAGACACCGCCGGCGTTGTCCGAGCAGGTCATCAAATCATTGCGGGTAACCACGCTGCATGATGCTCAGCGTTTATTACAAGAAGCAAAAAACAAACACACACCAGCGATACTTGATTTTACAGCCACTTGGTGTGAGTCTTGTAACGTGTTAGCAAACACAACCTTGCGAGATCCGCGTGTGATTAAAGCGACACAGTCTATCATGTGGATTGAGGTTGATTTATCAGAAAATAATCAAAACAGCATCAATTTACTGCATTCTTTTAACGTCATCGCCCCCCCTACTTTTTTATTTTACAATGCAGACGGCGAACAAATACAAGCATTGACCTTGGTTGGAGAGGTTTCTGTTGCAACCATGATGACTCAAATACAACAGATGCTTAAAAAGTCATCATATGATAACTCAGGCCCATAGCTACCTGGTTTAGCTCATAAATCCTTCCCTGTATAGTAGGATCCACGCGGCAATAAGGAATTGTATGAACAAATGCAATAAAATCTGGCATTGTATAAGCAGATGGTAGTTGCTCCCTACCAAATAAAACATCCTCTACGAACTCAATAACCTTCACTCCATAAAGGAAAGACCAACCACCATCTGATGAGCTAAAAGCAACCTCATTTAATATGCTAAGCTGACGTAAAATCGTGCGACAAATATATTCTGAAGAGGCGCACGCCATGGCACTACGTTTGTCCTGGTGTTTGTTTAGGACGTTCATCAAATCATACGTTGCCAATATCATTTAAATTTACCTCATAACAAAACCAATTTGACCCGAATATCCATATAAAGAATGAATCTGTGACTGAATATTGGGATCTGTTTGACAATAAGGAATCGTATTAACAAACTGGATAAATTGATCTAATGTAAAACCATACGGCAAATTTTCTGTGGTTGGATTGAGTAAAACGTGCTCTACAAACCCCTGTGCATATGCACCATATCGATAGGAAAAACCGTAGTCTGTTGTTGCAAAAGAAACGATTTGGAAAATGTTAGGCGTACGCAAGAGCATATGGAGAATGTACGTAGAACACCCTGATTGGACTGCTATATCAAAAAGATTAAAGCCCTTCTCAAGATCAATTGATTGGATAACTTGATTAGATTCTAATAATTCTAGAATCATTTCAGGCCAATTCAACTTGATTGCCATTTTTAGAAACGCATTATCATCCGCAGTTAAAAATTGTTGTCCGGGGAGCCTAGCCACCTTCCGAAATCGCATCATATCTTTAGAAGAAAATAAGGTTTCGAGCAATTTGTTGGACGTACAACTAATATGATATTGAAAAAAGGGTTCATGTATGAGTATCTCAAAAAACGTGTTGTATCCTTTTACACAAGCATCGCAGACCAAATCAATCAAAAAATAAGGCTCGTTTTCTAGCAAAGGCCTCGTTTGTGATAATAATGTTTTTATATTGTAAGCCGCTATGGAAGACAACGAAACGACCTGAAGCAAAGATCTCACGAGATCATAGCGCTGATTGCCAAAAGCCGTGCTGGCTATCCGTGAAATAAAATTAAAATCTTCGTGTAGTACAATACTGGTTTCCCATAATATTTTATATACCATTTCTGCTGGTAATGTTTTTTCAAATGTATGCATTATTAACTTTTTAGCAGAATCAACTGACAAAGGTCGGCTAATCCTAAAGAACTCATCCAACTTGAGGAGGTTATTTTCTTGTAAAGCTGAAAAAAATATATAAATATGATGATGCATATTATCAATATTCCGATTCCCAGGGGGCATACCAGAAGGGGAAAAAACCCTGGGATCATAAGGGCTGAAAGACACAGAACTAGGGGGGCTAACCACAGGAATTTGTATATTTAATGAGGAAAGTCTAGCTTCTACAGCAACTCTAGCTGCTTCGACAAGCCTAGCTGCTTCAGCAAGCCTAGCTGCTTTAGCAATCTTAGCTGCTTCAGCAATCTTAGCTGCTTCAGCAATCTTAGCTGCTTCAGCAATCTTAGCCTCTTCAGCAATCTTAGCCTCTTCAGCAATCTTAGCCTCTTCAGCAATCTTAGCCTC
>CAZBNB010000003.1:115174-143192 GCA_964493245.1 uncultured Legionellaceae bacterium
CTTCAGCAATCTTAGCCTCTTCAGCAATCTTAGCCTCTTCAGCAATCTTAGCCTCTTCAGCAAGCCTAGCCTCTTCAGCAAGCTTAGCTGCTTCAGCAAGCTTAGCTGCTTCAGCAAGCCTAGCCTCTTCAGCAATCTTAGCCTCTTCAGCAAGCCTAGCCTCTTCAGCAATCTTAGCCTCTTCAGCAATCTTAGCCTCTTCAGCAAGCCTAGCCTCTTCAGCAAGCTTAGCTGCTTCAGCAAGCTTAGCTGCTTCAGCAAGCCTAGCCTCTTCAGCAATCTTAGCCTCTTCAGCAAGCCTAGCCTCTTCAGCAAGTCTAGCTGCTTCAGCAACCTTAGCTTCTTCAGCAAGCCTAGCTGCTTCAGAGCGTTGTTGATATGATTGAAAAAGAACATAAATCTCTTGCTTATTTTCCTCGAGGGCTTGTTTTTGCCACGTCGGAAACGCATCCAATATCGTATCAGGTAATAAAGATGGCGCCTTATCTAATAATTTACTAAGAAGGGGCGCTTTACTGTCCTTAATTAATTGAGAAATCCAAGAAAACCAAAATCCCCAAGTTTTAGAAAGTATGGTCCCCTCTTTTTCAGATATTAATACCGGTAAACGCAATAATTGGTATAACACATTGGGTTTATTATTCTCAACGGCTTGAAATAGTTTGAGCCAATCACCATCCGTTAATTGTAAAAATGAAGTCCAATGCTCCGGCGATTTGTATGCCTGTATATTGGTTATATTATCAATCACTTCCGATAAAAAAGAAGGTGGTCGCACACTAGATGGTTCAACCAATAAATCGGGGCATCCAGAATCAATTCCCTGCGTTGCTTTTAACGGCTCAACGCTGTGAGGAATAGGTTCCTTTATCGGTGTAATACTGTCCTGAGATGTCGCACTATCCTCATGACTTGACTCGAATTTCTTACCTGATGTCGTTTTTTTCTTTCTGGGATATCGTTTCGGATTTTGTCGATTAAAAATAGCCAGTATTTCTTCGTTATTTTGCTCCACCGCAATATCATAAGCCGTTTTTTCATCTTTATTTTTGATGTCGGCAGTGTGTTTTTGACTAAAACACCACCGGACTAGCTCAGGTTTTTCTAATCGACAAGCAATATGCAACAAAGAGTCTTTATTGTTATTAATTTTATTAACGTTAAACGAAAATCCATGCACAGCAGCGAAATTAACTAATAAGGAGATTCGGCTTACAGCCACTGTATTTTCTTCTCTCAAAACTATTTTTTCAAATACATGCTTTCCAGTTGCATCAAATTGATTTAGATCTGGTTTAAAGGGTTTATCCAATCTTGAGGCTGTGGCGAAAAATCGTTCGATTGGAAACGTGTCTTTTTGATTAAGATGCTCTACCAGATGAAAGATAGGAACACCGTTTTCTTCAAAAAGGTCTTTGATCGGAACTAAATGATACAATAAGATTATTATGATTAACTCATTATGATAATTAAGATGAGATACCTGGGGTCTTAATTTATTATCTACTTTCAAAGCAGTTGTTTTTAAATAATACTGGACAAAATCGAGCAACTCTTTTTGCTTTTCTTCCCCAAGATCACTCAATATTGGCTTTTTACAAAATAAATCTTGATTTTTCATAAACAAATGATCAAAACTTTCTTGAGAAAATTGCCCCCAAAAGACATCAAAAGAATGCATTCTTGTCTGAGATTCAGGCAAATATTGATTCAACAAATCATTATCAACAATAAATTTTGATAACTTGTTAGCTAATAGCCAACAGACAAAATTAACATAAGTCGATGTATTTTCAATACAAAAACGAAATTCTTTCCATTCAGTGTGGGCTAACAACCACTGAATGGCCATAAGATACTTCTCAATAAAGTCGCTAGAGAGGTTTTTGTGTATAAAAATAAGAGACATCATGTTTGAAATTGTATACACCACTGAAACTTCGTCCAATTCCAGAAGGTCTTCTTGATGCAGCAAATCCATCATCTCAGCGTTTTTACAGTAAATAATAATCGGATAACCGTTGTATCTATCCCATTTTGAAAACACACTTCCGCGAGAATTAGGCTCAGCAGCAACCGTTGACGCAATCATATTTTGAGCTTGACGAGCACTAGACAAAATCATGGATAGCAATCTTGAATCACCCTGCTCAAGAGCAGAAAATAAAATAGATGGCGTCCAATCCGCTGGCGAAAAATCAGCCAATACAGTTTCAACGTAAGTGTAATGACCATGCAAAACACCGTAAATAATGGCTTTATTCTGATAGCTATCTTTGATTGTCATATCGAATAAACTGGCAATAAATTGATTAAAAAAAGAATCCGTTGGCATATCAGGTGACATTCGCGCGACGACATTTGCAACGAGGGTTTTATCTCGATTTTCTAAGAATGTACAAGCATAGTTTTTACCTACAGAATCTATTTTTTTAATCGAAAACCAACTGGGACGCTCTTCTTGCAAAACATCAAAAATATAGATGATGAGCTCTAGCGATGTGGTATTCATTAATACGGATGACAAAACATCTTGTTGAGAAAGATCAAGCGAGCCAAAAATACGCCCATCTAGAATCAGTTGACGCAACCAGGATCGGTTCGCCCAATAAAGTGGCTCAACCCAGTTGGCGTGCACCTGACACTGAGAACGACGAAAAAAATAGATTGTGATAAACTCATCAAGAAAATTTTTTGTAAAAATAAAATGAAAAATATGGTTATAATCGGTTTGAGACAAGTATGCATCAGGTTGAGTCAACATAACAATGGTAAAATAGGACAAGCCTTCTTCACAGAACCACTGATAAAAGCTTTCGCCATCATGGTTGACGACATTAAAAGTAATGCCTAATTCTAGACATCTTCTGACATAATCTCCAACCGTCTTAAACCAATTGTCGAACTCCAGCGGGTAAAGAGATCTGGCTGCATAAAAAACAAAAGGAATGGGATTGAGTCTGTCCGTTTTCTCAACAAGATGTAGATTGTTTATTTTTTGAATGTCTTCTGGTGTTGGTCTAGCCGATTTTCCATCCGTTTTTACATATTTCAGCATTTTATCAAAAAGCGGATAGTATTTTTCTTTATATAATTTCTCTTCAGCATTTAATGGGCGTTTACTCTGCATCATTTTTCCAATATGTTTTCTGTCAAAAAATAACATCACAAGCTTATTGATAGCACCGTATCATCTGATACAGTCGTTTCAAGGTATTAAAGCTTTTGGTGATGATAAAGAGGCATATTGTATCATAAATATGCAAATATTGGAAGTTATTTGTAAAAAATAAATACAAAAAGCCTGTGTATATAGCGCGTTAATTTTTAAGAGAATGAATACATTGCGTCATACTCAACCACGTTCTGACTGGATTTAAGGCATTACGATGATAAGAGGTCCTTAATCAACGCTGCTTAGATAAATATCAAAACGAATCGTTTTCCCATGGATGCTGCTATTAGGTTTGAGTAAAGGTGGCTGGTGTTCAGGCCATTTAACAACCACACGATGATGCGCACGTTGGCGAGCAAGTTCAATGAGTGGTAAAACATCCATATCGGGGCCGATCAAATGTTGCAAAATTTGCATGTCTTTTTTTACCAGTGCCGATTTTTGACGTGCTGGGTGCATGGGATCAAGATAAATAACATCGGGATAATCATGTGTCAGGGTTTGTAAGTAATCAAACGCTTGGGTGTGTAACAAAGATAAACTACCAAATAGCGAAGGCGGTTGAAATCGGCAAAGACCATCTTGCAATAAAGCGCCCATCACAGGATTCCGCTCTAACATTAAAACGTCAGCACCCAAATGCGCGAGAATAATGGCGTCGCGCCCCCACCCGGCAGTCGCGTCTATCACGCGTAGATTGGACTGAGGTTGGCAGGCTTTTACCAAGCCTTGTTGTTTTCCTGCACGAGAACGCTTTAACCATTGAGGATCTTGAAAATCGACCCAAAGCGGCGAGAAACCATCAACCAAGAGTTCTAAACGATCAGGAGTCAGGTTTAACCTTGGTAAAACCTGTTCATCAAGATAAAAACCATACGTATCCATTAACTGCTGCGCGTCTGATACCAAAGTAGGTGATGCCACACTCAAAGGAAAAGACAGCGCATTGCTCATGATTTAGATTTGTTTTAATTTGGATAAACTGGCACGCGTGAGCTGGTTACTGGGTTGTGGCGCGCTGACTAAATTAGCTAATTGAGAAATATCCGCAACACCCTGCAAAATATGCTGTAAGCGTACCAAAATATTCAAGCGATTTTGCTTAACAGCCACATCATCAACCATCACCATGACTTGATCAAAAAAAGCATCAACCGGCGTTTTAAGTGTTGCTAGCGCCGTCAGAATAGCATGATACTGCCCTGCGACGTATTCAGGCTCGACCACTTTTTCAATGTGTTTAATTTGATCATACAAAGCACGTTCAGCTGGCTCTGTAAGCAAGCTTGATTGTATTTTTTTTGACTTCGGTAGATCAGATTCCGCTGTTTGTGACAAAATATTGCTCACGCGTTTACAAGCCTGAGACAAAGCGGCCGCTTCCGGTAATTTCACAAACTCTAGCAGCGCACGAAGGCGTTTATCTAAATCATATAACCATTCATCTTGTCGTGCACGTACTGCATAAATAATCTCAAGTGCAATTCCCTGACTTTGGTAATAAGATTGCAAACGCTCGAGAATAAATGTTTTTAATTCTGTATTTAAAACCGCCGGAGAAACAGTCAGTTGTTCGTTAAATAAATGCCTTGTGGTATCAATCAATGCAGACAACGTTAATTGGACTGGATTTTTAACCAACATTCTCACTAATGCCAACGCATGACGTCGTAGCTTAAATGGGTCTTTCACCCCAGTTGGTTTTTGACCAATTCCCCAAAAACCAACCAAGGTATCCAGACGATCAACCAACGACAGTGCTGTTCCTAGAGAAGAGCTAGGCAGAGTATCGGTCGCAAACTTGGGTAAATATTGCTCGTGTAATGCCGAAGCAACCGGTGTCGACTCACCATTTGCAAGAGCATAATAATACCCCATTAAACCTTGTAATTCGGGAAATTCACCAACCATACCAGTCAGCAAATCACATTTAGATAACAACACGGCACGCTGCGCTTCATCTGCATTCAGATTAAAGGCATGTTGTAACGCATCCATTAAAACGGCCATACGGGCTGTTTTATCTGCCAGGCTCCCTAAACGAACTTGAAACACCACTTTTTCAGTTGCTGGCAGATATTCTGTGAGTGGCTTCTTTAAATCTTGTTGATAGAAAAACGCCGCGTCGCTTAAACGCGCACGCATCACTTTTTCATTACCTAAAACCACTTGTTGTGGATGCCGACTTTCTATATTGCTGACCGTGATAAAGTGCGGACTTAATTGACCAGATGCATCTTGTAGTGCAAAGCATTTTTGATGTGATTGCATCGCTGCAATCAAGGCTTCAGCTGGCACAGACAAAAAAGACGCATCGAAAGAAACCATGAGTGCTTTGGGCCACTCAACAATAGAGGTTACCTCATCGAGCAAATCATCAGGAATAATGGCTTGCAAATGATGCTCACTGGCAATCGCTTCTACTTGTTGACGAATGGCTTGACGACGCTTTGCAAAATCAGCGAACACATAAGCATCTGCGAGTAAAGATTCGTACAAACAAGGGACGGGAATAGCTACTGTCTTTGGATAATGGAACCGATGCCCGTAACTAAGATTGCCTGCCTTCACGCCTAGAATGTCGCCTTCAATAACAGCATCACCATACAATAAAACAGCCCAATGTACCGGACGCACGAACTCATGATCACCATTACCCCAGCGCATCGATTTAGCGATAGGCAATGCATCGACAGCCTCTTGGATCATGGGTAATAACAAATCACGCGTCAACAAACCAGGCTGAGTCGTTTCATAAAACCACCACTCGCCCTTTTCTGTTTTCATGCGCTTAAGCGTTTTGATTTCAACGCCACACGATTTTGCAAAACCCAATAAAGCTTGAGAAGGCTGCGCTGTTTTGTCCTGCGGCAAGACCGCTGGACCACGTCGCGAAATCATTTGTATGGGTTGTTGTGCTGCCACTTCATGTAATAAAACAGCCAAACGTCTGGGCGTGGCAAATGTTCGCACCTGACCGTGTGCGATGCCTAATTTACTGAGTTGATTGACAATATGATTCGCCAACGCTTCGGGCAATGGCTTCACTGCACCAGAAGGAAGCTCTTCGGTACCTATTTCAATCAATAAATCATGCGACTTCGATTTTACTTTCAACTTGTTCATAATACGTCTGGGCTACTGCTCTCGATAATTCGCGAACGCGCAAAATATATCGTTGGCGTTCAGTGACCGATATGGCGCGTCGTGCATCTAATAAGTTAAACACATGAGAAGCCTTGATCACCATCTCATATGCGGGTAAGGGTAATTGTAAATCAATTAACTTCTGTGCTTCTGCTTCATAATAATCAAACTGGCTAAACAAGGCATCTACATTTGCATGCTCAAAGTTATAAGCAGATTGTTGTATTTCGTTCTCTAAAAACACATCGCCGTATGTGACGATACCATGTACCGTATTCGCCCAAGGCATATCAAAAAAACTTTTAACACCTAATAAAGACATAGCCAACCGCTCTAAGCCATAAGTCAATTCACCCGTGATTGGTTTGCAAGGAATACCACCCACTTGCTGAAAGTAAGTAAATTGCGATACTTCCATGCCATTTTGCCAAACTTCCCAACCCAATCCCCATGCGCCGAGTGTAGGTGACTCCCAATTGTCTTCAACAAAACGAATATCATCGGTGAGTGGATCAATACCCAATGCGCGTAACGAATCAAGGTATTTATCTTGAATGTCTAAGGGAGATGGCTTCAAGACCACTTGAAATTGATAATAATGCTGCACTCGGTTTGGATTTTCGCCGTAGCGACCATCCGTTGGGCGCCTTGAGGGCTGAACATAAGCAGCCGCCCATGGTTTAGATCCAATAGCACGCAAAAAAGTAGCTGGATGGAATGTACCAGCTCCCACTTCCATATCAAACGGCTGTAAGATCAAACAACCCTGCTTCGCCCAAAAGGCTTGCAGAGTCAGAATGATATCTTGAAAGGTATTGGGTTTTATCATCAAACTACTTTCCTGCTGCCTTTGTTACCATATCTTGTAGTGATTGAACAGAAGCTGCGCCTGGAATAAACGCAATGTCGCTATTCGCTTTAAACTCGCCATTCGGTGTTGCCAAAACCACAAAAGCAGGGGTTCCCATGAGGCGCATTTTTTCAGCTAAATTGCGGTTAGAAAGCAACACGTCATTGACGACTTTGCTATCCATATCTGCTTTCAGTTTTGTCATGTTCAAACCAGCATTTTTTGCGATCTCCATGAGTTTTTCTTCGCTTAAATGGCCACCTGATTTAAACAACGCTTCTTGCACTTTAAAATACTGATTTGGACCTTGCATTGCAGCAGCAATCGCTAATTTAGAAGCCATTTCAGAATCTTTACCAAAAATAGGGAACTCTTTATAAACAACGCGCAGGTTAGGATTTTTCGCAATCAATTCATTGATAACAGGCTTCATTTTAATACAATGACCGCAATAATAATCAAAGAACTCAACCAAGGTTACATTGCCTTTTGCATTACCAGCAACGGTTAAAGAGCCTGCAATTAATTCTTTTGCATTAGCATTAATCGCTGTTTTAGCACTTGCTTGCATTTCTTGTTGTTGTTTCATTTGCAATGCTTGAGATGCTTCAACAAGAACCTCTGGGTTTTTAACCAAATATTCACGAATAATTTTTTCGATCTGCTTTTTGTTTTCAGCACACACAGGCGCTGTTTTTGTATCGGCGAAGGTCGTTGAGCTGCTCAACGCTGCAACCAATGCTGTAGTCAGGAATAAATGTCGTTTCACCTTAAGCTCCTTGATTTAACCGACGAATAAGGGACTGAACGTAACATGAGAGGCGATAAAGTGTCAATAGAAACACGCTAGGTTACCTCAAGACAACGCAACGTTTTACTGGTTGATTTATCCATTTTTTTAAGTAATTCTTGTCTTAAATTAGTGTGTGAAGGATGATCATGTCCGAAATCAGTATTGCCCAATATTTGCTTGATCGACTCGCCGAATTACGTATCTCAAATATATTTGGTGTTCCTGGGGATTATAATTTAGATTTGATGGATCATGTCTTACAGGATAAGCGGTTTGATTGGATCGGAAATTGTAACGAATTAAACGCCGCTTATGCTGCAGATGGTTACGCCCGCGTACGTGGCATGGCTGCCGTCATCACGACGTTTGGTGTCGGTGAGCTCAGCGCTATCAATGGGATTGCTGGTAGCTACGCTGAACGAGTCCCGGTCGTACATATCGTTGGCTCTCCTGCAACCACCCTGACGCAAACCAATGCGATTCAACACCATACATTGGGTAATACGCATTTTTCTGTTTTTCGTGAAATCTATCACACATTCTGTGAAGTTGCTTTTATTTTAGATGATCTGGCCACCGCCGCCTCATTGATTGATGATGCACTGGTACAATGCTGGCTTAAAAAACGTCCTGTTTATTTGAGCTTACCCAGCAATTTAGTCAACGCGACCGTGCAAAAGCCAACAACACGGCTACATTTACAGTATCCAAACACGGATGCCGGTGTACTTGAGAAAGTGAGTCTACTCATTAGCGGTCTCATTTGCCAAGCACAATCACCGATGGTTCTGGCAGACACCAGTGTTACGGCTTATGGTATGCGCGCTTTATTGACTGCTTTTTTGCAGCAAACACAGATTCCCTGTGCCACCATGAATATGAGCCAAGGTATTTTTAATGAATCTTATCCTCATTTTTTAGGCATGTATGCGGGGAAATTTAGTAGCTCTGGTGTAGAAAAATACTTAGAAACAGCCGATTGTTTGATTTGCTTTGGTGCGTTGCGCCCTGATTTTCATTCAGGTTTATTGACAGCCCCATTAGAAGACAAAACCGTCATTGAAATTCACTTCGATCATGTGGTTATTGATGAAACAACTTATCAGGACATTTATTTTGATGCATTATTACCAACGCTCACGAAAGCACTAACCCAGTATCATTACACTAATCACTTTAAGCGACCAACTAGCAAGACACCTACCACACCGAAAGACATTATCAATCAACATGATTTCTGGCAAAGATTATCTACCTTTCTTCAGCCACAAGATATACTGCTAGCAGATATTGGCACCCCCATTTTTGGGTTATTAGGAATATCTCTTCCTGATGATATCACCGTGATTACACAACCCTTATGGGCATCGATTGGCTATACATTACCAGCTGGCTTAGGGGCTGCTTTAGCCGATAAAACACGCCGCACATTGATTATTATCGGTGATGGCGCACTACAAACCACCGCTCAAGAGTTTTCCAGTATCATGCGTCATGGTTTAAACACCATGGTCTTCATATTAGATAATAATGGTTATAGTATTGAGCGTGCGATTCATGAGCCTGATTTAGATTACAATGATATCCACCCTTGGGATTATCAAACATTGCCTCACGTGTTTGGAAAAAATGTTTATACCGCTTTGATAAACACCTGCGCTGAGTTAGAAAAAGAGCTAACACATTCGCACACCATCACAGACAAAGTCTGTGTGCTGCAAATTAAGCTTCACCCAAACGATTATCCCGATGTTTTATTAAGCTTAAGGCGTGCTGTCATTAAATAATGAAGATAAGCGCCTGCAATATCTTCGCCCGTCTCGCGTGCTACTTCTCGAATACAGGTGGGGCTAGTCACATTGATTTCTGTTAGGTGCTGACCAATCACATCAATCCCAACAAAACCCAAGCCCTTCTCTTCAAGCATCGGAGCTATCTGTGCACAGATCTGTTTATCGTGAGCGGTTAATGGGACAACTTTACCATGCCCACCAGCTGCCAAATTACCACGGCTTTCACCGGGCGCTGGAAATCTCGCCAGAGCATGGGATACGGGTTTACCGGCTATCAGTAAAATCCGCTTATCGCCCTCGGTATAAATTTCTGGAATAAAACGTTGTGCCATGATCAGCTGCTGCTGTTGTACTGTTAAAAGATCTAAAATAACAGATAAATTACGCCCATCTTCACTCACATGAAAAACACTTTGACCTCCCATGCCATCCAAGCGCTTGAATATCACATTGCGATGTTCCGCCCAAAACGCTTTGAGTTGGGTGATATTGGCTGATACCAATGTTTTAGGAATCAGTGAAGGATATTGTAACGTGATCATTTTTTCATTGACATCACGTAAACCGCGAGGCTGATTAGCGACCAGCACGCCGGATCTTTCTGCAAGCTCTAATAAATTGAGCGCATAAAGATAAGCCATATTCACCGGTGGATCTTTGCGCACTAAGATAATATCAAAGGTAGACAGCGCATGTTCACCTAATGATTTTGATGCGTACCATGGTGTATCAGCCAAATCAAATAACACTATGTCGTGTACCTGCGCATAGGGCTCACCATTTTGACAAAATAAATCATCCAAGGTGAAATACACACATTCCCAACCCATTTTTTGAGCCGACTCAATCATCGCCAAGGTTGAATCTTTATAAGGTGTCAGAGTCTTTAATGGATCCATCAAAATAGCTAGTTTCATCGCCCTCACCCTCCCTGAAATCCTAATTGTCGCCATGCTTCAAACAAGGTAATCGCCACCGCATTGGACAAATTTAAACTACGGCTTTCAGGCCGCATGGGAATGCGAATACCGGTAAAATAAGCTCGCAGTGAGGCAGGTAACCCTCGTGTTTCAGGTCCAAAAAGGAATAAATCATCATCTTGATATTGAACCGCGGTATAACAGGTGTCAGATTTTGTTGAACAGGCAAATATGCGCCTATGTTGGTTTTTTTGTATAAACTCTGACTCATTATCATAATGTATCACATTTGCCCATTCATGATAATCTAAACCAGCGCGCCGCATGCGTTTATCATCTAGCGCAAACCCCAATGGGTGGATTAAATGTAATTGGGCACCGCTATTCGCACAAAGACGGATGATATTGCCCGTGTTAGGTGGGATTTCTGGTTGAAATAAAGCAACGTGTAGCATGTTTACGCCGTGGTTAGGGGAAATTTTGAAGGAGTTCCGTTTGCTGGCTTTTGTTGTAATAACTGATCACCTTTCGATTTATCGTCATTGGATTTATCGTCATTTTCATCAACATACAACTCACCATTATCCGGCTGTTCACCGGTGATTAAGAAATGACGATGTTGCAAATAAGCATCACGCATAAACGCGTATTTATCAATCGCATCATTCATTAGTTTTTCAGTCTCTAACATCTGCGATCGCAAGTCGACGTAACGCACACCCATTAAAGCGTAAATAAGTGTATCCGACGGCAAATAGGGATAAGGCGTAAAAAAAGTATAATCAAATAGCATGCCCATGCCATCTCGTATGGTACTGGGTCCTAGGAAAGGAATCATCACATAAGGAGAGTGCTTATCTCCCCATTGCGCAAAAGTCAGGCCCAAATCATTACTATGGGGCGGTAAACCGAACGTACTGGCCGGATCGAAAATACCCGCAATCCCAAGCGTAGAATTGATAAAAAAGCGCCAAGTGTCTTTAATCACAGCATTACCCTTGGCTTGCAAAATATCGTTCGCAATCGTTGGCAACATATTGACGTTATTGTACGCATTATTAATGCCCGCACGAACTTTAGCGGGCACCACCGTGACATACATTTTGGCTGTTGGTTTCAAAAACATCTTATCGACTTCACTGTTAAACGCATAAATTTTGCGATTAACAGACTCATAAGGATCATCCGGATGCGGGCCTGGTTTGACGCAAGACTGCAACAATGAAAAACCACACATTAGTAAGGTGATCGCGTATTTTTTCATGTTTAGTTTAATCGATAAATAGTGAACGTCATGCTGGTAATAGCCGGTCTACCATCTGCAGGGGGAATCGTCATTAATCCAAAAGCGGGATCAGATCCTGCAAAACCGACACTGATCGAGTCACCAGCATTTAAGTGTACAATATTTTGGCAAACAACAGTTGACGTGTCTTGACCAGATACAGAGCTACGTGAGCCAGTATTGGGCAGTGCCACACCATTTTTAACTAACCAAAGATCGACCGTCCCTGTCGCTGATGTACTCTTGACAGCCCCTGCTTGCCCGGCAGCAATAATAAAGTAAAAGCCACTGTTTTTGACTGTCACTTTATTGAGCGCATTACCAATGTTTTGAATGCCATCAACCGTTTCTAAAGAAGCTAAATTCGTCGCACTGACTGCGGGTTGATTTTGCAAGCTGGTTAACTGGGTGTACTCAATGGGACCAGCCAATAAGGCTGTCGAAGAAATCAAACTCATACCACCCAATACCCAACGTAATACGTTGCTTTTCATATCGTGCTCCTTGAAGTAAATGCAGACAAATTCCAATGTTTAACATACTAAACTGTTTTCAAAGATTATGGTATAGTTGCTCGAAATATCTTAGCTACTCACCGCTTTATTGCTGCTGCAATACGCTTTCACCGGGCATTTACCCAATAAACTTCAAAATGCACTAAAAAAGCGGAAAATATGGTGCCAGAAGCTTCGCGGGGTTTGAGGTATGCTTTAACAGGACACGCGAGACACATCCATGTCGCTCGATGACCGCCATTCCTGGTAGCCGAAGGTTCTGAAAGCCTACCCCAAACCCCGCGAAGCTTTCATTCAGGCATTTTGCCGCAGCTTTTTGGTTGAGTTAATTTTCATAATGGAATCAATATGATCAGTGATACCTGGATCAATAAACTAAATGAACGTCAACGTGCAGCTGTCATTGCACCATTGGGGAATGCTCTGGTACTAGCAGGCGCTGGCAGCGGAAAGACCCGTGTTTTAGTCAGTCGCATTGCTTGGTTGATGAATGAAGCGGATGTATCACCGCATCGTTTATTGGCTGTCACTTTCACCAATAAAGCCGCGAATGAAATGAAAGCGCGCTTGGGTCAGCTCATGAATACCTCTGTCGCCGGGCTTTGGGTCGGAACTTTTCATAGTATCTGCCATCGTATGTTGCGACTGCATCATCACGAAGCAGGTTTACCTGAGGGCTTTCATATTTTAGACAGTGATGATCAAGAGCGTCTTATCAAACGGGTCATTGCCAATTTAAACCTCAACGCAGAACAATGGCCAGCCAGAGCGGCACAAAGTTTTATTAATTCTCAAAAAGATGAAGGATTGCGTGCTAAACATGTACATGTATCGCCTTATGGTCCAAGCCGTGTGTGGTTACAAATATACCAAGCTTACGAGCAAATGTGTCAAACAGCCGGTGTGATTGATTTTGCTGAGCTGATATTGCGTAGCGTGGAGTTATTACGTGACCATCCTGATTTGCAACAAACGTATCAGCAACGCTTCCAAGCGATTTTAATCGATGAGTTTCAAGACACGAACACAGTACAATATGCTTGGATTCGGCTCCTAAGCAGCGCTCAAACCAGCGTGATGGTTGTCGGCGATGACGATCAATCCATTTACGGTTGGCGTGGTGCTAAAATTGAAAATATCCAACGATTTACACAAGACTTTAATCAAGTTCAAGTCATCCGTTTAGAGCAAAATTATCGCTCTACTTCCGTGATTCTGGATGCAGCCAATGCCTTGATTACACACAATCAAACCCGCATGGGTAAAGATTTGTGGACAGACAGTAATCCCGGGGAAACCATTGATGTATTTCGTGCCTTTAATGAATTTGATGAAGCACGCTATATCAGTGAGTCGATAAAAAATCGCATCAACCAGGGGCAAGCGTATACCGATTTTGCCATATTATATCGAGCCAATGCGCAGTCACGCGTCATTGAAGAGGCCTTTTTACACACAGGCATCCCATACCGTATCTATGGTGGATTACGTTTTTACGAACGTGCAGAAATCAAAGACAGCCTTGGATACTTGCGGATGCTGGCTAATCCAGAAGACAATGCAGCCTTTGAGCGTGTGGTTAATTTCCCAACACGTGGCATTGGTGAAAAAACATTGGAGGAAATTCGCGCGCTTGCCAGAGATCACACACAATCGATGTGGCGTGCAGCATCGGAACTTATCAATGGTCAGCGTTTACCGCAACGAGCACATACGGCATTAAGTCAATTCATGAAATTGATTCATGATTTACGCCTAGAAACACGCTCACTGAGTCTTGAAGAGCAAGTTAGCTTAACACTGGAACGTAGCGGATTAAAAAATCATTTTTTAAATTTAAAAGGCGAGCAAGCCGAATCAAAACTACAAAATTTACAAGAGTTAGTAAACGCTGCGCGTGAATTTCGCGATGAAGAGTTTTCTGAAGAAACAAGCAGCTTGGTTTCTTTCTTAGCCCATACATCACTAGAAGCAGGAGATCATCAAGCGGCAGAACAAGATAGTTATGTACACATGATGACATTACATGCAGCAAAAGGATTAGAGTTTCCGGTGGTGTTTATGGTTGGCATGGAGGAAGGCTTATTTCCTGGTCGACAAAGCATGGAAGAGCCAAAACGCTTAGAAGAAGAAAGGCGCTTATGTTACGTGGGTATGACGCGCGCCATGCAAAAGCTTATTTTGTCTTATGCTGAAATACGTAGACAGTATGGCCGTGAAGAAAGGCATTCTCCATCGCGATTCCTCGGTGAAATTCCCAAGCATTTGCTGCACGAAATTCGCATGAAAAACAATTATCAGTCTCAAAATGCAGCGTTTCCTGCTATGACAGACGAAACATCTGGCTTTCGTTTAGGTCAGACAGTCTCTCATCCCAAATTTGGCAACGGGGTTGTACTAGCGATTGAAGGCAGCGGCGAACACACGCGCATCCAAGTCAACTTTGCAAAACAAGGCACCAAATGGCTGGTCTTGGCGTATGCGAATTTGGTTGTTAATTAAAAGTAAAGTTCTCCGATGTTCAAGAGCGAGGCCGTAAGCGATTACATTACAATGAAAAATCGGGCTTTACAAAAAAAGCCTCGTCACCTTATCCAAAAGCTTTTTATTACGCTCCTAAAGCAATAATTTCGCGTGAAGCAGCCATCGCTGCCAAACGCGCTATCACACCATACGCATAAAAGCGATTCAGAGGATCCACGCACTCCCGATTATTCGATGGCGTATTGCAAGCTTTCTCAAATGCTTGTGGCTCAAAATGCATACCCGGTGCATTTAAATTCTCATCCACACCACGCCCCTGATGTACTCGATAAAAGCCACCCACAACGAATTGACCTAACATGTAAACAACCGGCTCCGCCACAGCCCTATCCTGAGTGGTTTCAGCGCTATAAACCCCTTCTTGTAAAATGACACGGCTCACTTTTTGTCGCCCTTTGGTTGTAGCCATACTTGTGCGTTGCTTTCTATTGAGCTGCAATACAGCACTGGCATCACGAATCGTCATTACACTCATGCCATAAGTGCCATTATCTGCTTTCATTACAACAAAAGGCTTCTGTTGAATATCATACAATCGATATTGCGTTTCGATACGCGAGAGTAATTGATGAACCGCTTCTGCGACTCGCTCAACACCCGTTTGCTGCATAAAATCAATGTCATCTTCTACACTAAACAGTGGGTTAATAAGCCATGGGTCTAAATCAATCTGCTGTGTGAATTCAGTAACCACTTGATTGTAAAATTCAAAATGATTTGATTTTAATCGTGACGCCCAACCCAGCTGCGTTAAAGGCTCAATACGTTGTTGTAAATTTTGTAAAATGGGTGGAACACCTGCTGACAGATCGTTATTTAAAAGCACCAGACAAGGATCGTAATCCGCTAATCCCACGCGATCTCCATGACGAACCAACGGCTCAATACGCAAAATATCACCTTTTTCCGTGGTGATTTCAAACGCTTCCACGACCGTTTCATCCAAACTACCAAGACGTACGTTATAGCCAGCTTTGATAAAAATATCGCGTAATACGGCAAGACTTTGTTGGTAAAAAAGATTACGTGTATGGCTTTCTGGTATGAGTAAAATACTGGTACAGTTATACCCTAAAATAGATTGTACCGCTTGCACACACATAGGCATAAAATCAGGGTTTAAGTTATTAAATCCTGCTGGAAATAAATTGGTATCAACCGGCGCAAGCTTATAGCCCGCATGCCGTAAATCAACCGATGTCATAATGGGAGGCGAAGAAGCTATCCATTGGTTACGAAACCAAGTTTCAATCTTATTAACATGACTTAAAATGACTTCCTCAACTGGAAACAAAGGCCCAGAGTGCGCCGTGGTAAGCCGTGGTTGGGGAATATCAATAAGCATATCTGTCCTTAATTTATATACAAAACCCAATGAACTGTATCACAATTAAAAATGATCTCAATAACTTGATAAAAATGGCGATTAAGCCTGGGTAAACGCATCTAATCGCGTCATATAAAGCCACTTTGTATTATTTTCGCCCTTTATGCGCGTAATCCAGATTACGATCTTAATTAACATTGTATGGATCCTGCGCATAAAGCGCAGGATGTAGCCCCAAAAGCGGTGATTTTTGTTCAAAAATTAGATGCGTTTTCCCTATCGATTAAGCTTTGACACCATATTTAAGACGCTAGGATCTCGCAGGTTTCGCGTTTAGGCTGCGTTGTTTTGTTTAGCGGGTTGCGGGAGCGCCACTTTTCAAGCTGTTTTACGGGGTAAAAAGCACAGGGATGTGCTTTTTAGCGCCTTTGAGCGGGAAGCGAATAGGCGGCGGCCCCGTAAAACAGCTTGAAAAGTGGATTAAGCGGACGCTCCCGCTAAACAAAACAACGCAGCCTAAACGCGAAACCTTTCTCCGATCTTAGCTCCTCAAATCTAGCATTTTGAATGATTACAGGTATAATCTATTCGTTCGCTTAAAGAGGATTTATCTTGGATAACAAAAACAGTATTCAAACCATCAGTGTTCACGAATTAAAAAAAGCCTACGACAATCCATCTGGTATTCACCTCATTGATGTGCGCGAATTAGACGAATGGAATGAGCAGCATATTCCAGGGGCTATTCACATTCCAAAAGATGTGCTGCCAAAGATGATTGAAGAAACCATCCCTGAACATACCCAAACAATTTATCTCCATTGCCGTGGAGGCGTGCGCTCTTTGCATGCGGCCAATTGCCTATTAGAAATGGGGTATCAGAAAGTATATTCTGTCGATGGCGGCATTATAGAGTGGATAAACGCAGGGTATCCGGTACAATCCACTTTTCAAAAATAATCATTTTTTGTTATTAAGGTATATTTATGGACCGTCTCAATCAATTTGTTCATCAACATTGGCAACTCAGTTTAGCCTTGGTGGTTATTCTCATTGCGATTTATATTTACGAATATCTAAACTCCAAAAAACAAGGTAAGTCATTATCACCTGAGGCCGTTGTGAATCTCATGAATCATCAAGAAGCCACTGTATTTGACCTACGTGCCGATGATTTATATCGCAAAGGGCATATCATCAAAGCCGTACGCGTAGCCAGCCATGATTTTGATCAACCCAAAATGGATAAGTACAAGAGCAAACCCATCATTTTGGTTTGTACGCGTGGTATTGAGTCGACAGCTTTAGCAGCAAAACTACGTACTAAAGGATATCAAAATCCCATGGTCTTGGCAGGTGGAATCACTGCATGGCAAGCAGCGAATCTGCCTTTGGTTAAAAAATAATAGGGAGTAATCATGTCGAACATTATTATCTATACCAGCGCACATTGCCCTTATTGTGATCGCGCCAAATTATTGCTTAAACAAAAAAATCAAACGTTTACCGAAATTCGCGTTGATCTCGATCCTGAAAAACGCGATGAAATGATTGAAAAAACCAACCGTCGAACAGTGCCACAGATTTTTATTAATGACAAAGCCATCGGTGGTTGCGACGATTTATACGCTCTGAATGCAGCAGGGCAATTAGATAAACTTTTAGAAGGATAAGTAATTCATGACTAATACACCACAACAACCAGCAGCAGCAGGCGCACAAGAAGAAACACAATTCATGATTCAGCGCCTATATATCAAAAATCTCTCTTTCGAAACCACAAATACCCCAGCTGTGTTTCAACAAAAGTGGGAACCTGAGCTTAATTTAGATTTAAATACCCAACACAATCAGTTAGAAAAAAATATATATGAAGTCGCTCTGACTGTCACGGCAACCGTTAAAAACGCTGGCAACACCGCTTTTTTAGTAGAAGTCCAACAAGCCGGTATTTTTACCATTCATGGACCATCAGAAGAGCAACTGGATCACATTCTTAATAGTTTTTGCCCAAGCTTGTTATTCCCGTATGCCAGAGAAGTCATTACCTCTGAAGTAGTTCGCGGTAGCTTCCCACAGCTGGTACTCTCACCGATTAACTTTGATGCATTATATATGCAACAATTAGAAGAACGACAAAAAGCCGAAAAAGAAAAAGAAACAGAACACTAGAGTCTGTTGACATTTCATATGCCTACGCCCCGCGACTTGTTCGCGGGGTCCATGTTTAGAACATGTCTCCATCAGGGCTAAATTCTCGCCTCTGCGAAGATCTAGCCCTGATGGAGCAAGACAAGGTGTAATAGGCTGTTAAACAGGCTCTAAGATCTGTTGACACTTCGACGTGTTCGATCATGGTTGAAGTTTAGAGAGGGACATCATTTATGACAGCAGTCGCCGTATTGGGTGCGGGTTCTTGGGGAACTGCGGTTGCAATTCAAATTGCCAAACAGCAATCCCATGTGCATTTGTGGACACGAGACAAAACACATGCCGAACACATGCGGCGTACACGCACCAATGCACGCTTTTTGCCAGACATTCTGTTGCCAGACAACATTGAAATCAGCGATGATTTACAGGCCACTGTTCAATCAGCCAGCACAATCATTGTTGCGGTACCATCGCATGCATTCATTGGTTTATTGAAAAAAATACCTAAACCCGCACAAGGCATCGCCTGGCTGACTAAAGGCGTTGATCCTGAAACCCACCTGTTGTTAAGTGAATGGGTACACAATAACTGGGGTAAAGACTACCCCATCGCCGTTATTTCAGGTCCTTCTTTTGCCAGCGAAGTCGCAAAAGGATTACCCACGGCCATCGTCGTTGCCGGAAATACCCCCCCTTTTTCAAAAACCGTTCATCAGATTTTGCATCATCAAAATATGCGTGTTTATTTGTCTGAAGACTGGATAGGTGTGCAACTGTGTGGTGCGGTAAAAAATGTACTGGCGATTGCCTGTGGAATCAGTGATGGATTGCATTATGGTGCGAATGCCAAAGCAGCCTTGATCACCCGCGGTTTAGCTGAGATGACACGCTTAGGCCTTGCTTTAGGCGCCCAAGCAGACACCTTCATGGGGCTAGCCGGTGTGGGGGATTTGGTGCTCACGTGTACGGACAATCAATCTAGAAACCGACGCTTCGGTCTATTGCTGAGCGAGGGTATGGGCACTGAGCTTGCGGAAAAAAACATTGGGCAAGTTGTAGAGGGAAAACATAATGCCGCTCAAGTCTGCGCCATGGCGAAGCAACATCAGCTAGACATGCCCATCTGCCACGAAGTCAATCAGGTTTTACATGGTATGATTACGCCAGAGGCAGCTGTCAAAAATTTAATGCAGCGCCCACCTAAAAAAGAGTGATTAGATTCATCATTGGGCGCCATTTTAAACACTAAACTTCGGTATTGGATGCAAATACAATGGGTTTTTTAGTTGCAAATAATATACTAGAGCTCATAGGGAATACCCCTCTTATCAAACTCAATCGTTTTAATCCCGATTTACCTTTTAATCTATACGCCAAATGTGAAATGTTTAACCCTAGTTTGAGCATCAAAGATAGAATCGTTATTGCGATGATTCGTGATCTTGAGAAAAAAAACCGAATCAAACCGGGTGATACGATTGTTGAAGCCTCATCCGGTAATACAGGCTCATCTCTTGCCATGATTGCTGCTATTCTAAATTACCAAGCCGTCATTACGGTTCCACCTAAAACCAGCCCTGAAAAAATTAAAACCATGCAAGCATTCGGTGCCGAAGTCATCGTTTGCGCAGCTAATCTTTCACCTGATTCACCAGAACATTATACCAATAAAGCAAAAATGATTTCTTCTACACGCCCTAATGCCGTTTTATTAGGGCAGTATGATAATGAACTTAATGTTCAAGCGCATTATGAAAAAACCGCGCACGAGTTATGGGAGCAAATGGATGGAAAAATTGATTATTTAGTTGCAGCGGCAAGCACTGGCGGTACGATCACAGGAGTTGCAACATTTTTAAAAGAAAAAAATAGCCACATTAAAATTATTCTTCCCGATCCGGTTGGCTCCGTCTTTTATCATTACTTTCACTATAAAAACTTAGACATAAGTCCTCAACCCTATCGTATAGAAGGCGCAGGGAAGGATAAAATTTGCCCTATACATAATTTTGATTTAATCGACGATGTGGTGCAATTTACTGACGATGATGCATTGGATACCACAAAACGTCTAGCTAAAACGGAAGGCATCTTAGCGGGCGGAAGTTCAGGAGGTGCCTTATTTGTGGCCGAACATTTACGTGATCGTATTCAAGGGAAAACGAAACGAACCAATGTGGTGGTGATTTTACCAGATAGTGGCTTCAAATATTTATCATACTAGATAGAATACTTGCACGCTGTTACATTAAATGATGGCCTGTGATTGCTTGCCAGAACAAGAGCACACAGCGAGTAAGTGTTCGCTTCGCGCAAGGGAATAGCCATATTTTGCGCCTTTTTATCGATTAGTCGACGCATCAACTAACTCAATCTCCTCAAGAGACAGTGGCATATCCAAAAAGATCTCACCTACTGTACGAAAACGATTAACCGAGTCAGTGACTAAATAGTTCACCTCTCCAGAAGAATCAACCTCATTCAATAAGCTTTTCTCAGACAACAGTACTTTTAAGGCATCTGCTGTTGCTTCAGCTGAGTCCACTACTTTAACATTTTCACCTAATAAATCGGCCAGTAGCGACTTAAACACGGGGAAATGCGTACAACCTAATAATACCGTGTCCTCATCACGCACATCAGCTAAATAGTGTTGCAGCGCAGAGCGTGCCACCTCATTATGAATCATGCCTTCTTCAGCCAAAGCGACCAAGACACTACAGGCGCGCGCGTGAATAAAAACATTGGGTAATTGCTGCTTAATTAGATGCTGATATGCATGAGAAGCGATGGTCGTTTCTGTTGCTAAAACAGCAATACGCTGGTTTTTCGTCGCCGCCACTGCCGCATTAGCCCCTGGCATCACCACACCCAGTACAGGCAAATCAGGTAACATAGTCTGCAAATAGGGCAAAGCAGCTGTCGTCGCTGTATTACACGCCACAACCAACGCTTTGATTTGTCTATCAACCAAAAGACGCGACATTTGTATCGCATATTGTTGAACGGTATCTGGGCTTTTGGTGCCATAAGGCAGGCGTGCTGTATCACCCAGATAAATAAAAGACTCAGACGGTAAACGCTGGCGCAAAGCCCGTAACACCGTCAATCCACCCATGCCTGAATCAAATACACCGATCGCCAATTGTTTATTATTCATTTTTTTTCTCTCTCAGTTTAAGGCATGTGCGCAAAGTATATATTCAAAATGCACCCAAAAAGCGAAAAATATCATGGCTTTTTGAACCTATTTTAAGGTGTTTTAAAATAGGTTCTATTTTCTACAAGGCGCTCGCCTTCTGTATCTTTAGGTGCCGCCATTTTTTTTCGGGTCTCATCAACTGCTTGTTTATAGATGCTAAGTTTAGGATTTATCGCCAAGCTAGGCTCACCCGGTTTAACCTGTTCATGAGCATAGGCTTCACGCCACTTTTCATTCCATTGTAAGTGCAATTGCCTCATACCTGGCAATTTAACACCAGGAACATTCACTTTAATACGAGAGGCGTTGAACTTCAGCGCTTTTTCTTGTTTTTCATCAGGCTCTGGCATCGTCAGTAACAACAACGCAACGTAGACCATCTGTGCTTGCTCCGCATCAGATTCCTTACCTGATAATCGGATATAATCACCTGGTTTCGCTTTGATTAACAAATCACTGGCAAATAGCATGGCTGATTCTTGTTTCGCTTCCTCAGTCAAGGATCCCCAATTGGATGTTTTGTTTACAACACTGATAACATCTTTATCTTGTCGTTTCTGAACACGGGTCTCCAGAACAATGTCGCCGCTGGATGTTTTACATGTTGTTCGTTTCGCTTGATTTTTATTTAGAAAAATCTCTTGAGACGCAATGCGTTCCCCTACGAAACTATGCTTTGGTGATTTTTTATCCACAGAGCCATCTTGATTTATAATTTCCTCAACGATGCGCATTTCTCTTGAGTTTTTATTATGTTGTGCATAGATGCGAAGAAAAAAATTAGCATGTTGGTGTTGGTGCTTATATTTCTTTGGATCTTTGGCTGTTCGTAAACAAGCTTCCCATAATTGTTTGCATTCTTGTCTGTCTTGATCAATGTCTTCTACCCAATCATGTATTTCCTGTAAACCGGTTAAATTATTTTTGATCTGAAAATCATCGCTTTTATCAACAATTTTTTTATCTGTTTTTAATTGAGCGATAACATCTAGCATACCCGTTGGAAATTGCGTTTTAGGATACTCAACTTGCGCTGGTTGGTTGTTGACACCGAGAAATTTTACCGAATATACCTCTACACCTGCTGCATTTGTCTTTTCTTCATAATAGACGACACCGACCTCAAGAGGTTTATCTCCAGCAGGAAAGCCCCCTCGTGACTCATAATCACGCAAACCGCTTTGAATACTTCTCAGACAAAGCGCATCACTCAGTTCTTTTAACTCTTTTTGGCGTGATTCCATGCGATCCACGCGCTCATCCATCATTTTTTGTAAAGTAATTAACACGCGCTTCGTTTCTTTTAAGTCCTCTTTTTCCTTTTTTTGTTCTTTTTGTTGCGATTTAGAGCGTATCCAATATTTACGCCCTTCTTCGCGATGTTTGGTTTCTAGCGCTTTGATATCTTGCCCAATCTTGAGAAAAGCGTAGTTAAATTGTTTCTCAATATTCGTCTCATCAACCGCGGGAGATTCTACCTCATGAAGAAACTGCGCTATGCTATCGTTAGTTGTTTCATCAGCAGATAATTTTTTAATTAAATCTTTTGTTTTTGTCTCTAATGCACCTAACTCGGTTGTTGCTTTTACTCTAGCTTTCTTAATCTTCTCACTCTTCAGATCAGCAGCGCTTTCTAATAAAGTTAAATCACTTGTGACAAAACTCTCTTCAAATTTTTCAAATTTAAACTCATTGTTAACTGCCGTTCGACCCATAAAACCGAATGATACGTTATCCAAAAAAACGCTGTCTTTCTTATCAACCGTCACATCGTCTCGGCATCTCTGAATTCGATCATAAATATTTATCATGAGTAATTTGTGACGAGCCAGTTGAAACAAAGCCCCTGGCTGTTCGTTTGCCGCAAGAGCTGGTGGAGGAACCGTAGCAGCCGTGGCTGTTGATGAATCTTGAAATGGGTGCTTCAAAGTGACGGTTTTATTTTCATTAACCTTCGTGACGAACCGAGTAAGGCGCGCTGCAGTAGGAGCTTGCTCATACTCATCGTTACACAAGCCAGCCAGCATTTTTTTATTGTTTTCTCGAGTTGTTTTATCTGTAGCCGCAATATCAATCTTGCTCAATAAATCGAATAACTCTTTGTTTCCTGTTGTCATCACAACACCCCACTGACAAACACCCGCGATCTAAATATGTATAATTATAGATCAAATTAGTAAAAATCGGAAGTTTCTTTGAATTTCTGTAAAATCAAATTTATTCAAATATAACGAAAAACTTAGCCAAACACTCAGTGCGGATAAATCGCGAAATTGTGGTGGCAAATAACGCGGCATATTGAGTAATCCTTCTGATTTTAGCTCCATCAGCAGCGGTAAATCATCGAGCATCAACTTACCTGAAAATAAGAGTGGTACCGCGTCAATACGGTGTACACTGATAGCGTAACAAATAAAATGGTGAATCAACACAAAGCCTTTTGCATAAGACAAGTCTTTCGTAAAGGGTCCACCGGCAGGCAAACTACCACGAAACACACGAACCGTTTGGTTGTAACTTTCTTCTTCATTTAAACCGCATCCCAAGTAATAGCGATAAATATCCATGAAATCAGCACCTTGCATCACTTTATCAATCGCCACCACGCGATTGGTAATTTTACGCATACGTGCAGGATAGGAAGAAAAAGTAACCACTTCCGTCATCACCGCTAAACCCTCTTGAATCACGCTGCAAGAAGGAGAACCTTTTGATAAGAAAAAACAATAGGGTTGTAGGCTGCCATTCATCGTTGTACCTAAGTGCACCCACCCTTCGTGTACTTCTAAATAACGTAAATCACGCTCACTAAAGCGCGCCTTACTACTTAATTTAATCGCATCCGCACCCGCTGACGCATCAGCGACCATATCATCACTGAGTAATACTTTTACCGGATGATGCTTGAAAAAAGTATTTAAACGAACTTGTAAAATATTTTGTGCTTCTTCTGCGGAGTAAATATCATCATCCCGATCAGACTCAAGCTGCACATCTAACTTACTCAAAACGTCAAACAACAGTAAACCCATTTCAGACAAACGTGGGCCACCCGCATAAAAAACATCTGTGGGGCTACCGTACAGCTCTTTAGATAACTCGACAAACGCAGGTGTGCCACGCGCATCTAACATTTGTACTGCTCGGATGTATTCGTCACATTGACGTTTGATAAGACGCGTAAGTGGTGAGTACTCTCCCAATTGATTTTGTGTATCGCGCAAAATCATGCGAAATTCATCAATTTTCTCATTCACATCATAAGGCAGGGGGCGCTTTTCGTAATAGCTCAGATCAACCATAGGTAAACGCTTGGCTTTGTGGCGAAAAAAATCTCGCTTAACCGTATCATCCCATTTAACTTGATCCAGAATCCGAATATGCCGTTGTGCATCGACAATTCGTGTTGATAAAGCCTTAATAATAGACAGCTCGGCTTTTTTCTTGCTTATCATAATCCCTCTTGTCACATCGACTTTTAAAGCATCCTTTATAAATAAAGTATTACACCAATCGCGTCATTTCGCAAAAAATAGCCTGAATTCATACCTGAATAAACACGACCATTCTCTAACAGCAATGGCACTAGATTAAAACAGGACTTACGCAAAACAACGAGGTCGAAGCGGATTTTATTTTTAATGAGCGAGTTTAGGGCGTGTCATCAATTAGTATTTTCGACCTAAAACCGAGCTAATTTGCGCAAATTTTAGTTCGAATTCGTTAAATAGGGCTCGCTATTCGCCTCATTCAAACTAAAATTTGCGCTAAATTATCTCAATTTTCGCCTCGAAAAACTAATTGATGACACGCCCTAGATGACTAAATAACCGAATTAAAAATAAAATCCAACGAAAAGATCGTTGTTTTGCGTAAGTCCTGTAAGAAAAAAGCGGTTATGCGAGCATCACGAAGCAGCACAGAACACTGGCTTGCTTCGCGATGCCCACAATGATGGGCTAAAAACCCTTAACTTAGTACCATTGATCTCTGACACCAAGAATCGATCTTAGCGCGGTGGTACAATACTCACATTCGCAGGTTGCTTTTGATCCGGCAATTGATAAAAATCACTGATATTCGCGGTCGATAATGACGAAGGAACCGCTAAATTAGAGCCATTTTGGCTTTTCATATATTGATGTTTGTCATTACTCGCATAATGTGTAGGATTGAAAATAGAACACCCTGTTAAACAGGAAAACAAAAAAACACTCACCCACCACTTTTTCACAACACTCTCCAAAATTATATCTGTTTCATAAGCCCAATTTCTTGTAACACACGCTCCATTTCTGCGTGATGTGCTGTGGATAAACGTGTCATCGGCAAACGAATCTCATCATTCATGAGCCCCATTTTATAAGCAGCCCATTTAACAGGAATGGGATTTGACTCAATAAACATCATACGATGTAAAGGCAACAGTGATTCATCAATACGCAGGCAAGTTTCTTTATCCTGATCAGTCGCTGCATCACACAATTTGGCCATCAAACGCGGAGCCACATTGGCCGTCACAGAAATCACGCCTTTGACACCAGCGAGCAACCACGATGTACAAGTCAGATCATCTCCACTAAACACATCCATTTTACCATCCGTTCCTACCTTAATTTGTTGCAAGCGTTGATCGTTGCCAGTCGCTTCTTTGACACCAATGATATTGGAAATTGCACTGAGGCGAATGATGGTTTCTGGCAATAAATCACTCGCGGTTCTTGCCGGCACATTGTACAAAATAATAGGCATAGCCACGGACTGAGCAATATGTCGATAATGCTCATAGAGCCCTTCCTGTGTGGGTCGAATGTAAGCTGGTGTCATAATTAAAGCTGCATGCGCGCCAGCTCGCATGGCTAATTGTGTCAACTCAATACACTGTTTCGTGGAATTTGCGGCTGTGCCAGCAATCACCGGTAAGCGCTCTCGTGCTTGCTCCACAACTGTTTTGATAACCAACAGTTTTTCAGCAGTGGTTAATGTGCCTGATTCTCCGGTTGTCCCAGCTGCAACAATGCCGTGCGTACCTGCTTGAATGTGAAACTCAACTAATTCACGCAAACGATCCACATCAATTTTATCATCTAACATCGGTGTCACTAACGCGACAATGCTGCCTCGAAACATGATATTCCTTAAAGATTTTAGGGGCTGTTGATACTTGGGGAGCGAGTGAAAAATATTACTGCTATAACAGTTATTATTGCAATAAAATTTTTAATTAATCCACAAAAAAAAGAAATGAATTGTTTTTTACCGCTAAAACAGTATTTTATAACCAACTAATATAAAAAAAATGTGTTCATCTCTGTATTTCAATCATTTTTGCTGCTATAACAGTAATATACAACTCATTTTGGTGTTGCATGATCAAAAACGAAATAGCCAATTTAGTCCATTACTACCGAAAGCAAAGTGGCTTGTCACAACAGGAGTTAGCTCGATTAGCTGGAGTCGGTAAGACGGTTATTTATGATATAGAAAAAGGCAAAGAATCTGTACGGTTGAACACATTGTTAAATGTATTCGCTATCTTAAATATTAAAATTAAATTTGAAACACCTTTTCCTCAAACAACGGATAATGAGTCATGAAGCAAGCATACGTATCAGTCAATGGCATTAAAGCCGGAACATTAGAAGCATTAGACAATGGAAAATATCAATATACTTACTTTGATAACTATCAGGGTGCGCCTGTGTCTCTCACAATGCCGCTAACCAATAAGGTCTATAACTTTGACATATTCCCACCTTTTTTTGAAGGATTACTCCCTGAAGGCATGATGCTTGAAGCACTATTACGTAAATATAAAATAGATAAAAATGACTATTTTGGTCAATTAATGGTTGTTGGGCAAGATGTCGTAGGCGCAGTGACTATTGAGGAAGTAAGATGAAGCACTGCCCTATTACTTATGAAAAAATAAGTGACCAAGAAAATTATTCACAGCGTGGATTGCATTTGCTTTCTCCACAATTAAAAAATCTTCATTCTTTAGGTTTAAGTGCCGATGAGCAACGCCAAGAAGCAATTGCTCGAGTAGGAAAGATGTCTATTCAGGGTGTTCAAAAAAAATTAAGTGCAAAACTAAAGATTAAAGAAGCGTGTTTTGAAATTGTCGATCAAAATGGTCGTTATATTTTAAAACCTCAAAGTGATATTTATCCAGAGTTGCCAGAAAATGAAGCGATTACCATGTCTCTTGCCAAAACAATTGGCCTTGAAGTACCGGCTCATGGCTTAATTTACTCTAAAGACAACAGTTTGACCTATTTCATTAAACGGTTTGATCGAATAGGCCATAATA
>CAZBNB010000004.1:0-125282 GCA_964493245.1 uncultured Legionellaceae bacterium
AGTTGAGATTTAATTATCTCTTAACTGGGTGTGTTCATCTATTAAATCACGTCAAATGGCAATTGAACTGGCAGAGAAACTCAAAGAATTAGCAAGCACCGGACCAAACAGTGATAATCAAGCGTAAGACCAAAGAATATTACTTGAAGAAGAAGAATTAATGGAGTAAAAATTAAATATATCTCCTAGGGAAATACATCGTGATTGTCGTTGAAAAAACATCATCCCCGCTTTGTTTATTCTTTATCCATGGAATGCTGTGCGATGCGTACGATTGGAAGTTTCAGATAGATTATTTTTCTAGTAAATATTATGTGGTTGCCTGTGATTTACCTGGGCATGGTGCATTGTCACATACTGATAACGTATCCTGGGACACTCCTAGTTTGGCGGCCTACCTGAGCAAGGTCATTGATTCTCTTGATATTTCACAAAAAATTGTTTTAATTGGCCACAGTATGGCGACACGAATAGTGGTCGAGTTATGCTTGCTTATGAATAGAAAAGTCAGTGGTATTGTTTTATTAGATATGGGTTATCAAGTCACAACACCACCCACGTGTGAATGGGTAGAGGAAGAGCGGCAGCGCATTACTAACCTTGGCTATAAAAACTGGTTACAACAATTTTTTAATACTAGATTTGGATCAACAACACCGCAAGATTTACGCGAGGCTGTGATGAAAAAAGCTCAAAGTATCGATGATACAACTGGCGTCGCACTTTATCTTAATACCCGCCTCTATGATTATTATGCATTAGAGAAAACCTTGCGTTTACTTCATCCTATTCCCAGCTTAATTTTACAAACTTCATTCTATTATCAAGGTAAACATCAAGAAATTATTAAGGGCCAAACTCCAAAAAGTGATTGGCTATCCTTAGCAAGTAAGGCACTTCCTAAGGCACAAGTGGCGATCATTGAAAATTGTGGGCATTGGGTAATGTTGCAGCAACCTGAACGGTGCAACAGTTTGATTGATGATTTTCTGAATGTCGTCATCAGTCATGATCATTAAGTAGACAAGTGGTAGCTGACTGCATCATATCAGATGAGTGATTCTCAGTCCTTTGACATTTTCAATGTGCTCTTGAGCATCTAAGTATAACCGTCCTTGATTATGGAAAATCCAAAGAAATTAAACAGGACTTACGCAAAACACCGATCTCTTCGTTGGATTTTATTTTTAATTCGGTCATTTAGTTATCTAAACTCCCTCATTAAAAATAAAATCCGCCTCGACCTCGATGTTTTTCGTAAGTCCTGTTTAATTATCATGCAAATTTATTATTGTAATTTAGTAATAAATATCTATAATATGATATTTTAATAACCATTGGAGATTTTTTCCATGCATAAAATTAAACGTACAAGCCAGATGATTAGTCTATTATTTCGTGTCTTAACGTGGGCTTATCCCTTGTTAACCATGTATTTCATTCTTTTTGATTTTAATAACAGCGCTTTATTAAAAGCGATCGCTTCAGGCTTGTTTCCTAGTTATATCCATGATTCCTCTCATCTCGGATTTATTATTGGTGTTACACAAAATCTACCTTCTACCGTAACAGCCTCTTCCCATGAAGCATTGCATCATCTTTCCGATTTTACTCAACTGCATCGCTTGATGATTCTACTCGTTCAGTTCATTCCTTTATCTATCACGGTCTTAATTTGTCACAAATTGGCCCAATTGTTTCGACTCTATGAACAGGGCAGTTTATTTGAAGACAGTAATATCAAACTTATTAAAAATATCGGATTACTGCTTATTATAGGCGAGCTATTACAATTTATTTACCAACCATTAATGAGTCTTGTTTTGACCTTTAATAATCCAGTCGGAGAAAGGTATATCAGCATGTCTTATGATAGTTCGAATCTCAGCGTTTTGTTGACGGGCTGTATTATTTTAACGGCATCTTGGATTGTAAAAGAAGCCAATCAACTTAAATCTGATGCACAACTCACTATTTAAGGATAGATGCCATGCCTATTATTGTGAATGTAGATGTCATGCTTGCAAAACGTAAATGTCGTTCAAAAACACTGGCTGAGGCGATTGGAATTACAGAGGCTAATTTGTCCATCTTGAAAACTGGCAAAGCGAAGGCTATAAAAATTTCGACTTTAGAGGCCATTTGTCAGCATCTTCAATGTCAGCCAGGAGATATTCTGGTTTACCAACATGACTCGAGTGTGATGCCTTCTTTGGAGAAAGAAGTTGAAACCAGTTAGAGCAACCGATGAAAACATGATGAGGGTTGCGGATGAGTAGGGGCACATAACATGCCCCCATTGAATTTATCCAAATATTCCTCCGAAGGTACGACAGCTAATTTTATGCGCAGAGGAAGAAAGCGCTAATGCGCCAGTCGCTTTCGTTTTATCGGTTGTTATAGTGCATTGTTTTGGTTGATTAAATTGATTGGCTGAAGATGGTAAAGCATGCCCATCAATAGATAAGATCATGACCCCAGCTAAATCATAATGGTTGAGATTAATTGGAATAGTAACGTTCTTATTGATGTTCATCGATTGAGGCTTACCAAAAACAGGTTGACCATCATGATTTTGATGAACAGCACGCAAGATAATTTTTATTGGTTGATTCGATGTAAGTAATACTTCATTAGCATGGGCGGCTGTTGTTAGGGCAAGGCAACTCCAAGCAATGATATTTAGTTTTTTTAGTTTCATATAGACCTCAAGTTATTTTGAATAAAGTAATCATCGATGACCATGAGAAATATACATTGTTTATTATCGAATAACAATAATTTATATTTGTCTTTTGATAATTTATGACTTGCACAAGGCAACAAAGTCGAGGCAGACTTTATTTTTAATGGGGGAGTTTAGATGCCTAAAGGGCTGAATTAAAAATAAAATCCAACGAAGAGATCGTTGTTTTGCGTAGGTCCTGTAAATAAAAGACGTAGAAATCTGCGCATCCAGTCCTGAGGAGTGAGTTGTTGGGTGACTCAGCAGATTTACTCGAATTGAGCTTTCTATTCAAGCCCTGATGATAGAGCCTGAATAGAAACAAACAGAGTCGTTGTCTGGTTTATAGGGATGTCTCAGGAGTGGGAGTGTTGTTTGGATTGGTAGCACTGTTTACAGAGGAGCTCACAGGAGGCGTTATACTGAGTTGTATTAGATTCTCCGCTCCCGATGAAAAGCTTATCTCTCTTAAATAGCCGTTGATTTGATCTATACTCTGCTGATCAGAGCGATGCGTATAATATGTTAATCCTGCTTTGTAGCATATCCTTGCTTCTTCATGCTTATTTGCGTTTTGATGCGTTTTTCCTAATCGACAACAAGTCTCTCCAAACGTGTCTCCTAAACTCAATATTTCCTTTATTTTACTCGATTTTTTTTGATAGTATTTGATGGACCAATAGTAAAGTTTATTTGCTGTTTCTTTATGGTTTTCCTTTTCATGGTATTGTCCTAATAGAAAACAAATTTTTCCTAATCTTGATTTCACGATGTTAATTTTTTCTTTTGCATCGCTTTTTTTATAGTGTGTTATGGCTTCACTATAAAAAAGGTATGCTTTTTGATGATTACCCACGTGCTCATGAATGTTGCCTAGCCGGAAACAAGTGTTTCCTATACAAACATTATCTGCTTTATTTGCTTTTTGATCAGCTAACGCTTCAGTAAGTAGTGGATCAATCATTCCGAGAAGGATCAAGTCTATTTCTGCAGCTGCATATATTTTCTCAAGGGCCATGTCTCGATACTTGCAATACAGTTTATAATCACAAGATTCTTGTCGATCTATATTTTTTTGCGTCAATAATGCCTTATAACCATCACTGGCTTTTTGAAAAGAAACAAGGCCTTCCAAGGGGAGTTCCTTTTTAAGAAAGGCAATACTTGTTTGGCAGTGTGCTATATAACTAAAAACCTTGGGCAAGAACCCTGCTAATGTAGTCTCGCCTTCACAGAGTCGGAGATATCGCTCAAATGGAGATATCGCTAGTTTCAAATAACCGTTATTCAATGTATGGTGCTTCAAATAAAGTTGTCCCATAGCTATTAGAATGCTGCCTTTTAACCACGGAGATTTAGCGAGCTCGAAGATAAATGCGTGCTCTAGAAGGGCAACATCTATTTCTAATGCCGAGTGAATACTCTGAGAACAGGCTTTTTCTAGGGCATAGAGTGCTGTTGCTCCGTCTTCATTGTTATTTGTTGCTGTGGGTGTAAATCGTAAAGCTCGTCCTGCATACCTACAAACGTTTTTCCAATCTGATGCTTCAATATAGCACAATATTAAATGCATCAATTCGCCCGGCTCTAAAGTGAGGTTGTTTCTGATTTCCTCTAATCTATTCGCTTGCTCTACGCTTAGGTCTATCTCTATTGGCAATAGAGGGTGTCCAGAGATTTCACGTTTTAAAACTTGCCCGGCGTATAAGGCGGTGTTTTCCCAATCGGATGCTTCAAGATAACATAATGTTAAATTGACCAATTCTTCGTTGCTCAACTCACGCTCTTTCGAGATTGCTTCTAATCGATGCGCCTCGTTTAGGCCGAGAGCAATGTCTTTTTGTAATGTAGCGTTGATGGAAATTTCGCGGGGAGAAAAACTCATGGAGAACCTTAATGTATAATGAAAATGAAGTGTAGAGAGAAGGCCTTTATTTTATGAGTCAAAAAAGACCACAATTAATTATAATGATGCTTGTATGGCGTCTATTGTACACTATTTTTGGGGAGGACTCATATTGCTGTAAATAGCATGGGTTTGATTTTTCATATAAGCCCAATAGCGGTCACCATAAGACCAATGCCAATATTCTGTTGGGTAGTTTACAAAACCAACACTTGATAATACCGCGCTCATTATCTTTCGATTCTTTGTTGCTTCTGGTGTAATAAATATCGAGTCTGTTATAGATAATCGAGCATCGTCATCTTCCATCCAATCTTTGGGATGAATGCCCATATCAAATGCTTGGCCTTTGTCATCAATTAAATAAACATCAATAGCCGCGCCAGTTGAATGGGGTGGAATATTTTGCGTCTTATCTTGATTGATGACGGGTGAAACCAATTTGGTTGTTTCTAGAAAAATGTCTTTTTCTGCCCAAGATGGGTGGCGTTTTTTAACATTGGCATATTGCGTATCAAAAAGCATTTTTTGCAATGCAAGGCTACGGTAGCCTTCGTATAAACAAAAATGATATCCCGGTGGTAATTTAGTTTGTGCATGTTTTAATTTTTCATATACGGTTTTGCGCAGAAAAGTATAATCCTGATTGTTAGGAATTTCAGGTGAAGGTCCGAGGATAATGTTATTTTGCTGTCTCAAATCAACCCAATCCTCGGCATTTTCATTAATTGGAATAGATAATATCTTCGGATCAGTAATTAAAGTCACGCCTGCCAGTGCTTCAAATGCCATTATCAATCCTCCCAATATCATGCTCAAGCAAAGTTGCTTCATTTTATATAGCCTTGTGAAATTATAAAGTCAGTTGGCATTTTGCTCTACATATTGGCGGGTATTAGCGGCGGAGTCAATAATGTTTCTTCATTTAACAATCGTTCCTGCAGCATTTTGCTGCGATTAAAGAAGTAAGAGCAATGTACCGGCGTTTTTTCTCTTATCGCTTGCATGGGATTGTTTTCGCTGATTTTTACCGGACTTTTGTTTCTGTGATAATGGGCACTCGCTTGTGTTGGCTGCAAATTGAATTTTGCTTCGTAAAAAGGGGCCACAAGTAAGTAATATGAACACAACTCAAGTGCCAGGCTCGTGAGAACCAAACTAGATACGGCTATATTGGGCAAGTATTCGGTCAATAATTGTATCCCTAACGCCAATGTCAAAAAAACAACGCCAAGGAGAATATAACGAAGGCGGAAAACGATTTCTAAGGCGTTAAGTCCTGACACGGATGATACCAACGGTGCTGTGGTTAAATCGTAAAAAGTCTTAGCAATTAAGGATAAATGTGTTAGGCCCGTATCTTGCTCTCGATAAATTGATAGATAATACTTGTCCCAGGATTGTTCGCGAATGAGCATGGCGGCTCTTTTTCCGTTTTTGTCTGCGGGCCATTTTTTTGTGCTTGTTAAATACTGGTTTTTTGCTTGTTCTAATGCGACCTCTAATTGGCTAATATCTAGATGTTGGTCATCTTCTAATCCATGACTTAATCTTAAAAGAAAATGCTCTTTGTTCAAAGAAAACTCTTTAAGATGCTTGGTATAGTTTCCTTGAGAAACGAAATGCAATAACCCCCATTCTATTTGTGAAAAAAAGGTATGCAACACAGTGGCAAGATGTAGCGTAAAGGGGATTGAAGCTATTCTTAAGCTGCTAGCAATGAGGATAGCAAATGCGCGATGTGTGAACCAAGCTATTCTCGAGAGTAACGTGTTAGAACGGTGATACATATTATAAGTTTGTCGTGCTTTTTCGGTTTCAAAATGGGTATTCAGTAATTCACGCGCGACTGGCGTGGCCGTTTCGGTATTAAACTCCACTCGCTGCTTAAGTAAGCGGAGGCTGTGATACGGTTGACGGAATCTTTGGTGAGTTATTTGGTGATACTTGTATCGCTTGTCTAGATAAGATAAAAGGCGGTCAGCTAATTTTGGGTGTTTTTCACAGGCAGACTTTAGTACACTCTGCTCGGATGATTCGAAGTGACCCAACAAAAAAAATATCCAATCGGGCTTCTGGCTGTCTGGTATTCTTTGATTAAATTGATTTATGAAGTAACCAATGATGTCGTCTTTTTTTGCTTCTTCCGATGAAGCGTATTGAACGCCCATTTCTTTTAGTATTTGTTGCATTATTTTTCTCAAATTAACTCAATTGGCAAAAAAATAACATAAATCACAAAAAACATCCAAAAATTTATCGTTTAAAAATGATTATATCCGTTATTTTTCAAAATGCTAAGTTCAAAAATTGATTTTACGGTTCGAGAGAAAAAACATGACCGATTTTGCATTTTCCCAAAGCCGAGGCGTTGTCCTTCGGGCTGTTGATGTTTTTTTAGCCTACGGTTTATCATGATTTTGATGTGGCGCAAAATGAATGAAGCAAAAAATCCCTGTCATGAGCGCAATGAGGCAGCTTAACATAATGGGTGAGATAAGTGAGAGCGTCGTAATCATTAATCCGCCGATAAAACAAATACAAGCATCCGCCAGCGTACGAAAACTTAATTGAGCGCCCATGGCTTCACCTTGAACAGCGTTGGGTACAGTGTTGGAAATATAGATAGTCATCGTGGTTGTAAAAGTTGAAATATTTAATCCTGATAAAGCAAATAATACAAACATAGGCATCGGATACTGAAAAATAACCATACAGCCAAAGATGGCTGCTGTGGTGATACTGGCTGCCGTAATGATTTTCTTTATAGAAAAGCGCCGTGATAGGTGGCGTGGCAGCCACGCAGCTCCCAATCCCAAAGTGAGTGACAATGCTGCATTATAAAGGGCAATTTGAGCCGGTGTCATGGCCCATTTGCCTGCTAAATATGCGGGTCCAAATTCATAAAACATATCGACTGAAAAGGTAAACATAGTGCTCATTAGAAGCAGTTTTTTTAATTCCGGGTGATTGATAAATAAGATTTTAAATTGATGCATCAAATTCAGTTGTTGCAGAACGGTGCGTTTGGGCACGATTAAGCGTTGTGTTTGATTGGGCAGTTTTAGGTATACAAGTATCAGTGCCACGATAGAAGCAAGGGTTGCTAAAAAAAAGGGGAGTGGGTAAGAAAACCAAGAGATAAGATGTTTATCTGAAAATACACCACCGAATAATGGTCCGAGGATATAACCGATAGCTGCCATGGTATTGATTCGACCGAAACTCACAAATTTATTGATGGAAATTAAATCAGATGCGATAGCGCGAGCAATCGGAAACGTGCTCTCCATGAAACCAGAGAGAAAAAGGCTGAACAATAACAATTTAAATGAGTCGATATAAAGTGATAATGCGGTTAGTGTGTAGCCTAAAATACTGCCACCTAGGCTTAGCGTGAGCACTTTTTTTCTTCCATATAAATCAGCATTACGACCTAAAATAGGAGCGCCAATAAATTGACCCAATGGAAAAACGGCCAATGTCAAACCAAGAAAAAAGCGCCTTGTGGCATCACTCCATGCTAATGGGATTAAGTGAGACCCCGTTTTTTGTAAAAAAAGCGGTGGAATAATTGGGTAAGCAATAGAGGCCCCAATAAAACTGAGAAATACGACAAACAATAGGATGCGGAGTTGCCTTTTTTCTTCTTTGATCATCATTAATTTTTTACAACGCCAGCGATCGTTTTAACGTCTTAATATGCTGGTAAGCCTCGGTGATTCTTTCAGGGCTAATTTCACCGGCTAAGACTTTGGCTTCAATGATATCGACAAGCTGTTTTGGATCTTGTGGTTCAACGGATAAGTTGTTGCCAAAAATTAACATATCAGCACCGGCATTAATAGTTAGTACTAATGCTTGTTCAAGTCCATAATTATCACTAATCGCTTTCATTTGCATGTCATCTGTAATAATAACACCTTTAAAATTTAACTGATGGCGCAAAAGGTTCGTTAATATGGTATGAGACAGGGTAGCCGGCAGCCCTGACTCGTCTAATTGGCGGTTCACAATATGCGCGGTCATAACAACACCGCATGATTGATTGGTGTTGAGTAATTGTTGATATGGTTCTAATTCATCTGCCAGCCATGTGTCTGTGACATCAACAAATCCCAGATGAGAGTCCTTTGTCGAGCTGCCATGTCCTGGAAAGTGTTTATAAGCACATTGGACTTTTTGATTCAAGAAGTGGCGGGAGTAAATACTTGCATAATGCGATACGGCGATTGCATCGTTGGAAAAACTACGCTCTTTTTTTCCAATGATGGGGTTATCCGGATTGATATTTACATCGACAACGGGGGCAAAATTTAAATTAAATCCTGTTTTGTGTAACGTTTTAGCCATCGACTCGGCAATTGATTCTGCTTCAGTGAAGCTTCTTTTACCCACTTCAGCCGCTGATATTGTAGCGGGGAAGCCATATTGCTCACCCAAGCGATTCACTTTTCCGCCTTCATAGTCGACTGCGATTAAAAGAGGTAATTGCGAGCGATGATGTTTCAAATTGCTTCGCCGCGTAAAAGACTGTAAGTCATGATTTAGCCTTTTAACTTGTTCAGGACTTTCAATATTTCTATCATACGTTTTTGTTTGATAATCATAGTCAAATAAGATAACACCACCGATATTATTTTTTTCAATGATTTTGACTATCGGGGAGTGGGCATTTATGTTTTTTCCATTAAACCCAATCAGCAACATTTGACCAATTTTATCACGCAAGCTTATTTTGGGGGTGGCGCTCGTAGGGCCGCTGATGAAAATACACAAAGATATTAAAAAAGAAAATAGACTTTTCATAAATGCACCTATGTGAAATGTGTGCTGATTTTAACATATAAAACAAATTTAAGTCAAAAAATTGTAAAATTAGATTTTTTTTAGAACAAAAATAAGCGGTATTGAAATAAAAGCCCCAAGACGGCTGGGGCTATATAAAGCAGACGGATTGGTAACGAGGGAACGTATAAAACCTACCAAAATTGATTACAATCAACCCCAGTTCGGAGTTTTTATGCTTTTAAACCTTCGATAAATCAATGATTACTTCGTTAAACGCTCTAAAAAATGCTCACATTAGCGCTGCTAGTGCTGCGCTTTTTTAGAGCGTTTGCCTCGTACTCATTGATTTCTCTCGATTTAAAAGCATAAAAACGCCGAACTGGGGTTACAATCAAAAACAGCTTCATTCCCGGTTTGGTTGTAAGTCACCGGTTTCTATTAAATCGTTTCATGCTTATTCATCCCCATTCCTGGATTGAAAACCGTTGTTGATGAATCCTCCTGAGATATTAATTCCTGGTCGATGTTAATATTTGAATGAGCTTTAAATGAGCTGTTTGATGTCAAAGAAGCAATATCAACAGCGGCAATCGTTAAATGATTTAAGAGCTTTTGTATATTAACAATTTTGGGGGCGTTTGGAGGGAGCACGGTTTCGTAATATGATTTTGCTTTTTTATATAACGCCATAGCCTCTGTGTTTCTATTTAATCTCTCATAAACACGCCCGAGCCATTCACAGGTATCGCCCAATCGCTGTTCACCTACCTTATTTTTTTGGCGGGTTTCTAATGCCTTTAGAAGCTCTTTTTCAGCGTGCAATAGATTCTCGTCGTGGTCTTCTAATGGATATTTTTCGCTCCTTTCACATAAAATCATAACGCGATGCACGCAGTGTGAAATATAATCATTGGCGTCGATACAGGCAATTTCGGGACTGATTTCTTTTTCTTTAAATATAGTCTCGTAAAGTTGACTGGTTTCATCAAATAATGTCATCCATCGCGAAGAGTCTTTACCAGAGGCCAGTGCCTCTCGACCGAATGCTAACGCAGAATAATTAGATAAAGCGGGTAATGAGCCTCTCAAAGCAGGTTCACCACATTGCGATACCAGATTGTAAGCCTCTTGAAAAGATCGGTATGCCGCTTCAAAACGTTTTTCTGTTAAATGAACCAACCCAATATTGCGGAGTAAGTTACTTTTTAACCAGTTAGATTCTGCAAGTTGTTGTGCCTGCGCGCAATTTGCCAGCGCCTCTTCAAAACAGTTCGTTTCGCGCTTGAGTGTTGCCAATACGTAAAGTGCGGTGGCTTTATTTTCATTGAGGGGCGCAACCGCCTCGCCTTCAGCCGCTGATGCGAGAGATGCATATTTAAGAGCAAGGTCTTTATTTCCGCTTTCCATGTAAATAAGTGCTAACTTAACCCGCTCTACAGAAGTTAAAGTGTCGTCTGTTTTGGTTTCTAATAATGTTTTAGCTTCTCGCAATCCTTGCTCAATGAAAGACTGTCTTCTGAAGTTATTGGGAATATCACGCGGATCGAATAACATGTTTTACTTCTCCTTGGTGGGGCTGAATTACGGTTATGTAACACCCATCATGACCTTATACAACAATGCTAAAATCAAGTAAACTGTTACAGTCAAGCTTACTTCCATCGAAGACGCAATGCTTCTGTCTGCGCCTCATAGACTGCTTTAAATTGACTCATCTTAATACATATGTTTTTTTGTACAGAAAATTCATTTTTCTAAATCATTTTTCTATATTGCGGCTGAGTCACAAAAACTGTCATTTAGTGCGCTAAATTTGCCAGCCTCTGTTTCAAACCGAAAGCAATTGCAGCTTTGTGGTAGGTCGGTTATGTTAAAGGAGAGAAAACAATAACCTATTTAAATTAAGCATGCTAAAAATTTTTAGAGTATCCAAAAATGAAATTAACTTACCGATTATTGTGATTGTAGTCGGTTTATGTATCGCTATTTATCATATTTTTTCCTACCTTATTCCAGTCACCAACAAGGCATTTGTTGTAACCAATATCACGCCTATTGCAGCAGATGTTTCTGGTTACATTACTAAAGTGTATGTTAAAAACGGCCAGGCTGTTAAATGCAATGAGCCATTAATAGAGGTTTATCAAGAGCCTTATCGTTTAGCTTATGAGCATGCTAAATCAAAATATGAACAGGCTATTGAACAATTACATGTCATTGAGAAAAAGACTAAAAAATCATCGGACTTACTTCAAGCGGCTCGGTTTGATTATGAAAAAGCGAAACTAGAATACCAATTGAAAAATGCTCCCAGTGTGCGTCAAGCGGTTCCGTTATTGGAGGTGCGTTTGTTACGTTATCGATGGCAGTCGATTGAAAAAAAGAAAGAGGCTGTACAGAGACAAATTGATATTGAAGATCAGGAAATGATTGCTCAGCATAAGCAAGTGAAGGCATTAAAAGCGTCGATGGATAATGCATTGGTCAATTTAAAACTAACGATTGTCAGAGCACCCACCGATGGGATTGTTGATAATTTATATATTTCTGTTGGTACGCCCGTTAAGATACGTACACCGTTATTTTCATTCGTTGATACAACACACTGGTGGATACAGGCTAATTTTAATGAGACAGATTTACGTCGTATACGGCCAGGTGACGAAGCGGTCATTATGTTGCGGATGTACTACTTTAACAAAATTTTTCATGGTCGAATTGTAAATACCATTTGGGCATCGGATAGACAACAAACCATAAAAAGAACGCAACAACAAAAAGTCACTAATGAAAATGAATGGCTTTTGATACCTCAGCGTTTACCATTGCAAATTCAAATTCTTGATCCCGATCCTAAATACCCTCTACAACCAGGTACAAGTGCTTATGTTTATCTCAAGGCTCACTCACATCATTGAAAACTATGATCGATATGGCATACATCGGGTGAATGGGGTAAAAGTTGTTTACGTTTTATTTGTTCTTTTTTTATTTAATTTGTTTTTTTACATTCCCAGTGTTTATTTTTATTATTTTTACGCTCCTATCACCGCAATGACGGTTGAAGTGCTGTTTGAACGCGTTCAAGATAAATATAAGGCCTTCATTTATGCGATGATGGGTACATGCGTCATGGTATTTTTGTTTAATATTTTAAGACCCTATCCGTTATTTTTTCTGTTCGCTGTTTTTGTAAGTGCGATGCTGTTATATCTCTTAGCACTACAATGGAAAAAGATCCTTCTACCCATCGTACCGGTCATTTTAAGTCTTGCTGCCTATTCTTTGCTTTATCCAAATCTGAATGCAAATTTGAATATGATTGTTAATAATGCCATCACCATGTTATTTGCATTGGTTATTATTTTGTCAGCACTCGTATTATTTCCATTGAGCTACTATTATCGTTTGTGGTTAAGGGCATTTGGTTTTTTGTTAGAAGAAACATTCAATCATCTGCTTATGATTCAAGATAGGCAACCGGTTCAAGTTTTATTGTTACAAGGGCATACCAAACACATGATCATGTTTGCCAATATGTTGCCACGTAAGCTGCCTACATTTACTTTATTGAAAATAAATTTATTAAGCAATCGATTGCATCTGGAGAGTTGTGTCCCTCATGGTCAATTTACGGCGATGCGACCAGAAGAGCTCAGCATTTTTATCAACCATTTTTCTTGCTTTATTAAGGCGATTAAAAGCGAAAAATCGTATGAAATCACACATGATGAAAATCCTATCTTATTGAAACTAGCACAGAGTTGGAATGATTTATGTTTAAAAATATAGCACTAGATTATCGTGCTACGCGCGCATTTCAAATTTGTGTTGTCTTTATAGCCGCACTCGCGATTCAAGATTGGCTACAGTTTTCTCATGCGGGGTGGATAGGTTTTTCACTGATGATGATTTATGCTGGTTTTGATTCGGGCACCAGTTTACATCGGACTCAACATCGATTTTGGGGAGCCATGTTAGGTTTATTATTGTCCTATGTATTGTGGATGATCATTCGTATTCATTATGAGTTTATTTTTCTGATCGTGCCCATTGTTGTCTTTATGGCTTTTTTTGCTCTAGGTAAATTTTATGTATCACCGACGATATTCACAGTGACATTGACAGCATTAGGCGTGGATTATTATACGCTCGATTATTATAGTGTGGATGAATTCTTTTTCGATTACTTTCGTGCAACATTCATTGCTTTAGGTATTTGTGTTTTTTTTGAGTTTTTTCTTTTTAAGAAAAGTCATTTAACGCATAAATTTTATTTCGATTTACAGCGAAGATTGGTTTGCCAACTAGAGACATTATTTTTGATTGTCACAAAATACCCGATTCGTCAGAGCCAGTATTTAAAAATGAGTGCTCAGTTGAATGTAATCGTTTTAGAATGGCATGCTTTTTTTATTACAATCCAGCATGATTATCAGATTGAAAATCATCATGTTAATGATCTTGATCTTTTTAATGAGCGGATGGAAAAAACATATCAAAATATTCGTCAGTTATTTATCTCTGGGAGCCATAGCTCTAAACATTTAAAAATCGAAACAAGAGCAATGCTCGACCATTTATTTCAAATGAGTCGAGAGCAAAACCAAGGAGAAATTGTTTGTTCAATCGATTAACGATCTCGTTGATGGTCATCGGATGCATGGTTTTAGTCTCTTGCTCCTTAAATACAGGTTATACACCTAAACAGGCTATTCAAGTTCCGACTAAATGGCAGACAAAAGATCATCGTTTTGTTGCTAAAAATATCAATACAACCTGTTATGTATGGTGGAAGGCGCTGCATGATCCTGTGCTCGAACAACTGATTAATCAAGGATTGGAGCATAATAATGACATTCAAATTGCGATAGCCAATATTGAAGCAGCCCGGGGTGAATTAAAGCGCATTAAGCTTAATTGGATTCCTGGTGTGGGCAGTAATCTTGGGTATTCCTCCTTTCCATACTTAGGATATCCCGGCGTTCTTGCTTTGATTGTTCCTAGTTATACGCTGAACATTTTTAGCCAATTTTATGAGCAAAAAAGAGCGCAATATCGATTGGCTGTGACAGAAAATATGAAAGATAGTATTAAGCTTGCCGTCATTGCGGAAATTGCTGCAAATTATTTTAGTTATTTAGCTCAGGTTGAGCGATTATATTTACTGTCTGAAGTTAAGCAGGGGGTGGCAAAAGAAATTGCAATTTATCAGTCGGCCTACCACGGGGGCTTATCGAGTGATATTGAGCTAGCAAAATTGAAAAGTCATTTGGACTTTATTAAGGCCGAAGAAATGATTATTCATAAAAATATCGTTATTCATCAAAACGCGATTCGATATCTAGTCAATGAAAATCCTGGTGAACTGCATATAAAACGTCGATTTCGTGATTTAAGTACTCAACACCTGGTTGTCGGCTCATTGCCAATCAATGTCATTGAGAATCGGCCTGATATGTTACAGGCAACCAATGAGCTAAAAGCGGCGAATGCCGGCGCAAATATTGCGGTTAGTAATTTTCTGCCCACTGTGCAATTAAGTATGGCTCGAGGAGATATTGCAACTATCCCTAATGGAAAAACGTTAGGACAGCCTGTGTATTTTAATCAAGCACTGTTACAAACCCCTTTATTGACCTTATCCACTTTTGGTGATTGGGACAAAGCGAAAGGGTTAAGCAAAGCTTCCTACTATCAATATCAAAATACGTTGCGAAATGTATTACGAGAAATTAACGATGATTTAGCGTCTCATGAATATTTTACTCAGCGGTTGAATGCGACTATCGCTGCTGAGCGGCATTTCAATGAGGCGTACCAGTTAAATGATCGCTTGTACCAGAAAGGCATTATCAGTTATGCGTACCTGATAGATGAAAAAATTAAGCTTAATAAAATAAAAATTAAGGTTAATCAGTATAAGCTTGATCAATTAATGAGTATTGTACATTTATATCAAGATTTGGCGGTTGGCTATGGATGTGCTTCATGTCAAAGGCGTGTTGTAGATGAGCATGTCCGTTGACGTAACATGGCGGCTTTATTTGGCGCATCTTGCCAGCCATTTGATCATGTGGCTGGCTGAGCCTGCTTAATGTATGGTATATGAAGAACCAGGATAACTGTCTGATTCAATCGTTTGTTTTAACGTTTTTTTATCCATGTTCGTCAGCACGTCGATGGTAACACGTCCTTCTTGAATGGCTAAAAGACATTTTTCTTGATTAATTAGCTGGACTATTTCGCGATCATTAACAGCGGCAACATCTGTTATCTTGTAAACGCTGTTCTTTAAGGGCTCTAAGTGATGAGACACATAATGAAACACTGTAGGGTCCATTTTTGCAATATCTTTGAGCGTAAAAAGCCCTCCTTTTATCGCATCGATAGAGTTCAACATATATATGAATAAATAATAATTCATTTCCGCAACATCTCTTGGTGTAAAAAGATGGGCTTTCATTGCTTTTATGCTTTCTTGAGAGGAGATCATTTCCATAAAAAGCTGACGATCCATTTTTTTTATATCACTTAACAAAAAAACGCGATCTCGCAATAAATGATAATATCTAGGACGCATTAACTCGACAAAATAATCGTACGGAGCGTTAGCAATGTCTTGTAGACTAAACAGTTTATCTCGAATTGCCTGAAGCGATGCGGGTTTAATTAACTCACGTATTGTCCGACTCTCCATACTTACCAAATCCTTTGTCGTAAACAAACCCTCTTTGATTGCATCAAGACACGCCGGTTTTATCAAATGCTTAATAGCGTTTTCACTCATGCCTAATTGCTTTGCGCTTGCATATACATCGGCTTTACAAGGATGGACAGGTTCCTCTGGCGCCGCTTCTGTAATTCTATCGAGAGCCTCACAGATATCTTCTATTTTATTATCGCGTAGACGTGGTTTTAATTTTCCGGTGATATGTTCTTTTTTAAAATATATATCGGTTGTGAATTCAGTTTGCGCTGAATTAGTTTTGTTAGTTGTTTCTAACCAATAAAAAACGGTTCTGAGATCTATTCTCTCTAATTTGGTTTGTAACGATTGATGAAGCATTTTATTTAAAATGACTTTTTCAGAAGCTGATAGCGCATGAAGTTCCCAATGGCGACGGGTCTGAGCGTCATAATCTTGTAACATATCTTTTTCAACATCAGCATAAATCGACTTGATGGTGTCCTGGCTGAGATCCAATAAATCATCTATCTCATTTGTTTCGCCTATAACACTTACATAAACATGATCGATGCCATCTTTTTTCATTTTCTCTCTTGTCTCGGTGATATAATCATCAGGAAGAGGGGAAAAAACTCGCTCCGCATAGCAGGGCGCATGATTGAGAGTGTTCAATAATCCATCTAATATGACATCAATGATGGTTGCTTTTGGATGTTCATGCATATAACAATGTACTCTTTCAATTTCAGGTGCTAATGAATAATTGCTGACAAAATTAAGTGTAGAATTTTCTTTTGAATATATGTCGAGGGGAGAATGCCCTTCTAAAAGGGGTATCCACTTATTCGGAGCCGTCACCATACTGTATAAAATAATATAATTTGCATCTAAATCTTTGTGAAAATTACATCCAACTTTCTTAAATAACGCCATAATTGAGAGGAGTCTCGCTTTGACGGCATCTTCTTGATTGGTTATCAAACGCGCATATCTTCCAAAAGAAAAATCCATATCAGTGAGTGCCCAAATGACAGGTGACATGGTGCGCATATTTGGTTTGGATGTTGCTTTGTTATCCCATGACTTTCGCTCAAACCCAGCTTTGTCATCCCATAGCTCTCGTAAGAATCTAATGACATCCTTATGGTTCTCACCACAGCGCCAGGCATGAAAATCGTTATCGTGCCATAAGACCATAAAACGACTGTAGCCTTTAATGCCATGAATATCTGGCGCTCTTGTTGCATCTGGGTGGGGAAACTCTGAGGCACGATGCGGCATCGAAAGTGACCGACTCAACGGATATAACGTTGTTAAAATTTCCTGAGAATTGGTAAAATGTGGTGATTCTGGACGACTTCGGATAACCGCTGGAATTTCGTCTATTGCTCGTATAGCACGTGTTGAAATCATGCCCACTAAAGGGTGAGCTGGCATCATTTCTCTTTTATGAGCAATACGTTGTATTGTGTCCAATGTATCGCGGGTCGGTATCATAATGGCAAGAATGGATGTGTTAGGATCTGAGGCATTGTAATCGGGAGAGCGACACACGCCAGTATTTTGAGATCCCACCTCGAAAAAACTGGAAAATAAGTTTATATTTTCAACCTCTTTTTTAAACGCATCCGTGCTCATGTGTAATGCATCTGCAACATGTGGATCCTCAAATCCTGATTTAAAAAATAATGCTAAATTCGGTTCATTTTCTTTAATAAAATCGATAATCTTGTTTTTTAATGATCGCTCGTTGTCTTCAAGGACTCTCGTAGTGGGAGTGGTATTGAAAAACATTCGCTCAGCATAATGATGCAATGTCAATTTTGGTTCGGGCTTTATTTGATCTAGACTGTCAAGAAGGGCTGCTTTTTGAGGACTTGATTTTGAATAAACATAATCTTTTAAAATACCTTTTAACCAAGGGTTTATCGATGCTGGATTGTCATTGAGAACTCTCACTGAATAATATAAAAAAAGAGTGGTTTGGTGTGCGCTTAAATTGATCGTATAGTAATGATTTTTTTCTCCTTCTTTTTGTAATTCTATCGCGAGTTGTTGTGATTCAGCTTCTGTCCAATAACCAATCGCGCTTGGCTGATAAGGGCCATTGACATCACTCAGTAAAAATCGTTTCATTGATTGTTCTGGATCGGCTGGCATTTGATCTTGATTACAAAACAGCAAAGCTTCATAGAGTAGTTTTGCCGTTGACAGTTCATTTAAGCTGATATTTTTTTCTAATCGAGCTGCTGCGCATAAATAACGCGTGAAATCATCATGCTTAAAATTAATCTTATGATACTCATTGGCCTTTATTTTGCTCACAATATCTGCTTTGAATGCTTCTTTGGCGTCTTCATTGTCAGATTCTTTTAAATACTGAAATTCGTGACGCATACTCTTTAGATAAGTTGCCCTTATCTTTCTAGCAATAGCCGGAGATTTTTTATGTTTATCCCATGTTTCTCTAAATTTTCCATTTAATACTCTTGTTTGCCTAAACTTAGATTGTAACGCGATAACTGATTGCTCTAGATAAAAACAAATAACAAGTTTGTAATATGGACTGCTTTTATCCATCATTTTTAGCGTGATATTGATTAATTCTGAGTATTGGGGCATGTATGACTCTCTACTTACGAATGGCGTCAATATTTACACAAAAAACGCCCTAGTAAAAATTAAAAATACCTAATGTGGTTAATTATAGCACACCATGTGTATGCAATATATGAAAAACAAGTCATTTTCATGGAGAACGATTTGCAACACGTGTTAAAAAACCTGTGTTAGGATATATACCTTGCACACATGCGAGATCAAAACCGTGATTTAGTAATGTGTCCGATTTTTTTGAGTAAGATTAGGTTGTTTTGTGCAGAAAATAAGGGAGTATAACCATGAAATATGATCATGTATTAGGCGCCGGAAAGAAAAGTGCATTGTTAATTTCTGATATGCAACGGGCTTTTACAGAAGGTATATTTGATGCTGATTTTAGACAAGATAAAGAACTGGAACTGATTAAGCAGTTGGTGAGTGTGGCGGTCAGTAAGAATATTCCCATTATTTATACCGTCATTGCGTACAACGAATATGAGATCACGCATCCTAATCGATGGTTGCAAAAAATTCCTCGGTTAAAAGAACTATTAGAAGGTAATACGATCACAGAATTGGATCCACGTTTACCGTTCAATCAACATCGCGATCTTTTGTTAATTAAAAAACATACTTCTTCATTTTTCGGAACCTCATTAGCAAATCAACTCTACACGCAAGGTATCGATACAATCATTATGACCGGTTGTACAACCAGTGGTTGTGTCCGTGCGACAACGGTAGATGGCCTGGAAAATGGTTTTAGAATGATGGTTGTTCAGGATGCAGTGGCTGATCGCTGGCAAGATTCTCATAAACAAACACTGTTGGAGATAAATGCTAAATATGGTGATGTGATTCACTCAGACAATGCGATTGAAATAATGAGTCAGTCAATAAGGGAGTAATTTTTCGTAAATGTTTCCTGGGACTCAAGCCTCCCTCACACACAAACTTTGTGCCACTACCCAAACTTGAGTGCTTGGTATTAATATGTCATGCATCCGGTATTGAATTGCTGCATCAGAGTTTTTTGTATCATGATCGTCACAAGGGTAAAATGAGTTATTGACGATGATACCGTATTCCATTGAGGCAAGAGCGTTGTTAACGCTTTATCAAGCTCAGGTGAATTCAAAATTATCACGGGAACAAAAAATGAAGAAAATAAAAACGCGTTTGTGTGATCTTTTGAAGTTAAATACCCCTCTTTTTCAAGCGCCCATGGCGGGGGCGGTAACACCACAACTGGCGAGTGCCTTTGCCAATTACGGTGGTCTCGGTATGGTTCCATTAAGTAATTGGCCAATAGAAAATTGTGAAAAATTAATTGATGAGACGTTAAATTTAACTGATCAATGTATTGGTGTGAATTTAATATTGGAGTGGGATCAAAGTGAGAGACTAGAGCTAAGTTTGAAGAAAGGAATTAAAGTGATTTGGTTTTGTTGGGGCGATCCCAGTCCATTTATTGAAAAAATTCATGCGCATGGTGCAAAGGTTATTTTGACGGTTAGTAGTGCTACTGAGGCAAAACAGGCCGTAGATGCTGGTGTTGATGTGATTGTAACACAAGGCTGGGAAGCCGGTGGTCATGTTTGGGGTACTGTAGCAACGCTTCCTTTGGTGCCGGCTGTTGTCGATGCAGTTGCAGGTAAGGTGCCTGTGGTTGCAGCAGGGGGTATTGCCGATGGACGTGGTTTGGCTGCGGTCCTTGCTCTAGGCGCTTCGGGAGCTGTATTAGGTACCCGATTATTATCAAGTCATGAGGCAGGGATTCATGAGCAATATAAGAGTCGTATTATAGCAGCTAAAGAAACGGATACGGTCTATACCGATTTATTTGATAAAGGTTGGCCAAATTCATATATGCGCGTTCTGCGTAATAGTACTTATGAGCAATGGGTCGACGCAGGAAAACCCTTATCAGGAAATCGTCCTGGCGAGCATGATGTTGTCGCACGATTAAATACAGGAAGCCTTGTTGAGCGATATAGTCGCTCTTCACCTGCAGCAACGATGACAGGGGATCTAGAGCCTTTGGCACATTATGCAGGCCAATCTGTTGGCTTGATTCACAATATAACATCTGTACATGAAATATTGGATGAAGTTGTTAACGATGCGATTAAGCACATCAATACTTGTCATACGTTAGTAATCTAGATATTTTTATACGCCATATAAAAAGCTAGGCTATGACGTTGATTCATAGCCTAGCCTTGAGGAATCAAACTGATCTTGAGTGTTTGCAAGAAGCTTGGCTAATTAAGGATTAAAACTTACAACAACACTTGTAATTCCAGGTTGCTCAGTCCATTGACATAGCGGTGGATTTGGTGCTGTGCTACACCCTGAAAGATATGGCGTACAAGGTGGCGGTGCACTACGCGTAGTGCAATCATCACAAGCATATGGATATGCACCAGGTGTATCTACAGCACCATTAATCGTAAGCACTGTCACTGATTGACCACTGTTTGGTGTGATGGAAACCGGTCCCCCCCACCCGTTGACTAAACTGACATCATATGTCGTACTGTAATTTTCGGTTCCAGCTTGACGGGTAAAAAAAACTTCTGCTTGCGTGAGATTACACGGAGCTGTACCCATTTGAAAAGTTAATGAGATCTGATTGCATAAACTGCCATAAAATCTCATATAAGACGGTGAGGGGCAACTCCCTGAAGAGCTTGTGGCACCAGGACATCCTTGAGCAGCTAATTCAGTTAAACAACCCGCATCTGCTTGACTCCAAGTTAGCAATGGCATGGTTCCCGATGCGTTAGGTTGAACTTGAACTGTGAATGCCGAAAAAACGGTATTTGAAAATAACCATGCGATGGTTAGCGCACTGATTTTTAACTTCATCATTAAGGTTCCTTTTTAAGGTGATAGGGGTGTTCAGACAGAAAAATCATAAATGATACTGCCTAGCACTGCTTGTGATTGCAAGTTTACTTGAGTCGTGTTTATGATTGGCCCTAAAGAAGCGCTATAATTCGAACCCATTATTGAAAGATTTCCATAATAGGTATAAACATAATCAGCTCGCACTGATAGATGAGAGGTAATTTTTTGCTCTATCCCTGCACCAGCACGAAAACCTACGAGTGCTTTCGAACCCGAATAGTTTAACAGTTTTGTTTGTGGTACGACGGTTCCATCTGTATAAGTCGTCGTATTGGAGCTCAGTGTCATGTTATTAAATGCAGCACCTAAACGCATAAAGAGTAAACTACTGGGGGTTGCCATCCACCCAAAACGACCATCAATACCAGCCTCCCATGCGTTCAGTTTCGCCATAGTGTAGGTTGACAACAACTCATTGGGCAAAGAGTTAAGTGCTTGGGTTGTAAGATCCGCTTGTGGTCTACGACCGGCACTAAAATAAACTTCTGGTGCCATGTAAAATGAATTAAAAACAAAACCGTAACCCAAAAAAATATTTCCGAATGCATTGTTAGAACTAAGGCTCCCATTTCCGCTCACTTCGGCTAGGTAGGGCAATCTTGCCGTAATGCGTGTATTCACTTGAGTATCATAAAGAGGAAAACTCCCGCCCATGCCAACACCGAGATACGGTCCCTTAAAATCAGTTGGGGAGCCCATCTGAACAGGGCCCATTTCCCCAGCAATAAGGCTCTTCGAGCACATAATTAATGACGCTAATAATGCTGTCCTTTTCATACCCACGACTCCTGTTTATTGGCTATCCTTGTTGTTACAATCGGCGTTAGTCGACATAATAAAATGATTGCTACTAATGCCCCTAATTCTTCATGAAATATTTTTTGTAAACCATAACACTAAATCGTCATCTACCGGAATACTATTTTAGCCGGGTTTTTGACCCTGTAACCCAATGTCAACAGATTCTAACCAAGTGTTGTGCATAGAGCTCTACCTTTCATTTGAAGCGTCAGTATAGTTAAAGTATGTGTTTATACTGCTGTAATATAATGAAATTCGATATATTGCGCGAGTAAAAACACATAATTGTTCATTAACATAATGGATGCACGTATGAAACCCTATCATCTATGTCATATCTGGAGAAATTCATCGTGTAGTAGATGTAGCAGAAAGAGAGTTGGCACGATCAAAACAATACTATCAGCGAGGTGGTTTGATCGTGACCGTATTTAGTGATCCTGGAACACAGGAAATACGCGTGCAAGAAGTATCACAACCTGCTTTAGTTCGTGCACTTGCAGGTATAGCAATATGGAGTCGTTTCGATGCTCGAGAAAAAGATTGGGTGAGCATTGCTCCGCCCTCACGCCACGCAACCGTATTATTTAACGCAGCTAATTACGTGCCTTTATTAAAGCACGTCATCGTATTGATACAAGAAGATGGCTCGCATCGAAACTTGTGCCTAAAGTTTATGGACTACACCAAAAAATAACAATGAAGTATGTTCTTCTCTGATAGAGCGATTAGTGCTTGACCGGGAGTAATTAGTAAGACGTTAGAATGAGCGGCCAAGTTCAATTTTAATTCTAAATGTGCAGAAGTTGATTGATTTGAATGTTATTTATGCTATAATGTGCCTAACTATTGAAAAATTAGGTGAGGCAAAGCATATGAAAAGCTCAAATGATGCACTGATTGATGCGTGTTTGAATAATGACAGTGCCGCCGCTATAACGGCAATCGATGATAGTCTGGCTCAGATTGATACTACGGCGGCTGGTGGTGGGACGAAAAAAAATTTAAGCCGTTCTACACCAATTATAATTGCATCAGCGCGCGATCACGGCCTCGAATTGCTATCAGTGCTACTTGGGCGTGGTGCTGACATAACTATAAGGACCACAGGTTATTGGTATCCTTTCAATGAATCATCTACTACAACGAATAAAATAAGCGAGGGTAATGCGCTTGACGTGGCGCTTTTTTTTGGTAATGTAAATACCGTAAAAAAACTTCTTTTGCATGCAGCGCTTTACTTAGACTCTGATAAGCAATCAAAATTATTAGAGCGTATGCCACAAAAAAATATTTTATTATACGTTGCCATGACTTATCCTCAATACATGGATGAAATGGTTAAGCAAATTCTTGCACAGAATGATATTACTTTATCCCAACGAATTATGTGTGAGCTTGCATCATCGCATGAAGTCACACCAGCGTTGATAGATAAATATCTAAATTTATTCGTTTCTAAAGAAGACCTCGATAAAAGAATGCCAACATTAGTAAAGGCGCAATTCGATACTCATTTGAATTGGTTTAAAGCATTGTCCAGTAATAAGCATGCCAATATACTTATTAAAGACCTGGATGATGCCAAATTTAAGTTCCTCTTCGATGGAAATACACAGACATTTAATCAGTCCGTGTTGGACGCTATACAAGTTGCATTACCCACACTAGGTAAACAAGCTGCTTGGAAAGTCGCTATTGGTCATTTCCTAGAAGTACTTGCGGGTTTTGTACCAATGATTAGCCGAAAACACATTGAATTCTACAAAAAAACAGATGTGGCTCGAAAACTCGAACAAATGCAAGCTCAGTTATTTGGAATACCTTCAGCACCGTTATCGGTTGATACGATAGATATCCCAGAGGCAGTTGTTGTAGAATTGGACAAAAATTTAGGGAACTGTTAGTTCTTGGAGCTAAAACTTCAAGGTTTCTGTGGGATATGTCATAACCTAGATGGTATATGGCTCCGCTTAGTAAGTATATTCCGAACTCATAGACGAGAGGAAGTGATAAATTTTGGTCAGTGTTATGTAGAGAATATGGATAGTAAAGTGAAAATTGCATGTTGATATCATCTGTTGATTGTCAATGCACTCAAATGATAGAAATAATGATGAGTGTTACTTGTTAATATCCTTTATCAGATTAATGATAAGCTTAATCATGGTATCTTTTTGATCTGAAGCACTTTGCGCTACTAACAATGCAAGCGCAACTAAAGCGTTGTCGTTGATTTTAGACTCGCCTGTGCGTTTTAAATGATGATGGTTGCGCTGTAAGAACCAGATAAACATGAATGCGCCAATCCGTTTATTGCCATCCGTAAAAGGATGGTTTTTTATAATAAAATAGAGCAAATGAGCTGCTTGCTCTTCAATACTCGGATACAAATATTCACCACCAAAGCTTTGAACAATATTACCTAATATTCCCGCAAAGCTGTTGTCTTTAGGTTGACCGAAGAGCTCGGTAGCTTCCTTTCGAGCGATTAGCCGTTTTTTTAAATCTTGGATTGCACTCATCGCATCAGGCAATGTTATCTCCACGGTAATGTTGGAGTTCAATCCCCCTTCAGGGAAATTACCTGTATCATATTGATTTAGTAAAATGAAACTATGAGTGTAATGGGTTAGCACTGACAAAAGTCCGCTTGCTTCTGATTGATTTAATGCTTTCGCCTGCGCATCCTGAAACAAAGCAAGAGTTTTCTGTAATTGTTGAAGTTGCTGATTTTGTGTTTTTAAGCGGCTTTGATCAAGCGAGTAACCTTGGATTAAGTACTCTTTCAATACTTTGTTAGCCCAAATTCTAAATCGTGTACCTTGTTTGGATTTAACACGATACCCCACAGAAATAATAACATCTAGATTATAGTGTTTTGTAACATATTCTTTGCCATCAGCAGCAGTTGTCAAGGATTCCTTGACAACTAAAGGCTCCTCTAACTCACCTTCGTTAAAAATATTACGAATATGTAAGCTTATATTTTGTTTGGTTTTTTTAAATAAATCTGCCAATTGCCCTTGGTTCAGCCAAACGGTTTCATTTTCCAACTTAACTTCAGTGTGAATATTACTTTCTTCGTCCTGATAGATTAGTATTGAGCTAGGCATATATATTTACCGGCAATGCAGTACTTAATTAGATAAACAAATGGTATCAAATTTTAATATCTGATTCATCCACAAGTAGAGATGCCTTGTTGATTTGCATAATGATCTAATGTCTCTTGTATGTCATCTCTGATTTGACATGATTTTACAAAAGGCATAAAAAAAGAATGCTCAGATTTTGTGGGTGAGCAGGTACTGTAATAAGCGTGTCGAGCTAGTAACACTAAAAACCCAATAATAGTTAAGCAAAATAGACAGTTTGCGATAAGATTCTCGGTACACTCATATGTATAGAGTTCGTTCTTTATCGTATCGATTCCTTTTTGCCATGATTGATATAAAGCAACACAATCATTGGGTGTTTTCGCTGTTTGCTTGAAATCTTTTAAGCTAGTTTCCAGATTAAGATACGTTTGATCAAGTAGAGAGAACTCTAAATCACGTGACTCTCTTAAAATACTTGCAAGCTCCCAGAGATGAAAAGCCAATCTATCCTCAATAACATTGGAAATGCTTCCTCTTGCCTGACTGATTAGTTTAAAAATTTGAAGTCGTGCCGTTCGATCTAATTTTATGATGGTGGGTACCAACGGGAGGATATCAGCAGGGTGTTGTAATAAGCGAGATAATATTGTTTTATTACCTAAACTATTCAGCAAAATTGTACTAGCACATGTTTGTATTCTTTCATCAGAGTTATTTTGAAGGGATAAAGTCAGCAATGAAATTGTATTGCCCTCAAGAAAAAGATGCTGGAATTGCGGCTGACAAGATATATGGGCTAAAATGTAAAGAGCACTTACTTTGACGTCTGAATTGTCGATTGCTAATAGCGAAATCAATGCTTCGATGCTTTGAGAGGTGCATATATTAATAAGAAATAATGGGGTTGATACTAAAAGAGCTAGTGCGGAGATCGCGTTACTTTTAACACCTAAGCTAGAAGCGTTCAGTAATGAAATGAGTGTTTGGATGTTTTCATGTGTCCCGATTATACGCAAAACTTCATCATTTTGAGTTTTTGCAAGGTTAATTAATACATATATTGCGTTTTGTAATATATCGTTATTGGGAAATGTGAGTAATGTTGTGATAGATGGTATTTGTTTAGCAAGAATAATGTCATTGGCATTGATAAAGGGTAATATTTTTAATATAGCTTTTATGATGATTTCATCATTAAGATTATTATTCAGTAAGTTGATGTAAAACAGAACTCCTTTCTCTACGACCGCGTCAAATATTTCATCGCCATGTGTTCTGTTAAATGCTAAGGATCCTAAAAGAGTAATAGCTGTTTGGCGTAATTCGATTTTTTCTGAGTTCGATAGAACCAGTAAGTTAGGTATAAACTGTTTGCCATAAATGACCTTTTGAATAGCTTGATTATCAAGAGATAAATTGCTTAAAGCACCACAAGCTTTAATTTGAAGTACATTATTAGACTCTTGAATAAGAGAAAGTAAAATTTCAATGCCTCCACTACTTAAAATGCGATTTTGTATTTCAGAAGCGAGCTGAACGTTATAATAAACATGGAAATTAACGGAGGTATCAGTATGAGTCGCATAAGAACGCTCTTCTATAGATACAATATTAGCAATAAAGACAATGGCCGCTTCTTGAGTTTCTTCATTTGTTGCATTTAATAGAGAAACCAAATCTGCGATAAGATCAGTTTCTAAGATAGTGGATTGGACAATTTGATAAAGCCCGACATTTCCTAATATAGATAAAAGTTGCTTTGTTGTTTGAGGGGGAAGCGAAGTATTTTTTAGTGACTGTATGACTTCTAATAACGTCATTATTGAATTAGAAAGACGCAATTTGTTTGTAATTTGACAAACACCAAACTCTTCTTCAAGTTGAGCAGACGTAAAATGAGCTTTTGTGATTACTCCATTTGGAAATAACAAATTTTGGTATGATGTGATTTCTTCGTTAGTTAGAGGGTAATAAATAAAATGAGATGCCTCTTCTGTGTTTACTGAGGTCAGTTTAGAAAAATAAAAATCACCATTGGGGAGTGCGATAAAACAATAATTTTGCTCTTCTGTTTTAGTTTCCATCGGTAATTATCCTTATTTTATCAGTAAGAGAAAGCATCTTGTGCAATGCCATTTGATTTTATGATTTATATTAAGAGCAGAATTATATTTGACAAGGGGTTAAAATCAATTAGTTTGTTTAAAATACCCACCTCATGCAAGAGAAGCTCAACTAGAAAAATTTATGTCTAATCGTGGTAGGCCTAATTTCTTCTGTAGAAACGTTACGACCAAGCTGTAAAGATTGTTTTGCAAGGTGCATGACCTCATTGACGTGATTTAATAGATGAACACACCCAGTTGAGATTTAATTATCTCTTAACTGGGTGTGTTCATCTATTAAATCACGTCAATATTACTCGCTCTATTCCACTCACTTTTACTATAGAAAAACCAGGCAAATTTAGGATAACATTACTCCTAGGCACTTTAATCTCCTTTTGATCGTCAAATCAAGGTGTTAGTTTATACTAACTTGATTAAAGTGCCCCCTTAAATGGGGTAGAGCCAAAAAACTGGCAAAGCAGCTTGGGCTACTATCTGGAAAGGTTGGTTTCGTTTAAAAGAAAGATTAGAAGGTATTAGGATTGCAACTGAGATGATGAAGATGTGATCAAGAGACAGGCAAATGGGAAAGAGCCAAGAGCCCGGTATTTTGATTGTTGGTGATAAGCTATATGGGATATGGCTCCCCGGGACGGACTCGAACCGCCGACCTAATGATTAACAGTCGCCGTCTTAGCCATCAACCACAGTACTCTACAACAAATAACAATAATAAAATCAATCATCTATGAACAAGCCTACTACTGTCACTTGTTGTCATTTATTGCCGTTACTTGCGAGCTAGTGTCCCATGAGTGTCCCACAAAATCAATTACTTTTTAGACTTTCAAAAAGCGTTTTAGTTTGTTGAGTTGCTCGTTAAATAAAATACATTGTTGCATGTAAATTCAATCCACAACTATTTCATATGCAATTTCTAATTCTTCTTTCATTTCTTGGGTTATATCATTCTCGATACTATCAAGATAATTAATTAAATGATCTTTGTTATCAACAGAATATGCCTTAAATTTGTATAACGAAGACGGTTCAGAATGCCATCTATTTAAGTATTTTCTTAAAGTTGTCTCAGTTAGCATAGCGTCACAGTATGGGGCAAAAACAGACATATGCTCTATATCATTAGAAAAGCCACGCATCAATTTTTTTTGTTTTTCAAAATTTGACGGCAGTGGGCCGTCTGATACCTCTTTTATTTTTGCTGCCCATAGACCAGAAGCAATATGAATATATGGTATGTTTTTGAAATACGATGAAGTGAGAAAAACCAAAATCTGCTGTATTTTAGACGCATCATCTTGATGTTCATCATCAAGATGCATCATAGCAGATATGATTTTGAGCTCTTCACTGCTTAGTATTTCGTCTATATCAACACTGTTTTTTACTCTTAAATAATTTTGTATAAGATATTTTGCATGTGCTTTGACTTCTTTGTTAAAAAGCTCAATAAGGCTTATTCGTGTTTCGTGAAATTTAGGTAATGCCTCTATAAAATTGGTGGCAAATAAATTTTTTTCTTCGCGAATGATGGACGGCGATTTAAAGTTAGTAAGTGTGAAATTGGTATCAATAAGCCAAGAGGGAGTCCAATCATGCACACCAGGCTCTATAGCTTCGTATAGTTGAAGGTTATAGATATTCGAGCTTTTATTTAAAAAAGATATATATGCATTCAGGATTTGTCGTTCTTTAATTTGGCTTGATAAGTAAAATCTTTTACCTCTACTCATCAATTTGATTGCCTTAAATAATTCCGATCCATTAGGAATTAGATGTGATTCAAAATCATGCAGATCTGAATATGGGCAAATTATTAATTGCTTCGAGGAGAGGTCCTGTAGTTTTTGAACAATTAAGCTTATAAAGCTTTTATCACCATCTTTAATAAGAGAAGAGAAAAAATTTTGATCTAAGTATATAATTTTTTTCTTAATTTCTAGTAATGAGAGTGAATAAGACTCACCGCATATAGTACAGGAGCAACGTAGTACATTATTAGTAATAGTTTTTTGTACTCCATTGGGGATTTTACAAACACCACAAGTCCTACTACCCCAAGCAACAGTCATAGTTTTAAAATTATTTATGGATTTTATTAAGTTCGGCGAGTATCCAATTTTTTTGAGCAACATTCAACTGATGATACATCTTAATACAGGCAGCGAGCTCCTCAGATTCAGCATAAAAATAAGCAACAGGCAGGCTTAATACAGTTGCTATACGTTTCAATGTTGAATAATCAGGGGTATGTCTACCCATTTCATAATGGTTCATACGAGCGCTTGCCGAAAACTGATCCATCCCAGCAGCTATTCCCAATTTCTTCTGTGATAAATTCGCAGCTAAACGCGCTTCTTTTAGTCGTGCGCAGAGCGGATTTTCAACCATCCTAAGCCTATTAATTTAATCTAATGCTTAGAGAATCTAAGTTTTTTAGGCGCCTGGATACTTAGGAATCCTATACATTTGGTTAAAAATAGCGTATGGTGTGTAAAAATAAAATAATAGAGGGTGCTTGCAAAGAACTAGTCTGCTGTTAATTGGCTGATATTAGGAAATAATTCCCCTATCTCAACATTTAAACTTTTTGCAATGCGAATTAAGTTGAGTGTTGCAATGTTTCGCTCGCCACGTTCAACGCTGCCCATATAGGTTCTATCTAAACCAATTTCAGCGGCAAAACTCTCTTGTGAAAAGCCTTGTGCTTTACGGAGTTCACGAATGCGTGAGCCAAGAATTATTAAGGATGGGTGTTTTTTTCTCATCCTTAAAGGATAAATTTGATATACTTATCGTACCACGGACTATAAGTATCAAAAGGAGGTGTACGTTATAACAAATAAAGAGGTGTATAATGAGACAACTAATAAGGGTATTTTTAATAATTTCCACATGTTTTTTACCCCCAATAGCATCAGCTATATCAAACGACTTCCTTAGAGAAACCAGTATTGTTTTCAGTGATGAAATGGGGGTTTCATTTAATTTAGAACAACACCAATTAGATTTCTTTGTTGATGAAACAGAGGCGATAAAAAAAATACCGGATATACAGAAAAAATTCTCAATAATGAAAAACATATCGAACGATCAAATTACTCAAAATCCAATTTATATTAGCGGTCTTTATGGTGAATACATAACCCAAGTAATACTTAAAATTTTATATGAAAAAACAGATGTAAATGACTTACATGTTACAGTTTATCTATCACACTCTGGCATGCGAAAAAACGCCATTCTTACATTTAATATTAATCGGAATATCTTTGATAATTGGAGTCATTCTAATTTAAATTTAAATAAATTTATCCATGATTATACAGTCACGAAATGGTTTTTATATGCCAGTAGAAATGAGCCCATGGTGAAGACAGGCATAGTTGCTGTACCTAAAGAAACACGTGTTTTGGCAGGCAAAGCCAAGAGACTTGAGATATTAAAAAATCTTAGCGAACCAAGTGTTCATATGACCGGTATGCTTTACACATTACATGATGAGTATATCGAAATAACATTTAATCAAAAAAAATCATTAAATGCGGTTACTGGGTTGCAGAAGGTAGGGCTTTTACACACAACTCTCTCCCAGGAACAGATAAAGGATAATCCGTTTATGTGTTCAGAACTCGTTGCACTCACAACTACCGAAGATTTTCTTAGCGATTTATATTCCTTAATGTTTGGAGACAAATTTCATATAGCTGTTTATTTAGATAAAAATAATACTGGCAAAAACGAAAAGATACTGTTGTTTACATTTGATATAACACATGATTCATTCCTTAAAATGCGATCAAGTAAGGTATTAAACGAAAATCTATCAAGAGCATTAAGTAGTTTTAAATTTTCACAACGATTTTTAAATGAAGTGAAAAAAGAACCGATCATTTCAGAAAACCTTAAAAATAAAACAGAGAATTAGCTGATGATTAGCAGATTAAGGCTCGGCAGAGTAGCTCTATGTGAGTGCGCTCACCTTAGCTTAGCGCATCCAGTAAGTCGCGGTTGATTTTCATTGCTTGTCGAACTTGTTTTCTAAACAGTTTAGCGTCAGTTGTCGTATGGCCATGAGTCACGGCGTAGGTATTATCTTTAGGTGCTCCACTGCCTCTGCCGCAGCCATGTAAGCGACAACGTAATTTCCCTTTTACAGCAGGAGATTGGCAAGTTGTGCCTCGCCGTGTCTTGGCACCGCAGCGAGGTGCGTTGTTAAAAGAGTAATGTTTTTCTCCGTTACATGGGGTAGTTTTCATATTTTCACCTTGTCAGCTCCTCTCCCCCCATTTACGGTACCAATAACTGCCTGACCACCATGAGATACATCTATTCGTTCGACAATGATTTTTTGCCCACCCCCTCCCTGTAACTTGGCTAACAAATTTGCTTGTTGTGTAAACGTATTGCTAAGTTTGATTGCCGTATTTGTGTAGTATTTACTTATTTCACCATACATAAGCCCATTGGCTAAGCCCATAGCGGTTTGTTGAAGTTTATGTATTGCCATCATTTGGGCGGCAAGCATGACTTGCAATCCACCTTCGCATTGTAAGGCAACTAAATCATTCTCATTTTGTTTTCTCGCTTTTTCAAGATCAAAATCTTTATCCCTAATATTGTTACAGGCAGTTGCACTAATGCGGATTGTATCCTCAAGCAACTTATTTTTGGCGACTGCAATCTTATCTTCTTGTTCCTGAGATTTAATTTGATTTGCTTGCATAATTTCTATCCCTCTCTTGGTTTAGTCAAGATTTTTGCCTGAGTAAAGCGGTTTGCCTGTGGATATCCATGCCTCTATATGTAAGCGCAACGATTCAGCAGGCACCATGCCATTGATTATATCTTGTTCATCTTCTACTGACAGTAGGCGATCAATAACCAGTTGGGCCTTAACACGTAGCCCTTCGCAACATCTTACTACGAATTGATATAAATCATGTCGTTGACCTTGTCTGTTCATTTCGCTTTTTATCAGGGAACTAAGAGAACCAAGAGAACCTTCTTGATTTTCTTGGTCTTTAGCGGTTCGCTCCTTCGATAACCTAGCGGGAACCAAGGGAATCGATGAGGATTCCATATGCTCGAGCAAACTACGTACGCTCATGACTAAAACTCATCATCGATTGGCATGATCCAGTAGAGAGGAATCGATCTTCTCTCCACTTTAGTTTTTTTCGAATTTTTATCTTTATCGTGAGTAACAATCCATCCAGCATCTTTTAGAGAACTAAGAATAGTTTTTAAATCATAGCCGGTAACAGCTTCTTGCAAAGCAGTTGAATTGAACATAAATACTCGTCCAATTTCAATATCCCTCCAGTAGCCTGCACGATCATGAACGATAGGTCTTTGGTCGATGCCATTATCAGTAATAGAACCTTTTTTAAGTTCAGAAAACCGACTATCTCCATGACGTTCAATAAAATGACGCGTAGCTTGAAGAATTTGTCTTGTTTCCGTTTGCCCTTGACCTCTGAAATCACGCCACACATCAAATAATTCAATACAAGCAGCTAATGCTTCACCTTCTGCCCAACCAGTTATGCCATACTCAGTTGCTTTTTCACCAGCGATAGCAATTAATGCAAACATACTGGCAGCTCGACCTTCGATACCGTCCGATGTTGAAAAGGAGGGTAGTTTATTTATTTTTGCGTATAATTCATGCAAACAATCATTATCATCCAACAATCTCTCAATGAATGCCGGGCCGGCAACCCCATGATACCGACTCGTTGATTGCTTCAAATCGTCTGCAAAAGCACGACCATCAGATAAGCTATGTAGATCATCAAAAGCACCATTAGCACGCTCAGTTGCTGGAATATTGAGTAAGCGCGCCTCCTGACCTGCTTTAATACTACGACCTGACTCCTGCATATGAGCAGCTAGACTCCGTTCACCGCTGGATAAAACAAATACCCTCCACTTTGCTGATTCACGTGATCCACCCGTACGTTTTGCTCGCTGTTTACCTTGGCCATTTGCTAAAGCATAAACAATGGCTCCGATTTCACGCGAATCACACTCGCTAATTTCATCTAATACAAGTAGACAATCATTTAATGCGGCGGCAGTTGCCTCTAACCCATTCGCTGTAGCACGCCATGTACGAACATAAGCATGCCCACCCCAAACACTAGCAGCAACTTGTAACGCAGTCGTTTTGCCATTGCTTGACCTGCCAACCAAATGAATTCCACCACCGCCAGCTGATTGCTGCTTTGCTTTTAACAATAAAGGACCTGCGAAAGCGACTGATACAGCCAACATCAATATAGGGTTTCCTTTGCATTTAAGTCCTACAAACTCACGCCAATCCTTGAGGTCTCCCTGATGAGTAAAATCATCATGTGCAGCATATTCTGATTGAAAGCGTACCTGATCATCGCCAATGGTTGTGTTAGCCAAGACAAATGCGTTGCCCTGAGCATGCCACCCTGTGCGTGTAGCCGCAATGATACGCCTTTTTGGATTCCTGCTTGCAAGCCAACTATGCAGAAGCTTATTTCCAGTAGGAGAAATACTGACACCCATATGCAATAATTCACCTCGCATTTCATCCCCTAATCCCTTGAGCATGTGACGCGGCATCGCCCATTCACACCATTTTCCATCTGGATTGCAAAACCGTAATAATATTCCCCAACCAACACCATGCTCATTACAAGTTAGCGCATCAGCGTAAATAGGGCTGCATATCCATGTATCGACAGGCCCAGGAGGATCTTTGTTGTCTAAACTATGGTAATACAAACCAGGTTGATAAATTTTATCTCCAATTTGAAACCAGTCATCATGAGTTTGATAAGACGTGCGCTTGATTACAGGTTTGTTTAACTTATCTGGAGGCTCATCTATGGGTGAAATTGGTTCTAAATTAATTTCAGTGGTTCGCTCGATTCCCTCCGCAATAATATTGGGAGAACCTCTACATACTCCGTCAGCAAAGACAATTCCCTCAGTTCCCTTAGTTCTCTGAGTTTTCTCTAATCTAGAGCTCATGCTACTACCCCACAAACAGATTGCCAGCAAACAAGATCATTAAAATCGGTCAAATGTGTTGGGGCATCGTGTGGCCAATTAGGTTTAGCAAATAAAGATTCAGAGGCAATAGCAGCCTCACGTCCTTTATTTATACCGGGATTATCTGGGGTTAACCTGTCATCATCGGCACAAATAATTATCTTTGCTTTTGGTAATTGTTGGCGCATCAATACAGCAACCGGCTTTAGGTTGCCCGCATTGCATGCGGCAATTACACATGCTTTGGGATAAGCATGTGCGAGTGAAGCTCCTGTTGCGAAACCCTCGCAGATCAATAATTGCACATCACGATGATAGTTACCTTGAACAAGAATGAAATTACCTTTAATCGCACCATCTATCAGAAATCGTTTTGATCCGTTCGCACTGATGTATTGCAAGCTCTTAAGTTCACAATAAAAATTAACGATAGGTATAACAAGCTCGCCACCAAACTGCTTGGCACAGAAGGGTTGTATTTTTTTACGCACCAAATAGGGAAAATTAGAATTAGCAGGCTGGTAACTATGGAATAACTTTTCAGCTAATTCAGCCGCTTTTTGTTGATCATGAGCTCGTTTTACGTCACGTAGCTGTGTTGCTTCTGCAATTTTTTGTCTAAACTCAGTGATCTCCTTTGCACACATGTATTCATGTTGTTTTGCACTCCACTTGTGAATCAAGCCTTCCTTCCAACTGCCAAAAATACCGCATGGTATATTGTTTGGGTAGAAAATATACCAGCCATTTTTTGATCTCCGCTTGTCACCTGGAATATAAAATCGATGTAGCCGAGCATCTGCTTGTATGTTATCCGGAGGCGTTATTTGTTTTGATAACATTTCAGCTTTGAATGATTGGGTAATTTGGTTAAAATTCATGGTGTTGATTCCTATTCAATTTTTTATGTTGTACCTGTAGTTGGTGGCGGGCTTCTTCTAGTTGACCTTGGATATAGACCTGCCCCATCCCATATTTTTTGCTAATTTCAAATATTCTTAATTGAAATAACTTGAGTATTAGCCTGAGCTTTTCTTCGTACATGCAAGCCCCTCAGGCAATGCCTTTAAAAAAATTAAAACAATCACGCTATTTTTATTACTCATGCGCCATACTCCCGTAGCCAATTGAAGAAATTTTCTTCATCGATTAAGACTCGACGACCATTACGTAAAATAGCGCCAAATTTTTTTAAGCCATTACATTCAGCATTAAAAACACGATCTCTGATCCCACCCTCTGTGAATGCAGGATATTTATTGCAGAATTGTTTAATTGTGGATAATTGAGGAATTGAATTTTTGTTTGACATAACTCACCGTTGATATGTGTTGATAATGAACGCAGATTACTGCGCTCAGCCAAGGGAAATTATGATTTATCGGATTTTTTATTGCGGATTTTTTCTGACTTTTCTAGTTTTTCTGAAATTTAGGGTTATTTTTAGTCAACTCATGAATATAGTTGTGAATTACTCTGTTTGTGCCATGCTATAACGCTGTCCATGTGATACTTTAAAGCCTCTCTGCTCCAGACATTTCCAGTTGCTTTTTCAACAACAGATGTCTCTCGTTTTCCTCCTAACTTAAAACGTGAGCTATTTTCCTTACATCTCTGCTTTAATTGATTCCATAAAATTTCACGATTAATTGCCATCCCAAAAGAAATTGAAATTTCTTCGAGCTCTTTGACTATAAACTCACATTTTGGAATGGCTTTGGCAGAGGGTCTGTCGCCATCATGTACTGTTTGACGGTTATTTTCAGGCAACTGCTTATTCAGCATATGATGATTAATGTTTTGTTTTTCATCATTTAATTCTGTAAAAGCATACGCTGTTTCCGTTTGTATACACAAACAGGCAAAATTAGGATCACTCAAAAGCAAAGAAATGGTAACCTCTGGGGGGAGTATATAACTATGAATTTTTTGAAGGGGAAGTATATTAAGATGCTCTACTTCATTAACGTACGTGGCTATCAATTTACTTTTAAACTGATAAAGAGAGTCACTAACAATAATCATCAGTTTTTTGTGTATATTTTTTTTTAGAGACATGAATGCCGCGCTTTTAAAAGACAATTTTTTTAAAGAACAAATAGCCAGAATCCATGACAGATCAATTAATTCAAATGGCTCGGTTATTTTCGCTAAATTAATTTGAAATTGATTAGCAATACAAACTTGAACATAAAGCGCCATTATTTGCTCATGACGATTTGAATCATTCAACTTGATGATATTCTTTTTTAAAATTTTTATTTCGCTTAAAATGCTCATTATTTTTCTATTCGAGCAAATATCTTATCATTCATACGGCCAACGACCGAGCTCACATGACTATCGCTAAGATGAGAATACCTTTTTGTCATTTGCACGGTCTTATGTCCAAGTATCTCCATCAAATCACGCTGTGTAGCACCACTCATCGCGAGATAGCTAGCACAGCTATGTCTTAAATCATGAAAACGAAAATCAGTTATTTTTGCTTCTGCTATAGCGTTTTCCCATGGGCGCTTGATATCAATCGGGTTTTTTCCATTTTTGCTTGGAAATACATACTCGCTATCTAACCGTGCTATTTTCATTTGTTCGGATAAAACCTCATGCGCATGCCCAATGATTGGCACACGTCTTCGTTCTTTGTTTTTGGTTTTATTTAAAATAGCAAATCCATCTTTAAGAAAGATATCGCGGCGCTTGAGTTCTAATATTTCAGATTTTCGCATTGCGGTTGAAAGAGCAATGACGACGATAGCGTACAATTGTCTATTGCTGGATTGTTTACATGCTTCGAGTAGCCGAACTCTTTCTTCGTCATCTAAATATCGAACACGGCCTTGACCTTCGTTGTGACGTTTTATTTTTAATGCAGGATTGATTTCTAACCACTCCCATTCATTAACAGCCATAGTTAAAACATGAGACAAGGCTGCCAAATAGCGATTGACTGTAGCGTTTGTTCTTTTTTCACCTCTAGGGGTGGGCGATTTTGCAAGTTCCTCTCGGAGTGAGGCAATAACCTGCGAGGTAAAATCTGCCAGTAGATAATAACCGGCTTTTTCTTTCCACCACGAAAGTTGATTTGTTTGAGATGCTTTCATGGAATCTGATTTATGCGGCAAAATGGTTTGAATGTATCTATCAATGAGCTCAGCTAGCGTACGCTTTTTAGATTCCGCACATTTGAAATAGCGGTTTTCTCGCATGGCTGCTTCTGTGCTATTTGCCCAGTTTTTCGCATCCGTTTTTCTTTTAAAAGTTGCTTCTTGAGGCTTATGCCCTTTCAGTCGTATTTTCACACGATAGGAAACGCCGTCTTTTGATTTTCGTTCTTCAATTACTGCCATACCAAACTCCTAACATGGAGGTTGGCAACTGATATGCTATAGTTACATCAGTCACCATTAGCCCCGTAACGGTTAATGTTGATCAGGGTTGGTGGTTACTGCCACCAATCCATCTGCCTGCGAAGACTACAATAAACCACAAAAAACTGAAGCCAATGATAGTTAATCATCAGGTCAATTAAAATTAACCTAGATAAATCAACGCCTATCAATCGTCATCTCGTTTTTTGGGACACTCAAGGGACAGTAGCCCGATAAATGTCTTTGGTTTTGTGTAAAAGTAAGGCGATAAATGAATAAGTGATGTTATGTTATGTTTGAAGTTTTTAGTGTCGTTTTGTTGTAGTTTGTTATGTTGAACTGTCCCACCAGTGTCCCAAGAGGGTGGTGGTTTATCGAGCTAGGATTCCAAAGCCCTTGCTAGGCTTGGCTCCCCGGGACGGACTCGAACCGCCGACCTAATGATTAACAGTCATCCGCTCTACCGACTGAGCTACCGGGGAATAAGGTCGAATCTTAAATCGAATCTTTATGTTGGTCAAGAAATTTTTCAGCGATTTCATGATTCATACTACGAATATGCTCTAGCGTTCTGATCTGCGAGCAATATTTACTCAACTAGCCAAAAAATGAGTTTATCTTTCCTTATCTAGTTGACGTAAAAAAGCCATTTTTTCTGCGATTTTAATTTCTAAGCCACGATTAACTGGCTGATACCAGTTCGGTGGTTGCATGCCCTGCGGGAAATAATTTTCACCAGCGGCATAGCCATGTGGTTCATCGTGAGCATAACGATATGTTTTACCATGACCTAACTCTTTTGTTAGCTTTGTTGGTGCATTACGTAAATGTAGTGGGACCTCTTTGGATTGATCTTGTTTTACAAAAGCTCTGGCCAAATTATAAGCGCGATATCCCGCATTACTTTTGGGTGCGATTGCTAAATAAATGACTGCCTGTGCTAATGCCAGTTCGCCTTCCGGGGAGCCTAAACGGTCGTAGGTGCTTGCCGCGTCATTGACGATTGTCATGGCTTTGGGATCTGCTAGGCCAATGTCCTCCCAAGCCATACGCACAATTCGCCTGGCTAAATAATGCGGGTCCACACCGCCATCTAGCATGCGACATAGCCAATAGAGTGCCGCGTCTGGATTAGAACCACGAACTGATTTATGTAAAGCAGAAATTTGATCATAAAAAGCATCTCCTCTCTTATCAAAACGTCGTGGCGCATTGCTTACCATTTTTTCGGCTAAAGTTGATGAAACCACATGGTTCCCTTGTGCTTTCGCGTATACATATATTTGCTCTAATGTGTTCAGTAAGCGCCTTGCATCCCCATCAGCATAAGTCACTAATAATTCAATGGCAGCTTCTTCAAACTCAAGTTTTAATTGATGATTAGCTCGCTGCATGAGTAAACGTAATTCTGCCGGATTCAGCGGCTTTAAAATATAAACCTGTGTCCGTGATAACAGTGCGCTATTGACTTCAAAAGAAGGGTTTTCTGTGGTGGCGCCAATTAATACAAATAAACCTGACTCTGTATGTGCAAGCAAAGCGTCTTGCTGAGCTTTGTTGAAGCGATGTATTTCATCAATGAATAAAATGGTTTTTTGTCCCATTGCTTGATTTTTTTCGGCTAAATCGATTGCGGCACGAATATCTTTAACGCCAGAAAACACCGCAGATAAAGCAATCCATTGACAGTCAAAGGTGTGAGAGGCTAAGCGTGCTAAAGTTGTTTTTCCAACGCCAGGTGGCCCCCAAAGAATCATGGAGTGGAGTTTGCCTGATTCGAAAGCAATGGTTAATGGTTTACCGTCACCAATCAAATGCGTTTGTCCACATATATCGGATAAGGACGTTGGCCGTAATTGTTCGGCCAACGTCATGTGATCAATGATCATTTTCTAACAAAGGTTTCTAGTCTATCCATTGCGTCTTGTAGTGTTTTCATACTGGCTGCAAAGGAAATACGAATACAACCTTCGGTGCCGAAAGCCGAACCAGGAACCAATGCTACGCCGGTTTCTTGCAGTAATTTTTCTGAAAATACCAGATCATTAGCAAAACCACGTTGCGCGATGACTTTTTCAACATTGGGGAAAATGTAAAAGGTGCCGTCCGCAGGAATCACATCAATGCCAGGCATTTGTTGTAAACGATCGACAACATAAGCATGGCGTTCTTCAAAAGCCTTGACCATGATTTCAACCGATTCATTCCCCATATTGAGTGCGGCAACTGCTGCTTTTTGTGCGATTGAGCAAGGGTTACTAGTTGATTGTGATTGGATGGTTTTCATCGCGTTCATGAGTGGCTTTGGTCCCGCTGCATAACCAATACGCCAGCCCGTCATAGCATAGGCTTTAGATACGCCATTCAGCACAACAGTGCGATCGTATAATTCTGGGCAAGCATTGACAATATTGACGAATGAACGAGACCACAAAATGTGCTCGTACATATCATCCGTTGCGATTAAGACTTGAGGATGGCGTTTTAAAACGTCGCCAAGCTGTTGTAATTCTTCGCGTGAATACGCAATACCAGATGGATTCGACGGGCTGTTGAGAAATAACAATTTGGTTCTGGGAGTAATGGCGGCCTCTAATTGTTCTGGCGTAATTTTGTAATGGGCCTTAAAGGTTGTTGGAATAAAAACCGGCTGGCCACCTGCCAGTAGGACCATATCTGGATAAGAAACCCAATATGGTGCTGGAATAATCACTTCATCTCCTTCATTTAAGAAGGCCAAACACAAATTAAAGCAGCTTTGTTTTCCACCAACGGATACAAGAACTTGGTTGGCTTGGTATTCCAATTGATTTTCGCGTTTGAACTTGTCAATAATCGCTTGCTTGAGTTCGGGGATTCCATCAACAGCGGTGTATTTGGTGAAGCCAGCGTTAATGGCATCAATAGCCGCTTTTTTAATGTGCTCTGGCGTATCAAAGTCTGGTTCGCCGGTGCCTAAACCAATGATATCGTGGCCTTGTGCGCGTAATTGCCCGGCTTTTTCAGCGACAGCCAAAGTTGGGGAAGGCTTGACTTGCAAGACACGTCCTGCAAACGTAATTTCCATGGTTGTACTCCTCGTGATATAATTTGTTTGTTCATTCAGGGCCAAAATAATGCAATATACCTTGCGCACATGAATTTTCGGTTGTTTAGCCCCCAGAGATGGTTCATCTCATGTGTTAAAAAATGCGCGCATAGTTATTCATATGTAAGCCTTTTTTAACACATGAGATGGGATGCTACAAAACCGAAAACTCATGTGCGCAAGGTATATATACCCAGATAGCATTTTGAGCGATATGGGTAGTGTCCTTTTTTTGTTAAATACGGTAAACGACCATCCTATGAAGAAGTCATTCAAAATCCATTCAAATTTTTCACCGGCAGGCGATCAGCCTACCGCGATCAAATCATTAATTGATGGCCTTCAGGCTGGTCTTGCTCATCAAACTTTATTGGGTGTGACAGGTTCAGGAAAAACCTACACGATTGCCCATGTTATTCAAGCCATGCAACGCCCGACGTTGATTATGGCGCCCAATAAAACCTTGGCCGCACAATTATACGGCGAATTTAAGGCGTTTTTTCCAAATAACGCAGTCGAATATTTTGTGTCGTATTATGATTATTATCAGCCGGAGGCATATGTTCCTGCCTCGGATACATTCATTGAAAAAGACTCTTCTATCAATGAACACATTGAACAGATGAGACTTTCTGCGACCAAAGCATTAATTGAGCGACCCGATGCGATTATTGTTGCAACTGTTTCTGCCATTTATGGATTAGGTGACCCCGATTCATACCTGCATATGTTACACCATATGTCACGTGGTGAGCAATGTGATCAGCGTAAGATTTTGAAACGACTTGCAGAATTACAGTACACACGTAGCCCACAATCTTTATCCAGAGGACAATTTCGTGTACACGGGGATGTGATAGATATTTTTCCTGCTGATGAAGAAAAGCACGCGGTTAGAGTAGAGCTATTTGATGATGAAATTGTGAATATCGCTCGTTTTGACCCGCTAACTGGAGAGGTACTGCAGCGCTTGCCTCGCGTGACTATTTTTCCGAAGACACATTATGTGACTCCCAGAGAGCGTATTTTAGCAACGGTAGATGAGGTTAAAATTGAACTACAGGCACGTTTAAATGAATTAACCACGCAACATAAATTATTAGAAGCTCAACGCTTACAACAGCGAACAGCATTTGACATCGAAATGATGTTAGAGTTGGGATATTGCTCGGGAATTGAAAATTACTCTCGTTATCTATCAAGACGTCAGCCAGGCGACGCACCGCCAACTTTATTTGATTATCTACCCAAGGATGCTTTGTTAATTCTTGACGAGTCTCACGTTACTGTGCCACAAATAGGCGGAATGTATCGAGGCGATCGTGCGCGCAAAGAAACCTTGGTTGAATATGGTTTTCGGTTACCCTCAGCACTCGATAATCGACCCATGCGTTTTGATGAATTTGAAGTCCGTGCACCACAAACTATCTTTGTCTCTGCAACACCTGGCCCATATGAAAAAGAGCGGGCTGATAATGTTGCTGAGCAAGTGGTTCGCCCGACAGGACTAGTGGATCCTGAGGTTGAGATTCGCCCGGTTACAAATCAGGTGGATGATTTGTTGTCAGAAATACGGCGTGTCACAGCGAAAGATGAGCGTATATTGGTGACCACGTTAACCAAACGTATGGCGGAAGATTTAACCGATTATTTAACTAATTTAGGCGTGCGAGTTCGTTATCTACATGCAGACATTGACACCGTTGAACGTGTAGAAATTATTCGTGATTTGCGTTTGGGTGCATTTGACGTGCTGGTGGGGATTAATTTATTGCGCGAAGGATTAGACATGCCCGAAGTGTCTTTAGTCGCTATTTTAGATGCCGACAAAGAGGGTTTTTTACGCTCCGATCGATCTTTAATTCAAACAATAGGGCGCGCTGCTCGTCATATCAATGGTCGAGCTATTTTATATGCTGATAAAATGACCAACTCCATGCAGCGCGCATTAGATGAAACCAACCGCAGACGCCATAAACAAATTCAATTTAATCAAGAGCATGATATTACGCCACAAGGTATTAATAAATCGATTGATGATATTATGGAAGGAGCTTATGTCGGTACGCGTAAAACACATGTATCTGAAAAGCGTGCTCAATATCATTTAAATACACAGTACGAGCACTTGTCGTCGGAACAACTGTTAAAAGAAGTTGTAAAATTGGAAAAACAAATGCTGTTTCATGCTCAAAATATGGAGTTTGAGCAGGCCGCTGCGCTGCGAGATCAAATGCTGGCGCTCAAAGGTCAATTGAAACACGATCCTTCCTAACGAAATTTAAAGGAGCTATCTTGCTGCTGCTCTTGCTCTTCATGAGCATTTTCTTGAGCAAATAATTTTAAACGTGGGAATACCATATCAAGTTCAGATATTTTTTGTTGTATTGTTTGACATTCGTTTTGCAGCCATTGTTTTTCTATATATTTGCCATACTCTTTTTTCAGATCTACGGGATAAGCCTCCTCGACTACCTCATAGAAACTATCCAAATCCGCTTTTTCATATTGTCCGTTGACAATGATTTCTATTATGTCTTCGTGAACAATATTAATACCTCTTATCTTCTCTAGGTGTTTTGTTTCATCTGTTTTCAATAGTTGAATATCTTTTTCTATGGATGCTGCAAGTTCAATAAAATCGTGAATATCTCGATTTTCTCGATATTTACGTTGAACTTTCTCTATTCCCCTGAGTGTGTCACCGACATCCCATTCTAAATCATGCGCTAACTCACGCGCATGTTCCTCGTCATGGTCTGCATAAATTGCCCTTATTTTTTCAAGATTTATTAGCATGCGCTCAATTTCTGGAGCAAACAAAGATAAGAAGTGGTCATTTTTAGATATTAACCCTAATGTCTCCTTAGACCACTCAAAATAAGAATCGATTCCACTGAAAGCACGGCCTTTTTTCCATTTAACCGTATGCGTATCGAGATTTTTAATCTGCTGTTTTAGCTCATTGAGATTCGAATAGGTTACCGTTTTGCTCATATTCTTACCGATTGGTTTTGGCATGATTTTATCCTTAATAGTTTGCCCAATCATATTTTGAAGCATGTTCAATGCGATTTTTTTACGATTTGGCATTCAAATAATGCTTGTTGATAATTATAGCAGCTTTTTATTGATCTCGATGGACTAAGATCCAATGTGAAATACGCTAATCTTCGCCGTGATAACATAGCTTTTTTAAAAAGCCTATGTTATGATTATCGTATTCATGTACATACGAGTGTGACCACACTCTCTTACATGACGTGGTTCGCTTAAGTATGTAATAGGTTGCAACCACAGCCGTTCCCGTGAAACTTTCTGGAAATTCATCTTTTAACCAATACACCAAGTGAGACGTATGAATCTTAGTGAACTGAAGCAATTACCTATTGCTGATCTCGTCAATATCGCTCAAGACATGGGCATCGAAAACATTTCTCATATGCGAAAACAAGATATTATTTTTGCTATCCTCAAAACCCACGCCCTGAAAGGAGAAGATATCTACGGTGGTGGTGTTGTACAAGTTATTGCAGAAGGTGGTTTTGCTTTTTTACGCTCATCTGATGGTTCTTATTTAGCTGGACCGGATGATATTTATGTGTCGCCTAGCCAGATTCGTCGTTTTGGTTTACGTACAGGAGATACGATTTCCGGTAAGATTCGCCCGCCTAAAGACAGCGAGCGCTATTTTGCGCTGTTAAAAGTCGATGAAATCAATTATGAATCGCCTGAAAATGCAAAACGCAAGATTTTGTTTGAAAATTTAACCCCTCTATTTGCCTCAGAGCGTTTGGTCATGGAGCAGGGGAATGGCAGTACAGAAGATTTAACGGCAAGAGTCGTCGACTTGTGTGCACCATTTGGTCGTGGCCAACGTGGTTTGATTGTCGCGCCACCCAAAGCGGGTAAGACGCTGATGTTACAAAACATTGCGCATTCTATTGAAAAGAACTACCCCGACTGTTATCTCATCGTTTTATTGATTGATGAGCGCCCTGAGGAAGTCACGGAAATGCAGCGCTCAGTGAAGGGAGAGGTCGTTGCCAGTACATTTGATGAACCCGCAACACGTCACGTACAAGTGGCTGAAATGGTTATTGAAAAAGCCAAGCGATTGGTAGAGCATAAGCGCGATGTCGTGATTTTATTAGATTCGATTACCCGTTTGGCGCGAGCTTACAATACTGTTATTCCTTCATCAGGTAAAGTCCTGACAGGGGGGGTGGATGCGAATGCGCTACAAAGACCGAAACGCTTGTATGGTGCCGCGAGAAATATCGAAGAGGGCGGCAGTTTGACTATTATTGCAACTGCTATGGTTGATACCGGCTCTAAGATGGATGAAGTCATCTACGAAGAGTTTAAAGGAACCGGTAACATGGAAATTCATCTCAGTCGTAACATCGCAGAGCGTCGCGTTTTCCCAGCGATCAATATCAATCGTTCTGGTACACGTCGCGAAGATTTATTACTCAGCCCTGAAGACTTACATCGCACCTGGATCTTACGTAAGATTCTGCAATCGATGGATGAGTGTGATGCGATTGAGTTCATACTAGAGCGCATGAAAAACCATAAAACCAATGCCGAATTTTTTGATGCTATGAAGCGTCAAGAGTAAGACATCATGCAGTATACGGATCTCCGAGATTTTCTGGCGCAATTAGCTAATCGTGGGTTACTGAAGCACATTGATTATCCTGTTTCGCCCAATTTGGAGATGACCGTTGTGAGTGACCGGGTCTTGCGTGATGAAGGCCCGGCGCTTTTGTTTACCTCTCCGAAAAACTATCATACTCCTGTTTTGACCAATCTATTTGGTACCGTTGAACGGGTTGCATTGGGAATGGGGGCTGAATCGGTACAAGCTTTGCGCGAAATTGGCAAATTGCTCGCGGCACTCAAAGAGCCTGAGCCGCCGACCGGATTTCGTGATGCCTTTGACAAGTTACCTTTGTTAAAACAAGCCTTAAATATGGCGCCGAAATACGTGCGTCGTGCTGCTTGCCAAACCCATGTACTAGAAGGCGATGCCGTTGATTTAACCCAATTACCTATTCAGACCTGTTGGCCTGGTGATGTTGCACCTTTAATTACCTGGGGATTGGTGACTACCAAAGGTCCTACACAAGCACGCGAAAACATGGGGGTTTATCGGCAACAGCTGTTGAGCCGAAATCAATTGATTATGCGTTGGTTATCTCATCGAGGTGGTGCTTTGGACTATCAAGCTTGGCAGGCTGCTTATCCTGGCGAGCGCTTTCCTATTGCGGTTACCCTCGGTTCTGATCCGGCTACGTTGTTGGCAGCAGTGACGCCTGTTCCTGATACGTTATCTGAATATGCTTTTGCGGGATTATTACGTGGACAACGTTCTCAATTGGTTCGTTGCATTGGGTCTGATTTACATGTGTCGGCTAATGCAGAAATTATTTTAGAAGGCTATTTAGAGCCCGGTACTGAAGCCCCAGAAGGACCTTTCGGTGATCATACTGGTTATTATAATGAAGTACAGTCCTTTCCGGTGTTTACTGTTGAGCGGATCACCCATCGAGATCAGCCTATTTATCACTCGACGTATACCGGTAGGCCTCCTGATGAGCCTGCTATCCTTGGTGTGGCCTTAAACGAAGTGTTTGTGCCATTATTACAAAAACAATTTCCTGAAATTGTCGATTTTTATTTACCGCCAGAAGGATGCTCGTATCGGTTGGCCGTGGTAACCATTAAAAAGCAATACCCAGGGCATGCCAAACGCATTATGATGGCTGTTTGGTCTTTTTTAAGACAATTTATGTACACTAAATTTGTCATTGTCTGTGATGATGATATTAATGCAAGGCATTGGCCGGATGTTATTTGGGCAATAACCACACGCATGGATCCTTCTCGAGATACGGTCATGATGGATAATACTCCCATCGACTATTTAGATTTTGCTTCTCCTGTTGCTGGACTAGGGTCTAAAATGGGGATGGATGCGACAAACAAATGGCCAGGGGAGACGCAGCGGGAGTGGGGGCAAGCGATTGAAATGGATGAGGATATTTTAAAGCGCGTTAATGATTTTTGGCCGAAACTGGATTTGGCTTAGATTCTCCGCTGGCTTATGTGTTTTTTGTCCCTTACTGACCATGGAAAATCTGCAGCCTAAGCGTCGCGAAATAGAATCAATAAAACGCTTTTGAAAGATTAGGAGTCTTTAAGTATGCAAACATTTTATCAATTATTAGGGATGATTGGCGCAGGTTTAGTGATTTGGTTGTTATATCGAACCATCAAAGGTCGGCCCGAACAATTTAGCCGTGAAAAAATCAACCAAAGCTTTCTCACGATGGGCATTCTTGGTGTTTTGCTAATTGGATTTGTTGCTTTACTGGTATTATTAGCTCGTCAAACTTGATTTATTTTACGATTGTTAGTTGCTAAACGTCGGTTTTAAAGATGACACGCTCTAAGGTCTGTGCACCTAACTTTTCACGGCTGCAAATTTGAACCAAATCATTCGAATTTTCGCTACGCGCAAAGCTAGGTGCACAGACCCTAATGTTTATTGCCAAGCTTATAATATTTATCTTTTCTTAAAATTAAGTAATTTCCAATATACGGATTGTCAAGCTCAATGAGAGTGTTATCTTGTTCTAGCAGGGTTTCTTCCACGTATGTTTCTTGACTACATTCATCAACTAACAATCGATACCACGGGTGATGGCGTTTTAACACGCGTTGGCTTGCCAAGGCATGATAATGTCCCGATGGTTGAAAAGTGAGATCAACATCGATAACGACGGCGCGATACCCTTGACGTTGATGAATCACCACATCACCTACATTGAATTTCGCTTTTTGCATATGATGTTGGCGTGAACGACCCATGAACAGTCTCCTGCACGTTGCAATATACTTGCTCTTAGTATTATTTATCGGATAATTTAAAATAATCTTAAGTATTTTTATTTCATACTGTAATTAACAGCAGCATCAATTGTTTGTGTATCTAAAAAATCGCTCATCATTTCAGTTCTTTCCACATGACCTTTTTTCATCTTTTCGTTTAGAAAGCGATGTGTGTGTTGATTTTGTTTCACGATGGGCATCATTATTTCTATGTGACGAGGATTTGTATCTTGTGTGCATAAAATAACGGAACCAAGCGGGGCGTTTTCAGCAACAAACTTTCTTTTGTATGCACTCATCCATGGATCCGTGCGAATAGTTCTTCCCGGTTTAAGATGATTTAATAGCTGTTTGATAGTTTCTTCATCTAACTTGGCGTGTAAATAAAGGCCGCACTCTTCAGGAATGTATGAACTTATATCACCAGGTTGTAAATATGGTATTGGAAAAGAACCTATACCCAATTCAACATTTTTGGGTAAATGAGATACAAGAATATTGATATGATTTATCGATGTCTCTTTGTCTAATAAAAGTACGGTGTACGGTGGCATATTTTGAATGAGCTCAATCTTTTTTTGCTCTGGAACATAGCTTGCTAAGTAAAGATATGCTCTTATCGGCATTGCGCTTACAGCGGCAATCTGTTTTTCAGAAGCGCCATCCATGTCGATGTGAATCCATGCATTTCGATTGAATGCATATTCTGGTAGATCCGCTCCAAATCTTCGCGTCTGTGTGAGGGCAAAAACGTATAGTGGAGCATAGCTTTTTACTTCACGAGCGATTTCTTCGTTTGAAAGAGAAAAATTAATCGCATTCGTCATTTGGCTTTCAGGGACTGATGTTGTCTTGCCTTTTCTTTTCCCCAGGAGTGTTTTCTGCATCTGATGTGATTGATGTATTTTTCTTTCTTCTGCTGAGAAACATCGTTGTTGAGTTGTCTTTTTTAATGTATCTGATTGTTTTTTTTGGGTCATTAAGTCAATAAGTTGATAACTCATCAAAATTCCTGCCTTAGATATAAGGCAGTATTCTCTCATACTCACATTAAGAGAAGATTAGCAGTTTCATTGATTCTACCCTAAAAGAGAATCAGTGAAACGTTGTATTAGAGTGCTAAAAACGCTTTTTCCTCATCACGTAATGTCAAAATTTCTACGCCAGTAGGAGTGACCAACAAGGTGTGCTCCCATTGTGCAGAAAGCTTACGATCTTTGGTAATGGCAATTGTCCAACCGTCTTTCGTCAAATGTTTTACATCCGCGCGCCCTTGATTAATCATGGGCTCAATTGTGAAGGTCATGCCTACTTCAAGAGCGAGTCCGGTTCCAGGTGTGCCATAATGTAAGACTTGAGGGTCTTCATGCATTTTTTGCCCGATGCCGTGACCACAGTATTCGCGTACCACAGAATAATGATTGGCGGTTGCATGCGATTGAATCGCGTGACCAATATCGCCTAATGTAGCCTTAGGTTTTACGACGGCAATGCCTTTGTACAAGCATTGTTGCGTTACCTCAACCAATCGTTTGGCGTGCGCAGGGACTTCGCCAATACAAAACATTTTACTACTGTCCCCGTAAAATCCATCATAAATCACAGTGATATCAACGTTGACAATATCACCTTTTTTCAGCGCTTGTTTATCTGAGGGCATGCCGTGGCAGATGACGTGATTCACTGAGGTATTCACTGAATAGGGGTAACCGTATTGTCCTTTACTACCAGGAATGGCGTGCAAAGTGTGGCGAATATAATTTTCACAAAACTGATCAATTTCCATCGTCGTGACGCCAGGAACAATGATTTCACCAACGGCTTGCAGTACTTGGGCAGTGAGTTTACCTGCCATGCGCATTTTTTCGATTTGCTCGGGAGTTTTAATTGAAATCATAGCATTTTTGTGACGAGTTTAAGTTGTCGTATTGTATCATTTTCTTGAACTCTATGCACTTACTCACTCAAATCAAGTGTCTGTTTGGATATTCCACTTTAAGGTATAGCATTCAATTAACACTGGGCCAATATTTCTATTTATTTTGCACATTATTTTTTATCTTTAACTATTTTCCGATGTGGAACTCATTGGCTTAGTTTCCCGCGGAGGACAATGGTACTCCGCTGTTACTTCATTCTGCTCATTTCTGACCCGCAGCACCACCGGAAACTTCCATAATCGATAAAGATGCTTCATCACATCTTCAGTGGTTTTGCCCATAGGAATGCGTTGTCGCTGCGTATATTCCAAAGTCAGAGAACGATCGCCCTCGATATCGACAGCAATCACTTGAATATCTGGTTCGCGATTGCCTAAATTATATTGCGCGGACAATGCTTCACGGATTTGTTGATAGCCGGGTTCGTTGTGGATAGCGCCCACCAAATAATCTGTTTGCCTATCGTCATCTATCAATTGAAATAACTTCAATTCACGCATTAATTTAGGTGATAAGTATTGCGCAATGAAGCTTTCGTCCTTGTAATAACGCATGGCTTTATCTAAGCTCGTTTGCCAATCCGTGTTGGCCAAATCAGGAAACCAGTGTTTATCTTCTGCTGTTGGATTTTCTGCAATACGGCGGATATCTTGCATCATGTTATAGCCTAACGTATAAGGATTAATACCAGAATAATAAGGGCTATTGTACGGGGCTTGATAAACCACATTGGTGTGTGTTTGTAAAATTTCTAACATAAATTCGTCTGTTACTAATTTTTCATCATATAGCGCATGAATCAAGGTGTAGTGCCAAAAACAAGCCCAGCCTTCGTTCATCACTTTTGTTTGTTGTTGTGGATAAAAATATTGGGCAATCTTACGCACGATACGCACCACCTCTCGTTGCCATGGCAGTAATAAGGGGGCGTGTTTTTCGATGAAATACAATATATTTTCTTGTGGCTCTGCCGGGTACGGTTTCTTCGTTTGTTTACTCTCTTCTTTATGACTTTTAGGAATGGTTCGCCATAATTCATTCACTTCGGACTGCATGTAAATTTCACGATTTTGTTGACGAATTTTTTCTTCTTGAATCGATAGCGCCGGTGGGTGCTTGTAGCGGTCAACGCCGTAGTTCATGAGCGCATGACACGAATCTAAGATATTCTCAACTTCCTCTATGCCATAGCGCTCTTCACACTCGCTAATATAGTTTTTAGCGAATACCAAGTAATCAATAATCGCGTCTGCGGCGGTCCACATTTTAAATAAATAATTGTTTTTGAAAAAAGAGTTATGTCCGTAGCAGGCATGTGCGATAACCAATGCTTGAACAGCAATGGTATTTTCTTCCATTAAATACGAAACACACGGATTTGAGTTAATGACCAATTCGTAGGCTAAACCCATCGCGCCACGTTGATAGTTTTTTTCTACGGAAACAAAATGCTTTCCAAAAGACCAGTGGCTGTAATTAATTGGCATCCCAACAGACGCATATGCATCTATCATTTGTTCAGCAGAAATCATTTCGATTTGATTAGGATACGTGTCTAAACCAAAATCTTTGGCGATGCGACCAATTTCACGGTCATACGCACCCAGCAACTCAAACGTCCATTCTGGCCCTGTTGATAATGGTTTCTTTTTCATACTGTTTTCCTCTTAAATAATTCGCGAAAAACAGGGTAAATATTGGCAATATTATCAATATTTTCCATGGAAAAATGATCAAATTGCTGTTGAATTTGCTCGTAAACTTCCCACAAACTTTGATGGTGTCTTGGCATGATTTCAATGTAAGCAAAATACTGTACCAGTGGCATGATTTTATCGCGCATCAGTTCAAAGCAATAAGGTGAGTCAGCGTTCCAATTATCACCATCAGAGGCTTGAGCGACATAAATATTCCAAGTTGCGGGGTTATAACTTCTTTCAATCGTTTGACTGAGTAATTCTAATGCACTAGAAACGACCGTGCCACCAGTTTCTCGAGAATAAAAGAAATCATTCTCATCAACTTCTTTGGCTGACGTATGATGACGAATAAAAACCAGCTCAATTTTGTTGTAATTTCGTTTTAAAAATAAATAAAGCAAAATAAAAAAGCGTTTGGCGATGTCTTTTTTCGGCTCATCCATTGATCCTGAAACGTCCATGACACAAAACATCACGGCTTGTGTGGTTGGTGATGGAACGCGGACCCGATTGTTGTAGCGTAAATCGATCGAATCAATAAAAGGCACGCCCAATAATTTTCTTTTGAGTTTATCTATTTCATTCAATAAACCTTGCTTCTTGGTCTCGTTATCCTGTTCTATCGCTTTGGTAGAAGAGGGAGCTGTCTCCAGCGCTTGTAATTCTTTTTCTAGTGCGTTTAAACGCTGTTTGTAAATCGACATGAAGGCCATCCGTCTACCAGTAGCCTGTTTCAAAGAGCGTAATACATTGATATTGGTTGGAATTCCAGTGGTTGTAACTCCGGCGCGTACGGTTTTCATGGTGCTGATTTTGGCCAATTCTTTCTTCACCAAATCAGGGAGCTCTAAATCTTCGAAATACATTTCCAAAAACTCTTCACGAGACAGCTCGAAGACAAAATCATCCTCTCCTTCGCCGCTGTTGCTGGCTTCGCCACCACCGCCTTGGCTAGATGCATTTTCATTAGATCGTGTAATTTTATCGCCTGATATAAATTGGTCATTGCCAGGTAAAACATGCTCTGTATATCCGCCACGACCATGCTGGAATCTGGGTTCGGCAATGTCCTTTGCTGGAATATTAATAGACTCACCTTGGTCAATGTTGGTGATGCTTCGTTTTCCAATGGCATCAAAAACAGCTCGTTTTATTTGTTCTTTGTGACGCAGCAAAAAGCGACGGCGGTTAACCGTGCTTTTGTGCCGTGTTTTTCGTCGATCAATAAATTGGCTCATGGCGAATCACCCAATTAAGGTGTATCTATTGTGATTTCCTAACGCGTAAATACCATTCACATAACAATCGTACTTGTTTACGGGTATAGCCCTTATCAACCATGCGCGCAATAAAGTCCTCATGCTTCTTCTTGTCTTCTTCAGACGCTTTGGCATTGAATGAAATGACTGGCAACAAGTCTTCGGTATTAGAAAACATTTTTTTCTCAATGACAGTCCGTAGTTTTTCGTAACTGTTCCATTTGGGGTTGTTGCCATGATTATTGGCTCGGGCACGTAAAACAAAGTTAACAACCTCATTACGAAAGTCTTTGGGATTAGAAATGCCAGCTGGTTTTTCAATTTTTTCAAGATCGGCATTTAAAGCTGCACGATCAAAAATTTCACCGGTATCAGGATCACGGTAATCTTGATCTTGAATCCAGAAATCAGCATATGTAATGTATCGGTCAAAAATATTCTGACCATATTCAGAATAAGACTCTAAATAAGCCGTTTGAATTTCTTTACCAATAAATTCTACATATTTAGGTGATAGAAACTCTTTGATAAAAGATAAATACTTTTCGTGAACTTCTTGCGGAAATTGCTCTTGTTCTATTTGTCTCTCTAGTACATATAATAAATGAACCGGGTTAGCGGCGATTTCACTGTGATCAAAGTTAAATACCTTAGAGAGAATTTTGAAAGCGAAGCGTGTCGAAATACCATTCATGCCCTCGTCTACGCCGGCAAAATCGCGATACTCTTGATAGGATTTCGCTTTGGGGTCGGTATCTTTTAAACTCTCGCCGTTGTAGACACGGAGTTTAGAATAAATACTGGAGTTTTGTGGTTCTTTTATCCGCGTCAAAACAGAAAATTGTGCCAACATATTTAATGTTCCAGGGGCACAAGATGCTTTTAACAGCGAGCTACTGTCAATCAATTTTTGATAAATTTTGATTTCTTCAGATACCCTTAAGCAATAAGGGACTTTGACGATATTAATGCGATCAATGAATGCTTCGTTGTTTTTATTGTTACGAAAGGTCTGCCATTCTGACTCGTTTGAATGTGCAAGAATAATGCCCTCAAAGGGAATAGACGATAAACCTTCTGTTGGGTTGTAATTCCCTTCTTGTGTGGCTGTTAACAATGGATGCAATACTTTGATGGGCGCTTTGAACATTTCCACAAATTCGAGCAAGCCACGATTGGCACGACATAAACCACCCGAATAGCTGTACGCATCTGGATCATCTTGTGAAAAAGCTTCAAGCTTACGAATGTCGACTTTACCAACCAAAGAAGAAATATCTTGGTTATTTTCATCACCAGGCTCTGTTTTAGCAATGGCGATTTGTCGCATACGTGACGGTTTCACTTTAATCACTTTGAATTGACTGATGTCACCATTGAATTCTTGTAGACGTTTAATGGCCCAAGGCGACATAATATAGCGCAGATAACGCTTGGGAATACCGTATTTTTCACGCAGAATCTCAGCATCTTCTTCGGGATTAAACAAAGATAATGGGGACTCATGTACAGGGGAGCCTTTAATGGCATAAATCGGCGTTTTTTCCATTAAATCTTTTAATTTTTCTGCTAAAGACGATTTACCACCACCAACCGGGCCAAGTAAATATAAAACTTGCTTTGTTTCTTCTAACCCCTGAGCGGCGTGTTTTAAAAATCCAACAATTTGCTCGATGGGATCTTCCATCCCATAAAAATCGTCGAAGACACGGTAGTGTTCAATCACTTTATTAGAAAAAATACGTGACAGAATGGGATCTTGGCGAGTGTCAATTTCTTCAGGTTTCCCAATCGCCATGAGCAAACGTTCAGCAGGATTAGCGTAAACAGACGGGTCTTGTTTACACAATTCCAAATAGTCGTTGAGGCTCATTTCTTCTTCTTGATTGGTTTCATAGCGACGCGTGTAATTTTCTAAGAACGCTCGTGTACTCATGACCATTTCCTCCACACTTCGGAAAGAGATTTGTGAAAACAAAAATTATCCTCGATAGTGTCAGTATAGAATGAAATTTAATATACTGCTAACAGACTTTTAATCTTTATTTATGATGGGACATCTATGAGCCAAACCACGACTTATTTAAAAAATTATCAACCCGTGCCATTTGTAGTGATTTCCATCAATTTGGATGTGGCCTTGTATGATGAAGAGGCATTGATCACGAATACCATGGTGTTACAGCGTTGTCGTCCGGGTGTATTACGTTTATCGGGAGACGAATTAAATTTAGTTCAAGTGCAATTGAATGAGCGTGTATTAACAATGCCAGAATACCGACTGGAAGATCAGGACTTGGTGATAGAAAATTGTCCCGATGAATTTACGCTAACCATTACCACGCAGCTACGTCCACAAGACAATACTAAATTATCGGGCTTGTATCGCTCACACGCTATTTTTTGTACCCAATGTGAAGCAGAAGGATTTCGACGTATCACTTATTTTTATGATAGACCCGATGTTTTAACGCGATACACCACACGTATCAGTGCTGATAAAACCGCTTGTCCTATATTGTTAGCGAATGGCAACCTGATTGATTCTGGTGAAACAGGGGATGGTCGTCATTGGGTGGTTTGGCAAGACCCGTTTAAGAAGCCTTCTTATTTATTTGCGTTGGTTGCTGGGCAGCTGGATTGTTATGCAGATGAGTTTGTTACCGCGTCAGGTAATAAAGTGGACTTGCGTTTATATGTTGAACCGGGCAAGAGAGATCGTTGCGCGCACGCGATGGCATCTTTAAAACATGCAATGCGTTGGGATGAAGAAAAATATGGCCGAGAATATGACTTGTCTATTTTGATGATCGTGGCTGTCAGCGATTTTAATTTGGGGGCAATGGAAAACAAAGGATTAAATATTTTTAATGATCAATATATTTTGGCGAGTCCTGATACGGCAACAGACTGGGATTATGCGCACGTAGAAAGTGTGGTTGGACATGAGTACTTTCATAATTGGACAGGAAATCGTGTTACTTGTCGCGATTGGTTTCAATTAAGCTTGAAGGAAGGGCTAACGGTTTTTCGTGAGCAAACATTTGCGGGTGATATGAATTCTCCAGACGTGAATCGTATTGTTGATGTTAAAACGTTACGCAGTATTCAATTTCCAGAGGATGCTGGACGCATGGCTCATCCTGTAAGACCAGAAACATATGAAGAAATCAACAATTTTTATACAGCGACGATTTATAATAAAGGCTCAGAGGTGATTGGTATGCAGCATACGCTTTTGGGTGATGCCGGATTTCGTCGCGGCATGGACTTGTATTTTGAGCGTCATGATGGGCAAGCAGTGACCATTGATGATTTTGTTGCCGCCATGGAAGATGCGAATGATAAAGATTTAACGCAATTTAAACGTTGGTATAGTCAAGCCGGCACACCGGTTGTTGAAGTGGAAAGCGTTTTCAAAGATCAACAGTTATCACTCACTTTAACGCAATCTTGTCCGCCAACGCCTGAATGTGAACACAAACAACCCTTTCATATCCCGATTGCGCTGGCGCTTTTTAATCAGCAAGGTAAGCCATTAGCAACGGATCAAGCCCTGTTGGAGCTACGTGAAACCAGTCAAACATTTTATTTTGATGATTTGTCAGAAGAACCCGTTGTGTCTTTATTACGTGGATTTTCTGCGCCGATTATTTTGAAATACGATCAATCAGATAAGGCACGACTAACCATTTTAGCTCATGAAACCGATGGCTTTTCAAAATGGGAAGCAGCTCAAAATTTAGCAACAACGGTTCTGACCGATGCTTATCAACAGAATAAAGCACTGCATATTTCTGATGTCTTGATCGATGCTTTCTCTCAGGTTTTAGCTGACGAGCGATTAGATTGGGCCTTGCGCGCCGAATTGTTAACCATGCCGAGCTACGAACAATTGGCAAATGGCATTCAGCATCTGGATGTCGCTCGCCTTGAAGATGCGCGAGATGCATTTCAATTGGCATTAGGTCGTTGTTTATTTGATCAATGCTCTCAAATGTATGATGCGCTTTGGGCAGCAGAAGATCATCAAATGAATGGTAAAGCATACGGGCGCAGACAATTGAAAAATCTGTGTTTGACTTTGATGATGAAAGCAAATGAAGCCGCAGCACTATCTCGATGTCAGACACAATTTACACAAGCAAAGACCATGACGGATCAATGTGCAAGTTTAAGCTTATTAGCGAATTGTCATGATGATGCTGTTCGTGCCACAACACTTGATGCTTTTTATCAACAATGGCAACACGAAGAGTTGGTGCTTGATAAATGGTTTGGTGTACAAGCGGTCGCCGCTCGTCCCCAAGTATTAGAAGAAGTTCGTTTATTGATGCAATCAAAAGCATTTAATTTGAAAAATCCAAATCGGGTTCGTTCATTGGTTGGGCGCTTTTGTCAAAGTAATCCTCGTTATTTTCATGCAATTGATGGCCAAGGGTATCAATTTTTAACAGATATGCTTTGTCAATTAGATGCGATTAACCCACAATTAGCCGCACGTTTGGCAACACCTTTGACCAGATGGACGGGTTTAGATGAGCCGAGACAACAATTGATTCAACATGCTTTGCAGCAGTTATCGAAACAATCTTTGTCTAAAGGGTTATCTGAATTGGTTACCAAGAGTTTGGTTAAATGAAACAATGTTTGAGTTTCGTGGAATAGATATGAACCTTTACTTTTGTTGTGGAGTCATTACATGATGCAATACGCGGTTATGGGAAATCCGATTGAACACAGTCTGTCTCCCTTGATTCATCAATTATTTGCGAAGCAATGTGGCTTAGTGCTTGAGTATGTAAAAATTTTAATTGATGTTGATCGCTTTGCTAGCCAAGTACACGATTTTTTTCAGCAAGGCGGGCGGGGCTTAAATATAACCTCGCCTTGCAAACAGCAAGCATTTACAATCAGTGATGACATGACTGCGCGCTGTGCCAAGGCCGGTGCTGCTAATACCTTGTGGCAGCATGAAGGGCGACTGATGGCTGATAACACCGATGGTGTCGGTTTTTTAGCTGATTTAAATCGTTATTTAGATGTTTGTGACAAGCAGGTTTTAATTTTGGGAGCTGGAGGAGCTGTTCGAGGTATCTTGCAACCTTTATTAGACGCCAATCCACAGCAGATAACGATTGCGAATCGAACGCAGGCGACGGCATTGGCTTTACAAGCCGAGTTTCAGCAGGTAGATAAAATTCAACTCTCAGCGTGCGATGCACTTGATAAGCCTTATGACCTCATTGTGCATGCTTTGCCCATGGGTGTGGAGGAAATGCATCCATTACCTTCCGTGGTTTTTCAATCCAATTCGCTGGGTTACGATTTAACGTATCACCGTTATGGTATTACGCCTTTTGTTTCATACGTGCGCGCTCAGGGTGCGACAGCAGTGGATGGCATGGGTATGTTGATTTGTCAGGCAGCAGAGTCATTTCGAATTTGGCATGGGGTTTTGCCTGATGTGGCAGGCATGAGTGATCTTGTGAGAAATGCCTCATTATGCTGATATTGATGGACACCCATTGATTGGTTATGTTAGAGTTTTGCCAATTTTTTTGAGGTCAATGAGATACTGGTGAAAAGCTCAACAAACACGATTTTAACAACGCTTCGAAGACAGCTTATAGAAATCAACGCAGAACAGATAAGCTCTTTTGCAAATACTTTCATCGGCGCTGACTATACAAAGAATGAAAGCATGGTGTTAGCGGAGGTGTTTTTAGACAGAGCTTGCTTAGCGAGCGCTGTAACTCAAACGCCATCCAAAAAAGCTTCATATCTGGCCTCAGATGAGGGGGAAGACAAGAGCATTGTGGATCTTACTCAAAAGTCTTCTTCAGTTGAGTTGCAACCTCCACACAAGAATATAAAAACGCAAAGTGAAGAGGGCATCGATGAAAATGACCCAGATGGATCTCCAAAAAGAGTCGCTAAAATGTGGTAGATTTTTGCCAGGGTTCCCCTCTATTTACCTCCAAAAAACTGGTTTACTTTATCGGCTGAATTGATAGTATCGTTGTAACCCAACTCCAATAAATCCTCTGTAAACTCTCTCTCAAATAACAAGAAGCTTAATAAGTCGCCCGATTGGCTTTGAGCGCCAAGTAAATTAAGTAATCCTCGCAATAATGTCGGCATAACCATATAATCTGATTGCGCAATTTTTGCCACATCCACACTGGGGCGAATGTAGAGTGTATCAACAGGGCGCCACGGTGCGTTGCGCTTTTTCCACATAGACAATAAGTGCACAATTTCATTCATGCGGTTGACCAATTCAATATCACGGTCCAAATTATCTAAGAACACGCTGCTTAAGATACTACCTAATACATGCGCAAAACCAATATCTTTACTGCTTAGTTTTTCTGGTGTCTCGTTGAGTTGGGCATGTCGAGTTCCTAGAACCAATATTTTTTCGACATTAAAACGCAACGCACCGCGTAAAGGTGAAATCAGCCCCATCCCGCCATCACCATAATGAGAGCCTGAAATTTTTACAGTTGGAAAAAATAAGGGGAGCGCACTTGACGCGAGGATATGTTCCATATTCATTCCAACACGCTGACTAATGTGGCGAGGATATTCCCAATCTTCAAAATGAGATTTGTGATGTTGATAAAATGAGACCGTTTGCTGTGTTTCATAGCAATGGCTGATGACTTCCATAGTTTCTAACACATTGTTTTCAATATTGATTTTAATCCGCTCAAAATCGATGTGATCACTGATAAACGTATGGAGTGGATCGGTATCTAAAAAATGCGTCGGTTGAGAGCTCTTAACGAAAATATGACTCAAATTGCGTAACAATGATTTACTCAATTCAGCATTGCGTGCTTTAAAAATTTGGTCGCAGTGAATATTGAGCCAGAGAGATTCTAGCCGCTCGACGGCCATTGAAAAATCATCGGCGTGTTGTGCCAGAATCGCGGCGTTAATACTACCAACACTGACACCACTGACCATGGTAAAAGGAATCGCCTTCACCGCAAGAATATGGCTAATTGCTTTCAAAACCCCTGCTTGATAGGCACCTCTAGCGCCACCACCCGCAAGATATAAGGCTATCCTAGCCATAACAACTCTTTAAATACTAGTGAGATATTAGGACTATAATGGAGTCTTAAGTGTCGATCAAGACATATACCTTGCGCACATGCGTTTTCGGTTTTGTAGCATCCCATCTACGGCTCCTCTTATACGTTAAAAAAGGCTTACATATGAATAACTATGCGCGCATTTTTTAACATACGAGCTGAACCATATCTGGGCGCTACAAAACCGAGAGCGCATGTGCGCAAGGTATATACCAGAAACCTTTCATCGATTTTGCCCTTAGCTAAACCAAGCATTTTCAATGATGACGGGTATCGATTGTGATTCAAGATAAAATATTATACAATTAGCCCTAAGCCTTTAAGAATATTCTCCCTTCAATATGTTAGCCTTGCTTCGTCAACAACCACGCCCTTTTTTCATGATTTTTATGCTAGAAATTTGGGAGCGCTTTGGATTTTACAGTGTTCAAGGCATTTTGGTCCTGTATTTCATGCGTTATCTGGGCTTTTCAAAACCAATGGCATATCAAACTTTCGGTGCTTTTTGTGCTCTGATCTACAGTTTGGTGCCGTTAGGCGGACTGTTGGGTGACAAAGTTATTGGCACGCAGCGTACCCTTGTCTTAGGTTTATTTATTCTCGCATTAGGGTATCTCACGCTTGCATGGTCAGGTCAATCCGGTGTTTTTGTCGCATTGGGTTTAATCTGTATTGGTAATGGTTTATTTAAGGCGAATCCCGCTGCTTTATTAGCGCGTTGTTATACAAAAGACAGTGCGACCATTCATGCAGGTTTTACTATGTATTATATGGCAATTAATTTAGGTGCTATTTTAGCTTTGTTTGCCGGACCAGCCATTTCTAGTTATTACGGTTATGCTTATTCCTATACCGTGAGTGCTGCGGGTATTGTGTTTGGTCTTTTAAATTATTTTTTACAACGTCATACCATCGTTGGTATTGCTACACCGATCGAGCAACGCAAAACACATTGGTTATGGTGGTGTCTGATTGCGCTCAGTATTGGGTTGCTTACCTGGGCATCCAGTTATTTGTTGCAGCATGTGTTATTGGCCAAAATCTTGGTTTACACGGCGATTACAGTCATGGTCAGTGTGTATATGATTTGTCTGTTTCGAGAACCTTTGGTTACCCGTCAGCGCATGCTTTTAGTGTTGATCTTAATGGGCGAAGCAGTGGCTTTTTTTACCTTATATCAACAAATGCCGACTTCGATTAATTTATTTGCTGTACAACACGTGCGGGCCGTGTTTTTGGGGATTGCGATTGATCCGCAAAGCTTTCAAGTACTCAACCCGATTTGGATTGTGGTGATGAGTCCCGTTTTAGCTACTTTTTACGCTTTTTTGCAACGAAAAAATATCCGCTTCCCGACGCCTTATAAGTTTGCATTGGGGATGGTTTGTTGTGGATTGAGTTTTGCGGTGTTGTTTATAACGCGGTTTGCACACGATATGCAGGGAATGGTTTCGCCTGGCTGGATGGTATTGAGCTATTGGTTTCAGGGTATGGGTGAGCTATTGGTATCCGCACTTGGTGTTGCCATGGTTGCCGAACTGGTTCCCAATCGCATGATGGGGTTTGTGATGGGCATGTGGTATCTTACCTCGGCATTGGCCGGACTGACAGGTGCAACATTGGCATCTTATACCGTCTTTCCTCAACACACGAATTCAAACATGGAGTCGCTGCTGAATGATACCCATGTGTTTGCGATGATTGCGCTGATGACGCTTTTAATCGCACTGTTGCTATGGATGGTGTCACCTAGACTAACTAGATTGATGCATGTAAATAAATGAGTATATTTAGTGAACGCTCGATAGAGCTTGTTGCCCAACTACAAAAGGTCGACCCCACTTTTTCAGATTTTACGCTTTCCGCTGAGCGAGAGGCACGGCAGTTAGATGACGCCATGGGATTGATGATTGCCCATGAGGACTTGATTTTTCATCGTCTTATTTTTACGCATAAACAATTCTTGCGTGAGTCACTGCATACATCATTATTGCATGACCTACATGATTATTTTTTTCCAGTTGAAGTCAAAGACAATCGAGAAGAGGAAGAAGAGGACACCAGCCTTTGGGGGAGAGTGAAGCTCGGGCTTTTAGCCATTGCAGGTACTATTTACAACATTTGTAATGGTTTCGATGGCAGTGTGTCTATTTTGACTTTGTTTATCGGCATCCCTGTTTGGACCGTGTTTGTTGTTGGTCTTGCGCTGGCCTCTGTTTATGTGGTGTTATTTTTCGGGCTTGATTTTGTTTACATGTCAGAAAATCTACACATTCGTTTGTCTGAAGCGAGACAAATGTTGGATTGTTTTTATAACCAAACTCAGTTAACTGAAACGCTGATTGAAAAAACCAAAGCACGTCTACAAATGGAACAAAATAATTTGGCAAAATTGATTTTGTTGGCAGAAGATGAATTACAGCCAACAGAAGTGATGCGTTGGATTATGTTATTGGAAACCCTCTCACTTCATCAACAGGAGTTGCATCACGCTCGTACAGTGTATCTAGCTGAGTTAGATAAATATTATGTTCGTTTGTTAAAGTGGCTGATGGTTGGTTTAGCGGGGTTGCTGTATTTTAACTCGGGGTTTTTTGCTGGCCAAGTATTTGCCTCGGTGGTGCTATCGGCGATTCTAGTCACAGAAGTTTCACTGATTTCTTGGCCCGTCTTGTTAATCAGTTGCTCGGTTGGGTTAGCTGCTTTGTTAAGCGTTTTTTTATTTTCTGATCGTCTAAATATTGAAAATTTAGTTGGTCGTTGGATAGGATTGGATATTGATAAAATTAATCAATTACCGGATGATAAGGTAGTCAAACCAAACCTAGATTATTTATGTGGCGCTAAAGATCAGCTGTGTTTGCAAATGAAAACACACGAGCGATTTTTGTTGATGGGAAATAAAATAAAACAACGTGAGGATGTGCTTGATTCACAAGAATTATTAAAGCTGTCCACATAGTTATCCACAGGTTTTTTCTATTTAAGAATATAAATTTTTCAATAAAATCAAAGAGATTTGGTTCATTGATCTAAAAGTTATTAAAATTGAAATAAATTTATTCACAATTTGAGATGAATTGCTATGAAGCTGATGCCGGAATCAAAACCCCTGACTGAATTTACTGAAAAAGCATATCTAGATTATTCAATGTACGTGATTTTAGATCGGGCATTGCCGCACATCGCGGATGGTTTTAAGCCGGTACAGCGGCGTATTGTGTATGCGATGTCTGAGCTGGGTTTGAAGGCCACAGCCAAACATAAAAAATCAGCCAGAACAGTCGGGGACGTATTGGGTAAGTTTCACCCACATGGTGATTCAGCTTGTTACGAAGCAATGGTCTTAATGGCTCAACCTTTTTCTTATCGATATCCGTTTGTAGATGGCCAAGGAAACTGGGGTTCTCCTGATGATCCCAAATCATTTGCAGCCATGCGCTATACAGAGGCCCGTCTTTCTGCGTTTGCTGATTTACTGCTTAGTGAATTACAGCAAGGCACTGTGGAATGGGCAGATAACTTTGACGCGACATTGCAAGAGCCTTCTCTATTACCGGCTCGTTTACCCAATGTGTTGTTGAATGGTGCAACCGGGATTGCAGTCGGCATGGCTTCTGACATTTTACCACATCATTTAGGTGAGGTTGCTGATGCTTGTGTGCTGCTGCTGGATAAGCCACATGCGACCCTGGATGATGTGCTACAACATATTCAAGGACCTGATTTCCCAACAAAAGCAGAGATTATTACCGCTAGATCTGCCATTCGGGATATGTACGCAACCGGCTATGGCTCAGTTAAAATGCGTGCTGTTTATGTAGAAGAAAAGCACAATATTGTTATCACCGCACTACCTTACCAGGTTTCTGGGGCTAAAGTAATCGAGCAAATTGCATCGCAAATGCAACAAAAAAAATTACCGATGGTTGAAGATTTGCGTGATGAGTCCGATCACGAACATCCGACACGCTTGGTCATTGTACCGCGCTCAAACCGTGTCGATGCCGAAGGGTTAATGTCGCATTTGTTTGCCACGACCGATTTAGAGCGTAGTTATCGCGTTAATTTTAATATGATTGGTTTGGATGGACGCCCACGCGTTAAAGATTTATTAACCATTTTAGATGAATGGCTAAGGTTTCGATTACATACTGTTAAGCGCCGATCAGCCTATCGTTTAGAGAAAATTCTGGATAGATTGCATGTATTGCAAGGCCTGCTAGTCGCTTATTTATCTATTGATGAAGTGATTGCCATCATTCGCCAAGAAGATGATCCTAAGGCTGTTTTAATGGCACGGTTTCAATTGACCGATCGCCAAGCCGATGCGATTTTGGATATGAAGTTACGCCATTTAGCGAAATTAGAAGAAATAAAGTTGCGGGCTGAAATGGATGAGCTCGGGACTGAGCGTGATGCGTTGCAGGCTATTTTATCTGATGACAAGCGTTTGCGAGCCGTTGTCAAAGCAGAAATCCTAGCAGATCGAGATACGTTTGCTGATAAGCGCCAATCACCTTTGGTGGCGCGTCAGGATGCCCAAGCTTTAAAAGAAAGCGATATTTTACCCAATGAACCATTAACCGTTGTTTTATCACAAAAAGGATGGGTACGTGCTGCGAAAGGCCATGATGTAAATGGCCAAGAGCTTGGCTTTAAATCAGGCGACGATTTTTGTGCGCAAACGGCAGCACGGAGTAATCAACAAGTCGTGTTTTTTGATGCTGAAGGCAAAGTCTACAGTCTTCCTGGATATGCTTTACCATCGGCACGTGGTCAAGGTGAGCCGTTGACAAGTAAGTTGAATCCAGCGGATGGGGTTGCTTTTGTTGGCTTAACTGGTGGCGAGTCGACTGATTGGGTGCTGCTAGCCAGCGATGCAGGCTATGGTTTCCTGACGCAACTAGAGTCCTTGTATGTTAAAAATCGAAATGGCAAAGCCTGTCTCAAATTACCGGCTGAAAGCCATATGTTACCAGCCAGATCGATGATATCAATAGAAAATCAATGGGTTGCTTGTGTGACGAATGTTGGTCGTCTTTTGGTTTTCCCGGCGAACTGTTTACCCGAGTTGTCACGCGGGAAAGGCAACAAGCTTATTCAGATTCCAGCCATGAAATCAGGCGTTCGTGAAGAATGGGTTGTCGATATACAAGTTCTTTTGCCCACAGATGCTTTGACGGTGCATGCTGGGAAGCGTCATTACACGCTGTCACCAAATGATTTGAAACATTATCATGGAGAGCGTGGTCGTCGTGGTAATCGTTTACCACGTGGCTTGCAGCAAGTGACTAATATGGTGGTTGAACGGAAATAACCAATAAGGGTATGATACCGAGATATTTGAAAGCGATTTTTAGTGCATTTTGAAACATTTTTTTTCTAAAAATGTGATAAGGTGTGGCCGCTACTTTGTACGGCGAGAACAGTTAAGCTTTTTGTGAGGGTCATTCATGTCAGTTAGCGAAAATATCCAACTCCTCTCTTTTCGATCATTTCATGAAGCGGTTGCACCACTTGATTTGCCGATTTCAGAGAGTGAGTTACATGGTGTGATGTGTGGTTATTTGGTTGCCGGGAGCAGCCAGCTGGGTGAAAGTTATTTGCGCGCTTTAATGCTTAAAAAAAATGAAAGTATTGCCAGAGAAGCTGCACGGGCTTTGTTTGCTGTGTATGCTGTCACTGAACAGCAATTAGGTAATTTGGGTTTTGAGTTAGAGCTTATGTTACCGGATGATGATATGCCTTTGTATGATCGTGCTCGTGCTTTTAGTGAGTGGTGTGAAGGGTTTTCTCAAGGAATGACCGTGGCCGGTGTTAACTTTTCTGTATTGCAAGGTGAGGAAGCACAAGAGGCGGTGCAACATATCACGGAGTTTGCCAATTTAGATTATGATGAAGTGGATGTGGGTGAGGAAGATGAGCGTGCCTTGGTTGAGGTGATTGAGTACACCCGTGTAGCAGTGTTGCACATTTATTGTGATATTCGCAAAGACAGCAGTAAAAGTACGGAAACGGCACATTAATCGCTTACCTTATGTTTTTAGCAAGTTGGTAAGATAATCACAGGAGTAGGGGCCATGATTACACCGCAAGAGTTTAAAGCTAGGCGTCAAATGCTCGCCAAGCAACTACCCGAAAACAGTGTCGCGTTGATTCCGACGGCCACGGAAGTGCTTCGCAATGGCGATGTTCATTATGCCTTTCGCCAATGTAGTGATTTTTATTATTTAACCGGCTTTAATGAGCCAGAAGCATTATTAGTGATCATGGGCGGCCATGGAGAAAGTATTTTGTTCAATCGCCCATACAACGTACATGAAGAGCAATGGACTGGTAAACGATTAGGGCAAGAAAATGCATCCACTCATTTGGGGGTTGATGCCGCTTATTCTATTGCTACTTTAGATGAAAAATTACCTGAAATCTTAGCTGATAAGCAACGTATTTATTATCCTATGGGGCGCTCGCATGATTGGGATAAATATGTGTTACGATGCTGGCAAACGCTCAAAGCGCAAGCGAGACGAGGTGTGCGAGCTGCAGATGCTTTTTATGATCTCATGCCATTTTTGGGGGAGATGCGTCTTATAAAAAGCCCCGCGGAAATCGCTTGTATGCGGCGTGCTGCTGAAATCAGTGTGGCCGCTCATAAGCGTGCTATGCAAGCGGGTCGCTATGCACGTTATGAATACGAATTAGAAGCCGAGATTCGCTATGAACTGATCCGGCATGGCAGTCGACATCTTGCTTATGAATCGATTGTCGCGGGTGGTAACAACGCTTGCGTGCTTCATTATACTGCAAATAATCAGCCTTTAAAGTTAGGTGATCTGGTGTTGATTGATGCGGGTGGCGAGTTTGAGAATTATGCGGCAGATATTACACGTACTTTCCCGGTGAGTGGCCAATTCAGTCCAGAACAGCGCCTGCTGTATGACCTGGTATTACACTCGCAAAAAGCAGGTATTGCTTGTATTAAGCCAGGGATCAAATGGAATGAAATACAGCGTGTGATAGTCAAAACATTAACACAAGGATTAATTGATTTAGGTATTTTGAAAGGACACGCCGATGATCTTATTCATGCGGAGTCTTATCGCCCTTTTTATATGCATAACTCAGGCCATTGGCTTGGATTAGATGTGCATGATAGCGGTGCTTATAAAATAGATGGTGCATGGCGTGATTTGACACCTGGAATGGTTTTGACGGTTGAGCCGGGATTATATCTTGATGCTGCTTGTGATGAAATTGATGCTCGCTGGCGAGGGATTGGGGTACGCATTGAAGATGATATTTTAGTGACTGAAAAAGGTTACGAGAATTTAACCGCAGGGTTGCCTGTTGAATCTTACGAAATTGAGGCATACATGCGTGGTTGATCAAGAAGTCGATGTTTTAATTGTTGGTGGTGGGCTAATTGGCGCTGCGTTGCTTCATGCACTGGCCCCCTCTGGTTTACGTTGTTTGATGGTTGACAATCACTCACCTATGTTGCGTTTACAAGCGGATTTTGATGCCCGCAGTTTGGCTTTATCTGCTGCCAGTGTGCGCATTCTCAAAACTTTAAAGCTCTGGTCGCAATTAGAAGCGCAAGCGACACCAATTGAACAAGTACATGTTTCAGAGCAGGGGCGATTTGGCAATGTGTTGCTCCAAGCAGAGAGCAGTGAAGCATTGGGTTATGTTGTCGAGCATCATGATTTAAATCGTGTGTTATACCAAAAGCTTAAGCCTGAGACGTGGTTTGCGCCAGTGACTGTTAGCTCGTTTGATGCTTGTCAGAAAACAGTTATGGTTGAAACAGAACAGGGACAGCAAAAGATTCGAGCGCGTTTATTTGTGGCTGCTGACGGCGCAAACTCATGTATGCGCGATTTTTGTCTCGCGAAAGCGGAGGAAAAACATTATCCGCAGCAAGCATTGATTGCTAATATTGGTCTGGCAAGGCCACATCAACACATTGCGTACGAGCGATTCACACAATCGGGACCGATGGCAATGTTACCAATGAGCGAATCACGCGTTGCTTTGGTATGGTGTTTGCCATCCGTAGAAGCGAAACGATTCTGCGAGGTTCCAGAAATACAATTTCTTAGCATGCTACAAAAGCAATTTGGCTATCGGTTGGGGCGGCTTATAAAAGTTGGACAGCGTACTTGTTATCCGCTCAAGCAAGTGATCATGCAACAGACCGTTTTTGATTCGGTGGTTTTTATTGGTAATGCCGCGCATACGCTTCATCCTGTTGCAGGGCAAGGGTTTAATTTAGGCTTAAGAGATGTTGCCATGTTAGCGCAACACTTAACGAATCATTTCCACGAACAGCATATGCTACAAAATTATCAACAAGCACGGCAACATGATCAAATAAGTATCAGTTGCTTGACCGATGGTTTGGTGAATTTATTTACTACTCAAAATCCTGGCTTAAGTTTGGCGCGATCTTGTGGTTTGGTTGCCCTGGATAATAGCCTTTATTTGCAAAGACTATTGTCTCAATATGCACGAGGATATGCGGGAGTGGTGTCGGACTTAATTTGTGGTATACCACTGACACCGAGAGCTGGCGTATGAATCATATCGATGTGTTAGTTATCGGAGGTGGCGTGATTGGTCTGAGTGCCGCCATTGCCATGCGTCAATTGGGATATGATGTTGTGGTACTGGAAAAAGGGGACTTAGAGGCTGTTTCGAGACGAGGGGTCTCACGACTTTATGCCATTAATCAAGCCTCACAACAACTCTTAGATCAGCTGGAGGTATGGTCTCAACTGCCTGTTTCAGCCTTATCTTCTTATCACCGTATGTCGGTTTGGGATGCTGCCAGTGATGCACATATTGATTTTGACGCTCGACTGATTTTGTCTGATCACCTAGGGCATATGGTGGAAGAGTCTTTACTAAGGCAAATTTTGTTAGTACAGGCTCGAGCGCAGGGTGTGATTTTGGTTTCTCATTATGATGTTACACATGTGTCTCAGGACAGTGCTCAACATACGATCCAAGTGACAGATGGTGAAAATAGTTGGTGTGCAACTTCGTTATTAGTGGCCGATGGTGCAAACTCAGATGTACGTCGTTTACTCAAGGTTCCGATGATAAATTGGTCGTATCATCAACAAGCGGTTGTTGCGACGATTCAGACTGAGCGATCGCATCAACAAACAGCTTATCAAGTTTTTCTTTCGGAAGGACCGCTGGCGCTTTTGCCAATGGCAGATGATCAACACTGTTCAATTGTTTGGTCGACAACGGTAGAGCAGGCTCGCGCCTTGTTATCGATGTCAGATGATGATTTTAATACACACCTTACGCAAGCGTTTGGTTCAAAATTGGGCTGTCTCAAATTATCCTCATCACGCCACAGCTTTCCATTGGAAATGCGGCATGTGACACAGTACGCTGGACCAGGATGGGCTCTGATGGGAGATGCCGCACATACCATTCACCCATTAGCAGGTCTTGGTTTAAATGTAGGATTTGCTGATTTAGCCTGCTGGATAAGCCTAACAAAGAAAAAGCAAGCTGTTGAACGTCGTGTTAGAAAATCGTCTACATTGCCATTAGGATGGTCAGTGCGTTTTATCGGCGAATATCAACGTCAGCGCAAGGCAAACTTGTGGCAAATTATTTTATTATTAGAAATGTTAAATCGACTCTTCCGGCAATCAGTGCCGTTTGTTATTGGTTTTCGCTCATTGGGTCTGGCATTGACGAATCGTTTTATCCCATTGAAACGATTGTTGATTGAATATGCGATAGGAAAGCGTTAAGATGCTGCGATTCATTTCGGAGAAGTTTTATGCTAAACAAACTATTCTGTTGCGCATTTTTAACAGTTTTTTGTATACAAAGTGTGTTTGCTGACGATATTCAAGTTGTTGGAACCATCCCGTTAAAACTGCCTTTAAAACCATCTAAAACGCAATCATTGACGCTTCGAAATGTGCCGACGATAGACATTCAGCTCATGAAACTATCGTTGTCTGCGAATGCACTCAAAAACTTGAGTTCACGCGCCATACAAGTACAAAATGATGCGCACCTCTTAGTGGATAATGTTTCGAATTTACCAAGACGCGTACAATTGGGTATGAATCGGGTTCCGCCACTCAATCAAGGCGGTCATGGGTCTTGCGTGACATTTGCTGTCACCGCGGCTATGGATGCTATTTTAGGTAAGGGTGATTATATCAGTCAACTATGTCAGCTTGAATTGGGAACCTATCTTGAACGCAATGGTTTCACATCGAGTGGTTGGGATGGCTCATGGGGACGTATCGTCTTAGCACAATTGGATATGTTTGGTTTTACGCCTAAAACTTATCAGTACTCACAAGGATGCGCTGGCCTTCAAGAATACCCGTTATTAGGTGATGCCCCCACGGTTGAATTAACACCACCCGAATTTCATGCTGTCAGTGAGTCGGTCTCTAAGAATCAGATTGCATGGTCTTCTATTTTGGAAGTGTATCAATTCAGCTCGGAGAGCATTGATACCAACCGTTTGTTACTAGATATAAAACAAGCTTTAAACGCCGGGGATCGCTTAACATTTGGTGTGTTACTGTTAGACTTTGATCAAGGGGTTGCTGGCGCAGTCGGAACGTATCATCAACCGTATGATACTTGGGTGTTGACACCAGAAATAGCCAAAGATGTTGAAGAGCAAAAAACAGAATTCGCCGGCCATGAAATGATTATTACTGGTTACGATGATGACGCGGTTGCAGTTGATAAACAAGGGCGTACTTATAAAGGTTTATTGACGCTGCGCAACTCATGGGGTAGCGGCGTAGGTGATAGTGGCAACTTTTATATTACTTATGACTTTTTCAAAAGTTTGACAATAGAAGTACAGCGTATTCGGCAAATGAGTTAAGTCATTGCACGAGGCTGTGAACGGTCAATGGCGTCCACTCAAGACGTCATTTCGAGCAGAGATCATCTCCGAAATTGCTGTTGGCTGAAAGCAATTCGATTCGCTATCGGCTCTTTGCCTTGTTGTTGCGCGTGCGCCTCGATTGCTTGATAGCGGTGTAATACCCCTTCGCGGTTTGCGATTTGAATATTTAGTCCGGGCCTGGCATTCAGCTCCAGCATCAACGGGCCGTGTTGTTTGTCAATGACAATATCGACACCCAGGTAACCTAGCCCTGTTAGTTCATAACAACTGGCCGCAATTTCCAAGATTTTTTGCCAATACGGTATTTCAATGTCAACGATGGGGTTCATGGTATCGGGATGATAATCAATGGCATCATTATGAAACACGCCGCCCAGTGTTTTTCCTGTACCTAAATTAATACCCACACCGATGGCGCCTTGATGTAAGTTGGCTTTACCACCAGATAAGCGCGTGGGGAGACGAACCATGGCCATGGCAGGATAACCCAGCAGTGTGATAACACGAATATCAGGTACACCTTCATGGCTGACATCGGCAAAGATAGGGTCAACAATGACACGACGCTCGATGATGGCATAATCTGGGTGTCCACCTAGGCTATAAGCCCCAGATAATAAACAAGATAGATGGTAGCTAATTTCTTGTGGTGTCAGTAGTCGACCGTTGATTTGACGATAACGACCATAAACGCGATTGGTTATTACCAAAATACCATCACCACCGGCGCCTCTGGCTGGTTTGATGACAAAGTCTTCATACGGCGAGACCAGTTGCTCAAATTTTTTGATTTGATGTTCGGTATCGATGAGCTCATACAAAGGAGGCACAGCAATCGCGGCTTTGATTGCTAAACGCTTGGTTTTGAGTTTATCGTCAACCAACGGATACAGTTTGCGTTGATTATAACGCAACACGTAGTCGCTGTTGCGACAGTTGATGCTCAAGACACCTTGATGACGCAGGTGTCGATACGCTTTGAACATTATTTTTCCCCGACCAGCACATTAAATCGAAAGAGTTCTGCCAGACGATAGCCACGATATTGGCCAAAAGCGAGAATAACGCTTAATAACACCAACAATAACTCAGGAAAGGCAAAGATAAGATATTGTAGCTCGGCATTGTTCATGGCTCCAAAAGCCAAAACAGCGGCCACGAGACTACCTATACCTGATTTTAGCGCGTCTTGCGCACCACGTTCATCCCAAGAAATACACATACGCTCAATGGTCATGGTTAAAATAACCATTGGGAATAAAGCAACGGATACACCTGCCTCAATCCCTAAGTTTTGGCTAATGATGCTGATGAATATCATCAGGAGTACCACAATCGTTAAAATGCAAGCCAATCTGGGTACCAATAGCAAGCGTAATTTTTCAAGATAAAATCGAGCGATTAAACCCAAAGAAACAATCATGGTAAATAAAATAATTCCCCAGATGACATGGGTTTCACGAAAAGCCAGTGCGATCAAAACAGGCATAAATGTGCCAAAGGTTTTTAAGCCAATGAAATTACGTAACAACAGAATAATGAACGAACCTATCGGCAGCATTAATAATATTTTGTAGGTGTCTTGTACGTGCACCGGTAATTGTAATAATGAAAACCGAATGAGTGGCGATGATTGTAAACTGTGTGCTTTTGCCAGACTCAGCGCATTAATCGGTGTGGGCGATACGGTCATTGTTAGGATCGGTTTTTTACCCCCAGTGATTTCAAACAGCGGTTCATAGCCATATTGCCAAACAAAAAAATCTTTAGGTAATCCAGCTGAAGAGGTTCTTGGATTGATGTAAATCCAGTCTTTGCCATTGTAAACAGCTAAAAACAGCTTGAAATTAGCATGGTTTTGTTGTGTTAAATAGACGCCTTTAATTGGCATGGCATAAATTTTAACTTGATTTAAGATTAAAACAGCAGCCTCAACCAAGTTGGCCTCATCGAAATGATTACCGACCAATAATTTAGCATGGCCGTCTTGTTTATTGAGTTCGTTGATAGTGGCTTGTGCAAATGTTTGAATATCAGCGGAAGATTGTCTGGCACGACTCACGATAGTATCAACCGCCATTTGCATGGTTTCATCCAGTGTACGTATTTGTAAACGTGGTGGCTTGGGTAAATCGAGGTCATTATTTTCTGTTTCGCGTACGATAACGCGATAATACAATGACTGTGGCTTACCCATGCTGCGCCTGAGTGACCAGACGACGTGTCGATTATATCCGGCCAGATTGGTCGTTATGCCATAATTTTGACCAACAAAATACTCATCTAGAATGGCGAAGTGCGGTGGCATGTAAGGAATAACAAAGCTGGCTTTAACGGGGGTATTGTGATCGGTTGTAAAATGTAAATTGGCTTCGACTATCCAGCTGTTAATGGTTTCAGAATCAGTCAGCGGAACGTCTAGCAAAAAATGGCGGTAGGAAAACAATCCGAGACCAATGATGAAAAGCGCAAGAATGAGGCTATATACATGACGCGTGTTTGATTTCATGATATATCCGATTTTTTTGATCTATTCTTGATAGAGATGGTGTATTTTAAGTTCGGATCAATCACGCCATTAAAAGCAACAATGGCTTCTCTCCCAAGTAACAACGGGTAGATAAAGCGTTTGCGATTTGTTAAGTTCACTCGGATTAAGCGTTCTTGGTTGTCTAGGCGAATGCGCATGAGGACCACTGGACGTTTGATAGTACGCCTTAATAGTGATGTCACGTGTGTTTCGCCAGCGCGCATTTTAATGTGCACTTTACCAACGTACTCGCATTTAAACGCAATATCACCTTCTTTGCTTGGCACAATAAAACGCAAGTATTGCTTGCCATTTTCGGTTATTTCACTGATCTTCGTGGCATTCAGTGAAGCAGATTTTGCGCCTGTGTCTAGTTTAGCGGACAAAGTGAGATCTTTGTCGACTAGGGTCGCCTTTTCTATAAAACCGTAAGTTGTTTTTTCTAGATTTGCCATAGCGCTTCCCGCTAAGAGTAACCAACAAAGAAAACCAAGCGCTCGTAAACGCATTTAACCCTCAAAACCAAATATTAAATGCCCTTTATCCTAGCAGATTTGTGCTCTCAGGCCCAGGGGTTCATAAAAATTAATCTTGGATATATGCGTGATAAAGCAATGCTATCAATTTGTCGTCGTCATCATATTATTTTTATTCTAATTTTTTATAGCTTTTTTCTATTTTATTATGATATAATTCCACTCTTAAGTATTCATTTTGTCTAACTTAAAGCCATTTTGAAATACTACTTGCCATTTGGTTCTCTTTTGTATACAATTGCTGCCATCTTAAGCTGTCTTGTCTGTGGTCATGCATGTCTGGTTCTGCTGAAGAAAAGAGGACACCCCATAGGACATTATTTGAGCAATTAGGGACCAATCATCCCTGGCTCGCAAAGGAACTGCAAAAGCACAAGCTTTTCTATCTATACGCCTCTGTCATCTATGCCATAGAGGATGCGAAGAATCTGGCCTCCAGTTTCTGTAGTATTGGCTTTGCTATGAACAGTGCTTTCCATGAGCACAGTGATTCTAATTCAACATCTGACTTTTACGACTTTATTGATACCCCTGAGGGTTTAGCGATTACCATCGCTGGCACAACCACACTGGTTTTGTTGTCTGCTTTGGGGACCTATTATGCGGATGCAGATCCCAAGAAAAACGGTTTGTTTGTTTATTTTCTTGGCATCATTTGGCCATATATTCGTGATGCATTAAAAGCCATGAAATGGGCTTATAAAGGGATTCGCAGTACGTTGATGTTGGTCCTTAAGTACTCTGGAAATGCGGCCCTCCTCTACCACATCTTATTTCCCATCACTATTGTTCTCGGTGTTTTAGCCGTTTTAGTGCGTATTTGGATTCGCCAAATGCGTAATAAACGCAAAGACATGATGCGCGATAACGAGCTTTTAAGCGCGGAAATTATCGCTCAGTGTAACTTGTTAAATATTTTAACCGATGAACCTAAAGCGGATGAATTAAAAAACTATGCCTATCGATTTATTGCCATACAAAAAGACGATGGCTATCATCTTTATTATGTTAGACCTAAAGAAACAGCGGTTGGCAAACAAAAAAAAGAGGAGTTAGTATTAGAATCAGTGCCAATCGATCAGCCATCTTTTACTGAGCAATTGATAAAGCAACAAAATGAAACGCTTTGTCAGCAATTAAGTCATTATCTAGCTAGCGTTGTGAAGATGCCTGCATCTGAAATGAGCGATGAGCAAAAGCAATTACAGCCACAACTGTTAAAATATGGTACTGCACTGCATTTTTGTGAGCAATTACCAGAAACAAAAGAGGGTGAAGGGACTTCGCTTATTTTGGATAAGCGTTATGCGGATTCGGTGATTTATTTGTTTGATCCAAACATTCCCGTTGATGGGCGTGTGTATGTTGTCGATCAATCGGGTATAGCAAAACTAGAGCCCGATCTAAGTCGTCGTTTTGAAAATGTTTTAACGAGCTTACGCCAAGATCCCATTATGTTAGGTGTTTCTAGTGATAAATTTGCCTCATTGGTTCCTGGTTTAAATCCATATGATTATCATCTTTCTTATAACTATGAAGACTGGCTAAAATACAAACAAAAAATCAAGTCTCACAAGCAATCTGATCTTATCATTTTTTGGGCTTATGTCGCTGTTTTTTATTCTGCTTTAATTGATTCTTTATATTTCTACATGGGGGTGCTATTCGTTGCTGCTCTCAATCCTCATTTGTTTGCCGCAATGCTTGCTATGTCTACAGTGTTGTTTTTTGCGTGCATGATTGGCCGTATTTATGAAGAGTATGAGTACCAACGCAAATTACAGCGCACACGAATTAAAGTTAATATGTCAACTTGTGTAACAGAAAGTCGTTTTATTGAGCTCGAATTGGCGCGTTTATCTGAAAAAATGGCGTCGAGAAATATCTCTGCGACGGAGCGTGCACAATTGCTTAGTAAGCAAACAGAACTGCTGCAAAAGCTATTTAATGAACTTGATCATTATGAAAAACTGCATAAGCAGCATGAAGATCACATGGTCCTTTCTTTCTGGGCTGCTTTAATCGAAGGATTGCGTTGTGGTTTGGGTGTTCAAGGCATGCTGACCTCCTGCATGTTTTTGATCATTGCGATTATGACGTTAACCTCAACCACTTGCCCTCCAGCATTGGTTTTTTCTTTTATGGCGGTTGGTCTTTCTCTTTTTTGTTTCAGTGTAATCCAATTTGTTGTTAGCTATCGACATTATTTGACAGCGATTCGTCAACAGCAACAAAAATTGATTATTCAAGAAGGTGAAGTTTTAAGCCATTGGCGAGAAAATTATTTTGCGATGGAAGGGCAGCCTGATATACAAAGAAACATTCTTTTAAATGCCAGATTAAGCATGGACCGTTGTGCACTTAATCCTATGCAGCAATTTGCATTAATGGGGTGGTGGGAAGTTATACGCCAACTGTTTTGTGGTATTGTAAAAGCAGATAAAACGTATACGGAATTTACTTTAGATCGCTCGGCAGATCACGAAGAAAGCTGGATAATGTTTGCGGTCGCCGTGATTTTCTCTGCAGGTATGGGGCTTGTTTTTGCATTGCGAACGATATCTAAATTATTTGCAGAGGCGGTGAAAAGGGCGGATGCCGTTTTTCAAGCATTTAGAGAGACATCTTATCGGCAAGGAGCAGAGTATGTTTCTAAACCCTGGAAAGAAATCCCTGCTCAGCACCCGACGTCTACCCTTAAAACAGGTGTTCGGAGTCTGATGGATTTTTCCATCTGGCGAAACAATCGCTCAGGTATGGATGATAGTACTGTCAAAAAACGCAGCGACTCTTGCCCTGCTGCCATTGGTCAGACGGATGTTATCGGCCAAGCGTTTGTATTATAGAAAACGTTCACGGCCTCGTTCTTGAACCTCGGAGAACGGTCAGATTTGAGCGAAGTTTGAACGAAAAAGTCATTTTAAAAGCGCACAGCATACATCAGCTTGGTCTGTCCTGGCGAAGGCCGGGATGAGGATTGTGAGATAACTTTTTTCGTTCAAAACTTGCTAAATATGGCTGTTCCTTCGTGCGGAGTGAACATTTACGTATTATAAAGCTCAGGATTCAATGAGGGATCGTTGTACATTTTATACTGATAATACATGCTGAATGTGCGCGTTTTATCTTTAATTTCTGCTAACAGTTGATCTAAACAACGGGCTAATTGATTTTGTTGTAGCTCAATTTGTTTGCTTTTCTGTAAGCAGGTCAGACGATGTGTCTCGCCTACTTCTTGGCGCTGCGTTTGTGCATACATATGGTAACGTTTTAAAGCGAGAATCGATAGTCTATCGATGATCATGCCAGGGGTTTCAGAGTTGACTGGACATTGTTTCGACGATGCGGGATTGAGAGCGGTTATTAACCATTCGTCTATGTCTTGTACACGGTTATTTCGTTGTTGATTACAGTGATCAATTTCCCGTTTGGCATGATAAACAAATTGATGCCCCATGTCCTCACGGCGGGCTCTGTCTTCAGCTTGCCACAGTTGTAAGTTAAGTGCGTGATTTTCTTCAACCAAACGGAAAAGACCTTCTTGTGACAAAACAATGCCCTTGTCTTTCCAATCAGCGATGCTATTTTGCTGAAGCTCAACGATTTCTGATGCATGAATTAAAAACATAAAATTACCCTGTACATGAACGCAATGAGAGCCTAAAGCTAAGCCGTTCGGCCTTTACAATTATTGTCGTTGCCTCACGGCTTCGTATAAACTAATGCCGGTTGCCACGGACACATTTAAACTCGAAACGCTACCAAGCATAGGCAGTGCGAATAATACATCACAATGCTCTCGAGTTAAACGTCTGAGTCCTCGACCTTCTGCGCCCATCACCAATGCCAATGAAATACTGCAATCTAAGTCATACAAACCTTGATCCGTTTCACCTGCGGCACCATAAATCCAGATGCCGTGTTGCTTTAGAATTTCCATTGCTCGTACCAGATTCGTGACACAAACAATCGGCATCGACTCAGCAGCACCAGAAGCAACCTTACTTACAACGGGAGTGATAGAGGCACTTTTATCTTTAGGAATAATCACAAAGTGAACGCCGGCACCATCAGCTACACGCAGGCAGGCGCCGAGATTATGCGGATCAGTGATCCCATCTAACATCAATATCAACGCGGGCGAGGTAATCCCCGCGAGAAGAGTTGGAATGTCTTGTTCTTTTAACAAGGGTTGTGGTGTTGCCAGCGCAACAATACCCTGATGATTGAGGTCGACAAAACGTTTATTCATTTGCTCCATCGACATATGTTCGATCGAAATATGTTTTGACTGCGCAGATTGATGATGCTCTGCTAGTCGTGCATTATGCGTGTCTTCACAAAGGATTAATTTTTTAACTTTGCGGTGTGGGTTTTCTAATAAGGCTCCAACGGCATGAATGCCATAAACCACTGCATCAGTCATGAGTTTGCTCTTCATTGGCTAGTTCAAAATCAATTTTACGCTCATCCAAGTCGACGCGAGCGACCATGATTGTCATTTTATCGCCCAATCGATAAACGTGCCCTCCTCGCGCGCCCACCAAGCGATGTTTGGTCGCATCAAAATTGTAATAATCATTTTTGAGTGAAGTTACGTGGATTAATCCTTCGACATAAATCTCATCTAATTCCACAAAAATACCAAAGCCTGTGACAGCAGAAATCTTACCGGTAAATACTTGTCCCAATTTATCCTGCATGTATTCGCATTTTAACCAGGCAATCACTTCACGCGTCGCCTCATCGGCACGACGCTCGGTTGATGAGCAATGTTTGCCCAGACGACTCATGTCCTCTTCATTGTAAACAAAACCATCGGCATCTTGTTGATTATCAATGAGATGACCGACCGCGCGATGAATCAATAAATCTGGATAACGGCGAATCGGAGATGTAAAGTGTGTGTAAGCAGAGTAGGCTAAGCCAAAGTGCCCGTCGTTTGATTCGATATATTGTGCTTGCTTCAGTGAGCGTAACATCACCATTTCAATCAAAGGTTTTTCGGGTTTATCGGCTAAATTAGATAGCACGCGTTGATAATCTTTAGGATGTGGTTTTTTACCACCCAAAAGCTGCAAACCAAATTCCCCTAAAAATTTCCTTAAAACCAGGAGCTTATCTTCATCTGGTGGTGAATGAACACGGTATAATGTCGGAATTTTTGCTTTTTCTAAAAAGCGAGCAGTGGTGACATTGGCTGCCAACATACATTCTTCAATCAGCCGATGTGCGTCATTTCGCCTTAATGGAACAATTTGTTGGATTTTACGGTTATCGTCAAATTCTATGCGTGTTTCCATACTGTCAAAATCCATCGCACCACGGGCGTGACGTGTTATGACGAACGTTTGGTAAAGTGAAGATAAAGCAGATAGGGTTGGCCATAAGTGCGCATGCTGACTGTCTGTTTTGCCATTCGTTAACCAGTCGGCTACTTGGGTGTAAGTTAAGCGCGCTTTCGAGTGTATAACGCCTCGAAAAAAGCGTGATCGACCTATTTTGCCGTCAGCTGTAATCGCCATTTCCACGACCATGCAAAGGCGATCAACGTGAGGATTTAATGAACAAATACCATTTGATAGTGCTTCGGGCAACATAGGGACAACTTTGCCAGGAAAATAGACAGAGTTGCCACGCCGTGTCGCCTCTTTATCCAGAGCTGAGTCAGGCTTAACATAATGGCTGACATCCGCAATCGCGACAAATAATTGATAACCGCCTTTGGGCTTTTGGTAACAATAAACGGCATCATCAAAATCTTTGGCATCATCTCCGTCAATGGTCACAAATGGCAAATCTCGCAAGTCTGTACGATCGATACAATCCGCTTCACTGACTTGTTGAGGGATCTTATTGACGCAAGTGAGCACATCATCGGGCCAGTGAGCGGGAATGCTGTGTGCAAGAATGGCTACCTCAATTTCCATGCCCGGTGCCATGTGTTCGCCAAGAATATGAATGATTTTACCAATGGCTTGAACACGTTTATTGGGGAAGCTAATTAATTCAACTAAAACAATTTGGCCATTTTTCGCGTTTAGTGTGAATTCAGTGGGAATGGTAATGTCTTGGGTGAGTCGTTTGCTGTCTGGTACAACAAAACCAACACCGTGTTCTGTGAAATAACGACCGACCACCGAGGCATTGGCGTGCTCAATAATTTCGTGAATTTTGCCTTCTGGGCGATTGCGTCGGTCTAATCCCATTTGAAAGGCGAGGACTGTATCACCATGCATCACACCGCGCATTTCTTTTGCGGATAGCATCATGTCTTCACTGCCATCGTCGGGAATGAAGAAACCATAACCATCTTGATGTGCTTGTATGGTTCCGCGTCGTAAATTAATTCGCTCAAAGAGACAAAAGCGACCTCGCCTGTCTTGCATGAGTTGGCCATCACGTAACATGGCCTTTAATCGATAACCCAGCGTATCTTGCTCTTCTTCTTGAACATGCAGCGCATGGATAAGCTGATTTCGTGTCATTGGACGCCCGAACTCTTCCAATGTCGTCATGATAAATTCTCGACTAGGAATAGGGACTTCGTATTTTTCGCTTTCGCGTTGGTGAAACGGATCTTTATGTTTTTGGCTCACAAGGCACCTATTAATTCGGTTGAAATCCCATTCGTTGTAGATATGCTTTCAACGGCTTCATTTCCATATTTTCAGCAGCCCAAAATGTACCAGATTTGTTTTCTGGCGTATGTGAATTTTCCCATTCGCAAACAGCCAGCACATCTTGGCAGGCAATGGGTTGTTCATGTCCTGGCTGAGACTCAATACAAGTCAATTTAAATTGTTTTTTGTGTGGGCTGAGAGCTAACGCAGACCATTTCCCTGCATCCAACATGCTACTCCATCCTGCTTGGGCACCCGCGTTGGAAGTATAATGGGTCACCCATATTTTGATATTGGTTAAATTATGTAACATCATGATAGTTGGTTTATTCGTCGAAAGAGCCACATTTTCACCATGAACAGTATAAGGGGTACATCCTTGAGGGAAAATTTCTTTGGCATGTGTGGCCCATGCGGTGATGAGCATGGTGATGAAGAAAAAGTGTTTCATTTAAATACCTATTTTGTCTTGTGCGTTTTTTCCATTATGCTTGACCGTGCTCGCACAGATTTGTTATTGAGTACGATTGAAAAACATATAATCAGGGCATGCCGTCTGGTGAGCTTATCATGACTAAGTGGGTAAAATCAAAATGACAGGTTTAAGGGTTTAGGAAATGGTAACAGAGGGGTAAGACTCGGGAAAGGGTTTCTCCGCTCAGATTTATAATGGAGGGGATTGTGGAGGCACTCGGTCGTCGCCTTCGCCCTTTTCTCTATCGCCCTCTCCTTCCCCTTCTCTTTCTGTATCGCTATTACCAGATTGACTAGTTAGATTGATTTCAACATGCGTTGTTATTTGTAGCGCTATCATTCTATAAAGCAAATTAAATAACGATGTCTTTTTTCTTACAGGTGATGTTGAGGCGGCTGAGGTAGGGTGATGATACCAATTTTTAGGCTCTATGAAGCTGTTTGATGGTATTCGGGATGGATGATGGTTATCAATATTGGATTCCAATGCTGGCTCTGGCTCTGGTTTTGGTTCTGGTTCTGGCTTGGGCTCAGGTTGATCCTGTAAAAAACGCTCTTTATCTTTAATCAACTTACCCTCAATCATTTCCAGCTCTCTATATTCTAATTGTTTGCGTCTGAGGAATGCACCCAGTTGTATTGTGGCAATGAGGGTAGCAAGACCAGCTAAAAGCGTGAGTGCGAGTAATGAAATACCAATGGGCGGGAAAACCAAAGAGACAATACCAATAATACAAATGCCAATCGCTGCAATATCCCCATAGTAGCAAAAGCCATTTAATAACTTAAACCAATCAAGCTGTTTTAACCGGTTAAACCAGCTTGAAGTAGGGAGCGATTGTGTTGTTTTAGACAAAAGAGGACTGAATTCCGTTTTTTTTAAGCCTAAATCCTCATCAATAGGGCTCTCAGCGACGGATAAACCAGGATAATCTTGCCATTGCCAATAACTCTGGCTTTGCACACCAAAGTCAACGACGCTAATGGCTGTGTAAATGCAGGTAAAAATTAACATCGCGATGCCAACTGGTGGTATAAAAAAACCGATAATCAGGGGCACAACCAGAAAAAACATATTCATTCCTGGCCATTGTTCGTCTGACCAGAATCTTAGATAACTGTACCAATTATTCAGATCTTTTTGTTTTTTTTCTGATAAAATCTTAAGAATTTCAATACTTTTGGTAAGCAACTCTGCATTCTTGGTGTGTTCTTTTGAACGAGGATCTATTTTTTTTTTGAGTCCTGATAATAAAGCGTCGAGACGCTTGTAATAAGCGTCCGCATGTTTGGTTTTTTTGGTACGCAGTAATCCCTGTAAACTATTCGCTACTTCTTCTGCAATTTTGCGGTTACAGGCTTGTTCAGTATTTCTAAGAATCAATTCAGCAAGCTTTTGTGCTTTAAGATCATTATAATTGATAACGTCATTTTCGTTTTGATAATGTTGTGTCATTTGTTTCACCCCATCGGCGAACGAGCCCAGATTCAATATCAAATAAATCCAGCACACGACCTAGACTCTCATTGACTAATTCTAGCACACTTTGGGGCTTGTGATAAAAAGCAGGAACAGGTGGGCAGATAATTCCGCCCATTTGTGTGATTTGTAACATGTTTTGTAAATGTATCAAGCTTAACGGTGATTCACGTGGAATGATAACCAAACGACGACGTTCTTTTAGAACCACATCGGCCGCACGTGTTAATAAATTGCCAGAGATACCATGCGCAATTTCAGCCAAACTTTTCATGGAGCAGGGGGCGATAATCATACCCATGGTTTTAAAAGAGCCACTGGCAATTGGTGCTGCAATGTTTGTAATCGGATAGTAGACATCAGCCAATGATTTTAAAGTGGTTGCTGACACATCTGTTTCGTAAGCCCTGGTTAATTGTGCCGCTTTTGTTATAACCAAATGCGTCTCAATCGATAGCGACTTAAGAATCTCGAGTAGTCGAATACCGTAAATAATTCCAGATGAACCAGTAATGCCAATAATAAGACGAGGTTTATTCATGATGAGTGATCAAGTACAATCTAGTTTTTGTTGATGGGTGCCTGATTGCATCACCCGCAACTGAAACAAGTTATTTTAGACTAAGGTACCATGTTATGACATCACAACGTAAAATTCTAGTCACCAGTGCATTGCCTTACGCAAATGGCCACTTACATTTAGGACATTTGGTTGAGCATATTCAAACCGATATTTGGGTGCGTGTGCAACGCATGTTAGGGCATCATTGTATTAGTATTTGTGGTGACGATGCGCATGGTACACCGATTATGTTAAAGGCAGAGCAACTGGGTATAACACCTGAAGCGTTGACGAGTCAGATGCAGCAAAGCCACGAGCAGGATTTTCTGCAGTTTGGTATTCATTATGATTGTTACCACACCACGCACTCTGAAGAAAATCGTGTGTTAGCAGAACAGATATATACACGCTTACAAGCGCGTGGCGATATTGTTAAAAAAACTATTTCTCAAGCCTATGATCCTGTTAAATCGATTTTTTTACCTGATCGATATGTAAAAGGAACGTGTCCGCATTGTAAAGCATCCGATCAATATGGCGATAGCTGCGAAGTGTGCGGGGCGACATATAGCCCGACCGATTTAATTGATCCTGTTTCTGCGATTTCTGGTGCAAAGCCTATTGAAAAAGAATCAGAGCATTACTTTTTTGATTTATTGCGTTATGAAACGTTTCTAAAAAAATGGACGCACAGTGGTTGTTTGCAACCTGAAGTTGCTAAAAAACTAGATGAATGGTTTGAAGCTGGCTTAAAAGCTTGGGATATTTCTCGTGATGCACCTTATTTTGGCTTTTTAATTCCTGGTACAGAGGATAAATATTTTTACGTGTGGTTAGATGCGCCTATTGGTTACATGGCGAGCTTTAAAAAATATTGTACGCAAGCCAATATTGATTTTGATGATTACTGGGGAGCAGATAGCAAGGCGGAGCTTTATCACTTTGTTGGTAAAGACATTGTGTATTTTCATGCTTTATTTTGGCCGGCTATGCTTTCTGGCAGTGAACACCGTTTACCCACAGCCATTTTTACCCATGGATTTTTAACCGTCAACGGGCAAAAAATGTCCAAATCAAGGGGTACATTCATTGAAGCTAGGCGTTATCTTGAGCATTTAAACCCAGCGTATTTGCGCTATTATTTTGCGGCGAAACTCAATGGTCGTACCGAGGACTTGGATTTGAATTTTGATGATTTTGTCAATCGCATCAATGCAGATTTGGTTGGAAAAGTGGTGAATATTGCCAGTCGTTGCGCGGGTTTTATTAACAAGCGTTTTGCGAATCGATTATCAATGACACTCGATGCTCCCGATCTTTATCAACAGGTGTTGAGTGCGCGTCAAACGATTCAAAGTGCTTACCTGGATAGAGATTATGCCAAAGCAATTCGACAAATTATGGAGTGTGCAGATCAAATTAATCAATATATCGATGCACAAAAACCATGGGTCTTAGCAAAAGATGATACGCAGCTGCCGCGCGTGCAAACCATTTGCACGATGGGGCTTAATTTATTCCGTATTTTAATGACTTATTTAAAGCCGGTTTTACCCAAGATGGCTGAAGAGGTCGAACTGTTTTTAAATGATCAGCCGTTGATGTGGCATTCTGTTGATGCGCCGTTATTAAATCATGACATTCAAACGTTTGTACCGCTGATGACACGTGTTGACACGACTAAAATTGACGCCTTGATGGCGCATCATGCACCGGTTGTTTAAGATGCCGACAGTTGTTGAAATTGATGCGCTTTTGCCGCAAACCCAATGTGGTGAATGTGGTTATCCTGGCTGTAGACCTTACGCTGAGGCGTTGGCAGCAGGTTTGGCTCCTCTTGATCGCTGCCCTCCTGGCGGCGTTGCCACTTTAAACGCTTTAGGTCGGTTGTTAAACGTGGATGTGAATGACTCTGTCAAATCAGTTGAGCAAGCAACGCGTCCACCTGCGTTAGCGGTGATACGTGAATCAGAATGTATCGGCTGTACTAAGTGCATTCAAGCTTGTCCCGTGGATGCCATTATTGGTTCTGCGAAACACATGCATACGGTTTTACCTGATGAGTGTACGGGGTGCGGTTTGTGTGTGGAGCCTTGTCCGGTGGATTGTATTGATATGTTGGCTGTGACGATACCTGCTGAACAAGCGTACACTTATGAGCCTAATTTGGCGCGCTCACGCTTTCAAGCAAAGCAAATTCGTGGTTTGCAGCAAGAGCATGTTCGGCAGCAACAATATCAAAATAAACGTCGCTTGGCGAAAGAAACACACGATCAGCAAGGTGATATGAAAGCAAAACAAGCGTATATATTACAAGCGTTAAAGCGTGTGCAGGAGAAAAAGGGTGAATAAAGCAACCTGTCATGTTATTTTTGAGCGATTTAAAGCCCAAAATCCACATCCTACGACAGAGTTAATTTATCATTCGCCCTTCGAATTATTAATAGCAGTTATTTTATCTGCCCAAGCGACGGATGTGAGCGTCAATAAAGCCACACTAGCTTTATTTAAACAGGCGGATACACCACAAAAAATCCTGGCATTGGGTGAGACAAAATTAAAGCAATTTATCCAAACCATTGGCCTCTACAATACCAAAGCAATCAATATTTTAAAAACCTGCCAAATGCTGGTAGATGAGCATGCAGGCGAGGTTCCGAAAACCAGAGAGGCGCTAGAGAAATTACCCGGTGTTGGGCGTAAAACAGCCAATGTTGTATTAAATACAGCGTTTGGAGAGTCTACTATGGCTGTTGATACACATATTTTTCGTGTTGCTAATCGCACGGGCTTGGCTTCAGGAAAAACACCGCTTGAAGTAGAAAATGGTTTGCTACGTCATATTGATAGCGCGTTTTTAAAAGATGCTCATCATTGGTTAATTTTACATGGCCGATATGTGTGTGTCGCTAGAAAGCCACATTGTACTGCTTGTATCATTCGCGATTTATGTGAATATCCTGATAAACATTTCATCGAAAACACATCCTACTGAGAAATCTTGGTCTACACTAAAAAATAAGTGCCATTTCAGGAGAGGGTTTCATGGATGCATCGATGACAATGTCTTTTAAAAATCGCATGGTTTTTATTGGTTTTGGTAGCATTGGCCAGGCATTGATCCCGCTTTTATTTTGTCATTTTAAACTACAACCCTCACAAGTGATTATTTTTGCAAACAATGAAACCGCTATTCCGACGGCAGAAGAATTTGGCGCACAATTTCATTTACATACGATTAATGCCCAGAATTACGCACAATTATTGACACCTTATGTCGGTGAGGGTGATTTTTTAATTAATCTATCGGTTTGTGTGTCTTGTGCTGATCTGATTGGATTTTGCGACAGGCAAGGTGCTTTGTATATTGATACATCAACAGAAACGTGGGAAGAACGATTTTTGCAACATACGATGCAAATGCACGACAGGACTAACTATATGTTGCGTGAATCATTGTTTGCTGAGCAGCCAAAACCACGAAAAACATGTATTGTCACACATGGTGCTAATCCAGGACTCATTTCACACTTTTTAAAACAAGCGTTGCTCAATCTGGCTCAAGAGGTGGGTTTATCGATCAATATGCCGCAATCAGCACAAGATTGGGCCTTTCTCGCTTATAAATTAGATATTAAGGCTATTCATGTTGCTGAGCACGACACTCAAACTTCAAATATTGTAAAAAAACCATTGGAATTTGCTAATACGTGGTCAATACCAGGATTTATTAATGAGTCCATGCAACCTGCGGAGCTTGGATGGGGAACACATGAAAAGCATTGGCCTCATGATGCATGCCGTCATGTTGTCGGCAGCCAATGCAGTGTTTTTCTGGCGAAACCAGGTGCCAGCGTTCGTGTGCGTTCGTGGACACCAAGCTTTGGTGAAATACATGGTTTTTTGATAACCCATGCTGAAAGCATAACCATCCCCAATTTTTTAACACTCAAAGAAGATGAGCGTGTGATTTATCGCCCCACCACACATTACGCATATTATCCTTGCCCTGATGCGGTGATTTCACTGATGGAATTGCATGCACGCGAGTGGACTTGGCCAAAATCAGAGCGCTTGATGATGCATGATATTACGCAAGGCGTGGATGAGCTAGGTATCCTACTAATGGGTAATCCTAAAGGTGCTTATTGGTTTGGTTCTACTTTGTCGATTGAAGAAGCACGACAATTAGCACCTCATAACAATGCAACCAGTCTGCAAGTGGCCGCCAGTGTTTTGGCTTCGATGATGTGGGCTGTTGAGCATCCCAATGAAGGTTTGGTTGAGCCAGAATTTATTGATCACGAATACGTGATGAAGATAGCAACGCCTTATTTAGGTAAGGTCGCGGGTTATATGACTTCTTGGACGCCTTTGCTGAACCGAGAAAGCTTATTTCAAGAAAATATTGATCGCTCAGATCCTTGGCAGTTTTTGAATATTAGGGTTTAGGTTGGCACTTCGCCTTTTTTAACGGGTCTTTTCCAACCATAGATTGTTTTTTGCACAGAGGCGGTGAGTGTTAACTCGCCTGGTGGTACATTACGTCTAATGGTACTACCAGCGCCAATCGTTGCTTGTTTACCAACCGTGACCGGTGCGATCAGTTGTGTATCTGAACCAATATGCACGTCATCTTCAATAATCGTGTGGTGTTTATTGGCGCCATCGTAGTTACATGTAATTGTCCCTGCACCAATATTTACTTTGGAGCCAATGGTAACATCACCTAAATAACTCAAATGGCTGGCTTTGGTATGGACACCAAAAACGGCATTTTTTGTTTCGACAAAATTACCAATTTTGCATTGCGTTGATAAGCGAGTACCAGGTCGCACACGAGCAAAAGGTCCTATTTCACAGTCGTCACCAATCACGCTGTCTTCAATAACCGTATTGGCATGAATAATACAGTTTTTACCAATTTGAACATTTTTTAGAACACAATTGGCAGAAATAACGCTCTGATCTCCGAGTGTTACAACACCTTGAAACACCGCATTGACATCAATAAATACATCTCGACCACACTGTATTTCACCACGAATGTCAATACGATTCGCATCGGCGAGTGTCACGCCAGCTGTCATCAACTGTTTTGCCATGCGTAATTGATATCCGCGCTCGACAGTTTGTAATTGCAAACGATCGTTAACACCTTGTATCTCAAGAGGGTCTTCAACATTTAATGAAACAATGGGTAATTGATCGGCAACAGCAAATGAAATAATATCTGTAAAATAGTATTCTTTTTGCGCATTTTTTTGTGTTAGTTTGGGTAGCCAATGTTGTAAATGAGCAGATGATACACAACAAATACCCGGATAGACTTCTTTAATTTTCCTTTGCGCCTCAGTGGCATCTTTTTCTTCAGCAATCGCTTGGATCTCGCCGGTTGTTTTACGTAAAATACGGCCAAGTCCGTACGGGTTATCTAAACTGATAGTGAGAATGCCTAATTTATTTTGTCCTAGGCAGGCTTGTACCAACGGTGTTAACGTCGCTTGATGAATGAGCGGGACATCTCCGTATAAAATAAGGACAGTCGCATTGGCTGGAATGTGTGGTAGAGCTTGGCGTACAGCATGCCCGGTACCTAACTGTTCCGATTGCTCAATCCAATTGACAGACAAATGATGAAAGGTTTCACGAACTTGATGGCGCTCATGACCAATCACAATATGTATTTGGGCCGGATTTAGGCTTTTTGCGACATTGACAACATGCTGTAGCATAGGCGCACCGCCTACAGGATGAAGCACTTTAGGTAAGGACGAATGCATGCGTTTGCCGACACCAGCAGCAAGAATAATAATATGTAGAGACATTGGTAATAATAGTGTTGTTTTATATGGAAAAAGAATAACATCGATTTTTGAATAAATATACTGCGTGCGGCCACAATCTGAAATTTATGAGGTCTACACGTATGCGCAAAGAGCATAGCTAAAGACTCTCGTAATGTGCTTTAATGGCTTAAGCGCAAATTGCTACCAAAAATGTTGCGCATTCAAAAGGCTTTCGATATAATTCTGCGCACGAGAAATGGTAGGGCAAGTGGTGGCTTCTCAAGACAAACGGCGACATGTGCGAAACATGTTACTGCTACAGGCGTTAATCAGCCTCATTCTCATCGGATTTTCGATGGTTTTGGCGAGTTTTTCGGGAGTAAAGTCTGCTTGTTTAGCTTGCTTGGCTTATTGGGTGCCTTATATTTGTAGTTTGAAAATAACCTTCAGATATCAAGGGGCAAGGGCCGCGCGGCAAATAGCGCATTCTTTTTATCAAGGTGAGGCACTAAAAATTGGTTTATCAATCATTTCTTTTGCGTTGATATTTTCTTTTTTTAATCTTGTTCCTTGGATATTCTTTAGTGTGTATATTGGTATGCAGCTATCCATTTGGCTGGTCCCGTTGATTGTTAAATAGGTGAAAAATTGACCGAAGCAATTTCTAATTCAGAATACATTAAGCATCATTTAACTTACCTGACGTACAATCTTAAGACAGGTCAGTTAGGTAATTCGACCGGATTTTGGACAATCAACGTTGATACAGTGTTTTTTTCTGTCGTACTTGGTGTGATTGTTTTAGCGCTTCTGTTTCTGGGAGCCAGACGTGTGTCTGTTGACAAACCTGGAAAATTGCAGAATTTTGCAGAAATGATGCTTGTGTTTGCGGATAACCAAGTGAAAGATTGTTTCCACGGCAAAAGTGCTGTGATTGGGCCATTAGCGCTTACCATCTTCATGTGGGTTTTCCTGATGAATTTTATGGATATTCTGCCGGTCGATGTTTTACCCGCAGCTGCTCAATCTTCCGGCGTTCACTTTCTAAAAGTTGTTCCGACTAACGATCTGAATTTAACCTTTGGAATGTCATTGTCAGTTTTTATGCTGATTTTATTTTACAGCATCAAAATTAAAGGCATTAAAGGCTTCGTCAAAGAGTTGACACTACAGCCATTTAATCATCCTTTGTTTATTCCGTTTAATTTGTTGTTAGAGTTAGTCGGATTGATTGCCAAGCCGATTTCATTGGCGTTACGGTTATTTGGTAATCTGTATGCGGGCGAATTGATTTTTATTCTAATCGCGTTGTTGACATTGCATGCGAGTGCCTCATCGGTTGTGAGCACCACTGCGTTGACGATTACACAATTTATTTTGTCTCTAGGATGGTCTATTTTCCATATTTTAGTCATCACGCTACAGGCATTTATTTTTATGGTATTAACCATTGTTTACCTGAGCCTAGCTCACGAAGATCATTAAACTTTAACATTGTTCACTAAGGGGTAGTTATGCAAGCAGCAAATTTGGCAGAATTGGTAGCGCACATTCAAGGGATGACCGTTGTTGCGGTTGCACTGTTGATTGGGTTAGGTGCACTTGGTACAGCGATCGGCTTTGGATTGTTGGGTGGAAAGTTTTTGGAAGGTGCAGCACGTCAACCAGAAATGGTTCCTATGTTACAGGTTAAAATGTTTATCGTTGCGGGTCTGTTAGATGCGGTCACGATGATTGGTGTTGGTATTGCATTGTATTTCACCTTTGCTAATCCGTTCGTCGCTGCTGTGACAGCTGCGTAACATATAGACTACGCTGTGTTTTATTGTGTAATCGGTTAAAGAGGAGATATTGTTTTGAATATCAACTTAACATTGGTGATACAAATGCTGGTATTTGCCGCATTTGTTTGGTTTACCATGAAGTTTGTTTGGCCGCCTTTGCAAAAAGCGTTGGATGAAAGACAACGTAAAATTGCAGAAGGTCTTTCTGCGGCTGAGCGCGGTCGACGCGAGCTTGAGTTAGCGCAACATCGTATTACCGATGATATTAAGCATGCTAAAGTTCAAGCGGCAGAAATCATCGAAAAAGCTAATTTTCGTGCGGCACAGCTGATTGAAGAAGCGAAAGAAGAAGCGCGTCAACAAGCGGAACACCAGGCCAAAGTTGCCAGTGAACATTTGGCTCAAGAGGTCAACCGAGCCAAAGAATCATTGCGAAAAGAAATTGGTCGTCTTGCGGTTGCGGGCGCTGAGAAGATTTTGATGCGTGAAATCGATGAAAAGCGCAGCAGTCTATTAATCGATAATTTGATTGAAGAGATCTGAAATGGCGGATAGTTATACCGTAGCAAGACCCTATGCAAAAGCCGTGTTTGAGCTTGCATTGCAGCATCAGCAAGTTTCCGAGTGGTCAGCGGTATTGGTTTGCTCGAAGCAAATTGTCGCTGATCCCCAAACCATGTCTTTTATTCGTAACCCATCTACCACACCAGAGCAGCAATGCGAGCTTATTTTGGCGGTGTTAGAGACGGTGTATCCGTTCAAAGATAAAACACGCGTTGAAAACTTTCTGCATTTGCTCGCTCAGAATAAGCGTCTGTTGGCTTTGCCAAGTATTTGCACGCAGTTTGATCAATTACGTGCTACGTATGAAAAGACGTTGACGGTCGATGTGATTAGCTTTTCACCTCTGACTACAGCACAACAGCAACTATTGATCAAACAGCTCAGTCGACGTTTACAGCGCGAAATCACACTGAACATTCAGATAGATGAGTCGCTACAAGGCGGAGCAATTATTCGTGCAGACCATTTGGTAATAGATGGTTCTGTTGCAACACAAATCAAGAAACTACGTGCCAATTTGGCTGCATAAACGAGGATAAAGTCCATGTCTGAACAAGTCGCTTTAAATCCATCTGAAATTAGCGAATTACTAAAGCACAGAATAGAAAAATTCAAAGTTTCATCTGAGGCTAGAGATGAAGGGAAAATTGCCAGTATTAAGGATGGTATTGCGCGCATGCATGGTTTAGATGAGGTCATGCAAGGTGAAATGGTTGAGTTCCAGGATAATGTCTATGGCTTGGCTTTGAATCTAGAGCGTGATTCTGTCGGGGTTGTTATCCTTGGTGATGCCAGCTCATTGCGCGAAGGCATGAAAGCAAAATGTACTGGGCGAATTCTGGAAGTGCCGGTTGGATATGGCTTGCTAGGTCGTGTGGTTGATGCGCTGGGTAATCCGATTGATGGAAAAGGTCCGATTCAATCGGATCGTTTATCTCCAATTGAAAAAGTAGCGCCTGGCGTTATTGCACGTAAATCAGTTGATGAACCAGTGCAAACAGGGTTAAAAGCGATTGATGCGATGGTTCCTGTCGGTCGTGGTCAACGTGAATTAATTATTGGTGACCGACAAACCGGAAAAACCGCGATTGCGATTGATGCGATTATCAATCAAAAAGGTACCGGGGTTAAGTGTATTTATGTTGCGATTGGACAAAAAGCATCTTCTGTTGCTGCGATTGTTCGCAAACTAGAAGAGCATGATGCGTTAGAGCACACCATTGTTGTGGTTGCTGGCGCAGCTGACTCAGCCGCGTTACAATTCATCGCACCTTACTCAGGTTGTTCGATGGGTGAGTTTTTTATGGAGCGTGGTGAAAACGCTTTGGTTGTTTATGATGATTTGACCAAACAAGCTTGGGCTTATCGACAAATTTCTCTGTTATTACGTCGTCCACCAGGACGAGAAGCTTATCCTGGCGATATTTTCTATTTGCACTCACGTTTACTTGAACGTGCTGCACGAATTAATGCTGATGAAGTGGCGCGTTTAACGAATGGTGAAGTCCAAGGTAAAACGGGATCATTGACTGCATTACCGATTATTGAAACGCAAGCAGGTGACGTATCTGCATTCGTTCCAACCAACGTGATTTCGATTACAGACGGACAAATTTTCTTGGATGTGAATTTATTCAACTCAGGTGTTCGTCCTGCTATTAACTCAGGGCTCTCTGTTTCGCGCGTCGGTGGTGCTGCGCAAACTAAGATTATGAAAAAACTGGGTGGTGGTACACGATTGGCTTTAGCGCAATTCCGCGAATTAGAGGCGTTTTCGCAATTTGCATCTGATCTCGATGATGCAACGCGTAAGCAGCTTGAGCGTGGTCAGCGTATTACTGAATTGATGAAACAGAAGCAATACGCTCCTATGTCAGTTGCTGAAATGGGATTGTCATTGTATGCCATCGAAAAAGGTTATTTAGACGATGTTTCTGTTGCCGAAGTATCTGCGTTTGAAGCGGCGTTGCAAAGCTATATGCACAGCATGCACGCGCCTCTCATGCATCAGATTAATCAATCTGGTGGTTACGATGATAAAATCGAAGCGCAATTGAAAGCGGCACTTGATGATTTTAAACAGACTGGTAGCTGGTAGAGGCGAATTATGGCTGGAGCTAAAGAGATCCGTTTAACCATCCAAAGCACGCAAAAAACACGTAAAATCACGCGTGCGATGGAAATGGTTGCGGCCAGTAAAATGCGAAAAACGCAAGAGCGTATGCGTGCGTCTAAGCCGTATGCGACGAAAATATATGACGTGATTCAGCATGTTGCGCGTGCAGCATCAGAATACCGGCATCCATTTTTAATTACGCGCCCAGTAAAGCGCATCGGTTTGATTGTGATAACGACTGATCGTGGCTTATGTGGTGGTTTAAACACCAATTTACTCCGCGACACAGTAAAAACCATGCGCTCTTGGCACGAAGCACAACAAGAGGTCGATGTCTGTGTGTTTGGGCGTAAAGGGCAATCATTTTTCAAACGGATTGGTGGGCGTGTTTTGGCTTCGGTCGAGAATTTGGGTGATACACCCAATATTGCTGACATGCTTGGTGCCGTGAAAGTGATGTTAGATGCCTTTTATAAACAAGAAATTGATGCGTTATATATTGTTTACAATGAGTTCGTTAATACGATGACGCAAAAGCCTTTGTTAAAGCAACTCTTGCCTTTACCGACATGCACAGAACAAAAGAAAGAATTAGGTCATCATTGGGATTACATATATGAACCTGATTCCAAAGAATTATTAGACACACTGCTTGAGCGTTATATTGAGTCTCAAGTTTATCAAGCTGTGGTTGAGAATATTGCCTGCGAGCAAGCTGCAAAAATGATTGCAATGAAAAGTGCAACAGATAACGCGGGTGAGTTAATTAAGCAATTTCAATTGGCGTATAACAAAGCCCGACAAGCAGCCATTACACAAGAGTTGGCTGAAATTGTCGGTGGTACAGCCGCTTTAGAAGAGGGTAAATAATGAGCTTAGGTACTGTTGTTCAGGTCATTGGTCCGGTTGTTGACGTTGAGTTTCCACGTGAGCATGTTCCCAAAGTCAACGATGCATTGCAATTAACTAAAGGTGACTTGGTATTTGAAGTGCAGCAGCAATTGGGTGATGGTGTCGTCCGTACGATTGCCATGGGAACGACGGATGGTTTACGCCGTGGTGTTGAAGCTCTTAACACAGGTGAACCAATTAAAGTGCCCGTTGGTACAAAAACGTTAGGTAGAATCATGGACGTTTTAGGCCGCCCAATAGATGATGAAGGTGAAATTGGCGCAGAAGAAACATGGTCTATTCACCGTAAACCACCTAGCTACGAAGACCAAGCAAATAGTCAAGAATTATTAGAAACAGGGATCAAAGTTATTGACCTGTTATGTCCTTTTGCTAAAGGTGGTAAAGTAGGTCTGTTCGGTGGTGCCGGTGTAGGTAAAACCGTTAACATGATGGAGCTCATTCGTAATATTGCGATTGAACACAGTGGTTACTCTGTATTTGCTGGCGTCGGTGAACGTACCCGCGAAGGTAACGACTTCTATCATGAAATGAAAGACTCCAATGTATTGGACAAAGTATCATTAGTTTATGGTCAGATGAATGAGCCACCAGGTAACCGTTTGCGCGTTGCACTGACTGGTTTGACCATGGCTGAAAAATTCCGTGATGAAGGCCGAGATGTATTGTTATTTATCGATAACATTTACCGTTACACTTTAGCCGGTGTGGAAGTATCAGCGTTGTTAGGTCGTATGCCTTCGGCAGTAGGCTATCAGCCAACGTTAGCTGAAGAAATGGGGATGCTACAGGAGCGTATTACATCAACCAAAACAGGCTCGATTACATCGATTCAAGCTGTTTATGTTCCTGCAGATGATTTAACCGATCCATCACCAGCAACAACGTTTGCTCACTTAGATGCGACGGTGGTTTTATCGCGTCAAATTGCTGAGTTGGGTATCTATCCTGCAGTTGATCCACTTGATTCAACATCAAGACAGTTAGATCCATTAATTGTTGGTCAAGAGCATTATGATACAGCACGCCGTGTTCAACAAACGCTACAACGCTACAAAGAGTTGAAAGATATTATCGCTATTTTAGGTATGGATGAGCTTTCAGAAGAAGATAAACGTATTGTGTCACGTGCGCGTAAAATCCAACGCTTTTTGTCACAACCATTCTTCGTTGCCGAAGTTTTCACTGGCTCACCAGGAAAATATGTGTCATTAAAAGATACTATTCGTGGTTTCCAAGGAATTCTCGCTGGTGATTACGATAGCTTACCAGAACAAGCATTTTATATGGTGGGTAGTATTGAAGAAGCGGTCGCCAAAGCAAAAACTTTATGAGGCAATCGGAAGATATGGCCATTACAACACATTTAGATATAGTCAGTGCTGAGCGAGAAGTATTTTCCGGTTCGGTAGAAATGCTTGTCGCTTCGGGCGAGGTTGGGGAGCTTGGAATTGTCCCTGGTCACGCACCGCTGTTGACCCATTTACGTCCAGGTGAAGTGCGTGTCGTTCATCAGGGCGGTAAAGAAGAGCTTTTTTACGTATCGGGTGGTTTACTCGAGGTACAACCGCGCAGTGTCACCATTTTAGCTGACGCTATTGAGCGTGCTGATAATATCGATGAAGCAGCTGCATTAGCAGCAAAAGCACAAGCGGAAAAAATGATTGCTTCTTCTGATCAAGAAGTTGATTATTCTAAAGCAGTTGCTGAGTTGGCACGTGCTGCTGCACAAATTCGTTTAGTACAAAAATTGAGAAAAACAGTCAAATAAAGGTTTTTTATAAGTCTTCACTCGTAAACGAGAGAAGACTTATCATAAGTAACCGTTCCCCAAGATTCAAGCACTCCCCCTGAATGATTATTCGTGTGAAGAGAACACTTATTCAGAACTATTATGACTGAATCGTCTGTGCCAGTGCGGCTCGTTGTTCAAGTATTTCAACAGCTGGCAGTGTTTTACCTTCCAGATACTCTAGAAAAGCGCCGCCACCGGTTGAGATATAAGAAATTTCATCAGTTAAATCATATTTATCAATAGCTGCCAATGTATCACCACCGCCGGCGATACTAAAAGCGGATCCATTGGCGATGGCAATCGCTAATGATCGGGTACCATAGCTAAATTGTGGAAACTCAAAGACACCCACAGGACCATTCCAAATAATCGTTTTTGCTTCTGCTAAAATATCACCATAAATCGCTGCTGTTTCTGGGCCTACATCCAAAATCATATCGTCAATCGCGACGTTGTTTAATGATTTGTTAAAAGCAGGGCAAGACTCTTGAAATGACTTTCCTACGACGACATCTTTGGGAAGTATAATTTCACAGCCGGTAATGGTTGCTAAATCAAGAATAGCGCGTGCTTCATCTAATAGGCTATCTTCACATAATGAAACACCGATTTCTTCACCTTTTGCTTTAAGAAATGTGTTTGCGATTCCGCCGCCGGGGATCAGCACATCGACCATGCTAACCATACGTCGTAACAACGATAATTTAGTGGAAATTTTCGCTCCCCCAACAATGGCTGCAATCGGTTTTTCAGGTGCTTTAAATGCGCGCTCTAATGCTTTTAGTTCTCGCATTAGCAGTGGTCCCGCAACGGCTATGGGGGCGTATTGTGCTACACCGTGCGTAGAGGCATGCGCACGGTGCGCTGTTCCAAAAGCATCCATGACAAAAATATCACATAATTGCGCCAGTTTTTTTGCTAATGATGAGTCATTATTTTTTTCGCCTTGATTGAAGCGTACATTTTCACATACAACTAACTCTCCTGGCGCAACTTTGACACCATCTAGATAGTTGGTTTCAAATCGTACTGGGAAAGACAGATTTTTTGCTAAATATTCTGCAACTGGTGCTAAAGACAGCTTAGTATCGACCCCTCCTTCTTTGGGGCGACCAAGATGAGACATCACAATCACAGCAGCTTTTGCATCAAGTGCTTTACGCAAAGTAGGTAAAGCTGCGCGCAAACGTTGGTCACTGGTGATGATACTATCCTTGATAGGCACATTAAAATCTTCACGAATCAGAACACGTTTACCACGTAGATCTAAGTCTAACATATTTATAACACTCATGAGTGCTCCTAAAGATTCATCATATAATAAGCGGTATCTAGCATCCGATTTGAAAATCCCCACTCATTATCATACCAGGCAATTACTTTTACTAAATTGCCCAATACCCGTGTTTGTGTCGTATCGAATACTGCAGAAGCAGGATAGTGATTAAAATCACAAGACACCAATGGTTCGTCGTTAACATGAAGAACATCGTTTTGCGCATTTCGCATGATACGATTGACTTCCTCAACGGATGTTGCGCGTTTCGGTGTGAACGTTAAATCAATGACAGAAACATTCAATGTTGGTACACGCATTGCAAAACCATCTAAGAGACCTGCTAATTCTGGCAAAACCAAACCAACAGCCGCTGCCGCTCCTGTTTTCGTGGGGATAATCGAGTGCGCTGCGGCGCGTGCGCGATGCAAATCCATGTGGTGTCCATCTAGCAACAGTTGATCTTTTGTGTATGCGTGCACGGTATTTAATAGACCATGTTGAATCCCAATAGCGTCATTCAATGGTTTTACAACGGGCGCTAAACAGTTGGTAGTACATGATGCATTCGATACGATGCAATCTGAGGCCCGCAATGACTCGTGGTTAACGCCATAGACAATGGTTGCGTCAACTTCTTTTCCTGGTGCAGATATCAGCACTTTTTTTGCACCTGCTTTTAAATGTATGAGCGCATCTTGTTTGCTTGTAAATCTACCAGTGCATTCAAAAACCAGATCAATGCCTAGTTCAGCCCAAGGCAAACGTGCAGGATCGCGTTCTGATAGAATACGAATGGCGTGTCCATCGATTTTCAATGTGTTGTCAATCACGTCGACTTTATTTTGAAATCGACCATGTGTGCTGTCATAGCGTGTTAAGTGCGCGGTTGCTTCGATGTTGTTAGCAGTGTCATTAATGGCAACAACATGAAAATCATGTTGACGGTTGGCTTCAAAAATCGAGCGTAGTATGCAGCGACCAATACGGCCATAACCATTAATTGCAACACGTAGTGTCATAAGTTTTCTCCGAAATCTTTAAAAGAGTAGTCATTATTTTTTCTACGGTAATACCTACATATTCATAAATATCTTGAGCCGGTGCTGAGTGGCCAAATGTATCTAAACCAATCACAGCACCGTCGAGCCCAACAAATCGATACCAATAAGCAGTTGTGGCTGCCTCAATAGCGATACGTTTTCTGATTTTATGTGGTAAAACCTGTTCCTGGTAAGCGTTGTCTTGTAACAAGAAGCGCTCTGCGCAAGGCATAGAAACAACACGTACGGCGATGCCATAAGTTTGTGCTTTCAACGCAGAATCAACAGCCAGCTGTACTTCAGAACCGGTGGCAATAAGAATAATTTCAGGTGTTGTTTGGCTGTCAAATAGAATATAACCACCGCGAGCAATAGCTGCAGCTTGATTTGGGTTATGTATTAAAGCGGGTAATGACTGACGTGAAAGCAATAAACAAGATGGTCCTTGGTGATGCTCAATGGCTTGTTGCCACGCAATGGCGGTTTCCGCCAAATCGGCCGGTCTCCAAACATGTAGATTCGGAGTCATACGCAACATAGCCGCGTGCTCCACTGGTTGATGGGTCGGTCCATCTTCGCCTAATCCAATTGAATCGTGAGTGAAAACATAAATGACTCGTTGTTTCATCAGCGCGCTTAATCGTATAGCATTACGCGCATAATCAGCGAAAACCAGGAAGGTTCCGCCATAAGGAATAAAGCCACCATGTAATGCTAGGCCATTGAGGATAGCTGACATTCCAAACTCACGAACACCATAGTGTAAGTAGTTTCCGTTGAATTGCTGAGCATTGATAGGTGTGGTTTTAGACCAGTTGGTGTTGTTTGATTCGGTGAGATCAGCAGAGCCACCCAACAATTCGGGTAGATGTGCCGCATAGGCCTCAATGCATTGCTGTGATGCTTTACGAGTGGCACATGCGGTTTTACTTGTATCTAATGTTTTCTCTACAAAAGCATGGCTAATCGTTTGCCAATCGTCGGGTAAATCACCGTTGATCCGACGCAAAAACTCGTGATAATCCTTCGTTCGACGTTTTTGATAGCTATGACAAAGTGACAGCCAAGCTTGCTCATCGGTTTCACCTTGCTGAGTGTGGCTCCACGCGGCGTAGATTTCTTCGGGGATTTCAAACGGCGCATATGGCCAATTGAATCGCTCTCGCAACTGCGTAATATCAGTACTACCCAAAGGTGCACCATGTGTTTTTGCACTCCCAGCTGCCAGAGAACCATAACCAATAATGGTTTTACAAATAATGAGCGATGGTTTATTGGTTTCTTTTTTAGCCTCGCAAATAGCAGCTTCAATCGCTTTGGGGTCGTGGCCGTCGATAGGACCTATCACTTGCCAATGATAAGCTAGGAAACGCATTCGCGTATCGTCGTTAAACCATGTTTCTGTTACACCATCAATTGAAATGCCGTTATCATCATAAAAAGCAATCAATTTCCCCAAGCCAAGCGTACCAGCGTAAGAGCACGCTTCATGAGAAACGCCTTCCATTAAACAACCATCACCGACAAACACATAAGTGTGATGATCAACCAGCTTTGTTTCATCGTCGTTAAATTGAGTTGCTAAAATTTTTTCCGCAATGGCCATGCCAACGGCATTGGCTAAGCCTTGACCTAGGGGGCCTGTTGTTGTTTCTACACCGGGCGTATCAGTGCATTCAGGATGACCTGGTGTTTGAGAATGTAATTGACGAAACTGTTTTAATGCTTCAATATCGAGCTTATAGCCAGTTAAATGCAGTAAAGCATAAAGCAGCATTGAGCCGTGACCATTTGATAAGACAAAACGATCTCGGTTGAACCAGCGGGGATTATTGGGGTTGTGTTTGAGATGCTTGTGCCAAAGTGTTGTGGCTACTTCGGCCATGCCAAGCGGCATGCCAGGATGCCCCGATTGAGCGCGCTCTACGGCATCAACGCTTAAGAATCGGATAGCGTGCGCCAGTGTGGGTGAGAAAACCATAATTCAATCCTGGGATTGGGTAACGGTGTATTTCGGATGAAATACATTTGTTGTTACAAAATTAGGAAAGCGTGTATTGTCTCTCAGATGATGATTTACGGCAAGATAGTTGTGTATATACATATTTTTAATTTACAAATTGATTAATTTATAAGACAATAGTTCTGTTTGTGGGCCTTTAAACAACACGATATATTTATGAATAGTCATTATGATACTTGGTTAGTAATAAAATATTTAAAATTAGAGGATCAGATCTCTGATGATTTGTCGCCTATCTTAAGAAATGAAAAACATTTCTTTAAGCCTGTTGTTGGTGATGTGCCGCTCAATCGTAAGAAAAAAGATGATGGTGAGCGCGGAGGCTCAAGAAGGGGACCTCTTTTAGATTTACCTCAAGTACCGTCTGCGGATCTCTATTTAAAAAGTAAAATGGCTTTGCTTAAGAAAACCGAGTCGTTTGCGAGACTTGCCCCAACCATTACAAAAAAGACCGATGATATTAACCGTAAATATGACGCTGCGGCTAAATTCTACACCCCTTACATAGAAAATCATTGGGAGCTGACTCGCCTTTATTCAGTTATGCGAGGTCGCTTTCGTGACGATCTGATGCATTTAGATGAACACGAGCGAAACTCTAAAGAATTTTTGCATCGAGTGGTCGATTTATTAATTTTAGGCAGTGTTTTAAAAGGTGTAAATCGCCATGGGTTAAATGTCCCCCGCATGACCAGGATGTATTTGCGTGATCAGAAAACGTTAAGTAAATACCTTAAAGATGTGGCGGGCCTAGATGTATGGGATTACGATCTCGTCGTATTAAATTCAGCAATAGCGCACGACCGTAAGCGTCTAAAGTCGGGGACACTTTATGTCGCCGAAAATGGTTTATATTTAGTACGCGACAGCCAAAATCCTGAGATAATCCATAAAGGAACACTCAGTAATATTAATCTTAGCTCTTTAAAAGATAGGCTTTCTGATCTTGATCTAAAACGCGAGATTTTAGCTTCTACGTCAAAAGCGGGTCATACTCATTCATGGGAGTCTGAACCGACGCTTCCCAAGCAGGGCACGCAAACGGTTCGTGAAGACTTTCACTTAAGATGGAATTTATTTCGATTATTTTGGGTACGCTCTAGGCGTTTCATCTCTTTGCTTGCACTTTATTGGCAAGGTGATTTTTTGCAAGGATTTCGAGCGACTGAATTGGGCGGAACGCTTTTCCTTTTTTCTTATTTAGCGTGGCTCTTCTTTTTACCACGCTTATTAGTCAATCTTGGACTCATCTACAAACATGTATTTGATGACGCTGCTATGACAGAAGTTGAGAAGCGCTTGGGTTGGAAAGTGAGACTGCGTGCTCAGTTAGTGCGACGTTGGCAAGAGCTCGCGAATGATTTCGCGTGGTTTAGTAGTGGTATTACCACCTGCTTTTTTCTTGCTAATCAAATACCTGCAGTTGGATTATATTTGGCTGTGGCTATGCAAAGTTACGATTTATTGGTTACCAGCAACCGATTTGTTATTGAATACCGGCGTTTAAGGAAATTGAAAAAAGAGTTAATAGCCGTAAAAGAGGATTCAAAGGCCGCCAATCTGTTGTTAGCTGATATTGATAAGCGCATGACGTTTGATTTAATAGAGCTCATTTACAGTTGGGTTAATTTTTTAGTTTTATTGGCTTGCGCCATTCTCATGACACAATTTTTTGCAGGTCTTAGCCCACTGATACCAATTGTTGCCGCCCTTACTACAGTCGCGGTTACGCTTGTGACCTACTGTGTGACACGCTACATAATACATCAGCGACAAAAATTGTATGATGGTCCGTTAGTGGTTCCAGATATTCGTTGTGTAAAGGAAACGAATCAGTTTAATCAGGACATCGATCTTAAAACGCTAGACTTGGGTATTTTCGCTTCTGGTTATCTGCGAGTGGTTGATAGTGACCATAATTTGGTTAATATTATTTATGCGAATAAGCTCACTGAAAAAACAGTTGATTTTGCCACGGCATTTTGCTGGACTAAAAGCCGCACGCTCTCTAAACTGGATGATGAAGAAATTACGGCTGTCAGCGAACTACTAAAAAAAGTTCAGACGCCACTTTGCCAAGAACTCAGTAAAAGAATTGATGATGCTGAAAAAAAGAGAGAGGTTGTGTTCACAGTCGAGGAAACAGACTTGATGTGGTCAGTTTGTGAAGAGCTTCCTGCATCGGCAAAATTTGATACTGAGCCAGCGTTCAAAATAAAAGATTTAGATTCATGCTTGCCTAACAATAAAAAATTTGAGGTTATGGTACAAGAACAGGAGAATAAGATATTTGAGAAATTAAAAAATATGGATCATGATATCACACCACTAAAAATGGCACAAAAAAGACATTTTTGGAATGATTTGGCTAAAAAAACATCGAAAAGTGTTTATGCATTTTCAGGCGCTCTTTTAGGCACAGGTGGTGCATAGTTTGAAAATTTGATAGGAATTATATGAAAAAAAATAAAAACAAATTACCCCTTTTTTCGAACATCGATACAGATCAAATCGTCATTGAATTAGATAGAATGTTAGCAAGACACTTAGAAGCAGTGCAAACCCTTCTAAATAACACACATGGTTTTACTTGGGATAATTTGATGTATCCTTTGGAAGCCATGGATGATGAGTTAGAGCGCTTTTGGTCACCGGTTTCACATATGCATGCGGTGATGAACACAAAACCATTGAGAGCTTGCTATCAAGCTTGTTTACCTAAATTATCGGCTTATCATGCCGCAATCGGCCAAAATCAAGCATTATATGATGCAATTAATACCTTGGATAAGGCGAAACTAAACGAAACACAATTTAAAATTGTCGAAGATACTTTACAAAATTTTCGTTTGTCTGGTGTCGCCCTTTCCGTGGAGCAGAAACGTCGTTTTGAGGATATCTCAACAAAACTATCCGCGTTATCAAATCAATTTGAAAATCACTTATTAGATGCTGTCCACGATTTTTTATATCATGTGACAGATTCATCTCGTTTAGCTGGGTTGCCTGATCATGCGATTGCCACAGCTAAAGCGTTGGCGGAAGAAAAGCAATTACCTGGGTGGGTATTTAGTTTGGAGCAACCTTGTTATTTGGCAGTGATTGCCTATGCCGATGATCGTGAATTAAGAGAAGTAATCTACGAAGCGTATGCGACACGAGCATCTGACGTGGGTCCTTCTGCTAAACAATTTGATAATACACCTATTATGAATGAAATGTTGGCGTTGCGTTTTGAAAAAGCGCGTTTATTAGATTTTAGTAGTTACGCCGCATTTTCTTTAGCTAAGAAAATGGTGGAATCAACACGCCAAGTGAATGATTTTCTGAGTGATTTACTAAAACGAGCTTATCCACAAGCACAACAAGAGTTTCAATCGCTCACCAATTTTGCAAAAAAAGAATATCATTTGGATAATATTGAGCCATGGGATGTCGCATATATTTCGGAGAAAAAACAACAAGCACTGTTCCAGATTTCTCAAGAAATGTTGAGGCCTTATTTTCCATTGACACAGGTCATGTCAGGATTATTGACAATTATTCAACGTCTTTATGGAATGGTACTAAGACCGATAGATGATTTTGATACTTGGCATTCTGATGTGAGTTGTTACGCGGTTCATGATGAACACAATGACTTACGTGGTTATATTTACATGGATCTTTTCGCTCGCCCGCACAAGCGAGGCGGCGCCTGGATGGATTCGATGCAAAGTCGTTTTAAACATCAAGACGGAGAAATACAATTTCCTATTGCGACATTGACATGTAATTTTGCTAAAGCCACTGGTAAAAAGCCCGCGACATTATCGCATGATGAAGTGCTGACACTGTTTCATGAAATGGGACATTGCTTGCATCATGTGTTGACTCGAGTGGATTATCTGGGGGCTTCAGGTATAAACGGTGTTGAATGGGATGCGGTGGAGTTGCCCAGTCAATTTTTCGAAAATTGGTGCTGGGAAGAGCAAGCTTTAATTTTGTTAACAAAACACACCGATACCAATGAACCATTGCCACCGGCGTTGTTTCAATCATTAACAGATGCTAAAAACTTCCAATCGGCGATGATGATGGTGCGCCAATTAGAATTTTCTATCTTTGATTTTCGGATACATGAGTTATATCGCGACGCAGATCCAGATTTTATTTCTTCTACGCTTGCAGAGGTTCGTCGTCAAGCAACGGTGGTACCTACAGCACCCTATAATCGTTTTCAAAATAGCTTTAGCCATATTTTTGCTGGTGGATATGCGGCAGGTTATTACAGCTATAAGTGGGCAGAGGTGCTTTCCAGCGATGCTTTTTCTCGTTTTGAAGAGGATGGTTTATTTCATGCTCATACGGGGCGCGAATTTTTACATACCATTTTGGAAGTAGGGGGATCATGCAAAGCGGCTGAGGCTTTTGAAAGCTTTCGTAAGCGCCCGGCTCGTGTTGATGCTTTGCTTAGGCATTCGGGAATTCAAGAGTGAGTTTGCACGCGGTTTATTTGAAGATACGTAACCAACTAACCAAAATAATGCCTCTGAAGTCTGATGATACTGCATCTACACTGTATGACATTCAGGTTGTTACGATTCAAGGTCAAGAGACGACTTTAAAGCGTTATCAGGGGCAAATTTTATTGATAGTCAATGTAGCGAGTCGTTGTGGTTTTACCAATCAATATGCCGAATTACAACAATTATATAATGCGTACTGCCCCAACGGTGTGATGGTTTTAGGTTTTCCATGTAACCAGTTTTTACACCAAGAGCCGGGTAGCGATGTGGAAATTCAAACTTTTGCAAACGATTGTTTTCGCGTCACGTTTCCTTTGTTCGCAAAAGTCAATGTGAGAGGAGCAAATCAATCGCCTTTATATGCTTATTTGGCCAAACATATCAAGAAAAAACCATGGGGGATATTTATTCCTTGGAATTTTACTAAAATCTTAGTCGATGCAGAGGGTACGATTTTAAAGCGCTATTTACCTACAACGTCTATTGCGACCATTCGCCGAGATTTAGACTACTTACTTAAGACGTCGTGAAAAATGAGTCAATATTCAACGCCTCTTGACTGAATGGATGTATTTGTCTCATTTTGTTCAAAAAATTTCCTCAAAATACTCATCCCGGCGTTCGTCGGGACAGGCCAAGCCAATGTATGCTGCGCTTGTTCAACCACTTTTTCGCTCAATCTACACTCCCTAATAGCCGTTATCTTGCCATCTGATGACAATAAATAAGCTATTTTTTTACACTACCTAGGGCTCGACAAGCCTTTAGATAGTTATTTTCATTGGGTGGGCAGCCTTGTTGCTGTGATTGCCAAAGGCACTCTGCCAGTGGTTCTATCATTAAGTGTTCGACGATGTGTGGATCATGGTATGTGTTTAAGAGATGCTGATAGATAGCCCTGATCCCGGTGGGTTTATCAGTTATGATTTGATCGCGTAATGTTAGGTGTAGTCCCATATGTAAAAAAGGATTTGTCTCCCCCAGCGTCGCAAAGTAAGAAGTGTTTATGCTGCCATTATTAATAATGGATTCATATTCGGGGTGTTGCAGTAGTACATCAACGATTTGCTCTTCAAGTGCTTGTAGCGGCTGTTTTTGCTGATATTTTTGCCAGCAATCGATAAAAAACTGGCGCGTTTCTTGTGTTGTTTGACCGTGCATTTTGATAACCATCTCTGTTCTAAATATGTTCAATCATAATCCGATGAAAAAAAATATCAAGTTATTCTCTTTTTTATCCATTGGTCTTTATTTCTTTAAATTATTTATAATAAGAACAATATAATGTTTTTTTGCTTATTTTCATGTGTTTTTTTTGATTCAGACGATAAATAAGATTACAATACGGACTGTTTTTTTATTTTTAGTTGTTAATCAAATGCCGGATAACATCTCTCCTCAAAAATTTGTATCTTATGATACCAGTCCTTTAGGTGTTTTTTTACATGATTTTTTGAAAGAGCTCAAAAAAATAAAAAAAACATACCCATCTATAAAAAATGATCGTGGTTCTACATATATAAAGCTTATCGAGATCTTCACTGATCTTGTTCATAGCAATTTATCTTCATTTAGCAGAGGAAAAGTTCCAGAAGCACTCAGATTAAGTGGTGCTGCTGTATCGTTCGCTGCGTCCTATCAGTACTCTATTGCACCATTAATCCAATCACTCGCTCCAGAAGACCTGTTCTATCTGAAGTGTATTGATTTTTGTGCACAGTTACTACCAATGTCTAATGAAAATATGCTTGATTTTCATACGATTAAAGTCATGTTAGAACTACAGAAGGCAGAGTTTTTCCAGTTTGAAAATGCAAACATCAAGCTTAACAAATCGCTAACACCAAATGAGAAAGATGCTTTGGTTAATAGCATGATGCAAAAAATAGAATCACATAGACAATTGGATGAAGATCAATCTCACATTGATACCACTTTACTTTTTATAGATCTTTTCTTAGATCGCATACCGAAAGATCCTGCTTTTTTTGCATTGCTTGAAGTTCTCACAACATTATTAGCAAAACTTCCTGAAGAGTTTCCGCAGTTAGTGCCGTTTTTAACACCACAATTTTTACCACTTCTGTTTAAAAGTCTTTCATCATTAACCGCAACCATAACGATGTTACTAGACCTTTTTACAACGCAGAAAGTAGATAACTTTATAGAAAATATAGAAGTTTTATCTGAAAAAAAATATCAATATAAAGTGATATATAAGCAAAAAGATATCAACGATGATATTGTTGATTTTTACGAAGACTATCGGCTGACAAACCAGATGATCCCGCTTGTTTTATCAATGTGGCGTCGATATTATTTGTTAAAATTAGCTAAAAAAGATGAGCAGTGCGAACGTAGAATGGCATTGTTTCAACAAATAGAGCAACAAGAAATAGTAAAAAATACTTTATTACAACAACAGGTAATGCAAAAACAGCATGAAATGCAAGAGGAGCTTGAGGCTGTTGTCGCACCGCTACTTGATTTTTCTTTGCCCGTCAACATAGAAAATATAAAAACATATTTAAGTACCTACCAGCTATTATCCGCCTATCTCAAAAAACATTCAGAAAACACGTTAAAGCAATTTCCACTTGCAATCCCAACGAGCAATATATCTGAATTAAAATGCTTCATTCCCGAGAAAGAATTGTCAAGGTGCATTTGTAATGCCCAGCGACATCAAGATACTTTAGCTGCGCGGATAAAAGAAAAATATGGCATAGATGATTTTGTAACACTCGATTTAGATAAGTCTGATACGCAAAAAAATATTGAATACAAAATAGCTCACAATAATGATATGTTACAAAAATTACGAGCTTTACAAGAAAATACTAGCAAGGACAAGGACAATATTTTCGCTTATTTACAGATGTTAAATCTGGACTCAAAAGAAAAGCAGGACATTGATGCGTGTTTTACGATTTTCTATTCCAATGATTATGAGAAAAAAGAATCTGAGTTTATTAATGCGTTGACACATTTAAATGCACGACGAGACGAATATCTGCGTATCGAACAATTGTCAAAGCTTAGTCCTGCAGCTCTCAAAGCAGAATGTGAGGCGGTTGAAAAACATATTGCCGAACTTGAAAGTTCAAAGCCGTCTAACATAGACGTGCTTAAACAAACAATCAGAAAAATAAATGATACGGTGTCAGCAAATCATGCAAATGTCTCAAGAAGTGTTTTTCGAGGAATAACCCGTGGTTTAAGTCGTTTCAAAAGGACTGTTTCGTTCACTGAGGCTCAAAAAGAGCCTGTTGCGATAGAGAAAGTAGCAGAGCAAGATGAAGCTACTACTACTGGTGTATCGAAAGGTGTTTTTCGGGGGATAACGCGTCGTTTAAGTCGTGTTAAAAGTGTTTTTCGGCGCACGGAACCCACAAAAGAGTCTGTTGTGATCCAAAAAAACGAAGAGAAGAATGAAGCGGTTACAACAACTCATTCAACAAGAGAATTAGCTGATCCGCTACTTCAAGTCCTACAACATCAAAAGACGGCTCTCGATTACTTATATCGTTTAAGTTTGGTTTTCAACCGAATTGAACAACAAGCCAACAAAATATCATCCAATATTTTGCCAAAAATGGAAAAACTGGACTTGATTTATCAAGCAGACCAGGAGTTGTTAAATATAATCAAAGAAATCAACTCAGCAGAATATCAGCAATTTTTGGAAGCCTTAAGACAACAACACCAGCTATTAGCTGATTCAACAAAATATCCCGCCGTTTTAAAACTGCTGAAACAACAATATCAATTATTAATTGACACGAAAAAGCATATTCTTGTTATAGATAACATACAAAAACAACATCAAGCATCGATGGAAAAATTAGTAGCGTGGTTTTGTAAATTAGCAATGAATCAGTATACGGCTTTAGATCAGCAACATACGCAAATGTTGATGGAATATAGTGAGCTTAGAACAAAAATGTTGCAAAAAAACGTTGATGTCTATTCTCAACAGATTAAAGAGATATGTGATAAAACGCAGCATTTTGAAGCGCTTCTTAGTAATATGCGTCGATATTTCGAGCATCCATTGTTGGCTGAAAGTTTAAAAACAAATATTTCTTCTTTAGCGCTGCCTTTCTCAGTCCAGACTTTGCAAGCAATGGCGTCACGGCACCAGATGATAGCAGCGCGTATTCAATTATTAATCAACGCCACGCCGTCATCAAGTCGATATTCGATGAGTCAATTGCAAACGCAATTAGCGCACTATATAGAAACAGGCAATAACTTGGACGCCATCATTCAATGGATGGATGTTAATCAGCCGGCTGTTCGCCATGTTCGCTTTAAAACAATTTGGCACCAGACACATATAGATTTTTGGGATAAAAAATATGATTCGCGCGCATATATCTTATCTGATCCATCTGTTACCGACGGTCATCCTGAGCTTGTGTTAGCTGATAAATACAAGTCAGAGCTCGAGCATTTACAGAAAAATAATCCACCTTGTGCGCAATTACTTAATAATCTTATGCAAATTTTAATTGATATGCGGCATATGCCGCATCTTAACACCGATGAGAAAGAGGCCATATCGACTTTTACCTATGCTTGTATGCAGGATTTAGCCATGTTTGTTGATAATAAAATCTCATTTGAGCATTTTCAAAAGAAATTTTTAACTCGATTACACAGTCAAGATGAATTGATGCAACAAAAAAATACGCAAGAAATATGGCGTTATTGGGTAGCAAATCTTTTAATTGGATTATTGACAGTTGGTATTGCTCTAGCTGCTCAATGGACATACACGCGTGTGTCAGAAGGGCGAGGAACATTATTTTTTGCTAAAACACAGAAAGAACAATATATTCAAAATATGGAGCGGCATTTACAAAATGGTATGAAACCTTAGGCCTAAAACCTTGCCGCTGTCTCCAAATGATATACCCGTTTTGACGCAAATTTGAGAGCTATTTTCATAAAGTAATCCGAATTACAATCCATTCTAGTCTTTTTCCTTTAGATATATGATATAATGACTAAATGGGGGCGACCTGGCTTCGACGTGGGTTGCGAAACCTGATGTGCATGCCGAGATTGAGGCATCTCGTAAATAAGACTCACTAAATATAAATGCAAATGATGAAATCTTTGCTGCTGATGAAACTGATGGACGTATCGCTGCCTAAGCATCGATTGTTCTAAGGCTTCAAAAGCACACCGTGCGCTGCCAATAAACCAGCGCCCCGTTGACCGAGCTTGCTTGTCGGTATCGAATCAACGGTCATAGAAGATAAGCTAGCTGCAAAATATGTCTCGCATTTTGTGGCAAAACTCAGAGACTCGTTGTGTAATCATCCTGCCAGTCGGAGGATTCGCTACTAAACTCAATAGACCTGGCTACGCATGTAGACCTGACGGCAGAGGATTTACGGACGCGGGTTCAATTCCCGCCGCCTCCACCAACTTAGAGTTTGAAGTAGTTCAAAATAGCTTAAACTGTCTTACAAGCCCTTTAATAATAAGGGTTATCATTAAAAAATAAATCCAACTTAGTCTTTTTTGACCATTGACATCCAACAAGTTTAGGGGAAATATTCGGGGCAACTTCAATCATGATCAATCTGTTGCCCCAAAATGTCTTTAAATGCCACTCAAATCCGTAATGCTAAACCAACTGATAAAACTCAACGCTTGTACGATGAGCGAGGTTTATATCTTGAAATTTCTCCTAAAGGCGGTATGTGGTGGCGCTTTAAATATCGTTTTAATAACAAGGAAAAGCGTATTTCCCTCGGAACTTATCCTGATGTTTGATGCTCTGAATATTGAATGATTTTAATTAAAACATCACAAAAGTAGATTTATATGAAGCTGTTCAAATTTAAACCTTTACATGAGAATGATTTAGTTCTTTTATATCAATGGTTCCAAGAGTCAACCATTAATCAATGGTATGCAAGAAGAAAACATTGGCCATTGGAAAAAATTAAGGAAAAATATGGGCCAAGGATTTTAGGCGAAGAGTATGTACCAAGCTTTATTGTTTATAGGAACAATGATCCTGTCGGTTTCATTCAATATTATCAATTTAAAAGTGGTTTTCCTGAAGGTGTTCAGGGACATCATAATTTACTATTTAAACAATATAATCAAGATGATTTAGTGGGAATCGATCTCTTTATAGCTGAAGACAATATGCGTGGAAAAGGCTTTGGCGTAAAGATGATTCATCAATTTATTGAAGAGTTTCTTAGTGAGTTTTCAGCTATTGTAGTCGACCCAGAGATAAATAATATTGGCGCTGTACGGTGTTATGAAAAAGCCGGTTTTATGCAAACAACATTTAGTGAAGATCCAAATTACCTCGTTATGGTCAAACCCCTCGTTAACCCCGACATCCCTTTCAACGGAGAGAAGTAAATGACTTTAATTGAAGTAGATTCTTTGCAAATATAAGTTATCGTAGACAATGTTACGGATAGTCTCTCGAGTGTTCCTGAAAATGTTGTTCACGAAATGGATTATCTTGCTGATCATGGAATGAAAGAACTAGCTGGGGAATGTCTTTGTTGCGGTGCACATGGATTGTCATTACTGTTAACTGCATCGAAAAGCTCGCTGAACCATTCACTATTATTTGATGCTGGTCCTGATGGAGATGTTTTTCAAAGGAACGTTAGCAAGCTTGGTGTCAATGTTACAAAAATTGAAGAAGTCGTGCTGTCTCACGGACACTGGGATCATGCTGGAGGGTTTTTGAGCGCGCTGCAATTAATAAAAAATAAGAATCCCGAGCAAAAAGTCGTTTTCCAACTTAATCCCGGTATGTTTCATCAGCGTGCAACATAATCCGACCATCATGTATTCCCTTTTAAAAAAATACCTTCTGTTGAAGAGCTGTAAAACAATGGTGCGGAGGTAATGAACAGTGATGAGGAGCGCGCATTACTCGATAATATGTTCTATCTTAGCGGAGAAATTCCACGAATCACGAACTATGAAACGGGGTTTCCTGGGCATATCAGACAATTGCCTAACAAAGAATGGGTACCTGATCCTCTGATTTTAGATGAGCGATTTTTAGTGATGAATGTTCGAAATAAAGGGTTAATCGTTTTTTCAGCATGCTCCCATGCGGGCATCATCAATGTATTGAAAAACGCTCAATCGTTGTTCCCTACAATACCCTTATATGCTGTTATGGGTGGGTTTCATTTATCAGGTCATGCGAAAGAAAGCATTATCCAGCAAACTGTCGAAGATATGAAACAATTCGACCTTAAAATGATAATTCCGGCTCATTGCACTGGCTGGAGAGCGGTAAATGCGCTAGGCAATGCATTTGGTGATAGTATTGTCGTGCCGTCGGCTGTAGGACGTTTGTACCAATTTTAAATTTAGCAGAATTAAACGGGATATGATCAAGTGATGCATTTTAAGCAAATTCTCGTGGTTAAAGAAACCCGTGAAAATGAAGGGAGAGTTGCTTTAACACCTCAAGCCGTGACTATATTGGCAGGCCTTGGCTATCGTGTCCTAGTTGAGGCGGATGCTGGAGTGAAGGCAGGATTTACAAATGCTGAATATATTAATTCTGGTGCTGAAATATTTGTATTAAGCTCGTCTGGACTTCCTCCCGATACGTTTATCGTAAGAGTCCTTCGCCCGAGCAAAGAACGTGAATTAATGGAAAATGAGCTTTTTCACGAAAATATTGCCATGCTCGGGTTTTTATTTCCGTTTGTGGTTGATAATCATATTGCCGTTTGGCAAGAGCTTGGGCTTACAACATTATCATTTGATCTATTTAAAAGTATAACGATCCAAGATCCCAAGAATGCTCAAGCTGCTATGAGTCGTATTGCAGGTAGACTAGCTTTTCATGATGCCTTAAAACATTATCAAGGCGATAAACCAGCGAGATTAACTGTTATTGGTGCAGGTGCTGCAGGGATAAGTGCCTCACTTGAAGCATTGAAATATGGTGTACCTGTGCAATTATTTGGTAGAAGAGAGGGTCAACGAGCAGAATTAGAAGCCGCAGGAATAACCTATTCCGTGTTACCTGAGGCAGAAAAACAGATGGATTTTATTAAGTCATATTTAGCTGAAGAAACAATCGTTATAACAGCTGCAAGAACTCCAGGAAAAAAAGCACCATTGTTGATTAATGAAGAAGGCCTAAGTCTTCTGCCTTCGAACGCAGTTGTTGTCGATCTTGCGATAAGTAACGGTGGAAATGTGACAGGTAGTAAGTATGATCAAGTCATTCATCTCGAAAACGGAGTTTCTCTTATCAATATTTCTGGTTATCCAAAAACAGAACCAAGAGCTTCAAGCGAAGTATATGCGCAATGTGTGGTTAGCCTTCTAACTGAAATTATGACTCCAGAAGGGGACGTATCATTTGAGAATGAGTTTGTACAAGAACTTTGGGTAACACATGAGGGAGAACGCCATGACTCACTCTATGATGAATTTAATACGATTAACGGCTGTGGTGCAAAGATGTAGTATGATTTTCACATCAAAAAGCGTTCTAGGATCTTATGTTGATTCTCAAGACACGTATACGATATGATTTGTTAAAATTCAACCCATAGGAAATATCAAGGATGGCTGAGCTTATAGAATTAAGTCAATCACAGGGGGATGTATCAGTACCAGAAAAGAAGAAACTTCCTGATGAAAAAGTACATGTATGGCGCAGGTGTCCTGCTGGATTTCATTTTGTGAAAGAATACCTCTCGCATATCCGGCCAAGTAAGGCGCATCCTGGTGGTCTTGTGACAACAGTTCATGAACATTGTGCAGCTAACCCTTCTCACAAAGATCAATTGTCGCATAGCGAAATTCAGTATATTGCGAATAAATATTTTTCCTCTTTATCAGGCCCACCTACGAAAAACGTGCTTACGAACCTATTTCCTAAGGCAGATAATTATGATGTGGAAATTCGTGGTTGGGTTCATTATTGGAATGATATATTTCATTTAGACGTCCCACTGGATCCGAATTTAATCAAAGCATTAATTGCAACAGAATCAAGTTTTGAAATACAACCGAAAGGACGTAGTCGTGCGTATGGCCTTATGCAGCTGATGCCAAAAACATTTAGTATATTGCATGATATAAAAGGAGAGTTATCCGATTATTTAATTCATATTCCTCAAAAGGAATATTTAGATGTGTCAGCTAATATTTGTGCCGGAGTGCGCTGGTTGTTTCAAAAGAAAAAATTAGCCGGTGTGCGATTAGGGCGTGAGGCTTCTTGGACTGAGGCTGTTATTGAATATAAAAGTTATTGGGATGCTGTTAATCGAGGAGAGGATCCAATCGCGATGCAGCATTTTAGACAATATTCCCAATTATTGGAACAACCTCAGGATCTATGATTATTTATGCGTATCATCAGCAGAAATACACTTTTGTGCACAATAACGCTTCTGATAACGTTGGCTGTGCTGTATGTAATTGCAATGCAACCACTCTCAGAAGCACGAGCTTTAACTATATTATTTGAAGATTATAATCGTTCACACAAGCAAGCGATTTGGCATCATATTCCTTTTGATGCACATAACACATCGGATGGCTTTTGGGAGAAAAAAACTGGTATCGTTAGTACGGTGTTGTTTCAGTCTTACACCGAACAAAACAAACATAAAATTTTTCTATTAACACAAACGCGATCCGTCGATGTCCCTTATGATTGCCATGCCTGTTCCCCATTGCTTAGTGCCTTCGTATTTGTAAAAAAGCACCTTTGGAGTTCCTGGCAATTAGAGGCACAAAATCGTTTTTTAACATATGCTGATGAATATGGGACCCCGCCTGTGGCTAAGCTCATTCGTATTGGGGCGGATAAATATGGTTTACTCTTAAATCATACCTATCATGGAAATGGTGTAGAGCATGCTATTTCAATTGTTGCGCCTTATCACCATCAAATTAATGTGGCTTATCATGAAAGTACGTCTCAAAATAATTTTGATGATTGTGGAGATCTTCTACCTTGTACGGCGCTCACAGCGTCATGGCAATGGGTATCGACTAACACAAGCCATTTTTATACGCTCCAAATCAAACGCTTGGGTACTATCAACGATTCAAAACAGGATAACAAGATATACCCGGTTGATGAAGACCTGGACTATCAACTACAAAAAGGCATCTATGTTCTTGTCAAACGATATGCAACTACAGATCATTTTTATCGACAAACAACATCGTGATAAGTATTCAGGAGGGGCATGCATTTAATCCAGTCAGACAAGAATAGGGGCAACTTTGGGGGCAACAAAAATCTTTATAAATTTAAAGTATTTAAATAACAATAGGTTAGCTGTTTAGTTAAATAGCCGCCGCCTCCACCAATTAACTTCTTGATAATTAATATTTTTAGCAGAATTTTAAAATCTGAGGGTTCTCAAAGGGTTTATTCGTCTTTTTCCTCATTGATATATGTACCCCAATCGCTCACGGGTTTATATCCTTTTTTCGATGAATCATCAGGAATCCATTTACCATAAGTTTTCATCACCATCTCTGTATCCACATGTCCCATTTGACTGGCAACCCACATGATATTTTCACCGCCTGACAACATCATGGATGCGTAAGTGTGCCGTGTTTGATAGAGATTGCGGTAGCGAACGCCAGATTTTTTTATTTGTGTGATTCATAGACATCGTTTCAATTAATTGCTAGATTTACCCGCATTATGAAAAAGCAAATTAAAGCCAGGTTAACTTGGGTAAATCTATATCTTGAAACCAAAGATGCAGGATACGTTTGCCGTAAATGTGGTATCTCTCGTCCTACCACTGAGAAAGTGGTGCAACCGTTATTTAGAAGCTGGTATTGATGGATTAAATGATCAAAGCAAAAAGCCTCATTTATCACCAGGTAAGAAGTTAAATTCAGAATTGATTAATCTAATTCTTGATTTGCGTATCAGCCGTAATTTGGGCGCCAGGCGCATCCAAACTGAATTGATTAGATTGCACAACTATTCGCTTTCTTTGGCGAGCATTCATAAAGCACTAACTACCAACCAAGCACAACCAATAAAAAAACTTAAGCGGAAAAAGAAATTTAAGCGTTATAGTCGTCCTATTCCTGGTGAACGTATCCAGATGGATACCTGCAAAATAGCACCAGGAATTTATCAATATACTGCTGTTGATGACTGTTCTCGTTGGCGTGTACTAGAGATTTACAAACGCCGTACAGCCACTAACACACTACATTTTTTAGACTTGGTTATGGAGCAATTTCCTTTCCCTATACAGCGTATCCAAACAGACAGAGGATTAGAATTTTTTGCCGAAAAAGTTCAGCTAAAATGATGGAACTAGGTATTAAATTTAGACCAAATAAGCCAGCTTCGCCTCATTTAAACGGCAAGGTAGAACGATCGCAAAAAACAGATCTTGAAGAGTTTTACGCTATTACAGACTTATCTGACTTCGAAGCTCTCAGAGAAGAGTTAGCTCAATGGCAATTTTTTTATAACTGGCAACGTCCTCATGGTTCACTAAAAGGAAAGCCACCCTCGGCTATCGTGGCTGAATTAAGCGAAATAACTCCCTTCAGTGAAGAAGTGAGTAATAACTATAAAATAGAAAATGAACGCATCCAAATAGCCAATTATCATACAGATTTGATCATGAAAAAATTGAAAGGATCTCTATGAATCACACAGAAATTTTTCATTGTTTATCTCCTATAATATCAAGCTGCGCAATGACCTTCTCCCCCATCTCACGAGTGGATAACAACATTCCATTTGAGGTCATAATATCTTCTGTTCTAAATCCTTCATCCAAAATAGTCGTTACTGCCATTTGAATCATGTGTGCTTCTTTATCCAGTTTAAACGAGTATTTGAACATCATGGCGACACTTAATATGGTAGCCAGTGGATTTGCGATATTACGTCCTGCAATATCAGGAGCACTGCCATGTATCGGTTCGTACAGTGAATAATGCTCGCCAAAAGATGCCGATGGCAACATGCCGAGGGAGCCAGTCAACATAGACGCTTCATCCGATAAAATATCACCGAACAAATTTGCTGTTAGCATGACATCAAATTGTTTTGGATTACGGATCAACTGCATGGCTGCATTATCCACATACATATGCGAAAGATGAACATCTGGATAGTCATGATCTCGTATTGCCTGTACCGTATGACGCCATAGCATCGAGGTTTCCAGTACATTGGCTTTATCAACGGAGCACACCTGATTATTCCGAAGTCTCGCCAATTCAAAGGCAACTCGAGCTATTCGCTCAATTTCAGATTTCGAATAGCGCATAGTATTGATACCAACCTCTTGACCATCAATAAGGCTAATACCGCGTGGCTCACCAAAATACACATCTCCAGTCAATTCGCGCACAATCATTAAATTCAGACCGTCAATATACTCTGATTTTAATGGTGATGATTCAGCCAGCGCTTGAAATAAGGTAGCTGGTCTTAAATTAGCAAATAGACCTAATTCTTGACGAATTTTTAGCAGCCCTTTCTCGGGTTTATGCTGATTATCAATATGATCCCATTTCGGTCCACCAACGGCACCCAACAAAATACTATCCGATTTTTTGGCCATCGCAACGGTCTCGTTATCTAACGGTACGCCGCTATGGTCAATCGATGCTCCACCGATTAAGCCATTAATTAAATTAAAATCATGCGCCGAATTTTGGTTAAACCACTGTAGAACTTTGACGGCTTCTGCAGTAACTTCCGGGCCAATACCATCACCAGGTAAAACCAGAATTGTTTTATTCATGAATAACTCCTTCAAACAGCCAGGGCTGCGCTATTTTTTGTTGGGTTTCAAACGCCGATATATCCTTTGCATAGGCCAATGTTTCGTCAATTTCATCCAATCCTTTGAGCAAAGTTTCCCGGCGCCATGCATCAATAGAAAAAGGCATTTCAAGTGTATCAACTCGGATGGCTTGCAAATCCAAATCGACTGTCGCCAGGTTATTTTTCTGATCAACAAGCCGTTGGATGTCCACCTTGGTCAGGACAATAGGCAGCAAGCCGTTTTTAAAACAATTACTATAAAATATATCGGCAAAGCTTGGTGCGATGACCACTTGAACTCCGAAGTCCAGTAAAGACCATACAGCATGCTCACGACTTGAACCACAACCAAAATTTTCCTCAGCCAACAAAATCTTTGTCTGTTGAAAATTCGGTTGATTCAAAATGAAGTCGGGCTTGGGCTGATTCGCTTCATCGTAACGCATTTCAGCAAATAACCAGATCCCCAATCCAGTACGTTTTATCGTTTTAAGATATTGCTTGGGTATAATCATATCGGTATCAATGTTTGCAATGGGCAAATAAGCCATAGCGCCCGTGATTGTTTTAAATGCTTGCATTATTGACCCCCTTTATCGTTCTGACATCGGTTAATTTTCCTGTGATTGCTGCGGCAGCAGCCATTGCGGGACTCATCAAATGTGTCCGGCCACCGCGCCCTTGTCGACCCTCAAAATTACGATTTGACGTTGATGCACAACGCTCACCTGGGTTTAACCGATCAGCGTTCATGGCCAAACACATAGAACAACCTGGCTCTCGCCAATCAAAACCCGCAGCAATAAAAATCTTATCCAATCCTTCTGCCTCAGCTTGCGCCGAAACAAGACCTGAGCCTGGCACAACCATGGCATAAACTCCTGTAGCAACCGTGTGACCTTGAATAACCAAAGCTGCCGCACGTAAGTCTTCAATACGTGCATTCGTGCATGAACCGATAAAAACCTTATCTATTTTAATCTCCTGCAAAGGCATCCCCGGCAACAGGCCCATATATTCCAAGGCACGAATCATGGAATCTCGTTTGACTGGATTGGATTCTTTCGATGGATCAGGCACATGAGCATCAATCGGCAATGCCGTTTCAGGACTGGTTCCCCATGTTACGTAAGGGATAAGCCTACTGGCTTGCAAGGCGATGTCTTTATCATATTTTGCATCGATATCTGCATGAAGAGTTCGCCAGAAATCAACGGCTTTATTCCACAGTTCATCGCGAGGCGCATAATGTCTGCCATGCAAGTAATCAAATGTTACCTGATCAGGCGCTATCAACCCTGCTCGTGCTCCGGCTTCAATGGCCATATTACAAATGGTCATCCTGGCTTCCATTGATAGTGCCTTAATTGCCGATCCTGTGAATTCAATGACATGCCCTGTGCCGCCTGCCGTACCGATCTGTGCAATGATCGCCAAAATGATATCTTTTGCAGTCACACCAAAGGGAATGTTTCCTTCGACACAAACACGCATGTTTTTTGATTTTTTCAATATCAACGTTTGCGTTGCAAAAACATGCTCCACTTCACTCGTACCAATCCCAAATGCTAAAGCACCAAAAGCACCATGAGTTGAAGTATGGCTGTCACCGCAGACAATGGTTGTTCCTGGCAATGTAAAGCCTTGCTCCGGCCCAATGATATGGACAATCCCTTGTCGTTTATCCAATAGCTCAATGTAATGAACCCCGTGTTTGTTACAATTGTCTTGCAACATGCTAACTTGTATTCGAGATTCTTTGTCGATGATCCCCATGCGCCGATTCTGCGTAGGTACATTGTGGTCACTGACAGCCAAAATAGTTTCAGGCCGCCGGATTTTTCGACCAGCAATGGCCAATCCTTCAAACGCTTGAGGACTGGTGACTTCATGAATCAAGTGTTTGTCGATATAAATAATCGACGTGCCATCAGGTTTATCACAAACTTGATGTTGTTCCCAAATTTTGTCATATAACGTTTTCATAGTAACTCCACATCAATAATTAGCTCGCTTTCGATCGACAATATGTTTCATCAATAAAAAATAGTGTTAAGAACGCCAAAATAAGCGACACAGGTAAAAGCATTAAGGATAATTGGTATCCATGTATTGAAAAATGATGGATCCCAGCTATGACTTCACCACCCCAAGTCCAATCTAAAAATGCACCAACCAACGGTTCATACAGTGCTTCACAAACGGAATCAACGGTATTCATAATACCGAGTACAGTCGCTGCTAACATGATTGGGAATATTTCGCGGATCATCGCAAAACTGGTAAAAAAACCACTGGCGCCAAATCCAAAGAAAAATAGCAGTGCGATTATGGTTGTCAGACCTAAACCATGCCCATAAATCACCACCGACAAACACATTAACGCCAAAAAAGTTCCCCAAAACAACAATGGCTTTCTTCGTCCCATAAAATCGGATAACCACCCTAAAAATGGCGCTCCCACAGCGAATCCGATAAAAATACTCGATATTGCCAAAGCAGCATCCTCTCTTGAAAAATGATAGGCGGTCTCTAAAAATGGAACCCCCCATAACCCTCCAAATACCGACACAGGAGCAAACGCCAATCCGCTATACAACGATAGAAATCATGCTTGTCTATTCGTCAGAATACTTATGAGTATCTGACTTGTTTTTCCCTGGTTTTTTGCAATATGGACGACATCAATTTTCTTGTTTCTCACTATGGCAAAATAAAGACCACCCAGAGCAATACCAATCAAACTAATCATTTTCAGCGCCATTCGCCAACCAACGGATTGAACTAAAATAGACAATGGCATTTGTCCACCGATAGCACCCAGCATGGCGGCTGTCATAAACATTCCTGAAACTAAAGCAAATCGTTTTGGAGCAAACCACTGGGATGCCAGTTTGAAGCAGGATACAGCTGCAAATGCAGCGCCAGCCCCCATTAATGCTCGACTCACGCACCCCAACCACAAGGTATTTGCTTGTGAAAAAACAAATGTACTTATGCTACAAATAAAAATAGCACCTGTTGTAACCAGTCTCGGACTATATTTATCCAGAAGAATCCCAACTGGAATTTGCATTACTAAATAAGCATAAAAATAAAATGCTGATAAATTACCAAGTCCTGCGCCATTGACTTGAAATGCTTTCATTAAATCAACCGTCATGACGCTTGGAGAGACTTGAATTAAATATTTATAAAAAAAGAATCCTGCCGCAATCACCCAGATAATCCATGGGTAAACTATCGTTAACCATTTATTGTTTCTTTTAATTGTTTCCATCATTCCCCCTAACCATATCTTCATAGGCTCGAATAATGATTATGGTTATCTTTCCTATCTCAAAACATTGAGAGCCTACCTGTGAAACTGGCGCAACTTCAACGGCACTTCCTGTAATGAAAACTTCATCTGCATCCAGTACTTCATTAGGATAGATATGGCGCTCTATAACAGGGATATGATGACGTCTCGCAATCGCAATGACTGTTTGACGTGTAATACCATTCAAAAAGCAATCAGCAATGGGGGTGTGAATAACACCGTTCTTAACCATAAAGAAGTTGGCCCCTGTGCATTCAGCAACGTAGCCGCGATAATCCAACATTAAGGCGTCATGAAACCCAGCCTGTTCGGCTTTGTTCTTGCTCAAGGAGCCAATCATGTACAATCCAGCCGCTTTTGCAGTGACCGGTGCCGTTGCAGGCGAAGGACGGATCCAATCAGCCCACATCAGTTTCAACCCATTTTTCATGCTGTTTTCATCGGAAAAATAAGATGTCCATTGCCAAGCTGCAATTGCCACATGAACGTTGCACGAATGAGATGCAACACTCATGGTTTCTTCACCGCACCAGGCAATCGGTCGAATGTAAGCATCGTGAAGATTATTTTTACGAATTATTTCTTCCGTAATGGCATTCAATTCAGCAACGGAGTAAGGAATGTTAAATCCCAACTCCGAAGCTGAATGATGCAGGCGTTCGCTATGCTCATTCAACTTGAAAACGTTACCATTGTAGGCACGCATGCCTTCAAAAACTGCGCTGGCATAATGCAATCCATGGGTTAAAACAGGAACCTGTGCATCATTCCACTGGATAAATTGACCATCCATCCAGATGACGCCTTTTTCGCTTTTCTCAAGTGCAATTTTTCCATCAACCAAAGCCATGATATCAGCATCAGAAATGTCTTTCTGAGCATCTCCTAATGCTTTGAATTGCTTGAATAACTCACTAAATACGTCGTTTTTGACATCGATTTTCAACGTTGTTAATTTATTCCGAAATGCAGCGCGCCCTGAATGCTTGCCCATACTCAATGTAGACTGCATGATGCCAACAGATTCAGGTGTCATGATTTCATACGTTTCGCGGCACTTCAGCATGCCATCTTGGTGAATTCCCGATTCGTGTGCAAACGCATTTGACCCGACAATCGCTTTGTTTTTTTGCACTGCAAAACCACTTGCGATTGAGACCAGTTTAGAAATTTCTGCAATGTGTATTGGATCAATGTTCATCGTAAAAGGGAATTGATCCGGCCTGGTTTTAATGGCCATGACAATTTCTTCCAGCGCAGCATTCCCAGCGCGCTCTCCAATACCATTAATAGTGCATTCAATTTGCCGAGCACCAGCACCGATTGCAGCTAGTGAATTGGCAACGGCCATGCCCAAATCATTATGACAATGGACCGACAGAATAACTTTATCGATATTAGGCACTTTGTTTTTGATGGCTTTGATCAGGCCACTGTATTCAATTGGAGTAGAATAGCCAACTGTATCCGGAATATTGATGGTTCTTGCTCCTGCCTGAATGGCAATTTCAACTGCGCGCGCCAGAAAATCGATGTTGGATCTCGTTGCATCCATTGCCGACCACTCAACGTCATCACAATAATCACGAGCCTTGCGAACTGATGTCCTAATGGCGGCCAGTGCCTCGTCATGTGTCATTCTGAATTGATGTTTCAAATGCATATCGGATGTCGAAATAAATGTATGAATTCTCGGTTTCACAGCTGATTTAACCGACAAACCAGCGGCTTCAATGTCAACGGTTTTTGCCCGCGCCAGACTACATACGGCTGCGTTTTTTACAACCTTGCAAATCTGTTCAATGCATTGAAAATCACCCACTGATGCAGCAGAAAAACCCGCTTCAATCGCATCGACGCCCATGCGATCCAGCGCACTGGCAATTTCTATTTTCTGACTGATCGTCATCGTCGCACCAGGGGCTTGTTCTCCATCTCTCAATGTTGTATCCAGTATAATAATGTTATCTTTTGCATTCTGTTTCATGTTATTCACCTGTTTTCAAAGATAAAAAAAGGGCGCCTGGTTTGGCGCCCTCGGTGTCAGGCTGATATTGTTCCAAGCCATTATCCGAGACGCCTAAACTCAAGGCAGCATAAAAGGAGAAGGCTGAGTAAGAGTGCACAAGCAAATTGAATGGCTGGTGAATAACTAGATACATTAAAACATTTCATGGCATTCTCTCCGATTTAGCAGCCCCACACCATTTCGAGGGATCTCCTCCCCATATCAGAGCGATCCTTCAGTGCGTTCAGAATGATGTGGTGCGTTACAACTAAAACCATTTTAACAAATTATGACTGACAGATGGTTGCGATTGTTGCTTGAGTTTATGGATAAGAAGAAATATAATATCAAAAATATATATTTATTTGGAATTTAATTTCAAATAATAGATTTTTCCACAGGAAGGGCATTTTATGGATCGCATTGACAAGAAAATTCTAGAAATATTGCAAGCAGATGGTCGCATCAGTAACCAGGAGTTAGCTGATCAGGTTGCATTATCACCCTCACCCTGTTTGCGCCGCGTTAAACAACTAGAGGATGATGGTTATATTCGTCACTATGTTGCATTACTCGACCCCAATAAAATAGGGCTGCAATTGACAATTATGGTATCGGTGACCTTGGTTAATCATGATCCAAAAGTAATGAAGCATTTCGAGGAAACAGTAGCTTCTTTACCAGAAGTAACACAATGCTATCTAATTACAGGACAATCTGCTGATTACCTTATAAAAGTTGTCGTTGCCAACCTGGATGAATATCAATCCTTTTTATTAAAAAAACTAACAATAATTGATGGTGTCAATCAAGTACACTCCAGTTTTGTTTTACAACGCATCGTTGATAAAACAGCGCTACCACTGGATCATTTGAATGAGCGGCCAAGTAACTAACGAAATTAATCTTGTAATAGTAGCTCATTATGACTCAATTAAATATCAATGCATTAAGAAATGACACTATTGGTTGTCAGCATGTTCTGCATTTTAATAATGCAGGAGCGGCCTTACCTCCAAACCCAGTTGTTAACGCCATAAAAAATCATCTTGATTTGGAAGCATCTATCGGTGGTTATGAGGCAGCCTCTGTTGCAGTTAGGCAGATAGAAAGCTTTTATGGGGCTGCCTCAAAATTAATTAACTGTAGCCCTGATGAAATTGCTTTTCTTGAAAATGCTACTCGTGCTTGGGATATGGCTTTTTATAGTTTTCAATTCAATCGCAATGACAAAATTTTAACATCGATTTGTGAATATGCTAGCAATTATCTCGCGTTTTTACACATAGCTAAACGTACAGGCGTCACCATTGAGATCATTGCTAATGATGTTACTGGCCAGCTAGATGTGAACGATTTAGAACAACGCATTGATGGCCGTGTTAAATTAATTGCTATTACTCATGTTCCGACGCAGGGCGGGCTAATTAACCCTGCTGAGGAAGTAGGGAGGATTGCTAGAAAATATAATATTCCTTACCTGCTTGATACAACTCAATCTGTGGCGCAAATGCCCGTTGACGTTAAGTCAATTGGATGTGATTTTTTGTGTGCAACAGGGAGAAAATACTTACGAGGACCGCGTGGAACAGGATTTTTGTATGCACGAAAAGAAATCATTGAACAATGCAACCCTCCCTTTATTGATCTTCATGCAGCGAAATGGATTGAGGATAACGAGTATATTTTAAGAAATGATGCGCTTCGTTTTGAAACATGGGAGCAAAATATAGCTGCAAAAATAGGTCTCGGGGTAGCTATTCAATATGCTTTAGATTTGAGTCTTCCTGCCATATGACAAAGAATACAATACTTGGCTGATAAGCTCCGTCAAGGATTATTAGTTATTCCTGGCGTAGCGCTACAGGATTTAGGTAATAATAAATGTGGGATTGTAACTTTTTCTTGTAAAAATAAATCGCCAGAAGTAATACAACGTTATTTGGCTGATAAAAAAATAAACGTTTCTGTATCTTTACAAGAATATGCCCGTTTGGATATGGCAAAAAGAAATATACTTGCCTTAACCAGAGCATCTGTTCATTATTATAACACTGAAGAAGAGATAAATGTGTTTTGCTCTACGATTAAAAAATTTTTAAGTGACGTGGTCAAGCAAATGCACACACCTAGTTAAGCAACTTTTTTAACTTGTCCCCACGC